>NZ_LUTR01000001.1 GCF_001597725.1 Neptuniibacter marinus
ATCCCTGATAGCTCAGTTGGTAGAGCAGTAGACTGTTAATCTATTGGTCGCTGGTTCGAGTCCAGCTCAGGGAGCCATCTGAAAAGATGAACGTCGGAGTGTAGCGCAGCTTGGTAGCGCATCTGGTTTGGGACCAGAGGGTCGTAGGTTCGAATCCTATCACTCCGACCACTTTTATCTTTTGGCTTTACTGCATAGCAGGTATGTCGGAGTGTAGCGCAGCTTGGTAGCGCATCTGGTTTGGGACCAGAGGGTCGTAGGTTCGAATCCTATCACTCCGACCACTTTTATCTTTTGGCTTTACTGCATAGCAGGTATGTCGGAGTGTAGCGCAGCTTGGTAGCGCATCTGGTTTGGGACCAGAGGGTCGTAGGTTCGAATCCTATCACTCCGACCACTTTTATCTTTTGGCTTTACTGCATAGCAGGTATGTCGGAGTGTAGCGCAGCTTGGTAGCGCATCTGGTTTGGGACCAGAGGGTCGTAGGTTCGAATCCTATCACTCCGACCACTTCTTATTTTATCCTTCCTTATCTTATATTTTGTTTGATAACCAAATACTTTGGTAAGGTGCAAGCTCGATCGTTGCATGCAGATCATCAAAAACATCATCACTCAATAGATCTGACCATTGATGCGTATTTATTAAGTTTAGATCCGATAAAAGCAATGTTGCTGGCTTATCACTAAGATTATTCAAACAAAAAATACTCTGTCTTCTATTAATCCCTTGTCGCCAAAAACCAAATATCTGATCTCCTAAATGGAGGGTAAATTGCGTTGCATTAGGATGGAAAGCAGCCTGCTTTGTACGAATGGAAATAAGCCGTTTCATCGCATCAAAAATATATGCGTAATGTGAAGTTTCATCATCCAGAAGCTGAACCAATGAATCATACTCCCAATGATGACGATTAATTGAACGAAAATGCCCCGTCATTTTTACTCGCTCATGATCATTAAGGCTACCCAACAAGCTTTGAAAATAGATACCTGGGATACCTTCCAATGCCAACATTATTCTATGCGCACACAGAAAGCGCTCCACACCAAACTCATCCTTCCCTTCTATCGTTCCCTGCAGAGCCTCAAAGAGAGTAATATTGATCTCATAAGGCTTATTTACTCCATCTTCTAAAGCACGCCACGAAACATGCCCTCCCCATTCCTGCATCCTGTCTGTCAACATTTCAACTTCAGTATCAGGTAAGATCCCCTCCACTGGCCGCAAACCAATACCATCATGGGAAGCAATAAAGTTGAAATAGGCCGTACCATCCTGCGCAGGAGGCATACTCATCATCCACTGCTTTAAATAAAAACTTTGACCTGTCAAAAGTGCATGCAAGAGCAAAGGCGGCAGTGAAAAGTTATAGACACAATGAGCTTCATTAGCATTACCAAAATAGGATAGATTTTCCCTACTCGGTATATTCGTCTCGGTAATGATCATGGCAGTAGGGCAAGCAAATCCAATCAAAAGTCGCAATAATCGAACAACCTCATGGGTTTGCTCTAAATTCAGGCACGTTGTCCCGCTCTCCTTCCACAAAAAAGCAATGGCATCCAAACGGAAAATATTAACGCCGTTATCCAGATAGAAGCGAACAAGCTTTACAAACTCTTTTAAAACTTTTGGATTTCTAAAATCAAAATCTACTTGATCATGACTAAAAGTACACCAAACATGCTGAAGGCCCTTTTCAGTTTCAACCTCTCTCAACAAATAGGTTGTTCGTGGACGAACAACTTGAGACGTATCATCGTCAGGACTCGCCACATAGAAATAATCACTTCCAGGCCCCTCTCCTTTAATGAAGTTTTGAAACCACCCGCTCTCACCTGAGCAGTGATTAATAACAACATCAGACATCAAACGAAATTCAGCAGCCAGTTTTTTAATATCATCCCACTCGCCAACAGACTCTCTTACTTTATAATAATCACTGACGGCAAAGCCATCATCTGAGCTATAAGGGAAAAAGGGCAACACATGCACGCCATTAATGACCCCATCGCACTGCTCATGCAGAAAGCGATGCAATGTTGTTAGCGCCCTTTTGCCCGGTTCATATAGAGAATCACCATAAGTAATCATAATGACATCACTTTCATCCCAGTAGTTTTTATGAGATACAGGTACGCTATCAACCTGCTGAAGACGCATTATCTCAACAAGTTCCGACGCCAAATCAGCCAGTATTTCGACACTTTTTTCAGAATATATAACCTGAAGGTGGTTAGATATCTGAAAACTTAATTGCTCATTAGCTGAATCATTCACACTACGATCCATATCTGTAATATCCCTATTTAAGAAACTACTTAAGCGTCTCAGCCATAAACTCTTTATGGTCCAATTCAACAGCCTCAACCAGACGGTCAAATACATCAGGCATCGCACTACTTACTCGACTCCAGCTTGGTATAAAAGGTGTATCCATAGCGTTACCGAGAAACTGCTCCCCTGCCGTAATAATGTTCCGCGAAAACATCTCAACAGCCTGCTCCTCACCATGAATATCTAGCTGCAACCCATTCATAACCGCATCATTGTGATAGGTTTCAATAAAGTCTAAGGCTATACGGAAATACGTTGCTTTAATGGTACGGAAAGTTTCGCTATTAAAAGTATGTCCTTGCGTGGCCAACTTTCTAAATAACGCCTTAGTTATATCTATGGACATTTTAGACAGCCCCGCATTCTTATCATCAAGCGATAAGTTTTGGTGCTTGTGATCATACTGATCCGCAATATCTACCTGACAAAGGCGGTTATTTGAATAATTACGGTGCATCTCCGATAGCACACCGATCTCCAACCCCCAATCACTCGGGATTCTGATATCACTCAATACATCACGACGAAAAGAAAACTCTCCCGCCAAAGGATAACGGAAGCTATCCATATACTGCAGATATTCAATCTCGCCAAATACTTTTTTTAACGCACGCAACAATGGCGTAACCAGCAATCGACACACCCGACCATTAATTTTCCCATCCGCAACTCGCGCATAAAAACCTTTACAAAACTCGTAGTTAAACTGAGGGTTAGCGACAGGATAAATAAGCCTCGCTAACATATCTCGGTTATAGGTCGTGATATCGCAGTCATGCAAAGCCACAGATTCTGCACGTCCTGACGCCAGCACATAGCCCATGCAATACCAAACATTTCGTCCTTTTCCTGGTTCTTTAGGGGCTAATTTCAAAGATTGAAGTTCTGCATCCAATTCTCGTAAACGGGGACCATCATTCCAAAGAATGCGGTGATGCTGTGGAAGCTTTTTAAAAAAATTCTGAGCAAAGCAAAACTGCTCTTCATTAGCTCGATCAAGCCCGATAACAATCTCTGATAAATAGGGCACTTTACAAAGTTCGTCAACAATATGCCCTAACGCAGGCCCCTTTAACTCAGAAAAAAGTGAAGGCAAAATAAGTGACATGGGCCTTTTCCGGCCAAACCGAGTTAACTCAGCCTCTACCTCTTCAATTGGCCTATTCGACAGATTATGTAGCGTAGTAATAATTCCATTCTGATAAAAATCAGCCATATCAACTCCTAAGCTTATTCTGCAGATAGTCAATAATATCTACATCTATGGATGTTTCTTCCGTACTCAAAAATTTACGCATACCTTCAACCCAACCTTGCGGGCCTAAGTGCATAGAACGGTAAATATTTGAATGCTTAATATCTGGAAAATCATGTACAGGTGATCGAATGGCGAGAGCACAATCCGCAACTTCTAACATCTCCCTGTCGTTATAACTATCACCTGCAGCAATAGTTAAAAATGATTCCGCTGGTGAATCATTTTTATATCTTTTACATAGCCACTGAAGGGCACGACCTTTATCACAATGACCGGTAACATGCAGGAAACGCCCCCCCTGCAAAACGGTTGCTCCCGAGCTCTTTAATGCTTCGACAAAAAGAGATTTACGCTCGTTTGAACCCTTCCACATCACTGGCTCGCTATACTCTCTCTGATTAGCCAGCTTAGCCGCCTCTTCAGACAACCCCGTAAGCCTGACAATCCCATCGACACCTAACGAAGTAAATGTTTCAAACTCCCTCTCAAACTCGTCTTCCATCTCAGATAATAAATTTATCCAAACTTCTCGAGACTTAGAGAACTGATAACAATCGTACCCGTCTAAAGGTTCACAACCGGATGGGGTCGCTGAAAAATACCCTTGCGGGATAAAAACAGCGGCACCATTTTCCACCACGAAGGGATGTGAATTTTCAAGTTCCGAGCGCAACACTTTTAACTCTGCTCGGGTCTTACTAGTAACAGGGATAACAGGTACCCCCTTTTCTTGGAAAAGCTCTAATAAAGGAGCAGCAGCTAGATAACTATAAGTAAAATGATCCAATAACGAACCATCCAGATCCGTAAACACCAGCACCTTTTTAAACATTCTCTCTCCCTTAGTAAGAACGTGCACCAGAATCAATCACCTATAAAGAGCGCACTAAAATGATGCAGTTTTATCTTTATGAGTGAAAATCATACTCTTTACAGTAAGCCTTGCATAAAACATACCGATTAAAAAATTCTAATAAGAAGGAGCACTAGTGTTATCAGCTCTGAATTAAATAACTGAAGAATTAACTGAAGAATTAACTGAAGAATTAACTGAAGAATTAACTGAAGAAATCAGCATAGAGCGTTTAACAAGTGGAGAAACACTCACAACTCACCTTGGCATAGGTAAAAAGCGTTAAAACCAATCACTTTAACGCTTTCCGATCTAATGCTTACTAAAATTAAACTCTACCTTCGCAGTAGAACTGCTCTAAAATCTTAATTAAGGCACCCACATCCCGAACACCGGCTAGCTCCCTAATTGAATGCATCGCAAATTGTGGTACGCCAATATCTAAGGTTTTAATCCCAAGCCCTGCTGCCGTAATAGGCCCGATTGTGCTACCACATCCCATATCACTACGCACAACAAAAGACTGAACAGGAACACCTACCTGTTGGGCTAAATCCCTAAATAAACCACTGGTCTCACTATTAGAAGCGTAACGCTGATTTGCATTAATTTTGATCACAGGACCTGCATTGAGCAAAGGACCATGATTTTCATCATGCTTATCCGCAAAATTCGGATGAATCCCATGGGCATTATCAGCCGAGATAAGCATAGACCGGTTAATCGTTCTTACTCGATCCTCTGCAACAGGCAGTAAACGCTCTATAACTTGGCTCAACATCGGCCCTTGCGCGCCCGCAGCACTCATGCTGCCAACCTCCTCATGATCATTACATACTAATAGCACCCCCTCTTCCGAATCAGCATTAAGCAACGCCTTAAGACCCATAAAGCAGCTCAGCAGATTATCTAGCCGTGCAGAAGCAATAAATTCCTCTTCAAGCCCAACAATAGATGGGCCCTGTGTATCATATAATGAAATTTCATAATCCAGAATTTCATCAATATCAGATACACCCTCTTTATTTAACTGCTTAGCTAAAATGGATTTAAAGTCACACTTTTCTTCACCTTGAGCCAAAATGACCGGCAACTGTGTTTGAGCATTAATGGTACGATTAGTATTAGCATCACGATCTAAATGGATAGCCAAACTAGGCAGGATAGCTACAGGTTTAACAAAATCAACTAAAGCCTGCTGCCGCGATCGACTAGCATCTAAATAGCTAACACGTCCTGCCATGGACAGATCTCGGTCAAACCATGGGTTCAACAAAACCCCACCATAAACCTCAACACCCAACTGCTGATAGCCCTGCTTACAAAGCTCTGGTACAGGCTTAACTTTTAAACAAGGCGAGTCAGTATGAGCTCCCACCATTCTAAAACCTGATTCGAGTAAGCTTCGATTCGCGGGCATGCACCATGCAACAATGGAAGAGCCATTACGCACTGTATAATAACGACCGCCAGCACTTACACACCAAGCATCAGCTTCATCAACACACTGATAACCCGCCGCATTTAGACGCTGAACCATCTCATTAACAGCATGATAAGGCGTAGGGGCTGATTGCAAAAATTCTTTAAGATCAACTAATAATTCAGACATAAGATTCCCTTAATTCCTACTCTGCAGCTGTAAAATCAATTAACTCAACCTTGAAGATCAACGTTGAATTAGCCGGTATATCATCTGCAGGACTGGTTGCCCCATATGCAAGCGCGGAGGGTACAAACAACATCCACGTACTACCTCTATTCATCATCATTAATCCTTCAGTCCAACCTCTGATCACACGATTTAATGGAAAAACGGAAGGCTCTCCCCGCTGGTATGAACTATCAAATACATGCTCATCTACACGCGTGCCTTCATAATGAACAGTCACTAAGTCGGTAATTGAAGGCCTCTCACCCTCCCCCTGCTTGAGCACTTTATACTGCAAACCAGTTTTTGTAGTAACAACCCCTTCCCGCAAAGCGTTCTTTTGTAAAAAGGCAGCACCCGCTTTGCTGACATCATCATTCAATGCTTTATCGACCAACTCCTGCCTAAACCTTTCTTCTGCGGCATCCTCACCACAGCCAAATAACAATACCGATAACAGAGCTAAGCCTACAAGCCTACAAACAAATTTCATTTTTTATTCCAATATAACCAGAGAATTAGAAGCAATTGATTTTACATCACTCTTCAGCATGTCTACACTCAACTAACATAAGTTTGGGAACTAATCCCTCCTAAACGAGGTCACAACAGAATCTAGAGCTAAAAAGTTAAGAAATACATTATGCATAGACCGCTATTAAATACACTTTTCATTACAGCGTTTTCTCTTTTAGCACCTATTACAGCCTACGCGCTGGTAACCCCGCTAGAAGCAGAACCAATTCACAAACAAACTCTGTTGGAGATCAATGAGTCACTAAAGCTTGGTCACTACAATCGAATATCTATTGATGACTCTCTTTCGGATCAAATATTTGATCAATACCTAAAAGATTTAGATCCGTCTCGCAGCTATTTTTACAAAAGCGATATTGATGAATTTGAACAGTATCGTTACACCCTAGATGACAACATCAAAAAAGGGGATCTAAATGATGCCTACCTTATCTATAACCGCTTTCAAACACGTCTTGAAGATCGCTTAAAATTCACCATTAGCGAACTAGAAGAAGGCAAAAAATTTGACTTTGATGTTGATGAGAACCTAAACACTGATAGAGAAGAAGCACCTTGGATTACAACCGAAGAGGAGATGAATGCTCTTTGGGATCGTCGTTTAAAAAGCGCTTTACTCAATCTTAAATTTGCTGAAAAAACAGACGAAGAAGCAAAAGAGGTTTTAATTAAACGTTATAACAATCAATTAAAACGCTCTCTACAGGTAAATAGCGAGGATGTATTCCAAACTTTCGCTAACGCTTTTACCAAACAATATGACCCTCATACACAATACTTTTCACCTAGAAAGTCTGAAAACTTCAAGATAAACATGAGCTTATCTTTAGAAGGGATTGGTGCTGTCTTAAAAAGTGAAAACGAATTCACCCAGATTGTTCGCTTAGTTCCTGCTGGCCCTGCTGATAAAACAGGACAACTAAAAGCTACCGACAAAATTATCGGTGTTGGTCAAGGTGAAGATGGTGAAATAGAGGACGTAATTGGATGGCGGTTAGATGATGTTGTACAACTGATTCGTGGACCGAAAGATACAACCGTACGCTTAGAAATAAAAAGCTCAGATCAAGAAGAAAGACCATCAAAAATCGTTAAGATTGTGCGAAACAAAGTAAAACTGGAAGAGCAATCAGCGCAAAAACGCGTGATTGAAGTAAACCATTTAGGCAGAGACTTCAAACTTGGTGTTATAGAAATTCCCGCATTTTATATCGATTTTGCAGCACTACAAAGGGGTGATGATGATTACAAAAGCACCTCTCGCGATGTGGAAAAATTAATTACTGAGCTAAAAGAAGACGAAATTGATGGCCTAATTATCGACCTTCGAAATAATGGCGGCGGCTCACTTAGAGAAGCCAATGATACGGTCGGCTTATTTATTAAGCACGGGCCCACGGTGCAAGTCAAAGACTCGTCTGGACGTGTCGAAGTACTACGTGATCGTGACTCAAAGGTTGCTTATACGGGGCCTATAGCGGTCATGATAAATCGCCTCTCCGCTTCTGCATCAGAGATTTTTGCCGGAGCGATTCAAGATTATCATCGAGGCATTATCATCGGCGGACAAACATTTGGTAAAGGGACAGTGCAAACCTTACTTCCCTTAAACCATGGCCAACTAAAATTAACGCACGCAAAATTTTATAGAATTTCAGGTGAAAGCACCCAGAATAAAGGGGTCATGCCTGATATAGACTACCCAACGCTATATGATCCTGAAATAATCGGAGAAAGCGCATTAGATAACGCTTTATCTTGGGATAAAGTTCGCTCTGCTCCTCATGGAACCTACCCTAGCGTTAAAGCTTTTCTTGGTCAGATTGCTCAACGCCATCAATCGCGCACCTCAGAAGATCCCGACTTCGTCTTTATGCGCAAACAAGTCGAACGTTTAAAAGAGGTGCGTAAAGAAGGTAGTCTAATTCCTCTACGAGAGTCAGAGCTTAAGCAGGAACGTGATAGTGCCGAAGCATGGCAAGTAGAAGCTGAAAATATTCGACGTGCACAAAAACAGCTTCCGCCGATAAAAAAACTATCCGACCTAGACGATGAACTAGAAAAAGATAGCCAAGGCCGCGCTATTAATCCTGAATCTGAAGCAATGCTGGTTGAAAGTGGTCGCATTCTATTAGATGCTGTACTAATGCAACTACAGTATTCCGCTACCCAATCGGAACAGAATTAATCAGCACAATTGAGGCTTATTTTTAGCCCCATAATAAAGGCTTTGGATGAAAAACAAAAAAAGCATTGTCTTAATTATTCTTATTCCTTTAATTCTGGCCGCCTTAGCAGGCGGCGGCTTCCTTATGTATAACCAAATGCAAGGTCAACACGCTGAAAACCTAAAAGACCTTGAGAAATTTGGCTTTACCGTTCTACCTACAAGCACCCACTCCGAAACAATCGGTGAGCTAGGCGCAAAGCAGCTCCCTTCTACCTTTTATGAAAGTAAAGCGACCCCAACACAGAAAGTAATTAAAGGGTTAATGGCAGATAATGAACAGCTTATTGAAGAACAAAAAGAGCTTCGTGCTGAAATAGAAACCCTGCAAGAAAAAATAGCTTCTTTACAAACCTACAAAGAGCTTAATGAGCACTTCGCCCCACTCAGCATGGCAGAAGAGATAACAGCCGTAGAAAGGCAACTAAAAAGACTACTACTTGATATGCCTGACGCTAGACGCTTTTCAAATTTAAAAATAGAAGCCATGTCGGCAGCAGCTGGGCACGAATATAAGAAATTCATTGGCGCCAAACGGCTAATTTTGGCTGAAAATGAACGCGAAATGTTAATTAGAGACTATATGCCTGAATTCGCTTTCTGCGTAGGCGATGGAATAGACATTGCCGCAAACTCTCCACGAGAGGAGCGCCTAATTACCATATTTTTCCGCAAACAAGACCCAACCATACTCCCCTCAAACCTCAAAGCAGACTTAGACACGGTGGTAAAACCATGCCAAACCGCACTTTATGAGCGCCTCAGTAATTACGACAAACCTATTTAATCGCTAAATTTTTGGCCACAAATCACCTATTCACAGCAAAACTTATGTAAAGCTTATGGTTTTACTGTATAATGCGCGCTCAAATTCTATTGAATTGGGTGCTACACCGGTCAAAACGCCCCTTTTGAACTACTTAAAACTGACCCTGTAAAACCGGTATTACAGGCTGAAGCGCTACAGTCCCATTAAACTTATAAAATGGTATGTGGCCCTTACATATAGGACATTTTCAATGAGCGAAAGCTTTGCTGATCTGTTTGAAGAATCCCTTCAATCACTAGACATGACCCCTGGCAAATTAGTAATTGGTGAAGTTGTTGATATCGACAGCGACTGGGTTACTGTACATGCTGGCCTTAAATCTGAAGCAATCATCCCGCGTTCACAGTTCCTTAACGATGCTAATGAACTTGAAATCAAGATCGGTGACGACGTTAAAGTTGCACTAGAAGCGGTTGAAGATGGCTTTGGTGAAACGCGTCTGTCTCGTGAAAAAGCTAAACGCGCTGAAGCTTGGGAAGTTCTGCAGACTAAATTTGAAGCTGAAGAAACTGTTAAAGGTTACATCAGCGGCAAAGTTAAAGGCGGCTTTACTGTTAGCATCAACAACATCCAAGGCTTCTTACCAGGTTCTTTGGTAGATGTACGTCCAGTTCGTGACGTTGATCACCTAGAAGGTAAAGAGCTTGAATTCAAGCTGATCAAATTAGACCCTAAGCGTAACAACATTGTTGTTTCTCGCCGCGCGGTTCTACAAGAAGCTAATAGCGCCCAACGTGATGAGCTACTAGCTACCTTGGAAGAAGGTCAGGAAGTTAAAGGTTTCGTTAAGAACCTAACTAACTACGGTGCTTTCATCGATCTAGGCGGTGTTGACGGCCTTCTACACATTACAGACATGGCTTGGAAACGCATTTCCCACCCATCTGAAATGTTGAACCCAGGTGACGAGATCACTGTTAAGATCATCAAATTCGACAAAGAATCTGGTCGTATTTCTCTTGGTCTTAAGCAACTATCTATGGATCCATGGGCGCTTATCAAAGAGCGTTACCCATCCGGTGCCAAGTGTCAGGCACGCATCACTAACCTTACTGATTACGGTTGCTTCGCATCTATCGAAGACGGCGTAGAAGGTCTAGTACACGTTTCTGAAATGTCTTGGACTAACAAAAACATCCACCCATCAAAAGTTGTAAACATTGGTGATGAAGTGGAAGTTATGATCCTTGATGTTGATGAAGAGCGTCGTCGTATCTCTCTTGGTATCAAGCAGTGTACTGCTAATCCTTGGGTTACTTTCGCTGAGCAGTTTGCAGCTAACGACAAAGTTACTGGTACGATCAAAACTATCACTGACTTTGGTATCTTCGTTGGTCTACAGGATGAGCTTGACGGTCTAGTTCACATGTCTGACATCACATGGGAAGCTGATGCTGAAGCAGCGCTACGCCAGTTCAAGAAAGGCGAAGAAGTTGAAGCTATTATCCTTTCTATCGATGCAGAAAAAGAGCGTATCTCTCTTGGCATCAAACAGCTTGAAAGCGATCCATTCGCTGAATACGCTGCAGCAAACGATAAAGGCACTATCGTAAACGGTAAAGTTATCTCCGTTGAAGCGAAAGGCGCGGTTATTGAACTAGCTGAAGGTATCGAAGGTACGCTTAAAGTTTCTGAGATCTCTGTTGATCGTATTGATGATGCAACTACAGTACTTAACGTTGGTGACGACGTTGAAGCTAAGATCATCACAATGGATCGTCGTAACCGCGTAATCAACCTGTCTATCAAAGCGAAAGAACAGGCTGAAGAGAAAGCTGCAATCTCTGCTGTACGCAATGCTGAAGTTGAAGTTGCAGGCCCAACTACCATTGGTGACCTAATCAAAGCTCAGCTAGACAACCAGAAGTAAGAAACGCTTAAGCCAACACTGGCTTAACATTAAAAACCGCAAACAGATCACTGTTTGCGGTTTTTTTGTTTTATTCAGAACAAAATCCTTTTATTCTCTTTACCTTACCTCTTAAAAAATACGCACAGGAAACATTTCTTACTCTATAATATAGAGAATATTTATTTACTAAGACTAATGATTTACAAAAGTTCGGAGCGTTAACACACTTTCTCACGCCGTATAAGGAAAGGTTATAAATGCTGGATAATTTGTGGCTGATTGTATCAGCTCTTTTAGTATTCTTAATGCAGGCCGGTTTTTTATGCCTAGAAAGCGGAAGAATTCGCAGTAAAAACAGCATTAACGTTGCAGCAAAAAACATTACTGACTTTATCCTTTCCACAACGATCTTCTGGATAGCTGGCTTCGGGTTAATGTTTGGTAACACCTACCTAGGCCTTATAGGCAGTAACAGCTTCCTCTTTGGTAGCGACAACTCCGCAGATGAAATCTGTTTCTTTATATTTCAAATGATGTTTTGCAGTACTGCAGCTACGCTAATGTCGGGCGCTGTTGCTGAACGCATGAGTTTTATTGGATACATATATGCAACGATAATTCTAAGCGTTGCTATCTACCCTATTACTGGACACTGGGCTTGGGGTGGTCTTTATCAAGACACTCAACAAGGGTGGTTAGCCGCTCTAGGTTTTATCGATTTTGCAGGTTCAACCGTCGTCCACTCTGTAGGTGGATGGGTTGCATTAGCCTGCGTTATAATTATCGGCCCTCGGCTTGGTCGCTACGATGTCAATACTAAGTTCCCATCCGGTAGCAATCTTCCTATGGCAACAATGGGGACACTGCTCATTTGGTTTGGCTGGTTTGGTTTCAATGGCGGTAGTGTCCTAGCCATCAACGATCAAGTTCCCAAAATCCTACTCAACACCTGTCTTGCCGCCATCTGGGGGGGCCTTATCGCAACCTCCCTCCATTACTTTGATAAGCGATTTATTGATGTTAGTTATATTCTAAATGGCATTATTGCAGGCCTTGTTGGCATCACGGCATCCTGTTTCGCTGTCGAGCCCATATCGGCTGCCTTTATAGGAATGATCTCTGGCGGCATTGTATATTACGGCACACTATGGCTAGAAAAAATGCAGATTGATGATGCACTTGCTGTTATCCCTGCTCACCTTTTAGCCGGTATTTGGGGCACTATAGCCGTTGCTATATTTGCTGACTACAGCAAGCTTAATACAGGACTTACTTTTTCCCAGCAGCTCACAATCCAGCTTTGTGGTATTGCAGCAATTGGGCTCTATAGTTTTGGAGTAAGTTACTGCTTACTTAGTATTATTAACCGCTTTGCTCCATTACGCGTAACTGTACAAGATGAGAAACAAGGCCTCAATATTGCTGAGCATCAAGCATCTACAGAGCTGATTGACCTTTTAAGCGATATGGAACAACAACAAAATCTAGGCAATTTCACTTCACCAGTCAAAGAAGAGCCCTTTACGGAAGTTGGCCAAATCGCAAAAAAGTATAACCAGGTCATTACACGCATCAATCAAGAGATGTCGCAAAAAGATTTTGCCATTGATCAGTTCCAAGCAAGCGAAAAACGCAAAAGTGCCATTCTAGACTCATCAATGGATTGCATTATATCCATTGATTGGGAAGGGAAAATCATTGAGTTCAATCCGTCGGCAGAACGTACATTGGGCTGTCTAAAAAAGCAGGTAGTAGGCAAAAGCTTTACCAAGTATTTTGTTCTCGAAGAAGATAGAGAAGCGGTTGAATACAGCCTGCGTCATTTTTTCAGCGCAGCTAATGGTCTTGTTTTAAATAGACGAAATGCACTACAACTACAACGTATATCTGCCCACCCCTTCCCAGCTGAAGTTACGATAACCAGTACACGTATGGAAGATGATTCCCGTACTGAATTTACACTCCATATACGCGATGTAACACGAGAGCAAAAACTGCAATCTCGACTTAAATTTCTTGCCTACCGAGATCCACTAACTAGCTTATCCAACCGCACATATATGATGAAATCGCTTTCTGCGGCTATAGAGATGGCAAAACTGCATAACGAGACCGTTGCACTATTCTTCCTCGACTTAGATAAATTTAAAAAAATTAATGATACTCTCGGACACAAAGCGGGTGATGAACTTTTATGTGAAGTGGCTAAACGCCTGACAGAAGTCGCACGTGAAGATGACCTTATCGCTCGCTGGGGAGGCGACGAGTTTATTGTCGTACTCAGGGGAAAAATTAACCTCGATGTAATAAGCAAAAAAGCAAAAGACATCCTAGAAATAATGCGCAAACCGGTAGAGATAAGCAAAAAGCAGTTCAATATCCCTACCAGTATAGGTATATCACTTTCTGTATGCGGGCAAACCCACGCAGATAACTTAATTCAAGAAGCTGATATAGCCATGTATGCAGCAAAAGAAAGTGGCCGAGACAACTATCAAATATTTCAAGCCCACATGGCTGAAAATGTTACAAAATCAGCAACTTACGAGCGCCTAATTCAAACCGGACTCGCAGAGAAGCAATTCCACCTTGTTTATCAGCCTAAAGTTTTCCGCAGTAAAGACAATATTATCGCTCTGGAAGCTCTTATTCGATGGAATAATCCTAAACAGGGGCTGATCCCACCTACAGATTTCATACCGATAGCGGAAGAAAGCAACCTCATTATCCAACTCGGCGAAATGGTCATCAACACAGCCCTCATGCAGATTCGAGAATGGATCGATCAGGGACTGTCTCCGGTGCCTATTGCCGTTAATATCTCAGGCAAACACCTTATATCAGAAGAGCTAGTGCCTTTTATAAAACAACAGTTAGTTCTCTTCTCCATTCCAGGCTCACTACTCGAAATAGAAATAACCGAGGGAGTCTTAATTGATGATATAGAAATCTGTATCAGCGTGCTTGAAGAACTTAAAGCCTTAAATATAAGCATATCTATTGATGATTTTGGTACAGGCTACTCTTCATTAAACTATTTAAAACGACTACCTCTCGATATTCTAAAAATAGATCAATCCTTTGTAGAAGAGTGCCATCGTAAAGACGAGGACACTGAAATATGTGCAACCATTATTAATTTAGCTAGGAACCTGAATCTAAGTACGATAGCGGAGGGAGTAGAAACGGAAGGGCAGCTAGATACCTTACTTAAGCTCGGCTGTGAGGTTTTCCAAGGCTACTATTTCTACAAGCCTCTTGAAAAAGAGGCAATATCCAAGCTGCTTTCACCTACAATAAACACTGATAATTAAAAGTTGCTTAATCACTCAATGATATAATCAACAAAATCCTCTTCATCTATTTCATCATCTTTAACTTCATACCAACTTAAAACAGACGCACCTGATTCAATCACTGTTTTTTGATCCCCACTGACCAGAGGGTGCCATTCAGGAAGGTCTTTCCCTTCATGAACCAATCGGTATGCGCAACTTGGTGGAAGCCAATGAAATGAATCCACATCTTCAGGCCTAAGTTTTACGCAATTAGGCACTAGCGAACAACGCTCTTCATATTTAGTACAACGACAGGTTTCAAAATCGAGCAGATGACACACGACAGATGTATAAAAAACTTCTTGAGTATCTTCATCTTCCAACTTGTGCAAACAACATAATGCACAGCCATCACAGAGGGATTCCCACTCAGTAGAACTCATCTGACCTAAACTTTTACTACGCCAAAAAACCTCTTGAGCGGCCACTTAACGCACGCCACTTTCAGGACTATCTTTATGAAGATCTAGCATATAGTCATCTTTTGGAGGCGGCATCTGCAGGTAATACCCTTTTTCCTCTAAGCCCTCTAGCACTTTATCTACATCCACCCTCGCCAGTTTACGGTTCGCCGTCAAAGGAATATCCATGACTAGCTTAGCTGTGCCAAACATCTCTAACAGAGCCTCAGGCACCTTACTCAACTTATCTCGCTTATCGACATAGAGATACATTTCATCTTTACGAGAACTTAAATAAACAGAACAAACCTTCATGCAGAAAATACCTTTATATTTAACTCGAACATCTTAAACGCTCTATAACTTCAAGCTCATCTAACAATGCCGGGCCTATTAACTTTTGACGCCACTCTGACATTTGGGAAGGTAGTCTATACTCCCCTTCATCAACACCCGATCGAATAAGTAGCTCTAACTCTTTACGACGCAATAGGATCTCCGGCGCAACGTCATTAGCCTCAGCAGCTTTACGGGCAATCGCCTTTAGCTTCTTCAGGTGTTTGTTCCAAAAGTAATGTAGAGGCCTAGGAATAGGCCTTGGTGGATTAGCTTCAGCACTATCAGACCCCGACTTTATGAAACCTAAAATCGTTTCACCATCACTGCGCAAAATATGCTTTCTAATTTCATCTAATCGAGAAAGGTCGCTCATATTACGCGGCCACGCCTCTATAATTTGCAATAAAGCCTGATTTTTTAATATTCGATTACGCGGCACATCTCGATCCCGTGCAATCTGTTCACGCCACGCAGTCAAATCCCTTAATGCTGCTAACTTATGCACAGGACAACGCCACATCTGTGTAAAACGCAGGTAGTAGTCATAACCCTCAACATCATCAACCAATGCATTATCGAGCATTTTCTGGTTTTCTTGCTCAGCCCAAGAATAGGTATCTCGCTGCAAAAATTCCTGCTTTTGCATTGCATAGATTTCAGGTAAATAAGCGACATCCAGCGCAGCATAATGTATCTGACTTGAGGTCAATGGACGCTTTAGCCAATCCGATGTAGTTTCATGCTTTTCCATTTGCACATCGAGTTTCTGCTCAAGCATCCTCTGTAATCCCATAGAAAAGCCCCAATTAAGCAAAGCAGCCCCTATCTGAGTATCAAAAACAGGTTGGGGAAGCACTCCTAACACTTTAAGAAACAGCTCAAGATCCTCCGTTGCTGCATGCATTAACTTAATGACAGAGCGATCTTGAAACAGTTCAGATAGAGCACTGAAGTCTGATATATCTAAAGGATCAATCAAATAACACTGGCGATCATCCGCCACCTGTATTAACCCAGCAATGGGATAAAAGGTTTCAACACGGATAAACTCAGTATCTAGCGCGACTAAAGGTAAAGTTCGCCAGTGATTACAATACCGACTTAGATCTGCTTCAGATCTAATCCATATAGGCTCCTCGGCTGAAGCTTCTAACGTTTTCCAATTGTAATCTGACAACTTTTAAATCCTCAAAGCAGTGAGCGCCGGCCCGCCATCGCGTGCGCTAACGTACCGCCATCAACAAATTCCAGCTCCCCACCTACAGGTACCCCATGCGCAATGCGAGTCACTTTAATGCCCAACTCCTTTACCTGAGCAGCAATAAAATGTGCAGTTGCCTCACCCTCAACAGTAGGGTTGGTCGCTAAAATTATTTCATTTATTTCTGTGGAATGGATAAATTCTAAAAGTTTATCTATACCTAAATCTTCCGGCCCAATACCATCAATCGGTGATAAATGTCCTGAAAGTACAAAATACAAACCGTTGTAACCACCTGTTTGTTCTATAGCGAGCACATCAACCGGTGATTCCAACACACAAAGCGTTGACCGATCTCTACTTTCAGACTGACATATTTCACATAAATCGTGTTCAGATAAAGTACGGCATTGGCGACAATGCCCTACCTCGGCAACCGCTTTCTGTAAAATTTCAGCTAAAGCCAAAGCACCTTCAGAATCTCTTTCTAAAAGGTGAAAAGCCATACGCTGAGCAGATTTAGGGCCGACACTCGGCAAGCAACGAAGCGCGGTAATCAACTGTTGAATAAGTGAACTAAACGACATAGGTTAAAACGGCATATTGAATCCAGGGGGCATGCCCATACCACCTGTAACTTCAGCCATTTTCTCTTGAGTATATGCTTCGATTTTACGCACTGCATCGTTCACAGCAGCAGCGACAAGATCTTCTAAAATCTCTTTATCTTCTTCCATTAGGCTGTCATCAATATTGATGCTTTTAACATCGTGACGGCCATTCATAACGACTTTTACCAGACCCGCACCTGATTCACCTGTTTGCTCAGCAAGGGCAACTTGTTCTTGCGCTTTCTGTAGGTTCTCTTGCATTTGCTGGGCTTGTTTCATTAAATTACCCATACCACCTTTCATCATTGCTCTTTACCTCAAAATTAATCGATGGGTTGCACAGAAGATAGCTCTATCTGTGCATCAAAATGTTGCTGTAACTGCTTTACTGTCTCATCATTACGAATTGACGTTATTGCTTCTGAATGCCGCTCTTCCCGTTTTCTATTTAAGTACTGCGCAGGTGTTTCTTGCGTTTGAATCGCTTGAACAAACTCAACACTCACTGACGCAGAGAAATATGTATTCAACGCATCACTTATCCGCTGTTGCTGAACTTCATTTAACATCGTCTTTTGATCTTTTGTGTAATGCAGAACAACAGCGTCAGATCTAATCTCTTCCAAAGATATATGTGTTGCTAAACTCTCAGTCATACCACTCAGACCGAGGTTTCGACCTATATGTACCCAATCTGAGAGCTGAATAGCACCTAAATCACGCGAACACTCTTTAACAGCTACGCTACTTTTAGCTATTTCTATTGATTTAACATCTGCTTTACTTTCTGAAGGCGCATACGCATGCTCATTCCCTAATGGTTGCATGGTTTGATCGTTCACAAAGGACTGCTCACTCTCATCCATATTCCAAGGAGGAGTACTCTCTTGCTCTGTGCCTTCACCTTCAAACTTTTTTCTTGGGTCTACCCCACTTTGAGGGGCCGCATACTCAGCCTCATCATAATAAACTGGCGGTTCATCCTGCCTAAGATCATTTTCCGGGTTCAAGGCTTGAGGCGCTACAGGTTGCTCGGTAACTGCCTCAATCGGAGATTCATCCTCAGGAAGCGGATTGGGCCTATCAATAGAAACGGCTTCCGCTACATTTACAGCTGGCTCATTAGTCTTAATATCTGATGACGTGTCCTGACTCGGCTCGACCTTGTCGCGACCTAATGCTGATGAATTCTGCAATTCTACAGCACGTGGCCTAGCCCCTGCAGGCCTAAACGCTAGCATTCTGAGCAATACCATCTCTAGCCCTTCGCGAGGGTCAGGAACAAATGGCAGATCCTTACGCCCCATCAAAGCAACTTGATAATACAGCTGTATATCTTCAGCCGTTAAGGCCTTTGCTAGTTTTTGAACCTGAAGCATATCCCCCATACTGTTATCTACAGCATCAGGAATCGTTTGAACAAGCGCTATACGATGCAATACACTGATCAAGTCACCAAGCACTGCATTGTAATCAGGAGAAAACTGAGCAAGATCCGTCACTGAAGCCATCAAACCTTTAGCATCGCCTGCAGCGAGACAAGAAAGCATTTGATAGACCAAACGCTGATCGATTGTTCCCAGCATGGCACGAACATCAGCTTCATTAATAGTGCCTGCGCCAAACGCTATCGCTTGGTCAGTCAAACTCATCGCATCACGCATTGAGCCATCAGCAGAGCGGGCTAAAAGCCAAAGTGCAGGCTCTTCAAAACTGATATTCTCCTCTCCCAACACGTGGGTAAGATGACTGACAATACGCTCAGGAATTAAGTTTTTAAGATTAAACTGTAAGCAACGAGATAAAATCGTAATCGGTAACTTCTGAGGATCTGTCGTTGCAAGTAGGAACTTAACATGCGGAGGCGGCTCTTCTAAGGTTTTTAATAACGCATTAAAAGAGTGTGTGGAAAGCATATGAACTTCGTCGATTAGATAGACTTTATAACGACCATGGGTTGGCGCATATTGCACATTTTCCATTAGTTCGCGAGTGTCTTCTACTTTCGTACGTGAGGCCGCATCCACCTCAATAAGGTCAACAAAACGCCCTTCAGCAATCTCTTTACAAGCAGAACATTCTCCACAAGGAGTAGAGGATACGCCGGTTTCGCAGTTAAGGGATTTAGCAAATAAGCGTGCTATAGAAGTTTTACCTACACCTCGAGTACCAGTAAAAAGATAGGCATGGTGCAACCGATCATCATCGAGAGCATTCACAAGTGCTTTTAGCACATGCTCTTGCCCCACCATTTCTTGAAATCTCGCAGGGCGCCACTTTCGCGCCAGAACCTGATAACTCATCTAATATATGCAGCTTATTGTTAGAAAAAAACAGAGCCCTATGCTACCTTTTGCATGTTTTTTTCGCCAGCTAAACCTTACTTTTAAACGCGCAAAAGCCCTCCCCCACATCTAGCAAGAATAATGTATTCAGCCTAAAGATATATAGAATCTATAAGCACTACCTTTTATTCTGCTGCTAAATATCCACCCACTTAACTCTCTTTCTAGCCAACAATGCCACATACTCTGTATATCGCTACTCAGCCGCCTATAAATACGTTAGTCTTTCAGCAATAGAAAATGAGCAAGTAACTGATAAGTTAAACATCAAAACAAACTTACCCTCGCCAGCACTATAAATAACGTTTAAAATTAAAGAGTAATAAAACTAGGCTTCATTTATGTTTAAAAAACGTCCATCTAAAGCAGAGCTCAGAGATCAGCTTAACGCTGAGGTCAATCAGTATCTGCAAAAAGGTGGAGAGATCGAACAAGTAGAAATGGGAGAGTCAGGTCTTGTTGATGGACGCTACGATCATCACAAAACCAGCTTTGATAATCCTGGACCTACTGAACGCACGCCCGTTCATGCCCTTTTATCAACTATAGATTCACGACGTAAAAACAAAACAGCGTCGGCTACTATTCAATCGAGAGCTACTCCACCTAAAAAGGCCCCAAAACAAAAAGTCATCTACGATGACTTCGGCGACCCTATCCGAACCGTCTGGGTCGAGGAATAGTAGCCACTTAAATACTCACAAGTGCTAATACATACTGTGCAGCATCAATAGATCCTCTCCCCTTAGAGAGTTTTGGTAGCTCAATAGAATATTGATTAATCGCAGAAATACAGCCCTTACTGAACAAATCCCGGATACGCTTTTCAAAATTGAGTGCGCATTAAAACTATATCCATGAAATAATATAGCCTAATACGCACGCTAATATCTGAATAAAATCTGTGAGCTTCTAAATGACTTCTATTACAATTACGCGCCCAGACGACTGGCATATCCACCTTCGAGATGGTTTACAACTTAAAGATACCGTTCGCGATGTGAGCCGCTATATGGGGCGAGCTATCATTATGCCCAACCTTGTCCCCCCAGCAACAACTACCGAAGAAGCTCTAGAATATCGCCAACGTATTATGGATCAAAAACCACAAGGCGCATTTGAACCACTCATGGTACTTTATTTAACAGACAACACTGCGCCAGAAGAAATTATAAAAGCAAAAGCAACCGGTCAGATTGTTGCGGCAAAGCTATATCCTGCCGGAGCGACAACTAATTCAGATTCAGGTGTCACATCTATAAAAAATATCTACCCTGCTCTCGAAGCTATGCAGGAAGCAGGTATGCTTTTACTATTGCACGGGGAAGTCACCGATGCCTCTATAGATATTTTTGATCGCGAAAAAGCCTTTATTGATTCAGTACTTAAAGATGTTGTTAATGATTTTCCTAACCTGAAAATTGTACTTGAACATATCACAACAAAAGATGCTGCCGAGTTCGTAGCATCAGCAGGTGATAATGTTGCTGCGACAATTACAGCTCATCACCTACTATTTAATCGAAATCACATGCTAGCTGGCGGCATACGCCCCCACTATTACTGCCTGCCGATATTAAAGCGAAATATTCACCAAGAAGCCCTAATAAAAGCAGCCACATCTGGGAGTAAAAAATTCTTTTTAGGAACCGATTCAGCCCCACACATGAAGCATGCCAAAGAAGCTGCTTGCGGCTGTGCTGGCTCTTATACGGCTCATGCTTCCATTGAGTTATATGCTGAGGTATTTGAAGAAGCTAATGCACTCGATAAACTGGAAGCTTTTGCTAGCCTCAACGGACCTGACTTTTATGCGCTGCCTCGCAATAGCGACACTATAACTCTAATCAAAGAAAGCTGGGATGTTCCTGCAAGCTATCCATTAGGGAGTGATCAAGTCGTTCCCATCCGTGCAGGCGAACAGATACATTGGCGAGTAAAATAAAATCAAACTATTAAGAGGCTGTTCTGCAGCCTCTTTATACAAGAAGTAGCTTGCGATAAGCCTGCAAAGCAGGAGACTCTTGGGAAGTAGCTTGGGTCATACGTTGAAAATGCTCAATATTGCGGGTTAAGTACTCACTATGCTCAGAGTCAGTAAGATCCCACATTTCACCCACACAACTAACTTTGCGAACACTTTCTGTTGATAAATAGATCAACTCATAAAAAAGCCCACCATCTTTAACTATACACTCATCAACTAAGCCCAAACCAAGGGAATCCATTGCCATACGCACTTTATAAAGTTGGCGCACAGGACATAACAATAGATCTAATGAACGGCCCTGATGGTTCGTAAGTAGCTCAGAGACCATTTCAGTCATTAAATCCCCACCTACCCCTGCAATAATCACTAATTGACGGGCTTCCGAATCTGGCAAAGTTAATATTTTAAGATCTATGCAATGGGCCTGCCATCGCCTCCTATCCACCTCCGATAGAGAGGTTTCTATACGCTCGATAAGCGATGGAACAATATCAACAAAATGAATAACAGAATCAGGAGACCTATCCAACAACCGACGGCCTAAATATCCATGATCACAACAACAATCCCATATATGGGCATATGGACCGTTAACCATATCAACCAACCCATCTAAACGAGCAGATAACTTCAAAATAAGCCTCAAAACTTAACGACAGGAAATTAGACAAAATCACTAAAAAACAGGCCAATATAGTTATAAAACACAGCGACCTCTTTTCAACTATTTTATTGCTCAATTGCCTATACCATCAAAAGATATTTACATATGAGAGAACACAGTCAAGAAACAACAAAGCCGCTATAACAGCGGCTTCAAAAGAGATAAACTAAAACTTAATAACTACATACCTACAAGCGCAGCCAGCAAACCAATCAATCCTCCAAAAACACCACCCCAAACAACTAACCAGCCTAGATGCTGTTTAATCATTCGTTGAATAATCTCTTTAACCAGCTGCGGTGTTAGCTCATCTAAACGCTGCTGAACGATCAATTCAACTTTGACTCGCATCTCGGCCATAACATTTGGGCTTTCCAACTCTTCACGCAACATCGCAACAAACTGTTCATCTCGGGTCATATCCTCAATTGAGGATTTCATCTTATCTATAAACGGTTGACGCAACGGCTGAAGAACCTCTGTTCCGCCAACCATAGCTAACATACCTCCAAAGGAAGAGGCTTGAATCACTTCAATTAATGAATCAAAGGTAGGCGAAAAATCAATTTTTTCAATAACAGGGGCAAGATGAAGGTCCGGCTGCTTTCCATTTTCAGCACCCAGAAACCGCTCAATATTTTCTTCAGTAAAAAACTGCTCCATCAAAAGAGCTTTTATTCCCAGCTTAAAGTCCTCAAAACGCGCAGGAATAACGCCAGAACCATATAAGCCAGGCACTTTCTCAAACAGCATGTGAATAGCTAACCAATTCGTTAGCGCGCCAGAAAGCGAAAACAGGCCAATTGTTAAAAGCAAATTATCATCCACGATAAAACCCGCTAAAAAAGCAAGTGCAGCTAATAAATTGGTTAACAAACTTTTATTCATAAATAGCTCCAACGACAACTATAAACTTGCTGCAAATCGCACAAGAAGACGACCACAAGAAACAGGTATATAAAGGCAGACTAGATAAAATACAAGTGCTGGACTGAAATAGATAACTGAAAGGAATTAAAACACTAAAAGTGATTAAGACTGTTGGCGATACTGAATAATTAAATCTATTACATCGTGATCACTGGCCACAGCTTCTAACGACTCATTTAATGTCCGGCGTTGCGGTAAAGCAATATTAAATTTATTGCGTAATAACCGCTTAACCTCAATATCGGATGCAGGATCTATAGGCTGTCCTGCAAAAACATTTATGCGTTCTAGAACAAAAGATTTATCCATCAAATCTAGTTTCTCTCGTATTACAGATAGACTTAGTTAACAATAGCACGAAACTGACTGGACACATGTTCGGCAGGATAGTTTCGCTGCAAAAAGTGACTCATGTCCTCAGCAGGCATCAAACCTGTTATTGGCTTCCAAGTTTTTCGTTTAGATTCGGACGCTGTCACAATCAATTCGTAACAAGTCCATTGATCATAATGTATACCTTGGAATTTAGATACACATAGATTTTCACTGAGATTTTCCAGCAAAATATAAACTCCTATTTATTTTCAAATAGGACCTAATTATCAGCCAATTAGCAGTAAACCAACTAACAACTACAATAAACAACTAAAGGTAAAGAGCAGAAATAAATATTGCTATAAAACAGAAAGGAATTTGTAGATAGATCAAACTATTTAAATGCGGGTGTAAAATAAAAAGAGCATGATAAAATCACGCTCTTCTAGCCTTCAACTCAAAGAGTTAAAAGAAATAAACTGTATTATACAGGACGAATATTTTCAGCCTGTGGACCTTTCTGGCCCTGAGTTACAGAAAACTCAACTTGCTGACCTTCAGCAAGAGTTTTGAAGCCATCACCCTGGATTGCAGAGAAATGAGCGAAAACGTCTGGACCAGACTGCTGCTCAATGAAACCAAAACCTTTTTCTTCGTTAAACCATTTAACAGTGCCAGTAGTAGTAGACATGTTTGTCATCCTATCTTAAATAAATAATTAGCCTTAATTCAGGCTGTTAATGCGCGATCTTTTACTTTTACTTATGAAAAACAGGACGAGGAATTACGGAAATACTTCGAAAGGTTGTGCATAAATAGCGGATCAATCTCAAGCTGGAAACAGAATATACTGCAGGAAGGCCTGTGTCAAAGGTTATAAGTATTTATTTATATAAAAAGACAAATGGTGATTAAATTATATAAACATCTATAATCCGCCCTACACCTACCTAAGTTTGACTACACCAAGGCTTACCTTATGAATCGGAAGAAAAAGATCTCTCAAATTTTCAAAAAAAGGTTAAAGAAAGCAAATGCTAAAAAGGCACCTCTGAGCACTAAGCCTCGATACATATCAAAAGCCGATCGTGTCGATATCGAAAAGCCAGCTAGCGACGCTGCACCTACCTCCTAAGAGGATACTGGCCTGCATCTACAAAGGGGACAAGTGCTATTCGGAGCAAGAAGAACTTACTCCAAACCGCAACCACAAACTAACGAGAAGTATCTATTTTCCGTAAACGCTCAATCGCTTCGACTTCTCTATCAATACTATCCATTTCGGTCTCAACATCCGATATGTACTCAATACTATCCCTTACCTGCTCACTGGTCTCTGCGGATGATCCAACAAGACCACTCATCTCATCACTTAATGCCTTAGAGCTTTCAGAAACTTGACTCATAAAGCTTTCCATTTCTGAAATCGTATCTCGGATAGCAGTAATTGACCCCGTTACCGCATCAATCGTTTTCCCCGTTTCATTCAAGCTATGCTGAGTGTTATGGGAAAGCTGCCTAACCTCATCAGCGACAACAGCAAAGCCTCTACCTGCCTCACCTGCACGCGCAGCCTCAATCGCAGCATTAAGCGCCAAAAGATTAGTTTGATCAGCGATGCTAGAGATAACGTTCAAAATCGTTAAGACCTCTTCAGAGTTCTGTTTCAAGTCTTCTACTTTTAAGTGCAAGTCTTTACGCGATTCACCTTGATCTTCAATACCTTTAGAAAAACCCAAAAACTTCTGCTGAATATCATTCAGTACATTACCTGTTGTTTGCGCATAGCCGGAAACATGATCAAAACTACCAACCATTTTTCGTAACAAGGGACGATACGCACCCATACATTCAATTAAGTTATTTTGTAAATAATTGATCTGTTCTAAACTATTGATTCGAGCATTCAAAAAGTATTGACGGAAATTACTATAGTGATAAGGAAACTTATCAGCGTATTCATCTTGAAATCGCTCACCTGGTTGAACTTTAAAAAAGAACAAAGCAGTAAGGGTCTGATTCATATGAACACCGAGCAATTCCCCAAATGTGGAAAAGCCAGCAACGCTCATATTGTCAAAATCATGAACTTGCGCAAGTTCATTAGTATTATTCAAACGACGCAACACGCAATCATTTGCCAACATCGCGACAGGTTTACTTGATTTCCCGTGTAAAAAATCACGGTAATCCTGACTCGTTGTTTGAGCAAAAGGCTTAGCTTTAACCAAATATAATCGATCGCCGAACTCTAAATCACAGAAAAATGCGATACTCCCTTCAGCCTCATTAATGGCAGCGATAGAACGGATAAATAGCTCTCCACCAATTTCAACCGCAAAGGAATAACCGACAAGTGCATCACCTAACTGAGAGGCAGAACATTTAAAATGCTCACAGAGCAGATCTACGATAGAAGTTAACTGGTTATTACCATCACGAATGACTGATTGAACAACACGCGTATAGACATTAGATTCTGCAACGATAAAGGAGGTCGACGTTTTGTCAAAATTATGCGCTTTGAATACACCATAACGCATACGAGGCGCTAACTTAACAAAGATAACAACAGCATGGTTGTGCGCTACACGCTCCCCATCAAAAACAAGGGCTTGTTGAAAGTCTAATTTACCACCAGCTGAACCGCCAACAAAATAACAAGGAAATTGACCACTTTCATACAAACCTTGCATGAAAAAGTTTTCGCTGGCTGACAAACCATCAAAAAAGGTTAAGGCTAACGTGTCTTGATAATTAATATCAAAAGGTACTTGGATACGTTTAAATTCTTCAGCGAATTTAGCCACGCGTTCCTTTCTTGTCATTGTCGGATTACCAGCACGAATATCTTCACAATGAAGCGGTACTGACCTAATCGCCACATCAGCAAAAACATCGCTACTGTAACTTTGAACAACTATATGATCCCAATGATTATCGGCATCGTGGTACAACTTTTGTCCACAGGAACTTAACTCTCCAGCCGTCATTACGCCTACGATTTTAGGTACATCAGGCATGGCTAATTTTAGCTGTCTAATTGTGCTTTCAAAGTCGATATGCGGCGAAATAAACGCAATCACCAAAGAGACCGATGCCCCGTCGAAAGCGAGCATAGCAAGATTGTCGGCAGAGATTTCTCGACTACTGAGAGATTTAACTTTAATAACTTCAGCATCAGCAAAAGGAGTTTTTAACGATTTACTGCGTCCAAACCAAGACATTAGCGACCACCCATATATCCTAAAAAAACGTTTTTATGACATTATTAGAATTATAGCTCTAATAATTATCATTTTTACGCCTTATTATTTTTTATAACCTTAATTAAAGCCGCTGACAGCTAATTTGAACAAGCTGCTTAGCAAGATTTGCTACTTAAGCACCACCAATACAAGACTAAAGCAGCACCCTATAGAGAGTAACCTTCTGAATTGATCAGAGTATCTCTGATGAAGCGTCTAAAAATAAGTTAAGCCTATTGATGGATAAATATGGTTACACACCTTCCCACCTAAACCCGATAAATACTGACTACTTAGAACAGCCCTTTAACGGTGATATTTTAACATTCAACCGCGAACAATAAATTGTAAACGCTGATGATTTATCACTGAACTATCGCGTCATATTATTTGGTCACATTTATATACGTTGCCTATTCAGCCTCCTTAGCCTGATAGGCTTGAGTTCCCCACAAGGGCACAGTAGACAAACTATGTTTATAACTGCCTGAGGTTTCCTTTGTAGAATAGGAAACATACATCAAGGTTTGAGAGCTTGCATCAAAAATACGTCGTATTTTTAATGATTTAAACAGAATACTTTTCGACTTTTTAAACACAACCTCTCCTGATTTTGACTTATCTATCTGATCAATCATCTCAGGACTCATTACTCCTGTCTGGCGGCAAGCAATAGCGCCATCACTAGGATCCGCAAAATCTAAATCGGCCTCTATATTTGCAATATGACAAGTAACGCCTGTCACTATGGGATCGACAAACACACTAACCTTTATATCTTTTGTGGTTAAAAAACCAAGAGATACATCACCCACTTCGTCATCACTACAACCTAATAACAGAGAGAAAATGCTAATCAATAGAACATTTTTCATGCTTATCCTTGTATTATTTATATTTTAAACTTACAGCAAAAAGTATCGCGCCAACCAAAATATTACTCAATAAACCCAAGGGCAGTGACTTTATGGATTATAAACAAGCAGAAAAACACGCTCTCTCTCGTCCTGATGCTTATAAAGAATATCCCTTTGGTCCACAAACAGTGGTATTTAAAGTAAAAAATAAAATGTTTGCTCTATTAGGCATATGCGGAAAAGCAGGAAAGGAACTCGGTGCTGAGTTTGCCGGCTGTGCTTTTTTAAACCTCAAATGCGATCCTGATGAAGCATTTATGCTACGTGATATATTTCCTGAGATTCTACCGGCCTATCATATGTCCAAGAAACATTGGATCAGTGTTGTCCTAAAACCAACTATGCCAGAAAAAGAGATTGAACGATTGATTGATCGTTCCTATGGCCTAGTAGTTAAAAGGTTAACGAAAGCCGAACGAACCCAGCTCGAACTAACCTACTCTCCCGAACAACTTTATCGCTAAAGGCTACATCTCAAACCTGTCATCGAATAAATCGTTCTAAAAATAATCCAAATAATAGACTCTTAGTAAATTTAATGTATATTAATTACATGTTAAGTATCACTTCAAAAACGCAAAAATAATAATATGTGAGGATGAAGAAATGAAAAAAGTTATAGCACTAACCGCAGGCATCATAGGTAGCTCTCTTTGTTGGGCGGGTCCAGGAGATGAAATTAATTTCCCAGCAGACTACTTGACCAACTTTACACCTTACCTCTCTCTTAATCGTACACAAAACCCTGACCAATATATTAGATTATATATTAACGATAAAGGGCTCAGCGGTACTGAAGAAAATGGTCAATTACCTTACGGTACAGTGATCGTTGGGGAAGTTTACAAAGTAGAAAAAGATGCCGATGGTAAAGTTATCAACTCCACCTTAGGAGAGAGAGTCATCAATAAGCTGGCTGTGCTTGCCGTGATGGAAAGACGTGAAGGTGCAGCCGCTGAGTACCCAGAAGGCATGGGTAATGATGATTGGGATTTTGCAGCATTTAAACCGAGCGGCGAAAGAGCCAATAAAGACTTAACCCAATGCGCGGCATGCCACGCTCCCCATACAGGTTCTCATCACCTGTTCTCTTATCAGCACATTATTGCTGAACAAAATAGAAAATAAACACGCCCAACACTAATCAGGGGGCTTAATCGCCCCCTGATGCTGAATCCAAATATCAATCACATTTGCCCACTACTTATGAGCTATAGCATCCTCAGGTTTTGATAAGCCTATTTTATCCTTCTCTTCATCAAGGATTTCCTGTGGAAACTGGCTCATAAAGCAACAACACACCCCTTCGCCTATCATTGTACGAGGACCTAGGGGGTGCCCTATATGTTCATAGACTCCATGGGAATGTTGATGATCATCTGCATGGCTATGCGAGTGGTGATGGCTATGCTCATGGCCATGAGTATGGTGTTCATGCTCCGGATTAAATTCAGCATGATGATGATGAATATCCACCTCACCGGCGGCTAAACGTCGCTGGAAAGATTCCATCAAGGATTCACTGGGCGATTGCCCCTCATCCTCTAAAATTTCTCGCACCCTTATCTCAAATGCATCAATGACTTTTTCATGATCATTTAGATAAGGAGTTTTAATAAATTCAAATTCAGGATTTTCCGTAGCAACTTTATCCACATAACCGAAAATGCGTTTAATTAAACGACCTGTGAATAAAAAATAGGGCGCGACAACTATACGTTTAAAGTCGAGTTTAATTAAGCGTTCTAAGCCAACGCCTACCGAGGGATAAGTCACTCCAGAATAAACGGTATCTGCCCAACCAAAACCCATATTTTCATTGACTATGCGGGTTAGTTTAGCGGCTTCAGCGTTCGCCTCAGTATCAGAAGTACCACGACCGACAACAACCAACATAGTGTCATAAAGATTATCTGGCGGATTGGCCGGATCAAGACCTAAGGATTCGTAAATACGTGCTTGAAACGCTTCGATCATCGCGGGGTGTAAGCCTAATTCTTGACCATAATGTACAGAAACCCCATCGTTTTTCTCCGCATAGGTAGTCAACACCGATGGAATATCATTTTTGGCATGTGTCGCCGCAAACAACATCCCAGGTACCGCGTAAATATCATCAACACCTTGCTCTAGTAAGGAGTTAAGCCCCATATGGATATTAGGTGCAGAAAATTCTAAAAAACCATACTCGATAGGCATATCAGGAAAGCGCTTTTTCAACCCCTCAGCCACACGACTAAATTCACGCTCTGCATCTTTATCACGGCTACCGTGACCACACACCATAATACCTTTTTTAGGCACTGGGCTATCTCCAATAAAACTTAAAAAACAGGTTCTGAATTTTACCCGAGTCAAAACTAATTGCAGCCTCTTAAGAAAAGAATCTATCAATCAGTCTCAAATACATCGAGCATCTACAGAACCAATATTTATACCTAAGTGAAAAACACTTGGGTGACCTAATTCAATCAAATGTTAAAATAAATTCATCTATCACTTGCTGCAGTTTCAACACTATAGATTCATTCTTAGCATCAATAATACCAAGCCGCAAAAGGCTCAAATCAGAAGGTTTATTCAACGCTACCCCCTCTTCAATCACTCGTAACAACACACCCCGTTGCGCAAAAAAGTCATACATCTGCTCTAGCTGCTCACTCTCTACCCACCAACTACTAAACAACAGAGAAGTCCCCTGCATTTTAGCCTCGATACGTTTTAATAAAGGCGAAAACAGCGTCAGTGTTCTTTCACTATTTAGCCTAATATTTACGCGGTTATTCATCTGCCAAGTACGGTTATTGAAAGCATCTATAGCTACAGCTTGAGCAGGTCCATTGATCGACCAAATCCCAATCCGATTATGTACCGCCTGTAACACCACTTCAGGTCCAAAAAGAAACCCTAATCGCAATCCAGCCAAACCAAAGAACTTACCAAAAGAGCGCATCACCACTAGATTATCAACAGTATGAAACTCATCATAATGGGATAAGACACTCTGTTCAGGGTGCAGATCAATAAAGGCTTCATCGACAATCAAAAAACCACCTTCCGCTAACCTAGACGACCAATCAAATAACTGCGCCACTGAAAAGGATAATCCAGTAGGGTTATTAGGGTTGATAACCACTAGATGGAATGGCTCACCTTGTTCCAATTGAAACTCTATACGCTCTATCGCCACATCCTGATCAGTCGCGGGATAAAAATGAATATCTCTCTCATTCTCGCAAGCGTTGATCCAACTCTCTGAATGTTCTTGATAACCTAAGCTTGGTAAGAGTACCGGCAGCTTAGGTAGTAATTTAGGTAAGAGTTCAATCACCTGCTGACTCCCACTACAAGCGGCAAAACGATCACTACCGTAATAGAAAGTAACCGCCTTCTTAAACTCAGTAGAAAGATAAGGTAACTGCTGAAAGCAGATCTCATTCAACTTAGGGATAGGATAAGCGCAAGGATTAATCCCCGTAGATAGATCGATCCACTCCTCTAGCTCAATACCATATCGCATGGCCGCCGATTGCAGATCACCACCATGGATTAACTTAACTGCTTCTGCTTTCACAGGCTTGCACTCTGCACAGAGACTAAAACAGCAGTCACTACATAGATAAGAACCACCCAAAAAATCAGAACTCGATTAACTAATTCACAAGCAAGTTTAATACTTTCAGCTGACGGCTTATCGCCCGTTTCAGGTCCCAGAGCTGGCCGTTGCTGTAACTCGCCATGGTAGATTGCCGCTCCTCCTAAAGAAACATTAATGGCCCCTGCACCTGAGGCCATTACAGGGCCTGCATTTGGGCTTTTCCAAATACGCCCTTGCTCACGCCATGCTTTTATCGCAATAGCAGTATCTCCAAGCAACGCATAACTAGCAGCCGTCAACCGAGCGGGAACAAAGTTTAATAGGTCATCTATACGCGCAGCGCACCAACCAAACTGCACATAGCGTGTGTTTTTATAGCCCCACATCGCATCAAGGGTATTACTCAAACGATAAAGAATTACACCCGGAATACCGAGTAAACAGAACCAAAACAACGCTGAGAAAATAGCATCTGCACCATTTTCTAAAACCGACTCTGTAGCAGCAGAAGCGATCGCTTCCTCCTCAAGCTCTGACGTATCTCGACTAACAATCATCGATACCGCTTGACGCGCAGCCTGCAGATCTCCCCTTTTTAAAGGTTCAGCAATTGCCATCCCATGACTTAACAAGCTCTGCCAGCCTAGGCCAAAATAAAGCACAACACCCGCTACAAGAGCCATTAATACAGGCATATCCAGCAAGCTATATTGCAAAAGAAAACCCAAAAAAACCCAAGGTAAAACAGCTAGACACCAAGCAAGAACGCCACCCTTTTTATCATTCAGATTAAAGCGTTTTTCGAGCAAGCTCGCCATATTGCCAAAACCCACTAAAGGATGAAAACGCTTAGGTTCTTTAAACCAATAATCTAACAACAGAGCAGCCAATAAACTCAAAGCAATACTCATACGGCTGATCGCTCCTCAAGATCCAGCAATGCACTTAATAAGCTAAGTGGCATCACCGCCTCGACCGCATCGGCTAAACGATCAATTTGCTGATCGCGGAAAGCGGGATAATCAAAACGCTCTGTTTGTGTAAGACCAGCCCAACCTAATAACTCAGCCAGTAGCTGAGGGTGATCGAACACCCCATGTAGATAGGTTCCTAAAAGCGTATTATCGCTATTACGTACCCCCTCATAGCGCTGCTTACCCCCTTCATCAATCAACTGAAATAGAGGTGTTTCTAAAGCGGGGCCTCTACTCTCACCTGCATGAATTTCGTAACCTTTAACCTCTATCTCACTGCCACACAAATAGCCACTAACATTACGAAGACACTTATCATCCATTAAGGTCGTTTCCATATCTAATAACCCTAATGCAGCACTAGAACCGGCCGTTGATTCAATCTTATCGGGATCATGAACCCAATGACCTAACATCTGATAACCGCCACAGATACCAATCACTTTACCGCCTAAGCGCAGATGTCGTTTTATAATCACATCCCATCCATGTTCCATTAGCCATTGCAGATCACCGCGTACATTTTTACTACCAGGTAAAACAATCAGATCTGCACCAGCAAATAGCGAAGCCTCTTTCATAAACTCACAATCAACCTGAGGGTGCATACGTAAAACATCAAAATCTGTATGGTTGCTGGCCCTAGGATAGAGTGGAACGACCACTTTTAACTGTTGATAGTTTCCAGCATTTTTCTGTTGCTGGTTGACCGCATCTTCCGCCTCTATATGCAGATTAGCCAGATAAGGTATAACACCTAATACAGGCACTCCGGTACGAGCGGTCAACCAATCAAGTCCCGGTTCAAGTAGTGAGACATCACCCCGAAAACGATTGATCACAAATCCTTTTACCCGCGCCTTTTCTGACACACTAAGTAACTCATAAGTACCCAGTAGATGGGCAAACACGCCGCCACGATCAATATCGGCCACAATAATAACGGGGCAATCTATACGCTCAGCAAAGCCCATATTAGCAATATCATGCTCGCGCAGATTGATCTCCGCTGGGCTCCCTGCACCTTCAACAATAACCGCTGAAAATTGCTGCTGTAACCGTTGATGACTTTGCACAACTTCAGTTAAAAGCTGCGGTTTAAAAGCATGGTATTCCGTGGCTTTCATATTGCCGATCGCTGCTCCGTTCACAATCACCTGTGCGCCTATATCGCTATTAGGTTTAAGCAATATAGGATTCATATCAATCGAGGGCGCTAGATAACAAGCTTCGGCTTGAACCGCCTGAGCACGGCCTATTTCACCACCATCCGCTGTCACCGCGCTATTTAATGCCATATTTTGCGGTTTAAAAGGGACCACTGATATCTTATGGCGTGCCAAAATACGGCAAATCGCAGTCACTAAGATACTTTTACCCGCGTCAGAGGTCGTACCTTGTACCATCAATGTATGGGGTGATCTAAATCCGCTCATCTATCTAAATTCCAAATACGGGCATTTATCTGTAGATACATTCTGTTTATATCGACTCTTGTTGTTCATCAATTTCTAATAAAAGATCTTGTAAACGCTCACTATAGTCACCCGGTTCCTGCCATAATCCCCGCTGAGTTGCCTCTAATAACCGCTCGGCAATCTCTTCTAATGCATGGGGATTATGTTGTTCTAAAAACTCGCGATTCTGTGGGTCAAAAACCAAGGCATCAGATACTTTTTCATATTGATAATCAGCAATCAGATTAGTCGTCGCATCATAAGCGAAAAGGTAATCCACACTCGCCGTCATCTCAAACGCACCTTTGTAACCATGCTCCTGCATTGCCCCAATCCACTTAGGATTTAATAGACGGGAGCGAATCACACGATTTAATTCCTCTTTTAAGGTACGTACTTTAGGCTTTTGCGGGTTAGAATGGTCATTATGGTAAACCTGCGGCGCTTCACCTTTATACACTTCGACCGCATTGCTCATACCACCTTGAAACTGATAATAGTCATCGGAATCTAAAATATCGTGTTCACGATTATCCTGATTTTGTACGACCGCCTCTAAAGTGGATAGCTGATACTGAAAGGTCTCAGGTACCGCTACACCATCATCTTGCATTACACCCTCTGTACTCTTAACAGAAAAAGTACCGGTATAAGCGTAACCGCCCCAATTGAGATAAGCCTCTGCAAGATCACTCTTTTGCTCCCAGCAGCGTTCATCAATCAACCCTTGCAACCCCGCCCCGTAGGCTCCTGGTTTACTACCAAACACACGATAACTGGCTTGGCGTAGAGCCTCTTCGCTTGATACGCCTTGCTCTACCAACTGCTGCTGGCGTCTCTGTATATTTTGCTGAATAGTATTACTACTACCCGGCTCTTCTAAGGCTGCAATCGCTTGCACTGCGGCATCATATAAGCGCATAACATTAGGAAACGCATCACGGAAAAAACCCGATACTCGTAAGGTTACATCAACTCGTGGCCGACCTAAGAGTTGGCTACTAATTATCTCAAAGTCCACCACCCGATTGGAACCCGGTGCCCAAATAGGACGCACCCCCATCAAAGCAAAAGCTTGCGCAATATCATCCCCGCCGGTACGCATAGTTGCAGTACCCCACACTGAGAGACCTAAACTACGTGGATAATCACCTTGATCTTGCAGATGGCGTTCAACCAAAGCTTGTGCTGAACGCTCACCTATAGCCCACGCAGCAGGAGAAGGTATAGAGCGATTATCAACAGAATAGAAGTTGCGTCCTGTAGGTAAGGTATCTAAACGCCCCCGAGTCGGCGCACCACTGGGGCCCGGATTAACAAATATGCCTTGTAAACCATCCAGTAATGATTGGATCTCTAACTCAGCACTTTGCAGGAGTGCACGATAAAGGGTGGCTTGCACATAGGCGAGCTGCTCTTTAATCCGCGGTAGCTCCGCCAAGTCATCAAGAGACTGGGGCCTTAATATATAATCCTGAATCAGCTGTAGGGCGAGTAGCTCTAAACGTTCGCGAGTATCCGCTTCACTCCGCCAAGGTTGATCAGATATAGCAGCTAAAAGTTTCGGCTTTTTACCTTGCCAGCTTTTCTGTGTGGCCTCTAATGGATCAAACGGATAATCTAGACCCTCTGCAAGATTGAGATCAACAGCGAGGTTATGCAAAATACCTTGAGCACTCGGATCGTCGCCTCGTGGGAGACGTAACAGAGCCACTAAGGTTTCTGCTAATTTGTCAGGGTTAGGCAGTTCACCCAAGATATGTAAGCCATGACGAATCTGCGCCTCTTTAATATCACAAAGGTAAGCATCTAACTCAGTCAAGACCTCATCTTTATCCACTAGATCTGACGCACCTAATTCCTCTAACAGATGCGTATCTTGTACCTGTTTAAGAATCTCATCTCTTAACCACTGCTGACGTTTATCATCCATCCCCATCGCTTGATAATACTCATCCACCAGCCCTTCCAGAACGGCCATTTCGCCATAAGTTTCAGCACGACTCATCGGCGGCATAAGATGATCAATAATCACCGCTTGAGTACGGCGTTTTGCTTGTGCCCCCTCTCCTGGATCATTGACAATAAAAGGATAGAAGTGAGGCATAGGCCCTAGGGCTATATCAGGCCAACAGTTTGCTGATAATGCACTGCCCTTGCCCGGTAGCCACTCTAAATTACCATGTTTTCCCACATGGATAATCGCATCGACTTGGTAACACTCACGCAGCCAAAAATAGAAGGCTAAATAATTATGAGGGGGAATCAGATCTGGGTCATGATAGTTAGCCACTAAATCAATATTAAACCCCCGTGCGGGCTGAATACCGACAAAGGTTTCACCTAAACGAATACCTGACAGCATTAAACGTCCATTCCGGTATTTAATATCCTGTTCAGGACCGCCCCATTGTTCAAGCACCGCGTGCTGAGAGGCTTCAGGTAATTGCCTAAAGCAACGTTGATAATCCGCTAAAGCTATACTCTGCCAACAGGGCAATTGATGAAGTGTATTAGGGTTATTGGTCACAGCACCCAATAAAGCTTGGATTAATTGATCGCCGCTCTCAGGCAAGCTATCAAGTGGATAACCCGCACCCTGCAATGCCTGTAAAATATTCAAAGCAGACGCTGGCGTATCTAAGCCAACTCCATTGCCAATACGGCCATCTTTAGTCGGGTAGTTAGCTAAAATAACCCCTATACGCTTATCACTATTTGCTTTAGTAGACAGCGAGGCATAACGCTTAACTAATTGGGCAACAAACTGCGCCCGCTCTTTATGGAGCTGATAGCGCACAACAGATACTTGGCTATGATCATCGTAATAGGCCTCGCTTTTAAAACTTAAAGCGCGGGTATGAATACGCCCATCCATCTCAGGCAAAACCACTTGCATAGCGATATCACGGCTACGTAAACCTTGCTTATGGGTTTGCCAATCCTCTTCTGTACTACTCGATAACACCAGTTGTAATACTGGCACTTTACGCATAAAGGGTGAATAAAACTCACTGGGTTGCGAACAAAGATCAGGACTTGCCACCGTATTTGAGGCAAAACCCGTGCTATTGATAATCAAACTCGCTCGGCTCTGCTCCAACAGTGCATTCACTAACGCCAGTGATTCAGCATCTTTCAAGGAGGTAATCGCCACGGGCAAAGGCTTGATCCCTTGATCTTCTAACTCAGCGATCAACTGATCAAACATCTCTGTATTACCGCTTTGCAGGTGACTCCGGTAAAACAGTAATAACGCCGTCGCCTCACTATCCTGTTTGGCTACATTCTCTGCCCAACGCTGTTGCCACTCATTGAAAGTGGCTTGCCCTAAGGCTTTTATCGATTCTTTTCGTACTGTTTTCTCATCTGTCACCGGCATATAAAGCAGGCACTTAGGTAAAGAGGTAGGTTCATGCCAGCGCAGAGGCAAAGCTAAATATTCACTGCTTAAGGCATTCAGTAAATGCAACGAGTTATCCACACCCCCTTCGCGTAAATAGCGCCAAACACGGATACATTCTGCTTCAGAAACTGAACTGGCCTTAATTAACTGCGGATCTAAGGCATCATCACCAGGCACTATAATCAAGGTTCGATCCGTATCAGCCGCCGCCCAATCTTGTAACCGCTCAAACCCATATGCCCAGTAGCTTGCGCCGCCTAAAAGCGATAACACCACAACTTTCGCTTTATCTAATACTTTATCTTCATACAGATCATAGGCCGCAGGTTTTAATAACTGCATCCAATTGGCAAGGCGTATATCTGCTAACAGCCCTTTAGCTAAACCATCTAATGGCCCCTGCTCCTGATAAAGAGAGACAGCGGCAGCTAAGGCCCCCAGACTACTGTCTGCGGCAGAAAGAATAACCAGGTCAGCCGGTGTTTGGTTTAAATCGATAATACCTTCATCATCAACAAAACCACCGGGTTGGGCAGCAAGTAAGTGCATAGTTACTGTCGCCTAAACTAAAGCGTCTTCAAGTGCGGCTTTAATAACAGATTTCTCAATCCCTTTGCCAATAAAAACCAATTGCGTTTTAGGCTGATCCGCTCCCCATGGACGGTCAAAATATACATCTAAGCGTTTACCAACGGCTTGTAAGACTTGACGCATAGGTTTTCCCGGCAAAGCGGCAAACCCTTTAGCACGGTAGATATTAAATTCACTTAACAGGCCTTTAAGCGCCACTTGCAACTTATCGCTATCCACCTCACCTAGTGTAATAACAAAGGAGTCAAAGTGATCATGGGCATGATCATGATGTTCACCATGCGCGTGATGATGATCATGGTGGTTATGAACATCGTGAATACGCTCTTCTGCTGCGGCATCGAGCCCCATCAGCGTATCCAATTCAGCTTCACCATTACTGATATAGGTGGTCTTAACGGCACTCGGTACTTTAGCGCTAATCACCGCTTGAACCCGCTCCCGTTCAGCAGCCCCCAATAAATCATTTTTACTGACAACCACAAGGTCTGCAGCGCTAAGTTGATCATCCAATAATTCTTGTAAGCTTGGATCATGGTCTAGGCTTTCATCGGCTAAACGTTGCGCCTGAACCTGTTGCGCATCATGAGCAAAACGCCCCGCAGCAACCGCTGGCCCATCAATCACCGTAATCACCGCATCAACAGTGCAATACTCTTTAATACCCGGCCAGTTAAACGCTTGAACTAAGGGTTTAGGTAAGGCTAAACCGCTGGTTTCAATAAGGATATGGTCAATATCATCACGACGCTCAACTAACTGTTTCATCACTGGAAGGAACTCTTCTTCAACGGTACAGCAGATACAGCCATTAGCGAGTTCATAGATACCATTTTCGCCACCCGAGGCAGTGGCTTGCTCATCATCACAATCCAGCGGGCAGCTACGTAATAGATCAGCATCAATATCGAGTTCGCCAAACTCATTAACAATTACAGCAATACGTTTACCAGCGGCTTGCTTGAGTACATTAGATAACAAAGTCGTTTTACCGCTACCTAAAAAGCCGGTAACAACAGTGGTTGGGATCTTATTTAGTTGCATTCTATCTACTCTTAAAAGTCGGTTTAGGCTTAAATTCTGTTATATAGCAACGCTTAAACTCAGCGCTTGTCGCGGTTAACTGTGCGTGGTTTTTCAGGTTTCACCTTGGGCCGATAGATATGTGCTTGGTCTTTTGCATAGAGATAGGACTCTTCAAAATCATCACAATCTAAAACATGCCCTACCAAAATTAACGCAGTGCGGGTAAACCCCTTTTCACGTACTTTCTCGACAATATTACTTAAGGTTCCAACCACTTTGTCTTGATCTGGCCAGGAGGTGCGATAACACACAGCCACAGGACAATCTTCTCCATAGTGGGGGATCAGCTCTTCAACAATTTTATGAATGCGGGTCACCCCTAAGTGAATCGCTAAAGTCGCGCCGCTTTGAGCCAATTGCGGTAACCGCTCCCGCTCAGGAAAAGGTGTTTTCCCCTCATAACGGGTCATAATAATGGTTTGTGACACACCGGATAGGGTTAACTCTTTTTTAAGATAAGCCGCTGAAGCCGCCACAGCGCTAACACCGGGAACCACTTCATAATCAATATCTTCAGCTTCTAAGCGCCTAATTTGTTCACCTATAGCGCCATAAAGTGATGGGTCACCACATTGTAAACGGGCAACATCTTGGCCCGCAGCGTGCGCTTGATGAATGTGCTGGGTAATCTCATCTAGATCTATGCTGGCGGTATCAATAATTTTCTCGGCTTTGCCTTCAACCGAGGCCAGTACTTCACGAGGAATCAATGACCCCGCATACAACACTACAGGGCACTGCTGTAAAATCCGTTGACCTTTTAATGTCATTAGCTCAGGGTCACCTGGGCCAGCACCTATAAAATAAACCGTCATAGTTTTTTACTGTATCCCCGCGGGGTATAAACCCACTCTTTACTGCCGTTAACAATATGCTTAGATTCGCTGTTACCTACACTCACCATGGTGAACATATCCACATCTTTAGCGTCTAGCTGGTCTAACCGAATAATACGGATTGACTCATCTTCACGGGTTAGCTGGCGGCCCAGCAATACAGGTGTTTCGGCTGGGCGGTATTGCAATAGAATGTCGCGGGCGCTGTTCAGCTGCCAATCCCGTTTTTTCGATACAGGGTTATAAAATGAGATAACAAAATCACCACTACCTGCACTGTGAATACGCTTCTCTATAGTTTCCCAAGGCGTTAAAAGATCCGACAAAGAAACAGTACAGAAATCATGCCCGAGCATCGCCCCCACACGACTTGCACCCGCCTGCATAGCAGATATTCCGGGGATCACTTCAATCTCAACATCCAGCCATTCGGGATGAGATTCTTTACCTTGTAACTGCAGATCTAGTAACTCAAACACTAAAGTTGCCATGGCGTAGATGCCTATATCACCACTAGAGATTAGCGCAGTGGTTTTACCACTCGCAGCAAGATCTAAAGCTAGACGCGCCCGGCCAATCTCTTCACCTAAAGGCAGATCATGGTGTGTTTTTCCATCACAAACACCGCCCAATAGATCTAAATACAACCCATATGCCACTAGATCACTACTGGCGTTAATGGCTGTTAACGCTTTAGGCGCAACGAGCTGTGAATCACCGGGGCCGGTACCTACTACATATAACTGACTCATCTATCTCTCTAATCTATTTAGTTATTGGGTAATCAACGCATTAACTAGCGTAAGCTCTGGCTATTGCACAAGTCGCTTTAGCGGTTTTCTGTTTATTCATAACCAGTTCCGCTTGTTCAACTAGGCTAGCTTCCAAGGCGATATCGGTCTGCTTTGAATACGCTGCCGCACATTGCAACGCACTATAAAGCGCGGCTGATTCCGCAACTCCGTAAACACCAACAATGCTATGAACATAAGTTGAGCGCGTACTTAATTGCTCTTCAACTGTGCTTAACTGCTGTTTATTCCACGTTAGGAAGGGAATACCAAGCTTGGCAGCGAGTGAGATCAAACCTTGCTCATCTGCTTTTATATCAATACTGCTTAAACAACTGATCTGTTTAATAGACAGCCCTTGCTGCTGTAAAGATTGCATAAACAAACCTTCCAGCTCTGCTTCTGGACAGTTGCGCTCACACCCCATACCTACACTATAAATAGGGTGTAGATAAGCATTAGCTGTAGTAATGACCGGCTCTGCATTAATCAGCTTAGAAACCTGTAATGCCCAATCATTAGCCCCCCCTTCATGCCCTGATAATAGAGGGATAACAAACCGTCCGTTTTCATCTAATACCAGTACCGCGGGATCTGTATATTTATCGGCTAAAACAGGCGCAAGACTACGCATCACAATACCGGTCGCACAGATAAAGATTAAGCGTTCACCTGCCGTAAAATAGGTTTGCACTTGTTGGCTAAAGGGCTGAGGTTTATGGGATAACAGCGCATCATTTAATTGTGCCACCAAGCGTTTACCTAATACTTGGCCTTTATCCGTCAGACTGATCACACGTATCATTGGTTCTCTCTTCCCTGACCACGCGCCACGACAAAAAGGGAAAAATAAGGACCTGCGACTCGATCCAACCTGCTAAGATCACTGACAATTTTTTGATTATCACGCCCTATATATTCAAGATACTTAGCCTCACCTTGACGACCTGATTGCTCTAATAAGGCTAGAATTCGTGGTCGTGCTTGGCCTGCTTTCATAATAACCAGAGAATCATACTGGTTAAGCCCAGCAAGAATCTGCTCATCACTATGACGACCATTCAATACAGCAAAGGATTCTTTCAACATCGTTAAAGGTTGCGTTAAACAGGCGGCGGCAGCATTAATAGAACTAATTCCCGGTACAACTTCACAACTGTACTCCCCTTGTAAACGCTCTAATAAATAACTAAAAGAACCATAAAAAAGTGGATCACCTTCACATAGAAACACTACATCTAGTCCCTTATCTAACTGTTCAGCGATCGCTTTTGCACCTTGATCGTAGGCTTGATTCGCCAAATTGCGTGCTTTAAGCATAGGCATATAAATGGGAATTTCAGTTTGCTCCCCTACAGCCAATTCGATCGCCTCAAGGGCTATGCGACGGGCCTGTGATTCACCCTGATCATTAGTTAGAAAACTGAGGACACCCGCATGCTGAATAAGCCGCCACGCTTTCACTGTAAGAAGCTCTGGATCACCAGGACCCACCCCTACGCCGATAAACCGCCCTTTAACAACATTCACGACAAGGGTTCCTTTTTAAACAGGTACAAAGTAACCGGTAAGCTGGGACGGTACATAATCTGGCCCGCTAAACGATCACCACGACTAACACTTAATTGGAGGGTTTCATTCTCACTATCTGCCCTCTGGGTGCGCGTTTGATTAAACTGATAATAATCGCACTTACTCTGTTCCGTCACCGCTGAACCGAGCAAAATCCCCCCGGGAGGAAGTAAGGTCCATATTTGATCTAGCAACGCCGCTAACTCACCACCACTGCCACCAATAAAAACCTTATCAGGGGCCGGCAGATCAGCTAATGCTTGAGGTGCTCGACCTTCAATAATAGAAAGGTTACTCACTACCCCAAAACGCTGGCGATTTTGTTCTAAACAATCAAAACGATCAGAGTGATGCTCTACGGCATATATATCACTATTCGGATTCCAATAAGCCAGCTCTACTGCAACACCACCACAACCGGCGCCTATATCCCAAACACACTCACCTTTAGCCACTTGCAACAAGGAGAGAATCGATAAGCGCACCTCCCGTTTAGTGATCATTCCACGGCCCGCATCCTCTTTATCGGTCACAAAATGCTGGTCAGGAATACCAGGGAAGGCAGGTAGAAATCCTTGGTTACAACCGGGTTCAAGTAGTGTTACATGCAAAGAAGCGAACTTAGTGGAACGCCCTGTATTAGAAAGGGTTTGAGCTGTAAACGATCTGATCATCTCCTGTGGATAACCAAGCATTTCACAAACCGTAATTTTGGCCTCAGAAAACCCGCAAGCAATACACTCATTGGCTAAAGCTTCAGGAGTACTGTGTTTATCGGTTAAGAGCAATAAAGGTTGATCTTGACGCAGGCGTGTTCTTAATTTGGATAAAGGGCGCCCATGTAAACTGAGCACTTCAACATCCTGCAAAGCAATTCCTAATCGGTGACAGGCGACTTGCAGACTAGACACCGCAGGATAAAAGGTGAGTAATTCAGCCGAGAAATAACGGCTAAACCAACGACCAATCCCGTAAAAAAGCGGATCACCTGACGCTAAGACTAAAACGGTCCGGCCCTTTACAAGTTGCTCATCAATTAACGCTTTAAGCGCAGATAATTTAGGCAGAACTATGCTTTCTTTACCAACTGGTATTATCTGCTCTAAGGTATCTAACTGCCTTTCTGAGCCAATAACAAGGTCTGACTGATGCAACGCTTGTAGTGCCTCTGCCGATAGGTCGGCCTTAGCATTAACACCTAAACCCACCACTTGAATCTGGCCTGTCATTAGTAATACTCCCCACGGATACAACGGAGTAAAGCGTTACAACTGGCCGCACTTACGGCACTACCTCCTTGCCGACCCAGTAACGTAATGCACTCAATACCTAAATTTTGATGCTGATCCCATAAAAGCTGCTTTGATTCCGCCGCGCCAACAAACCCTACAGGCATACCTATAATCAACGCGGGTTTATCCGCTCCCTGCTCAATCAGCTCTAGTAATCTAAACAATGCAGTCGGCGCATTACCTATCACTACAACACTACCCGCTAACTGATCACGCCACAGTTCAACTGCCGCCATAGAGCGTGTTTCACCGCTCGCTTGTGCCAATTCAGCCGCTCGCGAATCATTTAGATAACAAAGTGGCGGCTGATTGATCATACGCTTAGTTATTCCCTGTTTTACCATCTCCACATCACAGAGGATATTGGCTCCACGCGCTAAAGCACTAATCCCTGATTCACACGCCTGCGCACTAAAACAAACACTACTGGCAACCTCTGGCATACCAACACTGTGCACTATTCGCATCACCACCTGTTGCTGCTCACGTGTTAAATTTGCAAGATCCGTTAACGCGCGGATCTGGCGAAAACTTTCTTGCTCAATCGCTTGAGGGTTGATCTCATATATCACAGTCACACTCCAACCCTTTTATTCTCAATCTTATTAACTACGTCATTAACCGAATCTAATAAACAATCCGCCGCAGGTAACTGCGGTCGCTCTAACATAAACACAGGAACACCTAATTCACGGGCCGCCGCTAACTTAGCTTCAGTCGCGCTACCGCCGCTATTTTTACTCACTAAAAGATCCACGTCATACTGAATCAATAACTGTTTTTCATTTGCATGATTAAACGGCCCTATTGCTTTTAACCACTGCATCGTCTCAGGCAACTCAGCTTTGGGAGGCGCTGCCGTTCGGATAATCTGCCTTTGCCCAGTCAGCTCTGCTTGCAACTTAAACTGATCAACTAAAGGCTTCTCTATCTGTCCCGCCGTTAAAAATATACTGCGATAAGGCTCTGTTGCTTTGATCAATCCATCCCAGTTATCAAACAACTGCCATTGATCCCCCTCTTGAGCCTGCCAGGCTGAACGATGAAAGCGCCAACAAGGAATAGCTAACTCAGCACAGGCAGCAACAGCAGCCGTACTCATTTGCAACGCAAAGGGATGAGTAATATCAATAACTAAATCAAAACCTAACTCCCTTAAATAATGTGTTAACCCGCCCCGTTGAGTGAAACCACCGCTAATCACCTCACACGAAAATTCGGGCACGCGGACTAAACCCGCCACACTATAAGTGACCTGTAGCGATTTCAGCAGATCTCTATTTTCCAGCTCCGCAACGACTTTACGTGCATCAGAAGTCCCGCCAAGGATTAGTATTTTCACTGTAGATCCTCAGCCTTAACATGTCCGACAAACTGCCCTTTACGATCAGTCGCCCACACCTCTAACTCCATTTCAGGCAATCTATCTTTTAACATCCCTTGGGCGGCTATAAGCGCTCTACTACACACCTCCGAGGCCAGATCTAAATGTTGCTCTTGGCACAGTTTCAACACTTCCATACTGGTATTCGCTTGTAATATTTTTTCCACCAATCTTGTATCTGCACCAACAGCAACGGCCATCTCAGCTAAATGTTTAAAATCAATACTGGATGCTCGGCTATTAAGATCCATATGCCCCTGCGCCAACTTACTAATTTTGCCAAAGCCGCCGCAAATAGTGACCTTTTCTACTGGCGCTTTCTTTAAATGTTTCAGTAACGCGCCGATAAAATCACCCATCTCAATTAACGCCATATCCGGTAACTGATACTGTTTTTTAATCGCAGCTTCACTAGTACTGCCCGTTGTTGCTGCAACATGGGAAATTCCATTTGAGCGCGCAACATCGATTCCCTGTCGAATAGACGCAATGTAAGCAGCGCAGGAATAAGGCCGCACAATACCGGTTGTACCTAAGATAGATAAACCACCCAAAATACCTAACCGAGGATTCATCGTCTTTAAGGCGATCTGTTCGCCATTCTCAACCCCAACAGAGACTTCAAACCCACCACTGTAGTTATAGGTCTCCGCGCTCTTAATAAGATGTTCCTGCATCATTTTCCTGGGTACGGGATTGATCGCAGGTTCACCTACTTCAAGCACTAAACCCGCACGAGTGACTGTACCTACACCCTTAGCCGGTTTAAAAAACACACCTTTCTCTGCAATTAACCGCAACTCCACAAACACTGTGGCACCATGAGTTACATCTGGATCATCCCCTGCATCCTTGATGGTTGCAGTGCGAATACCTTGCTCGGTATCGCCCAGTTGTTGATAACTTTCTATTACTAATTCGACCAACTGCCCTCTGGGTAATAACACCTCAACCTTAGCTGGCTGTTTAGTCGCCAGTAATGCCTGAGCAGCAGCCACACAACAAGCAGTTGCGCAGCAGCCAGTGGTTAAACCGCTGCGCAATTCCTGTTTCTGTTCACTACTCTCAGGCCACATATCGCATTAACCTTTAATCCGTTTTTGATTCATACTGACCACTAAAGATAGCGGCAATCGCTTCAGGGTTTGAGGCAAAAAATAGATGTAAATAACTAGCGGTTAGCCCCTGCTCTCTATAGATCGCTTCTCCCGGCGCAGGATGTCGCTGGCGTTTACCATAGGCGATAGGCTCCGGTGTTGCATGACTACGAGAACGGTGATGCGCATGCGCTTGTACAGTCCCTTCTGGCAACATAGCCGTCTGCATTCCTTGGCACCCCCGTTTTCCGCGCATCGCCCCATGACCTGCAATAACTGCACTCATGGGGTATACCTGATCATCCAAATCGGTTAAATCTTCAAGGCAGTAAAGAAACCCACCACACTCAGCCAAAATAGGTTTACCTAACTGATGGAATCTTTTGATCTGCTCTTTAATGGCCTTATTTTCAGACAGTGCTTTAGCGTGCAGTTCTGGATAACCTCCCGGTAACCAGAGCGCATCAGCCTCTGGTAACTGCTGATCAAATAAAGGGGAGAAAAACACTAACTCTGCACCCATCTCCTGCAATGAACGCAAATTAGCATCATAAATAAAGCTAAAGGCTGCATCTTTAGCGATCGCAATCCTTTTACCCACCAACAAAGGTGCCACTGGAGCGACCTCTGCACTAAAAAATTCAACCGCTTCGGGCAGATCAATAATTGCATTCGGCTCGGCCAACGGGCCTTTGATCCACTGAGCACCTAAAGTAAAGCGCTGCTCAAGCTCATCGCGCACCTCATCTGCTTGCACTAAACCTAAATGGCGTTCAGGTAAAGCGACCTCAGGATCCCTTGCTAATGTGGCTAATAATGGTAGGTTTTTAGGTAAGGCATCACGAATCAGCTCAGCATGACGTTCTGTACCACAATTATTGGCAATAAGACCTGCAACCTTCACATCATCACGATAGTTCGCCATGCCCATCGCTAAGGCAGCAGCCGTTTGAGCCATCCCTTTAACGTTCATCACTATAGCTATAGGGATATTAAAACGGGCAGCTAGATCTGCACTTGATGGATCACCATCAAACATCCCCATCGCCCCTTCAACTAGAATAAGATCAGCCGTTTGAGCCGCTTCAAATAGTTTTTGCTGGCAATACTTATCCCCAGCCATCCATAGGTCTAGCTGCTCAACATCTTGCCCTGAAGCCTGCGCTAAAATTTGCGGATCTAAATAGTCAGGGCCCGTTTTAAAAACCCGTACCACTTTACCTTGAGTTGTAAAGTAACGCGCTAACGCCGCTGTAATAGTCGTCTTTCCTTCACCGGAACTTGGCGCAGAAAGAAATAACGCAGGACACAAAACAGAAGTGGATAGATCGGTCATCAGTATTCAATTCCCGCTTGTGCTTTTACCCCTAGACGAAATGCATGACGCTCATCTCTAATACTACTGATGGTATCCGCTATCTCTTCTAACCCTTCGGGCATTACCCGACCTGTAATCATTACGTTTTGATTTTTAGGCCTATTTTTTAGGGCTTCAATCACTGGAGCTAGTTCAAGGTATTTATATTTGAACATGTAGCTCATCTCATCAAAAACCAGCATCTCATAACGATCATCTTGCAAGAGCGCTTCCGCTATCTGCCAAGCTTTTTCCGCCGCAGCTATATCTTGTTCTTTATCTTGGGTTTCCCACGTAAAGCCGTGTCCCATCACGTGCCAATCAATCAATGCATGATCACGGAACAGTTTATATTCGCCGGTCTCTGTACGCCCTTTCACAAACTGAATCACGGCTGCCTTTTTACCATGGCCTACGCAGCGCGCCATCGTACCAAAAGCGGAGCTGCTTTTACCTTTACCGTTGCCTTTAAGGAGAATTAAAACGCCACGCTCTTCAGTGGCACTGGCGATGCGTTTATCGATCACTTCTTTCTTTTTCGCCATGCGTTCCTGATGGGTCTTCATTAATATGCTCCAGCCAAAGATAAATAGGTTGCGTTTAATGTTTGGGCAAAGCGAGGACCTTTGCCCCGTTTAATCTGACTAAGTTCAGTATCGATCCATACCAGTTCACCTGGGAGCTGAACACCGTCCAGAGAACTACTGCTACGGCCATCAGTCAGAACATAACTGCGGATCTGTAGTTGGGGGTTTTGACGGAGTAATTTTTGCAAATAAACTTGCGCCTCTAAAAATGCAGCACGCATCGGCGTCCCACCGCCAGCACTCAGTTGATCCAACCACTCTCTGAGCTCTTTAGGTGCACGCACCTTTGACAGTAGGCGGTCAACACGGCTATTACCAAAACCAAAGAGCGTAATTTTCTCCCTTGCTATATACGCTTGCTGGGAGATCTGCAGCAGTGCAGCCTTAGCATGAGCAAAGCTCTCTGCTTGCAATGTGGATGCAGAGGTATCTAATAATACGAGATGCAGTATATCGTCTGACTGTTTTTTCGGTTTAAAACGCAGTTTCTCTGGCGGCCAGCTAGACAGGCTGGATATTAAAGTAGCGTACCAATCCGGCCGTTTGCTCGATTCAGACATAGTCAACGCATTTGGTTTAGAAGATGATCGAGCCATCGTCCCACTTGCTTGAACAGACTCTACATTTAGCGTTATATCAGCCGTTTTCTGCTGTTCCATTTGAGCTGACATTGGGCCCCAATCCCCCTCCCCACCGGAACTCTCTATTGAATTTTTCTGTCCATCTTCAGCCCGCTCACGATGACTATCATCCGGTCGTTTAAAGCTATGTTGTGTTTGAGGTGATGATGGCGGCTTATTTTGTTCGGAGGAACTAGGCGGCTGTTTATCCGAGGACGTCGGCTCTACCTTACGTCGATGGGCTAACACTAAGGCTTCAACATCATCTATATCTTGCAAAGTAACAGCAGTACGTTGATGAAATGCAGCATTAGCAATTGCAGCCCTATACCAAACAATATCAGCCCTTAAACCATCCACCTGCGCCGCACTACAACGCTCCGCAATTTCGAGCCGTAGTAGATCATCACAGCTGATACTGTTTAGCCGTACCCGTGCAGATTCTATATGTTTAAGGAGCTGCTCTTGCTCTGCCTTGTAGGCCTCACAGAACTGCTCCCTCTCGCGTTCAAACAGCTCTCGGCGCTTAACAATTTCGACTCTTTCTGTGGGTAGATACTGATTATCCAGATCAACTGACAGTCCAAAACGATCATGGAGCTGGGGGCGCAACTCCCCTTCATCAGGATTCATAGTACCGACTAATAAAAACTCGGAGCGATGGCTATGGCTAATACCATCACGTTCGATACGATTTACCCCTGAAGACGCCACATCAAGTAATAGGTCAACCAGATTATCTGGTAGAAGATTAACCTCATCAACGTAAAGCACACCACCATCTGCTTTACTCAGTAAGCCTGGACTAAAACGCACCGTTTTTTCATTGAGTACATGCTCAAGATCTAAAGTCCCGAGCAACATCTCTTCACTAGCGCCTAAAGGTAAGGTCACAAAATCAGCTGATTTTTCCCCCTCATCATCTGAAACAGGTAATAGATCAGCCAATCCTCGCGCCAATGTAGATTTTGCACAGCCGCGCGGCCCACTGATAACAACACCGCCAATAGCAGGATTAATTGCAGACAATATAAGTGCTAATTTAAAATCGTCTTGGCCTAAAACCGCGCTAAATGGAAAACCTGTTTTACTCATCTATCTACCTTTAACATCCCGTTATCCGAGAGGTGATGCCAGATTTAAAAACCTAAGATACAAAAAGGACCACATCCTTTGGGTATCCAACCTTATTGTTTCGGCCAATAAGAGTGATGCTCATCAATCACATATTTATGTCGATGTTTCTGATGCTTATGATAATGGGGGTGGGTATGTGGTTCAGCTCCCTCCCAGCCCTCATGCTCATGTTGATGGTGCTCATCACGAATATGGGGATGGAGATGCTCCAGCTCGGAATGTTCATGCCAAAGCTCATAGCGATCATGGCTTTTCCAGATAACACTCGCTAACAACGTCGATATGCCAGCCAATACAGCTAACCAAATAAACGTCTGCTCCATACCGAGCACACTGCCCAAGCCACCCGCTAGAAGGTAACCAATCAACCACATCCCATGAGTTAAGGCGAAGTTAGCAGAAAAGTAATCATTGCGATCACTCTCTTTGCATGACTGACGGACGACGCGCCCTGTCGGAATCAAAATCATACTGCTCCCCACACCAATCAAACACCAAATAGGAAACAAACCTAAGTAACTAGGACCGACAATGCCTGCTAACAGCGCCACAACGATAATAACACCACCACACAACATAACCGAACGATCATGAAAACGTTCCAATAAAGAGGGAAGGTAAAGCGCGGCTAACATAGACCCCAAACCAGCAGATACCATAAGTAAGGGCACCTGCTCTTCCGATAAACCAAGAACGCCTCGGACATACACAACACTATTAACAATAACCATTGCACCCGCAGCGGATAAAGCTAAATTAAGCAATAATACAGCGCATAAACGGGGTGTCCTCAGATAGCTTTTTATACCAAAACTAACATGCTGCCAAAGACCACCACTTCGGTCATTACTCTTACTCTTCGGCAGTTGAGTCATATAGATAAAAACAACCGATAGCGCGAAGCCTGCGCTATTAAGCTCAAACAGCCACTCATAAGAGGTGAAAAATATAATTACGGCAGCAAGTGCAGGACTTAGCAGGCTTTCCACCTCCATGGCCAAACGCGAGAGAGACAACGCTTGGGTATACTCTTTCTCATCAGGAAGAATGTCAGGCAACAAAGCTTGATAAACCGGTGTATAAGCTGCCGCCATAACATTTAACCAGAAGATCACCACAAACAACTGCCAAATAGCGTCACAAAATGGCAATAAAGCAACTAATAAGGCTCGACCAGCATTCAAACCCGACAACCACTTTTTACGCGGTAAACGATTAGCATAACCACCGACTATAGGCGCTACGCTCAAATAAGCGACCATTTTAATGGCTAAAGCAACACCTAAGGCTAAACCAGCATCACTTGGTTTAAGATCGAAGGCAAACAGCGCTAAAGCAACTGTTGTTAACCCTGTACCTAATAACGAAACTAACTGACCTAAAAAAAGCCAGCGAAAGTTTGAATTAAGTAACGGCGTCGCAACAGCAATCATTGGTTACTTTTCTCCACCAACCCGACAGTATCAAGTTTACGCTTCTCTACAAGATTTAACTTAGCCCCTTCTAGCCGGACTTCTCGCGTAGCTAATTGCGCTAAGAAATCACTATCATGGGAGATAATGATCATCGCCTGAGGTAAGGTTTTTAATGTATCAATCAAATGCTGACGCGCTTTACTATCTAATGCATTACTCGGCTCATCTAACAGCAATACTTCAGGTTCCATCGCTAATACAGAAGCTAAAGTAATCATACGTTTCTCACCACCTGATAACTGATGGGTAATACGCTCCTCAAAGCCAGCCATCCCCAACGAAGCCAATGTATTAGTAGCAATCTTTAAAGCCTCTTCGCGGCTCTTTCCTAGGTTTAAGGGGCCAAAGGCCACATCTTCTAAAACAGTCGGGCAAAACAGCTGGTCGTCCGGGTCTTGAAACAAAAAACCGGCACGGGCACGCACATCAACAAAGGACCTTTCCTCTTTTCGACTTTCACCAAATGCAAAAATATCACCTGACTTTGCTTTTTTAAGGCCCACTAATAGATGTAATAAAGTCGTTTTCCCCGCTCCATTAGCCCCCGTTAAAGCAACGCGTTCACTCAGATTAAGCTGAAAATCCACATCGTCCAGCACGAGCCCTCGGCGAGGATAGCGATAGCTCAAGCCTCTCACCTGAATCAAAGGGGCTGTAGACTTACCAGACAACTCAGACTCAACCATTGATCGCTCACTCATAAAAAAATTTTCATAAAAAGTTAAGCCCAATCAATCCGCATAAAAAAGGAAGGAACAGCGCCATAAAACGATAATCATGGGTACCTAATGCCATATCATCAAACAGATAAAACTGGCCTTTATAACCCCGACATTTCATTGCATCCATAATGCGTTCCGAGCGCTCCAAAGAGTGTACTAAGAGCATACCAATAAGATAACCAATGGAACGCCATGTATGCATATCAGTTCGTAAAACAAAAGCACGAGCCTGCATCGCTCGGCGCATACGTTTATATTCCTGCCCAATCACATCCAAATAACGCACAGTAAAAAGCAGCAAGTGCACAAGTTTATCAGGTACTCGCAAATGAGCTAAGGCATGGCCTAAAGTGGTCGCACTAAGCGTGCCTACCAGCGCCAATAACGACAATACTACCGCATGGGCTTTTAGCAATATCATCAGCGCGTGCAGAAAGCCCTCAATACTTGCGGATAATCCCGCAACGGTAAATAGCGCTTCACCAGGTGTCGTAAAGGGCAGCATAATGACCAGAAAGATCATAAACATATCCATTGCAATCACTCGCCGCAGCGTCCGCTTTACATTTAATTGAGCAAGCAGAGCCAATAAAAGCCCAACCAACACACCTAAACTTAATACCCAAAAGCTTTCCGACAGCACAGTTACAAAAGCAAACAACGTCACCATTATCACACGCAGACGCGGATCGAGCTTATCGATCACAGAGAGATCATGTTTAACCTTTTGCCCTTTCCATGAGGTGCCGCTATGCTCTAAAAACTGAGGCATCAGATCAGCCTTTGCTCTGCTTATCCAGTTGACGCTGACGCCACCAGATACCTAAACCGCACAAGCCAAAGATATAACCTATCCCACCTATTACGTCTTGCAGCGACGCCTTTTCTTTATATTCAGCAAGCTCTTTTCTAAGCGGAATAACTTGCTTTGCTACGGCCCTTTCGACCATCTGTTCTAAGGTTTTCTGGCCACTAGAGGTCACAGAGGGGGCGACGACTTCCATCGTTTGAGGGCTTAGGTTTACTCCTGTCACTGATTCGCTAGGCAAACTATCCGGCAACTCAGCAGCCGGTAGCGTTAATTCTAAAAGGTGACCTGAACTTAAATTAGCGAAGAAAAGATGATCTATACGTCGCGTAGCTGTATAGGAAAACAGTCCCTCATCATTGGTTTTTATATTCGCAAGCTCATTACCTTCAGCATCCGTCACTTTAATAAGCGTGCCTGCAGCAGCCATGTCACCGTTAGAGAAACCAACTTCACCCTCGATCTGATTACCAATAGCATAAACACCTCCAACCACGTTATGGGCTGAAACGGAGAGCGAACATAACCCCAAAAACAATATCGTAATTAATCTATGCATACTCTGAAGACTCCTTAATATTAAGGAACTCAGGTTTTACTTTACGAATAAGCAACACAGCCGCAGCCGTAACAAAGCCTTCAACAATCATGACCGGAATATGCGCCAAAAAGGTCACTTTTGCTGCTAAAAGAAAAGCCTCACCCGAGAGCATTAAGGAGAACGCGACCATCACCGTAGTAAGCACAATCGCTCCAGCGCCGCCAGCAGCACCCCATACAGCCGCCACTTTAGGCGAGCTTGAGCTAATACCCTTCCCACATAGGTAATACACCAGAACAGCCGGCAACGCGATATTAACTACGTTGACGCCCAAGACTAAAAAGCCGCCAAAACCAAAGAAAACAGCCTGTAAAAACAGTGCGACTAAAAGAGCCGGAAAAGCTGCCCACCCTAATGCGAGACCAATTAAGCCATTCAAAATAAGGTGAACACTGGAAAAACCTATTGGCAGATGAATATAAGAGGCGATAAAGAACACAGCGGATAAGACACCTACCTGAGGTAAGTGATCATAATCCATTTTCTTTAGACCTATAGCAACACCCGCTACAGTTAAAGCCGCCCCTACCGCTAAAACAGGAACAGCTAACGCGCCATCAACAATATGCATAGAGCTTGTTACCTAGTTAGACAAATCACTTTGCGCGGACTTATCGGAAGCGCGAATCTCATGCGCTTGCACCCAAATCACCGCATCTTGAGATAACTCTTTACCTTTAAACTCTGTTTTTTCACCTACACCTAATGCTGCAAAACCCCACTGCCCCGCTTTAGGGATACCAAAAGTAAACGTGCCGTTAGCATCAGCGAAAATAGTCATCGTGATAAAAAGGTCGGAGGGAAGATCCATATTCGCTTGTGCAGAAAAACGATTATTCTTCATATCTGGATCATAATTAACATACTCAACCTCAATCTCTGCAAAAGGTACAGGCTTACCTCTGCTTTTTACTACACCGGTAAATGTACCACCCGCTAAAATGCCATAAGGCTTAGTCAATGGAACAATTTCAGCACTTAAACCTAGATCTTTATTCCAATCGGTTGGTAGCGTACCAACATTAACAATGGTTTTAACAATTTGTTGAATATAGGCCTCTTCAGACGCTTCAAAATAGGGAGCCATCTGCATCACAAAAAGGTGATCGCCTAAGCCACGAAGCGCCACATCTACTTCGTAAGCGTCACCTGTATTTTCAGCACTGGTCCATTTCGAGGCTTTCACACCCGACAGAAGATCAGTTTTTTTACCTTTTTTAACTACATAAAACTGCTCCGGTGGTTCCACCGTCATCACATAACCGCTATCAGCAGGATGCGTAAAGGGGAGTTTTAGGTTAATTAATCCACCACGTTCCCGTAATAGATCAGGGGTATACACCATCTGAAAGTGGGCTTGGGCTGTAGAAGTAAAAAGAGATGCAGCTAGACTAATAGCTACCAAAGAAAGTACATTTTTAAGCACAGAAAAATCTCCAACAAGTTATGTGTCGGAGTTGGGAGGATAAGTATGTTCAGACCAACTGAACGATTACTCGGTGAAGCCCTCCGCAACACCATGGTAAATATTTTTATCTCGCTGGTATCCGGACTCATTGGCGAAACAGAGCTTATAAAAACACTGTCTCGAGTATTTCACCTTCCCACATATAACCTAAACAGCACGTATTTAAACGTAAATAAGCTTAATGCAGTGGCATACAAAACACCTTAACCAATTTACCGTTGCGGGGGCAGTGTTGGGATTACCTTTGGCTAATTAAAACCTAGATGCACCAACTTCCCGGATCAAATGATTAAAACCATCTAATCTGCACTTATGTGCGGCAAGATAAGCCGTTAACAATACCCATGCAATCAACACTTTGCAATTGAGCAGTTTTCGTTTTGCTATGAATTTTATACAGCTAAAAATTATCAATTAGCGCCCTATTCATTTTACTTTTATAATGAAATTACACCCATTAACAAAAGACACCTCTATGCTTTACGTTCTTCCTGAAACAACTGGCGATATCATCGTATTACAGGCCAACAACAAACTAACCCAAGAAGACTATACCGAAACATTTATCCCTCTATTTGAACATGTCAAAAATACGCATCCAGAGGTGCGATTGCTGATCACGTTCGCTCCTGACTTTTCAGGCTTTGAGGCTGGCGCGCTATGGGAAGACCTGAAGTTCGGCGTCGCTCATGCAAATGACCTGCACCGCATGGCCATAGTCGGCGATGCACAATGGATGGATTGGGCAACAAAAATATCCAAACATTTTATGCAAGGCGAAGTGCGCCACTACAAACTAACCCAGCTACTAGAGGCTTTACGCTGGATTAATGATGAAGGTGAGGATGACGAGGAAATAGATAAATCGCATCCTTTAGGTGGCTAAACAGCTGCATAGAATGGTGAAATAGAAAGACATCCCAAACTAGGTTTCATTTTAAAAGCAGTCGCTATATGGCTAGGCATATTAACGCTGGCTGGTTCGGTATGACGTTCGCTTTTGAGTTAACGTTTAGCTATATACAAAATCAATACTTGGAATATTAAATGAGTATCAGAAACACTGCCGAGAATTACGGCTCAATTGCAAAATGGTTACACTGGATGACGGCTATTCTTTTTTTAGGCGCTTATATCACTGTTTACTTTCGGCACTGGTTTACAGAGGAAAAAACACCTGAAAACTGGGCAGCGATTCAGCTTCACTTTTCTATTGGTGTGACCATTGCTGTCATAGTCGCACTGCGTATTATCTGGCGTATAACTAACCGCAAACCTAATCCAGAACCGGGTACACACTTAGAACATCAAGCTGCTCGAGTCGGTCACTATGCACTATATGCGATTATGATCATCATGCCTCTCACGGGCTATTTAGGCACTGGAGGCGCTACAGAATACTTCTTTTTATTCGATATACCTAAATTTGAAGATACCCCTATCTTCGTATCTTTAGTGCAGGAGAGTCTAGGACTCACATTTAAAGAGTTCGAAAAACCGGTCGACTTTATCCACAAAAATATACTCGGCGCTTGGTTAGTATGGATTCTAATATTGGGACATGTTTTAGCAGCCTTGTACCATCACTTTGTAAAACACGACAGGACCCTGCTGAAAATGACATCGGATAAATAATAAAAGACAAGCTAAAAATAATCACAATGGTATTCCATGTGGGCGACAGTGGTGCCAAGTAATCGGTTAAAATATAACACAAACGAAGAGAATAACGAGTTCTCATACCTTAGGTATAAAACCATAACAATCAATAAGATAAAAAGAGAGCACCCATGAATAATAACCGCGAGGTTATCGCACGACTGCGTCAACGTATTCCCACATTCGAGTGCACACCGGGCTGCCATGATTGTTGCGGGCCGGTGACCACCTCATCGGAAGAGATCTCTCGTCTACCGGTTAAATCGGATGCCGAACATGATGCAGCCCTAAAAGAGTTTAATTGTGTCCATTTAGGTCCCAATGGCTGCACCGTCTATGGGGAGCGTCCTTTAATCTGTCGATTATTTGGCACTACACCCAATATGGCCTGCCCTAACGGTTGTCGACCACAAGAGATGGTTGAGCCGGAGATTGAGCAAGAGGTACACCGCTATATTGCCACCACTCGACAAGTTTTAGTCTAGCCTCAAACATTACATGGTCTCTTTATATACGGTATGCCGCTTTAATTGAGTTGCAGCAACCAATCCGCCAGACAACACTATATACTTGCAATTTTATATCTGCCATAACCATGCGCATCCGAGCTTATCGACCATCCGATTCTGTTGAAATAACCAATTTATTTCATACATCCGTTCATACCATAAAACAGTCGTTTTACTCAAAAGAAGAGCGAGAGGCTTGGGCTCCCACACCACCTGACTATACTGGCTGGAAGGCACGATTATTGATAAAAAAGCCATTTGTAGCGCTGAAAAAAAACCGTATTATTGGCTTTATCGAACTAGAGAGCGATGGTCATATCGATTGCCTCTATGTACATCCAGATTACCAAGGCTCAGGGGTAGCACGCCAACTATTACAACATATTCTCATCGTCGCTCAAAAAAAGGGAATAACTAGACTTCATGTAGAAGCCAGTAAAGTTGCTATGCCTTTCTTCAAAAAATCAGGCTTTAAACTCATCAAAGAAAACCACATCAACTTACGAGGACAGTCATTGCTAAACTATTCCATGTCTTGGAGCATCCAACCTTAATGAAGCACACCGAAACGATTTTGTTTACTGGATAGATTTAGGCATCCCCCTTTTACTGCCTCTATGAAATAACCCTCCAAAAACCAAAACCCAATACCATTATCATTGAATATAAGACATTCAATATATAAGATATATTTAATATAGTGCTTAGTCTGATGGTTTACCCTTCATTCAGGCGACTTACTTTAAAAATAACGTGGATTGAGAACACCTCACAAACAATATATGTCAAAAAAAGTGACATATATGACAAATACTAGATCAAATGAAATCTAAACAAGCGGCTCAAATTGCTAGCTCTACCACCACTCTCCTTTGATTATATGCAAATAACCAGAAAGAATATAACTGGCATGCAATCTGCTTTAAATATTTAAAGATAAAACATAACAGCCAGCTCTGATCAAAGCAGATACGCCTATTAATCATAGACTCTCAGCCCTTTCAAGAGCCTATAAAGTATTTATAAAAAGGTGATAACTATGTCCATTAATCGTCGAAATTTACTTAAAACCGGAGCAGCCCTAGGTGTTGCCGGGGCGTTTGGCTTTGGTGCTTGGGAGTTAAGCAAAACTGACACAAAAGCAAAAATCCTTATTACCGGTGGTGGTGCGGGTGGTCTTGCCTTATCAAATAAGCTGCTACATTATTTTAATGGCGCAGAGATCACTATCGTAGATCCACGCGGCTATCACTGGTACCAACCTGGGCAAACATTACTCTTGGCCGGTGCTTATAAAAGCAAAGATAAAGTTATCGAAGATAATGAAACCTATTTAGACAGCCAAGTAAAATGGATTTCAGAAGCCGTAAGAGAGTATCAACCTGATAATAATCAAGTAATTACATCATCAGGACAGGCACTCAACTATGACTACCTCATTGTTGCTACAGGCTTAGAACTACGCTACGACATGATTGAAGGCTTAGATATCAACGAAATTGGACAAGGCAATATCGCGAGTATTTACCTAAGCCCTGAAGCAGGTATCGCCAGTCACAAGCAAGCGCTAGCATTTGCACAAAGCAAAGGTGGCCAAGCTCTGTTTACTCGCCCCCAAGGAGCCATGAAATGTGCAGGCGCTCCGATGAAAGCAACAAACCTAATAGAGTATTTTGTCCGTAAGGCCGGTAATCGAGATGCATTTAATTTTGAATACTTTACCGCTGAGAACTACTTATTTGCAGTTAAAGCATTTGATAAACGCTTACAAGAGATTTGGGCTGAGCGACAAATCACTCCAAATTATGAGCAGACACTAACCTCATTGGACAGCGCAGCCCATACCGCAACCTTTACTTTAGCTGATAATTCACAACGTACTGTGGATTGGGACTTCATACATATAGTACCGCCTATGACAACTGTAAAAAGCATACGGGAGTCAGAGTTAGTTGATGAGACAGTTTTTAAAGGCTATTTAGAGGTCGATAAATACACACTGCAGCATAAACGATACCCCAATGTGTTTGGCCTAGGAGACACTGTAGGTACACCTATAGGAAAAACAGCGGCATCAGTTAAATCTCAATTACCGATTATTGCCAAAAACCTACAAGCATTAATCACAGATCAGCCATTAACCGCTCAATGGAATGGTTATACATCTTGCCCCATGATCTTAGATGTTGGACACGCCATGCTTTGGGAGTTTGATTATAGCCTAGAGCCCATGACCACATTACCCTTCCCGGTTGTAGACCCTCTTGATAAAAGTGAAACCGCTTGGGTTATGGAGAAGTCACTTATACGTCCCGTATATGATGTGATGCTGCATGGTTACACCCCAGTTTAAAGTAAAAATCGAGTATCGAAGTTCGAGTAAAGAACAAATTAAAAGAACATTAGCGCTGAATATGTCTAGAAAAAAGACTATTCGGCTCAAAGTGGCAAGGCGTATACTTTATTTGCTTTTAACTTATTAAGTTACAAGGAAATAACTGGCACGGCTTCTGCCTAATTAAGATTTATCACATCTACATAGCCGAATGAATCGGCAATAAGTAAAGGTATTAATTATGGTATCTGAAACTGTTGTGGAATTATCACGGTGGCAATTTGCCTTAACCGCGTTATACCACTTTCTTTTTGTCCCACTAACATTGGGACTCTCTTTCTTGCTAGCCATCATGGAATCTGTTTACGTGATGACAAACAAGCAAGTATACAAAGATATGACCCGTTTCTGGGGTAAGCTCTTTGGTATCAACTTCGCTCTTGGTGTTACGACTGGTCTAACGATGGAATTCCAGTTTGGTACCAATTGGGCTTACTACTCTCATTATGTAGGTGATATTTTTGGAGCGCCCTTAGCCATAGAAGGTTTAATGGCCTTTTTCCTTGAGTCGACCTTTGTTGGTTTATTCTTTTTTGGTTGGGATCGACTAACAAAAGTACAACATTTAGGGGTGACTTGGCTTGTTGCTATAGGCTCCAACTTCTCAGCATTATGGATTTTGATTGCAAATGGCTGGATGCAAAACCCAGTCGGTGCGTATTTCAACTTCGAAACTATGCGTATGGAGATGAGCAGCTTTGCAGAAGTAATTTTTAACCCTGTCGCTCAAGTTAAATTTGTTCACACTGTATCCGGCGGTTATGTCACTGGTGCTATCTTTGTACTTTCTATTAGCGCTTATTACATGCTAAGAAATAAAGATATGGGCTTTGCACGTCGCTCTTTTGCAATTGCATCAGCGTTTGGTCTCGCCTCTATCATGTCGGTTATTCTCTTAGGTGATGAGAGCGGCTATGAAATAGGCGAAGTACAAAAAGTTAAACTGGCAGCAATGGAAGCCGAGTGGGAAACCAGCGAAGCACCAGCACCCTTCACTCTCTTTGGTTTACCCAATGAAGAAACCCAAGAAACCGACATGGCTGTACGTATTCCCTACGTACTCGGTCTGATCGCAACTCGATCAGTCGATGAAGAAATCATGGGGATAAAAGAGTTGATTGAGCATGCTGAAGGCCGTATTCGTAACGGCATCAACGCTTATGCTCTATTGATGAAGTTGCGTAATGGTGAAGATACGCCAGAAAACAGAGCGGCGTTCTCTGCTGTTAATCATGACCTTGGTTATGGCTTGCTCCTCAAACGCTACACGCCCGATGTTGTGGACGCGACTGAAGAGCAAATAAAAGCAGCAGCAAAAGATACAATTCCGAAGGTTGCACCAATGTTTTGGACCTTCCGCGTAATGGTAGCTTGCGGCTTTACAATGCTGCTTCTGTTCACCCTATCGTTTTACTACACAGCCCGTCGCCAAGAGTACAAAAAACGTTGGCTGCTTAAGTTCGCAATGTTTGCACTCCCTCTACCTTGGATCGCAAATGAAATGGGCTGGTTTGTTGCAGAATTTGGGCGTCAACCTTGGGCGATAGGTGAGATTTTACCCACCTATGTTGCGACCTCAACGCTCAGCGAAACTGACCTATGGATGAGTATTTTCGGATTTGCGGCGCTTTACTCCGTATTCCTTGTGATTGAAGTGTTCCTCATGGTTAAGTACATCCGCAAAGGCCCAAGTGCTTTAGGTACCGGGCGTTATGATAACGAACCTTCGCTAGATGAAAATAAAGGAGCAGCTCAACATGTTTGATTATGAAACTCTGCGACTCATTTGGTGGTTACTGATCGGCGTACTACTTATCGGATTTGCAGTCACTGACGGCTTCGATATAGGTGCTGCCATGTTGATACCCCTGCTCGGTAAAACCGATACAGAACGACGTGTCATCATCAACACTATTGGGCCTCACTGGGATGGAAACCAAGTTTGGTTTATCACTGCCGGCGGCGCTATTTTTGCTGCATGGCCTTTAGTCTATGCCACCGCATTTTCTGGCTTCTACTGGGCAATGCTGCTCGTCCTTTTTGCTTTATTCTTTCGCCCTATAGGTTTTGAATATCGTAGTAAAATGGACAGTAAGCGCTGGCGTAATAACTGGGATCTTGGTTTATGCCTAGGCTCCTTTGTTCCCGCCCTTGTATTTGGTGTGGCATTTGGCAACCTATTTTTAGGGGTGCCCTTCCACTTTGATGAACTAACCCGTTCAACTTATACAGGCTCATTCTGGGCACTGCTTAACCCATTCGCATTGGTCTGCGGTCTTGCAAGTGTCGCAATGCTATTACTCCATGGCGCTGTCTGGTTACAGATGCGCGCAGGGGGTGATGTTCAAGTTCGTGCGCAAAAATACGCATCATTACTTGGGCCTGTATTGGCCGTGCTTATGCTAATTGCGGGTGCTGCTATTATGTGGATGATCCCAGGTTATGAAATTACCTCTGAGGTGATCTCTGACGCAAATTCAAACCCGCTAAGTAAAGAGGTCGCTCTAACCGAAAACTGGTTAGGTAACTTTACGACGCTACCTGCTTTATGGCTATTAGCCGCAGGAACTGTGGTCTTGCCACTATTGGTTAGTCTCTTGGCAAAATATGGAAAAGCGGGATGGGGATTTACCTTCAGTGCAGTCAATATTACTGCGATCATTTTACTAGCGGGTTCCACGTTATTCCCGTTCGTAATGCCCTCTTCAACTGATTTGGCAAGCAGCTTAACCCTTTGGGATGCAACATCAAGCATACTTACACTAGAGATAATGTTCTGGGTAGCCATGTTCTTTGTGCCTATTATTTTGATTTACACCTTGTGGGGGTACTACAAAATGTGGCGCAGAATCGAACCTGAATTTATTGAACAGAACAGCGTTTCTAATTATTAGGAGAGATATATGTGGTACTTTGCTTGGATTTTAGGCGTCTTGCTGGCATGTAGCTTTGGTATTATCAACGCTATGTGGCTAGAAAATCACTTCGACGAAGAATAGAAAAACATTTAAGGGGCTAACCTCATGTTAGCCCCCTATAAATCATCCTATTTATAGGGGAAGACTAAACAAGATTCAGTACCTTTGAATTAAGCACGGTCACTCCCCCTCTTTTAACTTTCTATACAAAGTACGCAGACTACATCCAGCAATCTCTGCGACTTCGGACTTATCAGTATAATGAGCCAGAAGCTGTCTAATATAAGCCTGCTCAACCTCTACCAGACTGCAACGAGCTTGTGCCAACGCCAACAATCCTTGTGGTGTATTTTTACCATTCTCTGGCACATAAAGGCTCAATGCCAAAGCCTGCTGCAGAGTCGCAACATTGATCTCTGGTCTATCACTGAGCACAACAGCTCGTTCAAGAATATTTTTCAATTCGCGGATATTACCTGTAAATGGCTGCTTCTCCAGCAACGCAATAGCCTCGTTATCAAGCCTAAGAGGCGAACCGCTATCAATCCTCAACAAAATACTTTTAACCAGCAAAGGCAGATCTTCTTTACGCTCCGCAAGCGAGGGCAATCGAATGGGGAAGGTACTAATACGATGGTAAAGATCCTCACGAAATTCATTCGCTGCGACCATCTCTGGAAGATTTTTGTGAGTAGCACAGATCAGCCTAAAGTCAGCCTCATAAGATTGACTCTCCCCTACTGGACGAAATGTTCTCGTTTCAATCAAACGCAGCAATTTAACCTGCAGATGCAAAGGGATATCGCCCACCTCATCAAGAAACAGAGTCCCTCCCCGTGCAGACTCCACCAAACCTTTACGGTTATTCGTTGCCCCCGTAAAAGCCCCTTTAATATGGCCAAACATTTCACTTTCAAAAAGTGTGTCGGTCAAACCAGAACACTCAACCGTAACAAAAGGCTTTCGAGTACGCTGACTCACATCATGCAGAGCCAGTGCAGCCAACTCTTTACCACTACCCGACGGCCCGGTCAGCAAGACACTCGTTTCCGTTTTACCTACACGCTGAATCAGGTCGACCAGTTTATTGAATGCAGGACTTCGCCCAATCATTTTATTGGCGATAGGTTCAGCACTCACTTCACTAACGGGTTTCATTACTTCAATAAAGTAACGACGTTCCTGTTCATCAGTAATAGGAGTGGTCTCTATGCGCATATGCTCTTTGCCTTGCGCCGTATTATGAATATGCAAAACACTCGAGGTAGAGCCACTCTCAAGCGCTGCCTTCATTGGACAGCTCTCACCCTCCATATCACAAGGCTGTTGATAACCGTGAGACAATTCATAACACTTAGCATAACCATCCCTAGGCAAGGGCTTAAAACGATGAGTATAGTGTTGGTTAGAGGCCACTACATTATAGTGTTCATCCAAAAGCACCGCAGGCTCATGGTAGCTCTCCAAAACATTAGTGATGGATGCAAGCCAGTTATTATAGGTCATCGTTTCCACCCCAAAATTTGTCAAAGATCTGTCAATAATGACAAAAACCTACTTTTAGAGCTAGCATAAATAGCCAAACATTAGAGTTAACATATAAACCATGGGTAAAGAGTCTAAAAAAACACAGTTTAAGGACGCAGCAGATCTGCTTCGCCAATTTAGTCTGCATGGCAAACGGGAAAACCGGTTATCCATACTGCTTGGTCTTCTGCAAATCGCTATGACAATTCTATTTGCGTTTGTCGTGGCTGATATTTTAGATAACGCCCTATTTCAACCGGAAAAAACACTACCCACTGCGCAAGTTTGGCTCATCTTAACGCTGAGTTTATTGACAAAAGCCGTAGCGACCTACATGCAAAACAACATCGCTAATCAGGCTAGCATTAAGATACGCAGTCAATTACGGCAATTTGCACTCAACCATTGCTTTACCCTTAATATTCGACTTTTCCCTCGATTTAAGACCGCGGAGCTTAGCAACCTGCTCAGTACTGAAATTAATAGCCTCCGGCTCTACTTTGCGGATTATAGTGCGCAAAAATATTTAGCGGTTTTGATGCCAATTGCGGTAATCATTGCAGCGGCTACCGTTAACTGGCTAGTGCCTATTATATTGGCATTAACTGCCCCATTAGTGCCTTTATTCATGATTCTAGTAGGGAAAAAAGCAGGGCAAGCAAGTCATGATAATCTCCAACAGCTTAACCGTCTTGGCAACTTAATGTCTGACCGGCTAAAAAATCTACAAGCACTCCAACTTGCCGGCACTACAGAGCAAGAAGCGGATAAATTATTCCAAAAGTCAGAATCATTCCGCGAAACCACCATGAAAGTTTTACGTCTCGCATTTTTATCAAACACTATACTTGAGTTTTTTAGCGCCATTAGTGTGGCATTAGTCGCTGTTTATCTAGGCTTATTTTTTCTCGATAAATATCAACTGGGGAGTTGGAGCGATGACCTAAGCTTGAGCCAAGGTGTATTCCTCCTGATGCTTGCGCCTGAATTTTACTTACCTTTACGTCGTCTCGGCACCTTATATCACGCCAAAGCGGACGCAACGAGCGTTGCCGAACATCTGCTCACGCTTAATAAGTTAGCCTCTCAGGTATCGAGCAACGAATTAAATTTAGAACAACAGCCTCTCCCTAAAATAGACAGCTTACAACTTGATACCGTTCAAGCGGGAGCTAAAGAGCGACCTCTTCATACGCCTATCTCTATTACTCTAGAGATGAAAGATCGAGTGTTACTCAACGGCCCCTCGGGTTCAGGTAAAACAACACTGCTAGATACCTTGGCGGGGTTATATCCTCTTCATCAAGGCAAGATAAAACTTAATGAGGTTGAACATAACATCTACCAACATCCAGACTGGCAGCAACAAATTGGCTATATGACCCAAACCCCTGAACTACTGTTCGCCAGTATTCGAGAGAATCTTTGCCTTGGTCGTGATTTCTCAGATGAAACACTATTTCAAGCCCTCAAAGACGCACAAATAGAGGAGCTTATTAGCTCACTCCCCGGCGGGCTGGATTATATAATTAGTGATCAGGGTGGCTATCTATCAGGTGGGCAAGCACAACGTATCGCTTTAGCTCGCGTTTTTCTGCACAAACCTCGTTTATTACTTTTAGATGAGCCCACCGCCAACCTTGATGAAGCAACCGCTCAAGCTTTTATGTTGCAATTAGCCGTCTATGTGGAGCAAGGGGGCATACTCATCATGACCAGCCACCGGCCCACAGATCAACACTTTTTCAATAAAGTCATTACTATGCAAGCCTTAGGAGAATCACATGAATAATGTCAAACGGCACTATTTAAAACTACTCCGGCAAGAGTATAAAATGGCGTTGCTTGGGGTTCTTCTTGCCGTTATTACTGCCTATTCAGGTATCGCTCTACTCGCGGTTTCGGGCTGGTTTATCAGTGCTGCGGCCTTAGCTGGGCTAAGCGCTGTGGCCGCACACTCTTTTAATTTCTTTGCCCCAGGCGCTATAGTCCGCGGCTTATCTATGTCACGAACCGCAGGGCGCTACGGCGAGCGTTTAAGTAGTCACGAAGCAACCTTTAGAATCATCTCAAATTTGCGGGCAGATCTATTCCGTCTCATTAGTCGCTTGAACTGGAACGAACAACAACTTAATCGCCACGAAACCTCCAGCCGTCTCTTACAAGATATTCAAAATATCGAAGCGATCTATCTCTCCGCAATACTTCCTGCTGCAGTCAGCTTTTTGGTTATGGTCGCCTATTTAGTAACTTTATATCTAGTACTACCAGCGTTAATACCATGGGTTATCATCCCTTTAATATTTGCAACGTTTATTATGCCTTGGCTGTATAGCCATCGCGTCTTACAATCTGAGTCCACTTTACATAAACGTCACAGCGAACAATGGTTATCTGCCAGTGCATTATTAAGCAATATGAGAACACTGACTCTATTTGAGCGCCTAAAACACAGTGGAGAATACCTACAAAAACAGGCCCAAGAGTCCGATAACTACGAATCCATGGCAGTACAACGCCAACAACACATATTACTACTCACCCAAGCCATTCTGATTATTATGACCGTACTCATATTTTGGCAGGGTTTATTAGCTTTCCAGCAAGGTCAGCTTGAAGGCGCTTATGCCTTTATGCTCCTATTATTAACCTTAGGCAGTGCTGAAGTATTACTTAATAACTGCCCAGCTCTAGCAAACCTAGGTCTTGGTTTAGCCGCGTTAGGTCGTCTCCAAGACAACCTCACGAACAACACAGAAACACTCGACAAACGGACTTTCACGCAAACGGATTCCAGCACTATCGGCCTGCACATCAACCAGCTTAATTACCGCTACCCACAGCAAAAAACTGACATATTTAAGCAGTTTAACCTTAGGTATGATGGACCGAATTGGATCTGGCTAAATGGAAGTAGCGGCGTAGGTAAAAGCACCTTGCTCAGTCTGATTTATGGACAACTCGCTCCTAGTGCTGGCAGCATAGAGTTTACCGGTTTAAACGCAGATGAGATCCGCTTTATGCCACAACGTATCGATATACTCCGCGCCACACTTAGGGATAACCTAACACTTAATATCACATCCTCAGAGCAAGCCATTAGGCATGCACTCAATATTGTTGAATTGGGAGAGTGGGCAAAAAGGCTTCCTAACGGTCTAGACACGTGGTTAGGCGAGGGTGAATGGCAACCTTCCGGCGGCGAACGTAAGCGAATTGGTTTAGCTCGCCTGATACTCCAAAACCCTCAATTTATCCTACTCGATGAGCCTACTGCCGGTATGGATAGCACCCTTGCAGCCCAAATTTACTCGCAATTAAGAGCACACTGGGCCGACAAGATCGTGTTATGCAGCAGCCATGAGCATGATTTCATCACAGCGAAGGATCAACGCCTTGAATTAACCGCCGTGTAAAAACAGCCTAAATAATAGCGAACAACTCTATCGCAGGGTGGTTAGTATCAAAGGATAGCCAAGGTTATTTTTTTGTCTTAGGCAGAAGGGAATCCATATTTATCCACACCTAGACTAAACTTAAAAAGCGACATAAGCCCTATCACAGGTGAACTCATGGACAAAAATAACTACCGAATAGAGAACGACTCCCTAGGTGACGTACAAGTTCCAAACGACGCCCTTTACGGCGCTCAAACCCAACGTGCTGTAGATAATTTCGCCATCAGCGGCATCACCATGCCTAGAGTATTTATTCGCTCTATTGGCTTGGTAAAGGCTGCTTGTGCAGCTGCCAATACAGAATTAAAGATACTGGATGCAGAGGTATCAGCTGCGATCCAGTGTGCCGCTAAAGATGTTAGTTGTGGGCATTATGACCATGATTTTCCTTTGGATGTGTTCCAAACAGGTTCTGGCACCAGCACCAATATGAACGCAAATGAAGTCATCGCCCACTTGGCCGCTAAACAACTAAATTCACCCGTTAACCCTAATGATCAGGTTAACATGAGCCAAAGCTCCAATGATGTCATACCGACCTGCATCCATTTAAGTGCAGCCCTACTACTGAATGAACGTCTCATCCCTGCCCTAGAACAGCTGATGCAAGTTATTAATGACCGATCAGAAGCCTTAACACAGGTCGTTAAAACCGGACGCACTCACTTAATGGATGCCATGCCTGTCACTTACGCTCAAGAATTAAGTGGTTGGAAAGCACAAATAGAACAATCAAAAGATAGATTACTCGATGTACAACCACGGCTATTTCAACTAGCGATTGGTGGAACAGCGGTAGGCACAGGCATCAATGCCCCTGAAGGTTTTGCAGAAAAAGTATGCGCTGAGTTAAGCCAACTCACTAACTTACCATTTGAAGTCACGCCAAATCACTTTGCTGCTATCAGCAGCCAAGATACCGCCGTAGAGTTAAGCGGCCAACTCAAAACCTTAGCGGTAGCCTTAGTAAAGATTTCTAATGATCTACGTTGGGCAAACAGTGGACCATTAGCTGGATTAGGTGAGATTAGCTTGCCGGTGTTACAACCGGGCAGCAGCATCATGCCGGGTAAAGTGAATCCTGTCGTTCCAGAAGCCGTGGCAATGGCTGCTACGCAAGCAATAGGCAATGATTGTTGTATCACCCTTGCAGGTCAATCCGGTAATTTTCAACTTAATGTAATGCTACCCCTTGTTGCTCACAACCTAATTCAAAGCATTGAGCTATTAAGCAACAGCGTTAGCTTACTCGCAGATAAAGCGATCTCAAAAATGACGATCAATATTGACCGTATGGAATCAACCTTAGCTCTAAACCCTATCTTAATTACCGCTCTCAATCGAGTTATCGGCTATGAACAAGGCGCAATCATCGCTAAGCGAGCTTACGCCGAAAAAAGAACCGTACTTGAGGTAGCAATCGAGGTAACAGGTATGGACGCTGATGAGTTAAGTCGATTATTGGATCCAAAGAACTTAACCTAAACCCTTATCTAAAATAGTCTAAGCGCTAGAGGTTAAATTTAAGTCAGTATAAGAAATGGATAAGGGAGGTCAGAACTCTCCCTTAAACTAAAAGAGGCATATATTAGATAGGTAAACCAAACAGGTAATACACCCAAGCAACGCTCAATGCGATACACATTAACAAAGCAACAGGGTTAACAGACTCTCTAGGCTTTGCGTTACCTAAGTCTTTCTTCGTTCCCGTCACCATAGAAGCCACCAGCTTCTCTTTAAATAAGATGCTATGTGTAATAACACCCAAAATATGCAACCCAACTAAACACTGTAGGATAAGCTGTACAGTATGATGAACTTCTGCGCCTAAACTTGCCAGCTCATCACTTACGCTCGCATAAAAAGGGCCTTCCCATAAAACCTCGTCTGAGGTTATTAAGCCTGAAGCGATTTGCAGCATAAGCAGTAAAATAAGCATCACAACCATCATGGCGCCAGCAGGGTTATGGCCATAAAAATGCTCTGATGTATCACCTTTAACAGTCGATTTTAGATAACTCAGCCCCTTGATTGGTGAAACAATAAAAGAACAGAAACGCGCATAATAAGTACCCACGACACCCCATAAAACACGAAAAAGAATCAAACCAGATAATAAGTAGCCACTATAAAAGTGCCATTGCATCAGGCTGTCATCCCAATTACCGCTATAAATCAGAAACAGAAACAGTGAAACTAGCACCCAGTGGAAAATCCGGGTCGGTAGATCCCAAATTTTAACCATCAATTTAATACTCCTTATACCATTAAAGGTTTCAATAGAAGGTAGCCCTATTAAACAATAAGGCTACCTTTAGATCTTTTTACTTAGCTTTGTAATTGTCGTGACAAGATTTACATGACTTACCTAAAGGACCAATCGCACCACGTAATGCGTCAAGACCCTGACCTGCACTTTCAGCCATAGTATTTGTCGCCGCTACCCAGTTTTTATGCTTTTCACCAATATCTGAATCTGCCGCCCAAATGTCTGCTTTAGCTTTTGTCACGTCAGACAAACCTTCAGCATCCATATCAGAACCTTTAGGCCACATCAGCCCATTATCCATTGCCGCCGCGTTTTTCAAGTTATTGGCAATCGCTTGAGCCAATTCAGCATCATAATCACGCTTCCCTTTAGCCATCGCAGCAAGTACACCCATATTAAACTTCATCATTTGGAAGAAACCTTGACGGCCTTCAATTTGATCTTCAAAGGGAAAATCTTCCGCCATGGCAGGTGAAACGGCTGTCGTTAGTAGTGTTGCGCATAATGCGGCCTTAAAAAATTTTTCCATTATCAGACTCTCCTCACGTGTTTATTTATTAGAACTAATCATATCATTCCCACTAAGTAAGAATAATCTAATATTAAAAATTAATCTGTAAAGTTATGTAAAAAACACCATAAAACAGACCAAAAAAAACCGAGCCTAAGCCCGGTTAATTCGACTATTAAAACCCAGAATCTTATGCTTGAGCTTTAATTTTCCGTTTACTTACCTGCTAATGATTCAGCAGCTTGCTTCTCAAAGTACTCTCGCGTTAGGCTGAATACAACCGGACTCAATAGCGCAAGGGCTACTAAGTTAGGGATCGCCATCAACGCATTAAGCGTATCAGCCAGCAACCATACGAACTCTAAACCAACCACTGTGCCCACAGGTACAGCTAGAATCCAAAGGATGCGGAAAGGTACAATAATCTTCACGCCAAACAGGTACTCAGCACAACGTTCACCATAAACACTCCACCCCAAAATAGTTGTGAAAGCAAAAATAGCTAACGCGATAGCAACAATATAGTTACCCACACCAGGAAGCGCCTGAGCAAAGGCTGCTGAGGTCAATGCTGCACCGGACTCACCGGAAGTCCATGCACCTGATGTAATAATTACTAAACCAGTGATAGAACAGATAATAATAGTATCTAGGAATGTACCTAACATCGCGATCAAACCCTGACGAACAGGATCTTTAGTTTGGGACGCCGCATGGGCAATAGGCGCAGAACCTAAACCAGCTTCGTTGGAAAACACACCACGCGCCACACCGAAACGAATAGCTGCCCATACCGCTGCACCGGCAAAACCGCCTTCGGCAGCAGATTCTGTAAATGCATAAGTAAAAATAAGATCAAGTGCATGAGGAATAGCATCAGCATTAATCGCTAATACAACAAGACCAGCAACCAAATAACTGATCGCCATCAAAGGCACAAGCGAACCCGCAACAGCACCAATACGTTTAATACCGCCCAATAGAACAGCTGCTGTTAGCACCATTAAAACAACACCCGTCACCCATAATGGCGTACCGAAATTCGATTCAAGAACAGATGCAACTGAGTTTGATTGAACGGTGTTACCAATACCAAAACCGGCAATCGTACCGAAAATGGCAAAAAGTGTACCCATCCAAGCCCATTTTTTACCAAGACCATTTTTGATGTAATACATCGGGCCACCAACATGGTTACCCTCTTCATCTACTTCACGGTATTTAACCGCTAGTACCGCTTCGGAAAACTTAGTCGCCATACCCACTAGCGCAGTACACCACATCCAAAAAAGAGCGCCAGGACCGCCTAAGAATACCGCAGTAGCAACACCTGCGATATTACCAGTACCAACCGTTGCCGACATAGCAGTCATCAACGCTTGAAATGGAGAAATGTCACCCTCTTTCCTTTCTGAATCAGTCGCTTTACGACCATTCCACATAAGTTTAAAACCAGTACCAAGCTTAAAGATTGGCATCAGTTTTAATCCTAGCTGTAAAAACAAGCCTACACCTAGAATCAATACAAGCATCATGGGACCCCATACGATGCCGTTGACCATAGTGATAAAACCGGTTAATGCTTCCATCATTTTTCCTCGATATTTTTGTCTTAATTGAGGTTTGTTTACTCTTGAGCTTTTTATTATTAGTACATGCTGCACTGCACTTTTTATGTTTTTTAGTAACACAAAAGAACAGCTAACAACTACCTGCAATAAAACAGCAAACCAATGGCTGACTCAATCAGTTTGCTTAACATGCAGATCCCCTCGATCACAGCAGAAGCAATACTCATCAAAATCATTTATTGCCAACTAAAAGAAATACTCTTTTAACAGTTATGGCCCTATTATGACAAATAGTAGTTCCCAATAAGATAAGTCAATTTAGCTAGATAATGGCTTTGAAATTAATAGATATTCCGAATAAATAACTTTATATCCCCCCCTAAGAGAGGGAAATATACTTTTTTATAGGAAAAATTAAGAGATTGCAGCGATCTATAATAAAAATTTTAAATAAACAGATGTTTCCACTGCTATAGACAAGTTTCAAAGCTAATAGCGACACAGTAAAGCTAATAAGCGAATGATTCCTTTTGAATAATGAATACTAGGAATTTAAGAATTAATCCCCGCTGTACTCAAAAAATGTGATTGTGCAAAGAGAAAGTTCCACATAACACAGACACTTTAGCGTCAATTTCCTATCCATCTATAAGCCCAAGCTAGGGATTCGCTTTATACTCAATAGGCAGGGCATGTGTCTCTCGCACCTCTTCCATTACTATATAACTTTTAGAGTTTTTCACTCCAGGTAAGGTCAATAACATATCACCCAACAACGCACGATATTGCGACATATCATTTATACGAGCTTTAAGTAAATAATCTGCATCGCCCGATACTAAATGACACTCAAGTATATAAGGCAAATCAGAAACAGCTCTGTTAAACATACGAAAGGCGTCTGGTGTCTGATAAGACAACGAGATCTCTACAAATACCAACATATTGTAATCAAGCAGCTGTGGATTCAAGCGAGCATAATAGCCCTCTATATAACCCTCCTTTTCCAACCGTTTTACACGCTCAATACAAGGTGTAGAACTTAATCCTACCTTCTCCGCTAAGTCGACATAACTAATTCGACCATCAGACTGTAACGTACGCAGTATACTGATATCCAAACGATCTAATGCACGTTTTTTATTATTCGTCATATAGAGAAATCCACTACATATAATCAATTAATTAGTTGATATCACTCAATTATAAAAAAATTCAAATCCATTTAATACAAAAAAGCCAATAAACTAGTGTTTTCTCATTAGCAAAATAATTTTAATAAATGAGGTCACACAATGAAAGTATTGGTTTTAGGTGCAGGCGTGGTTGGCGTTACGAGTGCTTGGTATTTAGCCAAAGCAGGCCATGAAGTCACTATAATCGATCGCCAAGTAGATGTCGCCTTAGAAACAAGTTATGGCAATGCAGGGCAAATATCCCCTGGATACTCTGCTCCGTGGGCTGGTCCTGGCATCCCCCTAAAAGCGATTAAATGGTTAATGCAAGACCTCGCTCCGTTTATGATTAGCGGTAAAGAAGTTGATGTTCAGACGCTTGGCTGGATGACAAAAATGCTGGCTAATTGTACAGAAGATGCTTACCACACGAATAAAGCACGCATGATGCGTTTAGCTGAATATAGCCGTGATTGCTTTATTAACCTACGTCAAGAGATTGATATAGATTATGAACAGCGCAGCAAAGGTACGCTGCAACTGTTCCGTACAGATAAACAGGTCAGCGACTCTAAAAAAGATATCTCTGTTTTAGAAGAGTGTGGGGTTAATTTCCAAGCCCTCGACACCGACGGTTGTATTGAATATGAACCAGCCCTAGCAATGGTAAAAGAAAAAATCGTTGGCGGCCTTAGACTACCCGGTGATGAAACGGGTGATTGCTTCAAATTCACTAACGCTCTTGCGAAAGAGTGTAAAAAGTTAGGTGTCGTCTTCAAGATGAAGACCGATATTATTAACATCAACACTGATGGCGATGAAGTCGTGAGTGTCAGCACCTCAAGAGGTAAGATGACATCTGATGCTTACCTCGTTGCATTAGGCAGCTACTCAACCTTAATGCTCTCAAAAATTGGTTTAAAAGTACCTGTTTACCCTATCAAAGGTTACTCATTAACAATACCGATTATAGATCCATCCAAAGCACCAACCTCTACGGTTATGGATGAGACTTACAAAGTAGCGGTTACCCGTTTTGATGATCGTATTCGTGTGGGCGGCACCGCAGAAATCGCATCCTACAATAAAGAACTCAAAGAAAAACGCCGTGCTAATGTTGAGTTTGTTGTAAATGATCTCTTCCCTGGTGGTGGCGATATAGAACAGGCTGAATTTTGGACAGGCTTACGTCCGATGACACCCGATGGTACACCGATTCTTGGCGAAACCAATATCTCTAACCTGTTCTTAAATACCGGCCACGGTACTTTAGGTTGGACTATGTCATTAGGTTCCGCCAAATACGTTACTGATGTCATCAGCCAAAAAGCACCGGATATCAATAACGAAGGCTTATCTGTAGCCCGCTACGGCTAATCACCACGTCATAACACTTAACATGTCGAGGTTGCTCAGCTCACTGACCAACCTCTCTTTATCCTGAAGGAATGATCATGAGCAATAAATCAATTATCTCTACCAATAAAGCACCAGCAGCGATCGGCACATACTCCCAGGCAGTAAAAGCTGGCAACACCGTTTATCTGTCTGGCCAGATCCCATTAAATCCAGAAACAATGGAGATGGTTACAGAATCTTTTGAAGCACAAGCCGTACAAGTATTCGAAAACCTACAAGCGGTAGCAGAAGCCGCTGGTGGTAACCTAAACGATTTTGTTAAAATAACAGTGCTTTTATCTGACCTATCTTACTTTGCCCAGGTTAACGAAATCATGGCAAAGTACTTTCAAGCACCTTATCCTGCGCGTGCAGCTTATGCGGTCAAAGCATTACCAAAAGATGCTGATGTAGAAATCGAAGCGATTATGGTTTTATAAGACAGCTTAAAATAGCTTTTACGAGATTATCATCTTTATTTTTAGCGCTATTTATTATTACTAGAAGCACCACCGATTAGGAGTTCCCATGGCACGCCCAGCCACCGCTACAATTAACTTAGATGCTATACGTCAGAATTATCTTTTGGCTAAATCTGTGGCGCCTAAACAAGGTGCTTTAGCTATTATAAAAGCCAATGCCTATGGACATGGTGCCGTAGAAGTTGCCAAAGCCTTAAGTAAAGATGCAGATGGGTTTGGCGTGGCCTGTATTGAGGAAGCCATTGAGCTTCGCAATGCAGGTATTAGCTTACCTATATTATTACTAGAAGGTTTTTTCACCGCGGATGAGCTACCTATTATCAGCGACCAAAACTTGTGGTGCGCAGTTCACAACGCAGATCAGATCGATATTATTGCTAATGCTCCACTAAACAAACCTATCACCGCATGGTTGAAATTAGATAATGGCATGCATCGTTTAGGTATCACTCCAGGTGAATACAAAGAGGCATTTCATAAGCTATCGGCTCTACCTCAAGTTGAACATGTTGTATTAATGAGCCACTTCTCTGCTGCCGATGAGCCTGAACTTAATACAACAGCTGAACAAATCCAAATTTTGGACACTCTCGCTGATGAGCTCAAAGCGCCGATCAGTATGGCCAATTCAGCCGGAACCCTTGAACATGATAATGCACGTAGGGACTGGCAGCGTCCAGGTATTATCCTTTACGGTGCAAGCCCTTTTGCTGAAGCACATAAGTTAGCCGATCAGCTAAAACCAGCTATGACATTAAGCTCAGAAGTCATTGCCGTTCGCGAAATCGAGCCGGGTGAAAGTGTAGGCTACAGCGCCACATGGACCTGTGACAAACCCACCCGTGTAGGTACGGTCGCTATGGGATATGCCGATGGTTACCCACGTCATGCGAAAAATGGCACCCCCGTACTTGTGGATGGACATAAAAGCCGCATTATTGGTCGCGTTTCTATGGATATGCTGGCCGTTGATCTCAGTGATATTCCAGACGCTAAAGTTGGTAGCTATGTGGAGCTTTGGGGCGAGAACTTACTAGCTTCAGACGTCGCCGCTTGTTGCGACACTATCCCCTACACCTTATTCACCGGCATTACTCGCCGTGTGCACAAAAAATATAGTTGAGGAAATATCTATGAGCATTGAGCGCATGGAATCTACCGAACGCATGAGCCGTATCGTTAAGCATAACAATACCATTTACCTTTGCGGCCAAACCGCTGGCGAAGCCCTGTGGGATATAGCAGAACAAACGCAACGCTGCCTAGATAAAATTGATGACTTACTCGCTAAAGCGGGCAGCCACCGTAATCAATTACTTTCTGTCACTATATATATCCGTGATATGAAAGATTTTGCTGCGATGAATAAAGTCTGGGACGCATGGGTAGCAGACTGTGAAAAGCCAGCTCGTGCCTGTGTAGAAGCACGTATGGCGCGTCCTGAGATACTTGTCGAATTGAGTGTCACTGCCGCATATTAAATGCTCAATCGATCATATTCATAGAAACTTCTAGGGGGCATTTAACGCCCCCTTTTTTTATGCTCAATAACAAGAGCTCACCCTCTTAATCGCCTTCGCCTTAACCTTAAGACCCTCCTTTACTTTTCTTTACAGTTTATAAACCCTAGTTAACTCTTCCTAACGGCATAATTTCTATAAAGAGAGATAGCTTATTTGGATCATCATTATGAAATACAACCACCGTAATTTTTCAACGCCCCTCATCATCGCTAGCGGTCTAATTATTGCGATTAGTGGCGTTATGATGTTTTTCCATATAGGGAAAGATGTAGTCAAATTAATGCATGAGTGGATTGGCATTATCATGGCCGCAGCGACTCTGCTACATATTCAGTTTCACTGGCGCTCCTTTAAACAATACTTCTCAAAGAAAACGGGCCTTGCCGTTATAAGTTTTATATTACTAGGAGCTAGCGCTCTAGCCTTAACGCCAATAGAGCATAAACCACATCCAGACAAGCAACTTATTGAACTCTACTCAGAGAAGTCACTAGAACAGATAGCCTCCTTTGAAGAGCGTAATATAGAGCAATTACTGATTGATTTAGAGATCGCCAATTTTAGCGTTAGTTCAGAACAACTAAGCCTGAAAGATATTGCTCAAGAAAATCATGCGCGCCCATTTGAATTAATCAATGCCATAATTAATCCGGAATACTAACCGCCTTTCAGCTATTCTAAACCTAGCCTGTATCATTTAAATTTAAACAGGCTACCAAACCCTTTCCACAAGCGATAAACGAAAACCACACTCTTGTTCAAATTGATCTTAAAAGAGGTGCTATGTTCATATCTTTCGAATGTCCTTACTGTATGACCCCAAATACTGCTGAAGTAGATCCGGACAACGATATTGATCAGCAGATGATTCAAGATTGCGAGATCTGCTGCCAACCGATTGAACTTTTCATCACCGAAAGCGATCAAAAGATCTACGTGGAAGCAAAGCAGGAATGGGAGTAGCCATCGCGTTATGAGCTTACATAATTTATTTTTACGTTACGCAAAAGATCTACCTCCCGGAACGCTTAACTGGATAGGCATTAGACCAGAGCGTAAACAGCCTCTTATCTCACTTGATCATGTCATGGCCATAAAACACAAAGGCTTAGAAGGAGGCCATCGCTGCATAAAAACGCCCGGTTCTGCACGCCAAGTAACGCTTATCTCTGAAGAGTTTATTCAACAAATCGCTTACTACGCTAACAAGAACACGATAGCCCCCGATCTTTTACGGAGAAACCTTGTTGTATCCGGCATTAATCTCAATGCGTTAAGATACCAACAGTTTCGAATCGGCAGTGCTGTATTTGAAGCCAGCGCTTTATGCCACCCCTGCTCAAGAATGGAAGCCGCCTTAGGTCATAATGGTATTAGTGCAATGCTTGGCCACGGCGGATTATGCTGTAAAATCATCCGCTCAGGTGAGATCAAAGTTGGCGATCATTTACATGTGCTCAATACCCAACAAGACCTTTTTTAACTGCTGTGACTGACCCCACCACTCATAACTACTTTATTCACTGTTAGAGAGACTTATGTTTTCATTTTTTGAAAAGCTGATTCCCGCTTTTCCTCCTGCAGAGCCTAGCCAACCACCCAAAGGCCTTTATGCGTTCTGTCGTCACTATACAAAAGGCGCAGAATGGCCATTAATAGCGATGTCTTTACTCACCGCTACGGTTGCCATTTTAGAAGTCACTCTATTTGGTTTTATGGGACAACTAGTTGATTGGCTATCAACTAAAGATAGAGCCACCTTTCTTGAGCAAGAAGCAGATCAACTTCTGTTAATGAGCTTAGTGCCTTTGATTGCACTGCCCATTGCCGGTCTACTACATTCATTAATTACCCACCAAACTCTTTTGGGTAACTACCCTATGTCTATCCGTTGGCTCGCCCATCGCTATCTTTTAAAACAAAGCGTCTCCTTTTATGCCGATGACTTTGCCGGACGAATCTCAACAAAAGTGATGCAGACTGCGCTTTCTATACGTGAATCAGTAATGAAACTACTAGATGTCATGGTGTTTATCGTTGTCTACTTTTTTGCCATGCTAGTATTAGTCGCTCAATCAGACTGGCGCCTCACCTTACCTATGGCCATTTGGTTATTATTCTATGTAGGGATCCAAACCTATTTTGTCCCTCGCTTGAAAAAAATATCCACCGAGCAAGCAGATGCTCGCTCAATGATGACCGGACGAATTGTCGATTCCTATTCCAACATTACAACCATCAAACTGTTTTCCCATACTCAGCGAGAAGCTGAATACGCTAAAGAAGGCATGGATCTATTTTTAAAGACTGTCCATAAACAGATGCGTCTTGCCACAGGGCTTAACCTTAGTGTGCAATGCATAAACCACTTGCTCTCATTTTCTGTAGCCTCACTTTCCATCTGGCTTTGGCTCGAAAATGCTGTATCTGTTGGTGCCATCGCTATCTCTATCGCTTTAGCTCTGCGGTTAAATGGTATGGCACACTGGATTATGTGGGAGATCAGTGCACTTTTTGAGAATATTGGCACAGTTGCCGATGGCATGAGCACACTATCAAAACCACTCCAGATCCAAGATAAAGCCCATGCAAAAGCACTTCAAATAAAAAAGGGTGCTATAGATTTTAATACTGTCAGCTTTGGTTATGGTGAAGAGAAAAAGATCATAGATCAGCTAAATTTAGCGATAAAACCGGGTGAAAAAATAGGCTTAGTAGGTCGTTCTGGTGCTGGGAAATCAACCATTGTTAATTTGCTTATGCGTTTTTACGATGTTGAAAGTGGCTCTATACAAATTGATGGCCAAGATATTAGAGACACAACGCAGGACTCCCTGCGCGCGCATATAGGAATGGTCACTCAAGATACCGCACTCCTTCATCGTTCAGTGCGCGATAATCTACTTTATGGTCGACCTGAAGCAAGCAAAGAAGAGATGATCTATGCCGCTAAAAAAGCGGAAGCACACGACTTCATTCTAGGCCTACGCGATAGTGCCGGACGTACAGGCTATGATGCCCACGTGGGCGAACGGGGTGTAAAACTATCCGGTGGCCAACGCCAACGGATCGCTATCGCCCGCGTATTACTTAAAGATGCACCTATAATTATCTTAGATGAAGCAACATCTGCATTAGATTCTGAAGTCGAAGCCGCAATCCAATCTAGCTTATATACCTTAATGGAAAACAAAACCGTTATAGCGATTGCCCATCGCCTATCGACTATCGCAGCTTTAGACCGCTTAGTTGTCTTGAATGAAGGGGAAGTACTCGAACAGGGAACCCATAACGAATTAATTCAAAAACAGGGAATTTATGCCCAGTTATGGGCCCATCAAAGCGGTGGCTTTTTAGGTGGAAAGTGATAATAAACTGTATGCTATAACCTTGTTACCTAGCATGCCCGTATCAGATAGGTACTCTCTATTAGGTCTCTCTATTATTTCCAATCCTTCAGGCCATATTTAGCTAAAATGGTGGAGAGTTCTCCTGACGCCCTAAGCTTCTTTATGCCATCAGATAGAAGGTTTGCATACACTGTTGAACTTTTCAGTGCTGGAGAAAAAGCGATATACGCTTTTTCCCGCTGCATTGTGCCAGCAAATTTAAATTGATCTGCTAGTCCCAACTGATTTGCTGTATACCAAAACACAGGATCAGTTTCGATCATCGCATCAATACGATGTCTATCAAGTAATTTAATACCCTGAGATAACAAGTGGTAATTCCCATTGAGCATAGTGACTCTCTCAGCACCACTCTCTTGGATATAACTCCTTAACTCATCACCGTAGTCATAGCCTAAAATAGCCCCTAACTGCACATTTTTAAGGGATTCAACTCCCTCATAAGTCCAGTCACTATCTTTACGCACAAAAAAAGAGTTTCCCAAAACCGCCAACTCTTCTTGAGGATAGATGAACTGTGGAGCATCACTCTTAAAGCCTCCCATAATGGCATTAATATTACCTTTTCGCGTTTCTTGAATAGCACGCGACCAATTCATCTCTATATATTCAACATCATGTCCATGGTCTGAAAATACCCGCTGGGCAACCTCCACCATAAAACCGGGCAGTTCGGCACCTACTTCACAATTAAACGGACACCAGCGGTCTGCCGCAATTAATATGTGTTCAGCATAAGCCCGAGGCATAACAACAAAGAACAAACAAATTAAAATCAATATATGACGCATAAATATCAACAATTAGAATATAAGTGCACTAGAATTAGTATCCTATGTTATTAGAGTATACCGAATAGAACGATACATAGCCTAATCCCATTACCACCTCCCTTCTTCAATAAGAAGAGACCCCATTAGTCGACAAAATAGATATCTCTACCTAAAGTTAATTTAGGGTTAACTATCAATAAGCTCCTCTTTGGAATACCGCCAATCAATAGATTATTTTTAAATAGCCTTGATTAACTGAAATAGAGTGCAATAACAGACTTTCCTTGGTAAAAGGAGAAACGTAAATTCTACCTACAGCACTTCTGACTTATCCACGCCAAAATAACCGCTAGGCTTATACATTATAGGTATGCACCATGGGTAAAGAACGTATATCAACAGGCTGGCAAGAATGGGCCTTACTTCCAGAGCTTGGTTTAACGCCACTACAAACCAAAATTGACTCAGGAAGGCAAACATCGACCCTGCATGCCTTTATGACTGAGGAGTTTGAAAAAGATGGGCAGCCTCACGTCCGCTTTTGTATTCATCCAAAACAGAATGATCGGACAGAAGCTGTACTCTGCGAAGCCCCCATCCTCAGCAAGTTCGAAGGTACAAATAAGTACGGCAAAAAAGAAGACGATTATCTTATAAAAACGACGATTCAAATGGGGAACGAGCAGTGGCCTGTTGAGTTAGTAATTACCAACATGGATGAAATGACATTCCGTTTAGTGTTAGGCCACTCAGCAATTGACGGACGGCTCATCGTAGATCCTGCAGCCACATTTTTATTAGGTTCCTCCGATGATGTGACACACAATTCAAGCCAAAAGGCAGACAAATGAATATCGCCATCCTTTCACGTAACAGAAAGCTCTATTCAACTCGCCGTCTCGTCGAAGCATGCGAGCAGCGTGGCCACGAAGCTATGGTGGTAGATGCCTTAAGAACCTATATGGATATTGCATCAAATAAACCACAGGCTCACTTTAAAGGCGAACCACTACCCCACTTTGATGCCGTCATTCCTCGTATTGGCGCCTCTATTACCTTTTACGGCACTGCGGTTCTACGTCAGTTTGAAATGATGGGTTCCTACCCTTTAAATGAGTCAGTCGCTATTTCTCGCTCTAGAGACAAACTACGTACTATGCAGTTACTTTCCCGTAAAGGCGTAGGTATGCCCTTTACTGGATTTGCGAACAACCCTGATGATATAGGCGATCTAATCAAAATGGTTGGCGGTGCACCTCTCGTCATCAAGTTACTTGAGGGTACTCAAGGTATAGGCGTTGTCCTTGCTGAAACACAAAAAGCAGCCGAAAGCGTACTTGAAGCCTTTATGGGTCTAAAAGTGAATATTATGGTGCAGGAATATATTAAAGAAGCTGGCGGTGCCGATATTCGCTGCTTAGTTATTGGTGATAAAGTCGTTGCTGCGATGAAACGCCAAGCAATGGCGGGGGAATTCCGTTCCAACCTTCATCGTGGCGGCAGTGCATCACTGATTAGAATATCCCCTGCTGAACGAGCCACCGCAGTCAATGCAGCCAAAATCATGGGGCTCAATGTGGCTGGGGTTGATCTCTTACGTTCAGAGCGAGGCCCGTTGGTGATGGAAGTGAATTCATCACCTGGGTTAGAGGGAATCGAATCCGCAACTGGCAAAGATATAGCGGGTATGATTATTGATTTCATTGAGAAAAATGCAAAACCTCATCGAACAAAAACACGGGGTAAAGGTTAATATCTATGGCAGATACAACGTTTACTATTAACGGAACAAAGGTCGCCCCAGGTACACGGACGACCATTGAGCTTCCGGCAGGCCGCCTCTACACCCATACGCCTATGACCATCCCTGTTCACGTCATCAATGGTAAACGAGATGGTCCTCGACTATTTCTCAGCGCCGCAATACATGGCGATGAGATCAATGGGGTTGAGATTATCCGGCGCGTGTTAACCCTGCCAGCACTTAAACGTATTAAAGGCACATTAATCGCCGTGCCTATCGTTAATGTGCATGGATTACTGAGCCACTCTCGCTACCTACCAGATCGGCGCGACCTTAATCGCTCCTTTCCTGGCAGTGAAAAAGGCTCCCTTGCAGCGCGTATCGCCCACCTCTTTATGGAGGAGATAGTTTGTCAAAGTACTCACGGTATAGATCTACATACTGGCGCGGTACACCGTACGAACCTTCCCCAAATTCGTGCCAACCTGGATGATGAAGAAACCGACAAACTCGCACGCGCCTTTAATGTTCCGGTAATCATATCGTCCAACCTTAGAGATGGTTCGCTTAGAGAAGCCGCAGCGGAACATGGGATTCCAATGCTGTTATATGAGGCAGGTGAAGCGCTAAGGTTCGATGAGATGGCGATCAGGGCCGGCGTAAAAGGGATTGTAAACGTCATGCGCTCATTAGGTATGCTTCCCCCTTCACGAGGCACACGTAAATCCTATAAAGAACCGGTAGTCGCCCGCTCTAGCTCATGGGTACGCGCCTCTGAAAGTGGTATTTTGCGCGCACTTATCCCCCTTGGCGGTCGTGTCAGCAAAGGCACCTTACTGGGTGTTGTGTCTGACCCTTTTGGTGAGAAAGAAGCGCAAATCACCTCTCCCTATAGCGGCATTGTGATTGGAAAAACCAATCTCCCCTTAGTTAATGAAGGAGATGCGCTTTATCACATTGCCCGCTTTGGCGACATTGAAGAGATTGAAGCCAAAGTTGATGAGTTTCAAGAAGATCTCTCTGACGAACTTAATCGTTAATCTATAGGACGCCATAGTAAATGGTCACAACATATTGGAAAAAGAGCGGTCAACCTATGTTGATCGGCAATGAAGACCAGATAGCGGCTTGGCAAAACGATGCATCAAGTTTTATTTGGATAGACATCCAGTACACTGGGATGGATCAACAATGGGTTGGCGAGCTTCTCTCATCATTAAACTGCAATGCCCTTGCAGTGAAAGATGTACTTAGGACACGCCATCCACCCAAAATAGAGCTTTTTCAAGATCAAACTTTTATCTTGTACCGCGGTATATCGGACGTTATTAATGAGTTGGAATACAATCACCAACAGATCGGCTTTTTTATCAATGATCGATATTTAGTCACCGTACACCCTGAACACTCCATGGGGATAAGCCAAATTATCCAATCAGATTCACTTACAGATTATATAGAGGAGCCAATGCTACTGGCTCTAAAAATAATGCATAAGTCATCCGATACCTATCTATCTAATATGCTGAATTTTGAAGATGAATTGGGGTTACAAGAAGACGCCCTTCTAGCTGGTGAAGGAGAAAGGCATATGGCCGCTTTAGCAGGCTATCGGATAAAGCTTCTACGCCTAAAGCGCATATTTAATTATCATCAACAGATGTTTGCAGAATTCTGCTCCCACGCAAATGATGATAAAGCCTCATTTATTCAACTATCAAAGCATGAACACTATCTCACTGATGTTTATGAACGCTTTGAACGTATTTACAGTTTATCTAGCCTCTACTACGAGATGTGCTCGGATATGGTTGAAGGCTATATATCAATAAGCTCACACCAACAAAATGTCTCAATGCGCGTGCTTACAGTCATTACCGCTATTTTTGTACCGCTAAGTTTCTTAGCCGGTTTATACGGAATGAACTTTGATAATATCCCAGAGCTGCACCACCCTAATGCCTATTATGTGCTGCTAGGTACGATGTTTATCATCTCCTTTGCGCTCATTGTGCTATTTAAACGTAAGAAATGGATCTGATACGCTAAACTCATTCCACCGACTGATAACTCAGTCGGTTTCGCCCCTTATCTTTAGAGGCATAAAGAGCGCGGTCAGCCGCTTTAACGACAGCCCAATCATCTAAATGATTTTGATTGTTTTTTTCTGGATAAAAAGTACTGTACCCAACAGATACAGTGACGTATTTATATATAGCGTCTGGCGCATGCTCTACATTCAACTCTTCGATTAGTCGAATAAGCTTCTGAAGTAATATATCAGCACCCTCTTTACTTGTATTAGGTAGAATTAACGCAAACTCTTCACCACCATACCGCGTAACAACATCCGCCGGACGCCGAACATTATTAGCCAGTGCTTGCGCAATGCCTTTGAGACATTCATCACCCTTTATATGACCAAAGTGATCATTGTACTTTTTAAATTGATCAATATCGATCATAGCAACTGTCAGCGGCTCTCTTTCACGATACATTCGTCTTTGCTCAACACTTAACCGCTCATCAAATGCTCGGCGATTGGCAAGCCCCGTCATAGAGTCAATTTTCGCCAACTGCTCAAGCAACTGAATGGCTTGATGATAATTCAAATGTGTCTGTACACGTGCCGCTACCACACGTGGGTTAAGTGGCTTAATAATATAATCAGCGGCTCCCGCATCAAATACAGCCTCTTCAAAACCAAGCTCACTATTACTTGTAATAAATAAGACAGGGATATCAGCAGTATCGGGATTGCCTTTTAGTGTGCGGCACACCTTTAATCCATTAATGTCAGGTAAATCCATATCGAGCAGAAGAAGCTTAGGTGGCTGTGCTTTGATCATCGATAACGCTTGCCTTGCATCTAACGCAAAACGAATTCGTCCGATCTCCTCTAACGCTTTATTCAAAGCCATGATGACTGTCTTGTCATCATCAATAATAAGAATGTCTGGTAGTTCACCACTCTTAGGCTTGATCATATTACCCTTCAGCTCCAGACGTTTTTATAAGGGCAGCCATTAAAGAGACCGCCTGTTCAAAGTTAAGTTTCACCAAGCAATCATTCAGTTCGTTAAACCCCTTATGGCCCAAAGCCTCACGCAGCATGGCACTATGCTCTTCCACTTTAGCCAAAGCGCTTAAATCCTGCTCGGTTAACAAGGTCAGAATATCTTCTGCTACATCCTGTTTAAAGACAGGCTCTGACAAGTTCGAACTTAAGTGTGACTCCTGATTTACAGCGGAATCTTTCTCTTTACGCCTAGCCTCTATGAAACTGGAGCTCGCTTGCTGTAGTGTTTGTAATGCAAGCGCCAGTTCTGATAACAAGTTCATTACCGGCTCATTTTCAGCTCTTAAAGCCGTCTCAATCTCAGCAGCCAGCAACTGTATTTTCTCTGCGCCAACCATTCCAGAAACACTTCTCAATTTATGAACTTGAGATGCTATCTGCAAGCGCTGACCAGTCTCCCTGTTCTTATCAAAATCCACGGCTGGCGGAATCATAAGGTTGGCATGCTCTTGTAACAAGTTATCCAGCATATCTAAGAGTAATTGTTCATTCCCTAGTAGCATTTTTTTGGCTTGAGCTTGATTTAAACCGCTTATGTCTGGCCAAATATCCCGATCAGGCGCCGCCGCATTAATCGCTTCAATAGGTATATCCTTACTTCGATAAGCTTCTACAGATATTCTTAACACGTTGATAAGTTTTGATGGATCTATAGGTTTAGTAAGGAAGTTATTCATTCCAGCATCCAACGCACGTTTTTTCTCTTCCAGCAAAGCACCTGCGGTCAATGCAATAATAGGTAAAGAACTAAGACCTAGTTGATGACGAATGCGCTGCGTTGCCTCAAGACCATCAATACTTGGCATTTGTACATCCATCAGTACTGCATCATAGTCATTAGATCTATCTTGTAATCTTTCAAGGGCCTCCTCACCACTATTCGCTGTCTCAACCAACGCCCCGTTATGCTCAAGAATATGACTAACCACCTCTAAATTAATCGGGCTGTCATCCACTACCAACAAACGAATCCCCGGCAACCACCTTGCGCTGACAGCTTCAGTATGGGTGGATTGTAATACACGTTTAGCATTACCCGTGTGTAACGTCACCGCATCATTAATTGCATTAAATAGTGCCGAAGCATTGACGGGTTTATGTAAAAATCGATTTACCAAATGCTCCGTATCATGCTTTTTAATGGTTTCACTATCATGGACTGAAATCATTAAAATCGCTGGTAATTTCTCGCTATCCTCTTTGTTCGCAAGAATATTAATCGCATCTAACCCGTCCATCTCTGGCATCTGCCAATCCACGATCATAGCATCAGGTGGCCGTAGGTTTTCTTCTTGTCGTGTAACAAAAGATTGAATTAACTGCTTACCATTACTGACTATTTCAGAACGCCAACCTAAGGCGCGTGTTATTTCTTGCAGCTGCTTAGCATCATTTGGATTATCCTCAGCAATCAATACAAACAGAGCTCGGCTTTGATTCTCTTGCAGTATAATTTCGTCAGATGTTTGGACTTTCAATGGCAAACTAACCCAAAAAACACTTCCTACCCCTTCTGTACTTTCAACACCTAGCGTTCCGCCCATAAGGCTAACTAATTTACTGACGATGGATAATCCCAATCCAGTACCACCAAAACTGCGTGTCGTACTAGAATCCGCTTGCATAAAAGGATTAAATAAGCGCGTTTTAGACTCATCAGAAATGCCAATCCCTGTATCCAATACACTAAGACGTACGCTCACATGGTTATCTGGCAGGCCTTCTACTTCGGACTGAACTTCAGCACGAACAGAAACTTTACCTATGGTAGTAAATTTAAACGCATTACTTAGTAAATTAACCAAAATTTGACGAAGCCTGACTTCGTCTGCCAGTACCCACGAGGGTAAATTCGGATCAAGCTTACAAGTGAAATCTATATTTTTAGCTTCTGCCTGTACAGCAAAGACACTAGATACTTCCTCAAAGAACTCTGGTAAATCTAGCGGGCACTGTTCCAATGCCATTTCATTCGCTTCTATTTTCGACAAATCTAATACATCGTTAACAATACCCAATAGGGATTTACCTGAAATCTGAATTTTAGAAACTAGTCGATGTTGCGAGTCAGTTAATTGCTCCTCATTCAATAGATAGGTTAAACCAATGACTGCATTGATAGGTGTGCGAATTTCATGGCTGGTATTTGCTAAAAATGCACTTTTCGCTTCCGTTGCTTGCTCTGCATCACGTAACGCCTTTCTAAGCTTTGCCTCAATAGCAAGCCGATCGCTAATATCACGTACTGAAGCGAGTACCAGTAACTTCTCATCAATGTTGACGGTGTTTAAGCTAATCTCAACTGGAAACTCTTTCCCATCCTTTCTAAGTGCAAGAAACTCTTCATTACCACCAAAAGGCAGTTTTTCAGGCTGCTCCACATACTCCATGAGATGCACCGCATCTCCATCGTCTGCCGTAGCGGGTAATATTGTGTATATAGAAAGTCCTTCTAATTCAACGCGGTCGTAGCCAAACATACTCTCTGCTTGAGCATTGACTATTTTAATAATACCTATCTGATCGATTACAAAGGTTGCATCAGGCGCAGACCCTAGCAGCGCTTTGAAACGCAGCATCGCTTTGTTCCGTTGGGCTTCTATTTCTACAGCAAGAGCATTTCTTTGACGTATTTTTTCGTTTAGCCACATCCAATATTGAACAGCGAAAATTAAGAAACCTAAAATCAAAAACACACAAAGTACGCCGGCAATATTAAAGACGATTTTTTTTACAACGAAAAACTGAGAGATAACAGTATAAATTTCTAAACGACCTCCTTGAGTCTGCTCATCAAGCGAAAAACGACCTTGATCGGCTAACACATATCCTTTTTGCCCTTCAAAACGCAGCATATTAAAAGCACTTAATTTATGTAAAAAAGTAGCTTCCTTAAATTCATTATCCCAACGATATGGATTCCCATATTCAAAAGTAAACGTTTTCTCTACATTAGGGTGGAGCAAAAAATCGCCAGCTTGATTTGTGATGTAAAGCTCGGACTCTACAGGTAAATTGGAGGCAAAAGAGTTTAAGATCCTATCTGCACTGACATTCACAATAACAATAGCTAACGGCGTGCCATCCTCATTAAAAATAGGCGTTGAAAAACGCCACATCGGTCGGGCAGGCTGCTCGATTTTTCCGTATTCTCGGTTTAAATTAATATTTGAGACGTAAACCTTGCCTGCCCCCACTTGAAGTGTTTTTGCGATATACGGCTCATCACCCTTAAACTGAAGTTCTTCTTGAGCATATACCCCAAGCTCATCTCCATCACGTTGAACCTTAACGCTTTCTTTCCAACCATTTCTGGCCTCAATTAAACGCACTTGATGCACATCAGGAATGGCCAGCATATACGCTTTAAAAATGTCCGCCAGCGTACCGTACCAGCGATGCGATAATAAGCGTTTTTGTGAATCTACACCCTCGACTTGATCATTTAAAAGGTCAGAAATAGAGGGGGTATTAGCAAGAAATATCACATCACGCTTGAATTGAGTTGTTTCATTATCAAGCTCAAGAAGAACAGATTCTTTTACTTTTAGCAGCTCATTACTAACACTAGACAGGTGGTTTTTTACGATAAACCAGCTCGATACCGAAAATACAAAAAAGAGAAAAAGAAAAATATATGGCCCAGAACGATTAAATCTAGCACTCTTAAAAAAAATGGATAAGCTATGGATATCCGCTTTTAATATTTCATCGCGCTGATCCTCTCCCACCTGAGCATTACGCAATAAACTAATAACTAATAAACTACAAAATGTTAATCCTAAGCCAACGGCAATTACCCAGTCTATATTCCAAGGTTTTATCCGGTTAGTCGCTTTAGCGGTAGGGGTTAATTGCATTTTCCAATGCTGCCCCATTACAAATACCTCTCTTACGACCTTACTGTCATCGAGAAACTGAGCGGCTGTATTATTTGAAGTAAAAAAAGCATCTTCCTTATTACTCAAAGTAACGGCGGAGTTATCTGTGAGGGCATCAAGATTAGTCAAGACATCATCAATAATTAATGGTGCATAAGACCACCCCACCACCGCATCCTTACGTGCTTGCGGTGTATTTAACAGCGTATTATTTGAATAAATAGGCAAAAGTATAAGCACACCCCTGCGCGCTTTTTTATTCGCCTGAACCAAAGTGATAGGGTTTGTTATATAAACCCTATCGTCTCTAGCAGCAGCAAGTGCCGCCGAACGCCTATTGGCTTCAGAGCCAATATCTAATCCCTCAGCCTGCCTGTTCTTATATATAGGATAAATATATTGGATAACAAAACGATCTTCATCGTGAGGGTCTAGCGCTCTAATGGTAAAACCAGGCGCTCCATCCTGACGAGCATCGGCTAAAAAACGAGCCTCTTCTGACGCCGGAACTCGTCGAATAAAACCAAACCCTAAAGCCCCAGGAAACTCATTATTTATATCTAGGCTATTTGTGTAACGTTCAAATTGTTCCCTGCTAAGCTTATCTACCCCGACAGAAGCGATAGCACCTCGTGTACTACGTAAACCATACTCGAACTGTTGAAAACGCTCTTTAATAAGCGTTTCCGTCTTATCTGCAAGGCCATCCGTGTAGATTTTAATTGTGTGTTTATTATGATAATCAAGCACCCATGCGCTTAAAAAAGTCATCAAAAGCCCCATAGACAGGAGAAACCACAATGCCGTAAAACCGTATTGGTTCAGTTTTATAAATTTCATAGGGAGTAATGACTCTTAATTTCCCCTGCGGGAATAGGTGGAGAAAAGTAATAACCTTGGAGAAAAGACACGCCTAGCATTTGTAAGAACTGCACTTGATCTTCTGTTTCAACACCTTCAGCAACAGATTTAAGGCCTAGACTTTGTGCCAAATTTGCAATTGTTTTAACTAATACATCTTGAGGCCTATCAATGCCCAATTCAGCGATAAATGCTTTATCTATTTTCAATACATCGATGGGTAATTCTTTGAGATAACTTAAACAAGAGAACCCTGTGCCAAAGTCGTCAATAGAGATCGATATTCCCAATTCTCGAAGACGTGTAAGGTCTCGGGTGATCTTATGGCTAGTCTCTAACATTATGCTTTCAGTTACTTCAAGCTCGATCATTTTTGGATCGATACTATATTCTTCCATCGCCTTTAATAAGAAAGACAAAAAATGGGGATCAAGAAACTGTATTGGTGAAATATTAAGGCACACGCGAATACTTAAACCGTCCTTACACCATATCTGCAGCTGAGCAAAAACAAGCTGAATCATTCTTTCGCCAAGAGGGATAATTAAACGTGTTTCTTCAGCAAGCGGAATAAATTCATCAGGTGGGATTAGATATCCATTGTTGCCCTGTATTCGGGCAAGGGCTTCAACAGCCTCCAAAGCCCCCGTCTGTGAGTTTACGATCGGTTGATATAAGGCGATTACCTTATGATCTGAAATAGCTGTTTTTAGCTGCATATAGTGCTGACGTCTTGCTATAAAGTGTAACTCCATATCCTTAGAGTAAAAACACAACCCCTCATGCAATGAATCACTTTTCGCCCGATGTAAAGCCGCATCTGCATGCAACATTAATGACTGAGCATCTAGTGAATCGTCCGGATAAACACTCACACCCATACTAAGAGAAAAGGTATTGATATCAGTACACTGTAAAACAGTTTCTATTACATTCTCTCTAATCTTCACCGCTAAATTAGCTAAATCACTTAGCCTTTCAAGTTCGGGAACTAACACGATGAATTCATCGGCGCTGTGCCGACTAAGTGTTTCATTACATTGTAGTTGGGTATTAATTTGTGATGCTATTGTTTTGAGCAGCCTATCACCAAAGTCAAAACCGAACTCTTCGTTAATTAACTTAAAGCGGTCAACATCGAGCATAATCAAACCCAACTGACAGCCATTACTTTGAGTTCGCTTCATCTCTGCATCAAGGCGTTCCATCAACAAAAAGCGATTAGGAAGATTCGTTAATTGATCATACTGAAAGGTATTAGACATTTTAATTGCCATTGCGCGTGACTCATTAATATCGCGAAAAACAATGACAGCACCTACTACTTCACCCGATTCTGAAACTAATGGAGAAGCACTATCTTCAACTGGCATCCAACGCCCATTTTGTTTCATCATTTGGCAGTTAGTTGCCATATTGGCAACACGGCACTCCTCAATACAAATACGAATAGGGTTAATATGTGAAGGGCCATTATCACCAACGCGTAGCGGCATTATCTCTTCAATCACTCGCCCTTTAGCCTCAGTCTCTGTTATACCGATCATATACTCGGCCGCTTTATTCATGTACGTCACACAGCCATTCTTATCCGTGGTTAGTACGGCATCACCAATAGATTCCAAGGTGACTTTTGCGTGTCGGTGAACCTGAACTAATTCGCGCTCCCTATCACGTAATCGAAGGTGGGTTCGAACGCGAGCAGCAACCACCTCAGGCCTTAAAGGCTTGACTATAAAATCAACCGCGCCTCTTTTTAAACTAAGTAACTGTTCCTCTATAGATTCATGCACCGTAATAAATATAACGGGAATATTACGGGTTATTTCATTTGCTTTTAACTCAGCCAGAACCTGATAACCATTAAGATGAGGCATCTCAATATCGAGCAAAATAACATCGGGTAAAATTTTAATCGCTTGATTTAAAGCGGATAAGCTATCCTGCTCAAAGAACACCTGCCCTATAGCGTTTAACGTTTTGTTTAAAATAGTGATTTGATTGGCATCATCATCCACCAATAATATACGGGGTAGCCGACTGTTAGCTAAAAACATTAATACTCCATGCGAACGCTTTACTTACACATTGCTCTTGTAGACAAAAAACGCTCCCTTTTTTGCCTTTTCACCCGACAACCTTAAGACACAAATTTAACACTAATATGAGAGTAAGCCTGCCATCCTATAAAACTAACTTGTAACGTTGAAAGGCACTGATAAAAATTAAAACAACTGAATTGACAGTAGCCTATTATTACAGCGAGCCATATAAACTTAGCAATCTATATCTGTACTAGGAATGAATGCCTAGCGACAGAGATCGGCTCACTTCCATAACTAATCATCTCCCTAGATATGCTTTACCCAATCACAATACATACTACCCCTTTCAACAGTAGTACACCCTCAGTCACCCCGCAATAACCCCCCTTCATTTAAACCAGCGATCTATTGAGTTAAGTACTTTTTACAGCCAGCACTTTTTCCTGAACCTGATAATAGTCCCAAATTGAGCTCTGTAGCTCAGTCCTCAAACGCGTCCCCTCATAACAGACTAGCTTAAAGACTCTCTAGCGACCTTACACACAGGCACTCCAGAATAACAAGCTTAAACCCTTAGAATAGAATGAATAACGATTCATTTTGTATCATTATAAAAAACAACTTGACCTTTCTCTTCATATGAATAACGATACATATCGTATCGTTATATTGAAAAATAAAAATAATCCTGAGCATACGCTCAAATATAAACCGATGAGGAATAAGTCATGCATTATCATGCAAAGTCACTAACGCCCTTTGTAACAGCCTTAGCTACAAGCACTTTTTTACTTACAAGCACAATCTCTGCAAACCTAGCAGCAGATGAGAAAATCCGCTGGAAAGTTCAAGCTGTTTTCGGCACCCATTTACCTGGGCTAGGTGATCCAATAAAACAGGTTGCAAAACAGGTAAAGCAGGCAAGCGCTGGGAATATTCAATTTAAAGTTTACGAACCCGGAAAATTAGTTCCTCCTTTTGGCATCACTGAGGCGGTTAAAAATAAACAGCTCAATGCAGGGTATGCTTGGCTTGGCTATGACCAAGGAAAAATCCCTGCCGCAGCATTACTTTCCGCTGTTCCTTTCGGTATGGAACCATGGGAATACGCAACTTGGTGGTATGAAGGCGAAGGTAAAAAACTCGCAGAAGAGCTCTACGGAAAGCACGGTGTACACCCTGTTTTATGTAGTGTTATCGGCCCAGAAACAGCGGGCTGGTTCGTCAAAGAGGTCAAATCAATGGATGATTTAAAAGGTCTCAAAATACGCTTCGCAGGTTTAGGGGGTAAAGTCCTTCAAAAAGCAGGGGCATCCGTTACTGTAATATCCAGTGGAGAAATCTTTCCCGCTTTAGAAAAGGGTGCAATAGACGCATCTGAGTTCTCAATGCCCGCTGTAGATCAATTAATGGGGTTCGATAAGGTTGCTAAAAACAATTACTTCCCAGGCTGGCATCAAACGTTCACTGCATCACATCTTGTAGTCAATAAAGAAACTTGGGACGGTTTAAGTGAAGCCAATAAAGCAACCATAGATATGGCCTGCACAGCAGGTACATTTAGAGCCCTGACCCGTGGTGAATCCCTACAAGGTAAAGTCCTTGCTGGCTTCCCTGAGAAAGGCGTTACAGCCCATAAACTCAATGACGACATGCTCGGCTCCCTAAAAGCGCTGACCGATGAAGTGATGGCTGAAATTTCTGAGAAAGATGCAGATTTCAAAAAGATTTATCAATCTCAGCAAGCTTTCATCAACGAGTACAAACAGTGGAAGAAACTGGCGTACTTACCACGCGATTTCTAATAAGTACTTTTCAACACAAATCCTACCGCCCCACTTGCGTTTAACCAACACAAGCTGGGGGCGGCTTGCCTAACAAACAGAATAAAAAGGCAAATTCTGGGAGAAATTATGCAACCTGAATCTAGCGCTTCCATTAAACACCTTGAACTTGATCCCTTGATTCATCACACAGCACTGCCTGAGACCGCGCTATCAAAAACGGTTGATCGTTTTATTAGAGCGATAGGTCATCTATTTTCTTGGACTTGGGTCGTATTAATGGGCGTCATCATTCTTAACGTGCTCATGCGTTACATTTTGAATGAAGGACGAATTGAGTTTGAAGAATTACAGTGGCACCTCTATGCACTCGGTTGGCTCGTAGGCCTCTCCTATTGCTTAGTCGCTGATGACCATGTTCGTGTGGATCTATTACATGATCGACTATCTCTTAAAACTCAAGCATGGGTTGAGTTAGTAGGTATCATCTTTTTACTAACCCCGTTTCTTATGATTGTCCTCTGGTATGCGATTCCCTTTATCACGTATTCCTATGAGCTGAGTGAGGTCTCGGAAGCACCAGGCGGCTTGCCCTACCGCTGGATTATTAAAAGTGTGCTTTTCGTAGGCTTTGCATTACTGACGCTGGCAACCCTATCACGTCTTTCCAAAGTTATCTCTTTACTGTTTTACCCAAAAGAGACGACTCGCCCACTCACAACAAAGGCTTAGGAACTCACATGGAAATTAATGAAATTCTTGCACTTACCATGTTTGGTACGTTTATTTTCTTACTCTTCACCGGTTTCCCTGTGGCATGGGTAATGGGCGGGGTTGCAATTGTTTTTGCGGCGATAGCAATGTTTGCTGATGCACAATTTGACGCATTCATTGGAATTGATTGGAACTATCTCTCGATTATAGTCCCCCGCATTTGGTCGGTAATGACAAATTGGGTACTCGTAGCTTTACCTATGTTTATCTTTATGGGGTTAATGCTTGATCGTTCTGGCGTAGCTGAAGACCTAATGAGCAATCTGTCGCGCCTTTTTGGACGTGTACGTGGCGGGCTAGCAGTAACGGTGACCTTTGTCGGATTATTGCTGGCAGCATCAACCGGAATCATTGGCGCATCCGTTGTGTTACTGGCGACCTTAGGTATACCGTTGATGATGCGCGAAGGGTATAGCAAGGAGCTGGCATGTGGAACTGTTTGCTCAACAGGTACACTGGGTATTCTTATTCCCCCCAGTATTATGCTAGTTATGATGGGCGACCGTATCGGCTTATCTGTAGGGGACCTATTTTTAGGAGCGCTTTTCCCTGGGTTGCTACTGGCGGGGCTCTATGTCACCTACATATTGCTACATAGTTATTTTAAACCACTATCCGCTCCCCTTTCTGAAAGCGCCGAAAAAGTATCTATACGCATTTTACTAAATGTTATTTGGACTGTTTTGCCTACTGCCGGCCTTATTCTCGCTGTACTCGGCTCTATTTTCTTCGGTATAGCAACACCGACAGAAGCATCAGGGGTCGGTGCTTTTGGAGCCACTTTATTAGCTCTAAGTAAGGGACGCTTATCACTCAAAGTAGTTCGAGATGTAGGCCGTGAAACGACCAAAACAACCGCATTTATTTTTGCACTTTTACTCGGAGCTACCGCCTTTTCACTGGTACTGCGTGGCTTAGGCGGCGATGAACTCATTGAAGAAGCGCTAACCGGATTACCTTTTGGCCCAACAGGCATAGTGATCTGTATTTTGGCCGTAACGTTTATTCTGGGGTTTTTCCTCGATTGGATAGAACTCACGTTGATCATTCTTCCGCTGGTTGCACCTGTTGTAGCAAACCTAGGTTTTGATCTAGTCTGGTTCACCATTCTATTTGCCGTATGCCTGCAAACATCTTTCCTAACCCCACCGGTAGGCTTTGCCCTGTTCTACTTAAAAGGCGTTGCACCTAATGGCATTCAAATTGGCAACATTTATCGCGGAGTTATCCCTTTTATTCTGATTCAGATAACAGGCTTATGCATTGTTTTTTATTGGCAAGGCATTGTGACTTGGCTGCCTGCTATCGCTTACGCGCCGTAACCACTAATGATTTATGGCCACATTAAATTTCCATACATGGTTCTCCCTGTTTATTCCATCGATAGGAGTCGATATGTCTAATCAAATTATTCTGCCACGCATCATGCAAATTGGCGAAGGCGCAAGTAAAGAGCTACCTAATATTTTAACTAGCCTTAACTGCAAACGTCCTTTAATTATTACTGACAAAATGATGGTAGAGCTAGGTTATACCGGCACTATCACAGAAAACCTTGCTAATCATATGATGTTTGCCGATGTGTTTGACGATACCGTACCTGAGCCTACGGTCGCATCTATCCAAGCCGGTGTGAATGCTGCCCGAGACGGCGATTATGACTGTATAGTTGCCTTAGGGGGCGGTAGTCCAATCGACAGCGCTAAAGCGATCTCAATCCTAGCCCGATTTGGTGGAGAGATGCGTGATTACAAGTTTCCCCGTATTGTTAATGAAGAAGGCTTGCCTGTTATTGCTATACCCACTACCGCGGGCACAGGCTCAGAAGCCACTCGTTTTACAATCATTACCGATGAAGTCAGTGACGAAAAAATGCTCTGCGTAGGTATTGGCTTTATGCCCGTTGCTGCCTTAGTAGATTACAGCCTTACTTTGAGCCTACCACCTCGTATTACAGCTGATACAGGAATAGACGCACTAACCCACGCCATCGAAGCCTATGTGAGCCAAAAAGCCAACCCTTATAGTGATTCTCAAGCTTTAGCAGCCATGGGACTTTTAGCCCCTAATTTACGCACTAGCTATAGTGATGGTGATAATAAAGCAGCACGAGAAGCGATGATGCTTGGCTCTACGTTAGCGGGGATAGCATTCTCAAATGCCTCTGTTGCATTAGTCCATGGTATGAGCCGACCTATCGGCGCGGCGTTTCATGTACCCCATGGTTTATCTAACGCCATGTTACTTCCAACCGTAACTGAGTTTTCCATCCCTGCAGCACCGGAGCGTTATGCCGACTGTGCACGCGCCATGAAAGTCGCTAACGAAACGGATAGTACAGATACAGCCAACGCTAAACTATTAGCCGAACTAACATCCCTAAACGATCAACTTCACGTCCCCACACCCGCACAATTTGGAATCGATTGTGAACAATTTTTTAACTTGATGCCAACAATGGCAGAACAAGCACTGAGTTCAGGCTCACCTAACAACAATCCCCGTATTCCAAGTGCTGAAGAGATTGTTGCCCTGTACAAAAAACTGTGGTGAATAACCACTTAAGACAGACTTTAAAGACTTTTTATCATTAAAATAAGCACCGCTAAGCGGCTATGCAGAATAAAAATGAGGTATCAACAATGAGTAACATCGGACACTTAATTAACGGCGAAATTGTTACCGATTCGACACGCTATCAAGATATATTTAACCCAGCAACGGGCACTATTTCAAAACAGGTTGCACTCGCATCAAAAGAAACAGTAGAGGAGGCTATCACCGCAGCACAAGCAGCCTACCCTGAATGGCGTAATACTCCCGCCATCAAACGTGCTCGTATTATGTTCAAATTTAAAGAACTGCTTGAGGCAAATGCCAATCATATCTGCAAACTGATCGGTGAAGAACACGGAAAAATTAGTCATGATGCCGCCGGTGAGTTGCAACGAGGTATTGAAAATGTTGAATATGCATGCGGTATTCCTGAGCTTTTAAAAGGCGAATACAGCAAAAACGTTGGTCCCAGTATCGACTCTTGGAGCGAACTACAACCACTTGGCGTCGTCGCAGGTATTACACCCTTTAACTTCCCAGCCATGGTACCTATGTGGATGTTCCCACTGGCCATTGCCTGCGGCAACACCTTTGTTCTTAAACCCTCAGAACGCGACCCAAGCTCAACACTATATATAGCTCAACTTCTACAAGAAGCTGGGTTACCTGATGGTGTAATGAACGTTGTTAATGGTGACAAAGAAGCAGTTGATGTGCTCCTTAGTGACCAACGTATTAAAGCAGTCAGCTTTGTTGGATCAACCCCTATCGCGGAATATATCTACAGCACAGCGAATGCCAACGGTAAACGCTGCCAGGCACTCGGCGGCGCTAAAAATCACGCTATCATTATGCCCGATGCAGATATGGATAATGCAGTAAACCAGCTGTTAGGAGCAGCATTTGGCTCATCTGGGGAACGCTGCATGGCCCTATCTGTAGCCGTTGCAGTAGGAAATGAAGCAGGTGATGCACTCGTTGCTAAAATGAGTGAAGCGATGAAAGACCTAAAAGTCGGCGCATTTTCGGACAGCTCAAATGACTTTGGCCCCGTTATCACTCGCCAGCATCAACAAAAAGTATTTGGCTTTATTGATAGCGCAGAAAAAGATGGTGCAACAATTGTTGTCGATGGCCGCGCCCCTGAAATAGCCGGTTATGAAAATGGCTTCTTTGTCGGCGCAACACTGATCGACGGTGTAACCCAGACCATGCAAAGCTATCAGCAAGAGATCTTTGGACCAGTTTTACAAGTGGTTCGTGTTAATACAATGGAAGAAGCAATGCAGCTTATCGACGACCATGAATATGGTAATGGCACATGTATATTTACACGTGATGGAGAAGCAGCACGTTACTTCTCCGACCATATCCAAGTAGGTATGGTTGGTATTAATATCCCCCTCCCTGTACCCGTGGCTTATCACAGCTTTGGTGGCTGGAAACGCTCCCTGTTTGGTGATCTGCATGCCTACGGTCCAGACGGTGTGCGTTTTTACACTAAACGTAAAACGATCACGCAACGCTGGCCTTCAGCCGGTGTCCGAGAAGGCGCATCCTTCTCCATGCCAACGATGAAGTAAGCTCCCCGTCTATGCTTGATGGACATTCCCCCTCCCTATTGGGCGGGGGCTTTTTCCCCTTTATTAATGTTAATAGCGACCTATAATAGTGGCTTCAATTAGGAGATAAATTAACGCATGACAAGTAAACGCAGAGAAAAAGGTTCATCTATTGCCCGAGTACTGGAAATTATTGAAGCCGTATCTAAAGCAGAACGTCCTTTAAGCCCTGCGGATTTATCCTTACTTCTCGATATTCCAAAACCTAGCATCCACCGGTTACTGCAACAATTAGAGGCCGACGGTTATCTGCAAACCAATATGCGAGGTTTAATCGTACCTGCCGACCGCTTACATAATATTGCTCTTGGCGTTTTATACACCAGCCGTTTTAAAGCACTACGTAAAGCCATTCTAAAAAAACTAGCAGCTCAAGTCGGCGAAACCTGTGGTATCTCCATTCCTGATGGCATTGAGATGATCTATTACGATAGAGAACAAACTAACTGGCCACTGCAAGTACACCTTCCGATAGGTAGCCATACCCCTGTATCGTGCTCTGCCAGTGGTAAACTGTACCTTGGTTCTCTCCCCCCCGACCGCCGCCAGAGCATTATTAAAAACTTGCCCCTCGATCAACGAGCTAGAAACACTATTACCTCAGCAGAGGCATTAGAAGCAGCAGCCATCGAAAGTGCCGAACAAGATCTCGGTGTCGATAACGAAGAGTTAGTCGACGGAATGGTCGCGATCTCTGTTCCTATAAGGGATAAAACAGGAAAACTCTTTGCGTGCCTATTTATTCACGCTCCAATCATAAGAAAGAACTTGGACGAACTTAAAGAGTTTGAACCTTTATTACGCTCCGCGGCTGAAGAACTAGGCCAACTGATCGGCACAGACTCAGACAATGATAAGTAACCCTCTATAAAACTTAATCACTACTGTTTGACGGTAGGCCCCTAACAGATTTGGAGATCTATATGCATCTTTGCGATTGGCCGTTTTGTTATTAATCAACCAAAGATCAATATGTACACTGCTATTTATAAAAAATAGAACTTCACCTAACCCAAATAGCCAAAAAGCCCCGCATTCGCGAGGCTCTTTTAAATCTGGTAGGACTAAGCAGATTATTCCCCTTCGGGCTATCGTCGCAAGCTCCGATGTGGTCTCGCTGCGCTCGGCTCGAACTGCGCAGTTCTCATCTGCATAGTCCCGATAACAAAAAGCCCCGCATTCGCGAGGCTTTTTTAAATCTGGTAGGACTAAGCAGATTATTCCCCTTCGGGCTATCGTCGCAAGCTCCGATGTGGTCTCGCTGCGCTCGGCTCGAACTGCGCAGTTCTCATCTGCATAGTCCCGATAACAAAAAGCCCCGCATTCGCGAGGCTTTTTTAAATCTGGTAGGACTAAGCAGATTATTCCCCTTCGGGCTATCGTCGCAAGCTCCGATGTGGTCTCGCTGCGCTCGGCTCGAACTGCGCAGTTCTCATCTGCATAGTCCCGATAACAAAAAGCCCCGCATTCGCGAGGCTTTTTTAAATCTGGTAGGACTAAGCAGATTCGAACTGCTGACCTCTACCATGTCAAGGTAGCGCTCTAACCAACTGAGCTATAGTCCTAAATAAGTGGTGCGTAGTATACGACTCTGTTTAATCAGTTCAAGATTTTTTTCACTCGATTTACCACTTTGATACTTAAATACAACGATTAAACGGGTTGGGTCACTGCTATTAGCCTAAAACGCCTTACACTGCTGCCGCTTATCACACTGTAAGTAGCATCTTTAATATTAAGTTCTAGGTTCCGTTCTTTTTGAATCACTAACCCGATCGATCATTTACAGAAAACATCCTTGCGTCTATGTTTACTGAGTGTTTATCAACCGTTAATCATTCCATAGTGGTAAAATTAGATACTATTTATCAGTACACTCTAAGCTGTAAGGTACGGTATTATCTGCTTTAGAACTGTGAACTTTATAGGGAACCTATTGGTATATTTACCTCATATAACCTAGGCCTAAGGTGTAGATTTTGAGAATAACCCGAAAGCATTCGCGAGGAAGCTGTTCAATTTATCACCTCCCCTACTGAAGCTCATTTAGTACAGGTTCAGTAACCGAGTGTTAGTGTTTCACTACTTTATTAGTTTTTAAAATTCAGGCCTTTTGCACTCATTCGATATACATGAAAATCAACACCCTATAAGACTTGCCTTCGATTAACTAAATTTTAATCGCGCAGGTCAATAACCCATTTGCCCAGAAAGAATTGAACAGCGCCGATCCCAAAAAGAGATAATAGCTATGCTTAAAGATGTTTCCATAAAGACAAAACTGACGGTAATGGTCGTTCTACCTATTATTGGCTTGATTTGTATTACTTTGTTTGCACTTCAAGAACTACAATTGACGGAAGGCGGCGCGAAACGGATTTATCATGACAGGGTTGTTCCCCTTGAAGACTTAAAAATAATCGCCGACGATTATGCGGTGCTCGTTATTGATGCGATCAATAAAGCAAATGCCGGCATTTATACTTTAGACGAAACCGTAGCCGATATAGAAAGCTCTAAGCAAGAGATCAGCCTTAAGTGGAAAAAATATCTAGCAACAAACCTCACACCAGAAGAGAAAGCTTTAGCTGATGAAGCTCAAAACCTTTTTGTGTCCGCTGATGCAGCTATTGATAATACACTACAGATCCTAGCCACTATATCTGGGCCCCCTAAAGGCCAGCTTGATGCACTGGATGGCCCTCTCTATACCCAAATAGACCCTATTAGCGAAAAAGTTACTGAGTTAATTAATTTACAGCTGCGCGTTGCTAAACAAGAATATGAGGCCATTCAACAGGTTTATAAGGAAAGTATTTTTCTGCTCTCTACACTATCAATACTGATCATGGTTTTACTGATCGCTATTTCAGCTTATAACTATCGCTCCATGATTAATCCACTGCTACATATGCAGGAAACTATTGAACGTATTTCTGAATCTTCTGATTTAACTCTCACACTGCAAACAGAAGGTAAAAACGAATTAGGAACAATAAGTAAAAGCTTTAACGCAATGATCGCGCAAATGCGTGATATTGTTAGTCAAATCACCTCGGCGACTAACCGACTGGCCAGCGCGGCTAAGGATATGACCGATGTTAGCGTTGAAACAAAATCCAGTATTAACACGCAACGTGCAGAGATAGAACAAGTGGCAGCAGCCATGAATCAAATGGTCTCCTCATCACAAGAGATATCACACAATGCGGAGCAAGCGGATAGTGATGCTCGCAATACAAGAGAGAAAGCACATCAAGGCACTACGATTGTAAATCAAGCGGTCGTGGCCACAAACGCACTTGTCACTGATGTTAAAAGTGTATCCAGTAAAATAAAAACGCTTGAGTCTGATAGTGAAAATATTGGCTCAATTGTGGATGTGATCAAGAGCATTGCCGAGCAGACAAACTTACTAGCACTTAACGCTGCTATTGAAGCCGCCCGGGCAGGCGATCAAGGACGTGGATTTGCTGTCGTAGCGGACGAAGTACGTACATTGGCACAACGCACGCAGGTCTCCACCCAAGAGATACAAGTAGCTATTGAGCGTTTACAGTCGGGCACTACCGATGCCGTAACTGCAATGAGTGAAGGACAGAAAAAAGCGGAGACCGCCGGTTCTAAAGCGACTGAAGCAGGCTCTTCACTCGAAGAGATCTCAAAAGCAGTTATCAGCATAACGGATATGAATGCTCTTATATCTAGCGCATCAACCGAACAAACCAGTGTGTCTGAAGAGATCAACCGGTCACTGATTAACCTACATGATGCGTCTAATATCTCTAGTAATGGGGCGGAAAAGATCTCTCAATCGAGTACTGAACTAAACTCCCTTTCCAACGAGCTGAAAGCGATGATCGCGAAATTTCGCGTAGGCTAAGGTTGAGTAGAGTGATGGGATGCTCAACTTATAAAATAACGTCAAAATATGCTGAATAATTTTTTAGATATTCTGACGTTATTGATTCTGTCTTAAAAATGGGGAAGTATTAGCGCGAGAGCGTTTTAATCCTTTTACAGCCTAACGCTCAATCCACCAGCTTATGTTCTATCGCGTAACGGGTGAGCCCTGCTGCTGTGTGTATATCTAATTTTTGTTTGATATTTTGTCTATGGGTCTCAACTGTACGTACAGAAATATCGAGCTCTCTAGCGATCTCTTTATTACTATTGCCTTCAGCAACTAGTTTCAAGACATCTTTTTCACGGCCGGTAAGCTCTTCCTGTTGAGTATTTGCATGCCCACCCTCCTGATCAAACTGGCTAAATAAGCTTTGTGATGCTCCTGAACTAAAGTATGTTCCACCGCCGTAAACCGTTTCAATCGCTGAAATTAGCTCGTTAGATGAAACGTCTTTTAAAACATAGCCAGCCGCACCACATTTAATCAGCTTAACAATATATTCTCTATCATCATGCATACTTAAAATTAGTACTTTCACATCCGGCTGTTCCGCATGGAATCGCTCCGATGCTTCAAAACCATTCATCACGGGCATAGAGATATCCATAAGAACAACATCTGGATGAAGGGTTGATGCCAACGCTAAGGCTTGCTTTCCATCATTAGCCATGCCGATAATTTCAAGGGAGGGTTCACCTTCTAAGCGCGCACTAATTCCATCTAGTACAAGAGGGTGATCATCGACCAATAATACTCGGATTTTATTGTCATTCGGCATTAGCGTTTGTATCTCCTAAAAAATTGCGAAACCCACTTTAATACGTGTACCTACACCCAAACGACTCTTAATACTAAAACGTCCACTGAGCAATTCTGTACGCTCACGCATATTTAGAAGACCGATTCCTGTCTCTGTCTTCTCGGGGATAAAGCCTCGTCCATCATCTGATACCTCTAACCAGATATAGCCTTCACGAAACCAAATTTTTAAACCTACATTCTGAGCTTGTGCATGCTTTTCAATATTTGTCAGGGTTTCTTGGGCAATTCTATACAGCGTAATCTCAATATCATCAGGTAGACGCTGTTCTGGTAACTCTATTCTGGCATTCATTCGGATGTTCGTGCGCTCAGAAAAGTCATTGGCCATACTGTGTAGTGCGGACTCAAGCCCTAGATCATCAAGCTGTATAGGTCGAAGGTCATGGGAGATACGTCGCACCTCTTGAATCGCCATATTTAAAACATCACAGCCTTTAGTGATATCATCAACCGCGCTTTCATCCCCTTTCAGCGATTTATCTCTGGCAAGTTCCAATCTGAATTTTACCGATACCATTAGCTGATTAATGCCATCATGCAGTTCACGTGCAAAATTACGCCGCTGACTCACCTGAAATTGAACATAGCGATGGGCTAACTCACGTAATCGCACATCCGCTAATTGGGAGGAATGCATATTGATCGCAATACCAATGAGCGCAATAATAATAATTGTACCCGCTAGAATAACGACCACGGTAAAAAATGTATTTCTGATATTACGGGTTACTTTTAAACGCGTATGGGCAACTTCTTCTGCAATATCATCAATATATAAACCGGTTCCCATCATCCAATTAAATTTCGGTATTTTAACCACGAAACTCAATTTCTTTTCCTGATGCCCTGCTGAAGGTTTTCGCCAGAGGTAACGATAAAATCCGCCCCCCTCATCAGCAATCCTAATCAAATCGCGTATTACATATTTACCATTACTATCTTGCAGCTCGATTAGATCCTGCCCAACCAACTCCGGCTGGGTAGGATGAACTAAATTAATGCCCTGCATGTCATATAAAAAGAAATAGCCATCATCACCAAAAGTGAGAGTGTTCAGCATATCCTTTATACGCTTTTCTGCATTTTCATCCCCAGGCTCAGATTCATTAACAACTTCCTCTATCGCGTTCATCGCTAAGGCGACATAATGCTGTAGCTCTTGATGTTTAGAGTTGAGTAAATTTTCTTCGAAGGTTTCAATCTCTTGTTCTGAGAGAATATGCGCCTGATTTAAGCTAATCATAGTGATAGCTACCGTCACTATAATTAGTGGCAGTATTGAAAGCAGTAGCATTTTTGCTTTTAATGAAGCTGTGACGCTTTTCATATTGGAATAATTATGATTTTTAACTGACGCTAGAATACAACTAACGCATGACTAAAGAACAGCCTATAACGGCAAACCCACAAGCTTAATAACCACTTATATAATCAGTATAAAGTACTCTGAGGGAGAACACCCGATGGTTTTTACATTGTGGAAAGATGCTGCGGAAGTTGCAAAAAGTGCCACTAAAGCTGGCGCATTAAACAGTTTCAAAACATCTATGCTTAGTGTCCAAGAAGGAGGTCTTAATTTTCATGTCCGTATACTTGAGAATCTCCAGAACAAACCAACACCCGATAGTTCCCTAGCTAAGCTCAATCAAAGTAAACCCGACCCATTCCTACCTCATGAAAAAGCTTTATTTGTCACCAACATCGGTGATAAACATAAATGTTTATTGAATAAATATAATGTAGTCGATGAACATCTGCTCTTAGTAACTCAAACCTTTGAAGAACAGAATACAGCCCTTAATAAAAACGATTTTTATGCCTTACACCGGTGCCTATTCGCCGCGCCGGCATTAGCTTTTTACAATAGTGGTAAAACGGCTGGGGCCAGTCAAACCCATAAGCACCTACAGCTGATAAAAGTGCCAGAAACAGTGGAACAATTAATCGCTTTTAATCCACAACTGTCAAAACTACATGACGAAGTACCTAGGGAGCTAGATAGCTTACCCTTTCGCCATGCAGCACTGGCCTTACCTAAAGATATTTTTACAGAAGAGAAAATACAGAATGGTGATGGTGCTGCTCAATTACAAAACTTTTATAATCGGCTGCGAATGACCTTAGGGATCGAAAAAGACGGAGAGAAGATAGCCAGCGCTTATAATCTTCTCTTAAGCCACCATTGGATGTTGATGGTACCTAGAACAGGTGAAAATTTTTCCGGTGTTTCACTTAATGCACTTGCCTTTAGTGGCTCGATTTTAGTAAAAAGCGAGGCACAAGCTCACGAGATTATAGAGGCTGGACTCTCCACGGCTTTAAATGTGGTGAGTCGGTCTTAAAATACCCCCTTGATCCAAAGACTTTTGCAACGATCAGATTAAAGCGGTCTGTCCATTATTTAAGATCACTCGTTGTGGCTGATACTGCCAGTGCTCTTTTATCCGCTCATCAGATAGCACCTTATCAGGACTGTTTACAGCACTCACCTGCCCCTGATCTAACAAACAACAGGTATCACAATAACGAAGCACTTGGTTAAGGTCATGCAGAATGGCAATAACACCAAACCCCTCTTTTTTTGCTAGCTGTTGAGTCAACGTTAACAGATTATGTTGCTGTCCTAAATCTTGTGCCGACGTCGGCTCATCAAGAAGTAGTAAAGGTGAGTGACTCGCTTGACTGAGCTGCAATAAAACCCGCGCGAGTTGAACTCGCTGCCTTTCTCCCCCTGACAACGAAGGATATGAGCGATCCGCAAAACTACAGCAATCAGTCGCCGACATTTTTTCATCGATCAACTTATTGGCTTGAGCTTTAGACAGCGATAATGGAGTTAAACCTAAAGCAACTACTTCTCTGGCGCTGAAAGGAAAGGTCAATTGGCTCGCTTGGGGAAGTACTGCCAGATGCTTAGCCAATTCACGGCGATTCCACTGTGTTAGCTCTTTACCATAGAATTTGATAGAACCACTGGCTTTAATATCACCACTAATTGCTTTTAATAAAGTTGTTTTACCGGCCCCATTCGGCCCCAACAGGCCGTAGACCTCCCCAGCCTTTACCGAGACAGAGACTTGATCTAATAGCAGCTTTCCCTGTGGTTTAAAGCTGACATTATTAAGCTGCAACATGATCAACTCCAGTTTTTACGCTGTTGGATTAACAAAATCAGAAAGAACGGGGCGCCCAATAGCACCGTAACTAAACCTACGGGAAGTTCCGCTGGCTGCACAACAAGACGCGCTAACAGATCGGAACCCATCAGCAGAACAGCACCTAGCAAAGCAGATAAAGGCAGTAGAAAATGATGGTTCGGCCCTGTGGCTAAACGAACCAAATGAGGTACCACTAAGCCAACAAAACCGATAATGCCTGAACAAGAAACGGCGACACCTACACCAATCGCGGTAAGAATAATCATTTGTAATTTAAGCTGTTCAACATCTATCCCTAAATGGCGCGCCTCGGGTTCACCTAAAAGTAATGCATTTAAAGCTTGGGCCCGACGCTGAAAGGCGATCATTAATAGCAGCATTGTTGTAAAAGCTAGCCATAAGTTAGCATCACTCGCACCGGTTAATGAGCCCATCTGCCACACATTCAGTTCACGTAAACTGGCATCATCAGCAAAATAACTTAAGAAGCCAATGGCTGCACCGGCGAAAGCTGAGATAGCGACACCGGCAAGCAGTAAGACTAAGACTGAGGTCCCATTTTTTGATTGCGCTAAACCATAGACCAGCAAAGTAGTGAGCAAACCACCAACAAAGGCCATCGTAGGGATTGTCCAACTTCCCCAAACAGCTGGAAACACAACAATAGCTAAAATAGCACCCACCGCTGCACCCGATGAAACGCCAATAATACCGGGATCTGCCAACGGATTACGAAATAAGCCCTGAGCAACCGCACCGCATTGGGCCAATATGGCCCCGACAAAAATAGATAATAACAAACGAGGTAAACGAAGTTCTAAAACAACGACCTGCTGATAACCTTCTAGTTGACTGAAATTAGCACCAAAAAGGTCATCTACAACAATCAATAAACTATCGTATACCGGAAGATTCATGGCCCCTAACACAAGTGATAACAGAGCACAGGCAATCAAAAGACTCGCTAATGCTAAGGCGCATATTGAAACGGACCTTTGCATCAATTATTTTCCTGACGAGCAAGAGTGTGGGGATTAGATAACTGCTGAGTTAAACGAATCGCTTCATTAATAGCCGATACACTCAAACCAGCAACTAAAGCGGAGCCATTCACGGCCACAATACGTTTATTTTTTACCGCGGGTGTATGAGCGAGTACAGGATTAGCCGCAAGCAAGCTTTGCACTGCATTCTCTACATCACTACCTGCAACGATAATCACAGAGGGTTTCATTTCAAACAGTGATTCAGCCGATATATTTCGGTAGTTTTTAAAGTCAGCAACATTGCTAGCTTTCATCAATTCGATAAAGGAATGGCCCGTTGTCCCCTCTCCTGCTAAACGTAATTTACTATCATCCATAGATAATAAAAACGCTACGCGCTCCCCCGATAAGTTCACCTTATCAAGTGTCGCTAGTTTTTGGTCAACAGATTCAAGCAAGGCTTGCCCCTTTTCCTTCTGCTCTAAAGCCATAGATAGCGAACGTATATTGTCACGAAGTTGTTCACTATTTTTTGCACTGCTTAACTGTACAAATTGAACATCGGCTTGCTTTAGTGCCGTCACAACGGATGAAGGACCTATATGTTCACTCCCTATCACTACCGATGGATTTAAGCTCATTAAACCTTCAGCAGACAAGGTGCGGTGATAACCAATATTAGGGAGTTTAGGATACCCCTCTGGCAGCTTGCTCGTCACATCTACGGCAATCAAATCATCTTCAAAGCCAAGAGCAAAAATCAGTTCAGTAACACCCGCATCAGTACTAATTAAACGCTGTTCATCCGCTGCATAAACTGAAACAGGTAACGCAATTAATAGGATAAGTTTCATCCAGTTCACGACTGAAAACCTATTCTTTTTTTGTGTAAATAATCGAAACGGCAAAGAGATCATGGCTGTGCGTCTTCCATTAAAATTTGAGTGTTAGTTATTTGCTGCTCATTGAGGAGGGCTAAAAGTTTTAACAAAGGTTCGACGTCTGAATCACGGGCAGCAGCAATTGAAAGTGCCCGATCTTTTTGATCTGCAATATTTACCAACAGCGCCTGTTTAAACTCAGCCCATTCATAAAAGCGATCTTCTCCAATTGCATAGATTGGAGATTTATCCAACAAACTTATTGTGAGCGGTTTTTCAGACTCTTCATGGAGGGCTATTTCACTGTCGCTATCAGGAATATCAACCGGCAATGAGAGCAAACGCGTATTTGCAGTTAACAGTAAAAAAACCACCACTATAAAAATAATATCTATCAATGGGGTAAGTTCTAAACTGCTATTTATTTGGCTCTTCTGCTGTGCACGAATCATTTTAGCGCCTCAGTGCAAACACCTTCGATCCGAAGATTACCTACATTAAGTACTTGCTCTGTCATTGCTATCAATTTATCCACCCAAAGCTGAAAGCCATGCGCCCCAATAACCGCGGGAACAGCAACAATCAAACCAGCGGCGGTTGTTTTCATTGCGATTCCTAGCCCTTCGGCCATCATAGATGGGTTAATCGGTCCTTGGTGATCACCTAAATTATCAAACACTTGAATCAGACCAATCACAGTCCCGAGTAGCCCTAACAAAGGTGCAATTAACGCTATAATTTGGAGCATACGAATACCATGACTCAGTTTTCGCTGTCTGTTATGCAGCCATATTGCCGCAATATCCGTTCTCATAACCCGTGATTGATCTGCATGTTGATTAAGTAGCGCCATCCCAGCGCTAGGAAGGCTCCGCTGAATACTGTGATAACAAAGCACAGTTATACGCTCAAGCAATATCAAAAGGGTAAGAACAGAGCAGATTAATAATGGGATTCCTAGCGGCCCTAAATACTGTTGCGTTAAAACAAAGATATTCATAATTTATAATATTAAAAACCTATAACAACGATCAATTAAGTGAAAAAACAACCGGAATCCTGACACGCGAAGCGATACGGATACCGTTCCTTTCATAAGGTTTGAATTTCCACTCGGAGACAGCTTTTAAAGCTGATTTATCTAACAGGGCCAAACCTGAGCTCTGAGTGACTTCCAACTTTGATTTGTTACCTTTTTCATCCAACCAAATATCTAACCAAACAGTACCCTCCTGACCTCGTTTACGAGCAACCACCGGATAACGAGGCGGCTTAGGCTGTGCCGCAAAAACAGGCTTAGTAATAATTTTCTCGCTCACTTCCATCTGATCACTTGTGCTCCGATGGGGAGGATTAGCCTCTAGGTCTGTGAGGGATTGAGTATCTGAATTAGTCTGTACCGATGATGGCTCAACTGTTTTAGCATCAGGATTTACCTGCTTAATACTCGGTTCCACCTTAGCCACTGATGTACTGGCTAGCGCTTCACTCTTATTTTTGAGAACGGGGGATGGCTTTAAAACCTCTTTCGATACTGGCTGTGTAATAGCCGGTTTACTTGTTTTCTTTGTTACTTTATTTGCGACTACAGGCGCCTTAGTGACCTCTTCTTTAGGTACAGGTCTATCCGCTGTTGTCTCAGGCTTAGGCTCTGTATGCCTTAATGCCTCTTGAGCAGGCAAAGAGTTAACTATTTTCCCCTGAGTAGGTTCAGGCTGTGGCCGACTAAACGAGATCGCGAGCGATAGCTGACTACCTTTCCCCGAGGCCTCATCCATAAAGCTCGGTTTTTCCAACGCAGCGAAAGCCCATTCTTGCAGCAAAATAAGTGCACTAATGAACAGCACTCGCCAGCCAAGTAAACCCCATTTTCTCTTAACCAACTGAGTCATAAATACCCGTTACCTAACCCTATAACCTTTGCGCAAAAAGCGCCCGATGATTCTTTAAGACTAATAATGACCGCCATAATAAAACAGGATAAAACCTAATGCAAATACAAGTCATTATCATTTACATTGTGTTTATTAAATAGTAGCATCCCCTCAATCAGGACCTAGAGAGATAGAAAAAACTCTAAATTTAACGAGCTAGCCATTGCTGATAACGCTATATGCAGCAAGCTAGAAAACTCAATTCTCATTGACGTAATAGGGGAATTCATGAAACCTAAACCTTTAGCGGTGCTCATCAGTAGTATTATTTCAGCTCCAGCAATGGCCGATGCTGTTGATAACAGCCCAGTCTTTAATGTCGGTGAAGTGGTTGTGAACGCAACCCGAATGGAACAGAAATCTGATGAAGTTTCACGCCCTATCACTGTTGTTGATAAGGAAACAATCGATAACATTCAACCGCAGTCGATCGCTGAAGTCCTAGCGAATGAACCTAATATATTAATTGACGGGGGCTCTCGCCCTGGCTTCCAAACCATTAATATCCGAGGTTTAGGCGACAATCGTGTGCTACAAACCGTTGATGGTGTACGACAAGATTTTGAATCTGGGCACCGTGCAAGCTACTTTTTAGATCCAATAATACTGAAGTCAGTTGAGGTCGTTAAAGGACCTGCTAGTACTCTTTGGGGGTCAGGCGCTTTAGGCGGTGTAGTCGCACAAACTACTATTGATGCCGCTGATATTTTAGAGAGCGATGATGATGTCGGCGGTTTAGTAAAAAGTAGCTTTAACTTTAACAATGATCAATTGACGACAACAGCTGTTGTCGCTGGTCGTACCGATTCTGTCGACTGGCTAATTAGTGGTTATGGTCGTGATTCTAATAACATAGAAATGGGTAACGGCCAGCCGTTAGAAGACTCGGCTTCAGAAGATCAAGGCGCTTTAGCTAAGGTTGAATGGCAAATTAACGAAGACCAATCCATCGCTTTTAATGCGCGCCATGCAACGGTTGAAGGCGGGGTTCCTTCTAATGGAGCATCCCATGTCAATGGCAGCAGTGTTTTCCTGATAGACAAAGATCAAGTTAATAATAGCCTATCTGCAGACTATAGAATCAATACAGAATCACCACTACTCAATGCACAGGTAATGGCTTACTGGAATAGTGTCGATGTGGATGAATCACGGGTAAGTGATGGTCGGATTGATAACACCGAAAAAGACACATACGGTCTAAACCTTAATAACCTATCACAGTTTGATAATTTCACACTGCTTTATGGAATTGATGGATCACATAGTAATTTTTCTGCTGAACGTAGTGGTGCTGATCGTCCAACCCCTCCTGATGCAGACATTGATGTCTGGGGTGCTTTTGCCCAAGGGGTTATTCCACTATCAGATAAATGGACAGTGGAGCTAGGTGCACGCTATGACTATTTCTCTACAGAAGCAAAAAACATAGGTGAAAGCCGCTCGGATAATGAACTATCCCCTTCCGCAGCACTGATCTGGCAAACAACCGATAGCTTAGAACTGACCCTTAGACACGACAGAGCCTTCCGAGCACCAACAGCTGAGGAGCTTTACAGTACAGGCACCCACTTCTGTATGGGGCCAGGCATGTGTAACACCTTTTTACCCAATTCTGATTTAAAAGCAGAAAAAGCCGCTAATACAGAGTTAATGGCCAAATTAAAGATCAATAATGCATGGACATTGAAAACATCTATTTTTGAAAACCGTGTAGATGACTTTATTGAGCAGACCGTATCGATGAATCCATTCCCCGGTAACACTTATTGGGAAAACGTTGATAAAGCAAAACTGCACGGGTTTGAGATTAACGCCTTGTATAGCCAGAACGATATTAATTTAGCACTAGGTTATGGCCAAACACGTGGTAAAGACCTTGCGACAGGTGATCCACTCAACAATATTCCCGCTAATACTTGGTCTGCAGATCTAAGCTCTAGCTTCCTAAATAACCAGTTAAAAGCTGGGGTACGTGTGCTACATGCGGAAGAGCAAGACTTATCCACAGGTGATGTCTATGATGACTACACTATAACCGACCTATATGCAGCTTGGCAGCCAGCAGCTCTCAAAGATTTGACCATCAACCTCACGGTTAATAATGCAACAGATGAATATTACCGCCGTGCATGGGCTGAAATTTATGAAGCGGGTCGCGAAGTATCTTTAGCCGCCACGTATAAGTTCTAAATAAAAGCACCTAAATTAGCAGGGTGATTCCCCCTTCAAATCACCCTGCTAATTTTCCACTTAGAGCATAAAAAGTAATGAATAAAGAAGATACTCAACCCCTAAATACGCAACTTACTGGTGATCAAGCTGAAGCACTACTGAAGGAGTTAGCAACTTGGGGCAATACCACTACGATTATTTTACATGGTGGGTCCGTATTTGAGTTTAAAGGGGCCTTTCCAAAAGGTGAAATTGGCCATGGTTACTACAACCTAACAGGTCCGGTTCCTGGTTTTCATGGACATATCAATTTAAACCTCATTCATCATATTAACTTTCAAGATAAACCTCATCGAGGTCAGGAAAGTTACGCCTTCAATTTCCAAGATAAAGACGATAGCAACATTTTTAAAGTATTTTTAGGACGAACAGAGGACGGTACATTAATCGCCGATCAAGTAGCCCGTTTTAAACAAATCAAACAGCAGTTAAGCTTAAGAAAAGAATAGGAATTCCCATGAGCAATGATTCACTACAAATTCGTGTACAGGAAGAAGTCTTAACATTTATCAATAGCCGCCAAAGCTTACAGTTAGCGACTGCAGGAAAAAACGGCGAGCCTTATGCCTCATATTCCCCCTTCGCAATTGGCGATGATTGTTTATACGTGTTACTGAGTGAAATGGCCGTACATGCGACCAATCTGCAAGAAAATTCAGTTGCTGCCGTTATGATTATTCAGGATGAAGACAGCGCCAAAGAGTTGTTTGCACGTAAGCGTGTTAATTACTCTATAAAAGCTGAACTTCTATCTTATGACAGCCCAGAGTGGAGCTTAGGCATCAATACCTTAGCGGAACGTCATGGGGATCGAATCAATAAACTCAGCCAATTATCAGACTTTAAGCTATTTAAATTAACCCCCACAGGCGGCCGATACGTTAAAGGGTTTGGTAAAGCTTACACGTTAGCAGGCGATGGGCTAACGGGTAGCGAAGTGCAGCATATGACCGGTGGACATACAAAACGCAACGCGGCATAAGAATATTTAAAAAAGGCGAGTGGTATCCTGCCACTCACCTCTCTTTAAAAGCAGTTATTAACCCGCATCAAACATAACTTCATCCGCAGCATCCCACCACTCCTGTGTTGCACTTGTACCTTTCGATGACTTTGACGGTAGTGGCTGAACAGGCTTAACTTCCGGTTGTTGAGCTCGGCTATTCCAGGCTTTATTTTCTTCCTTAAAAAAACGCGGTTCTGGTTTTTCTAAATCAGGAAATCCCTGATTATACTGCTGATAAAAACGGTTATTACTTCTTTCTAACTCTTGGCTGCTAGACGGTGTATTCAAAATACGTGGTGTAATTAACAACACCATTTCAGTTTCTTCTTCCTCTTCAATCGTACTGCGAAAAGCAGCACCTAAAACAGGAACATCACCCAAAAGTGGAACTTTTCGCTCATTGTTTGAAACCGTAGAGCGGATTAAACCACCTACGGCAACGGTTAATCCATTTTGAGCCGCCACTACGCCTCTTAAGCGAGACGTATTAATTGTATCTATCGAAAGGTTAACGACATTACCTGTTCCGTCGGTCACAGGAACAGTCCCGCCACCGGGGTTCAAGGTTGAGCTCTCTTGTTCTAAATCCAACAGGACAGAACCATCAGAGTTGATACGTGGTGTAATCTTTAACGAGATACCAATCTCTCTGAGCTCCGTTTGCGTCTCAATATAAGCAGGGGAAATAACAACACCGCTATCGATGGTCGCTGGGTTAAACGTAAAACCACGCGTCATAAGGCTCTCTTCACCAATAAAGAGGTCAGCCTCGCGATGGTTAGACGCCAATACCATCGGATTGGACAAGACTTTTAAACGCTTATTTTCTTCAAGAAACTCAATGTTAGCGCGTAAACGATCATTCAGATATTCGTAAAGGAATGAGCCTGAATTTAAGAGGCCATTATTACCAAATGAGGTTGGTGTTAGTGAATCATTACTACCAAAAGGGGCCAATTCAAAATTAAAAATAGAGTTAAAATCTTCACCCAACGAGATACTAAGAATCTTCATTTCCAGCATCACTTGTGGAACAGGGATATCCATCTGCTTAACCAAACTAGAAATGGAGGCCAGCACTTTATCATCGTCTGTTCGGGCGATGATCATATTATGCTCGTTATTCACTGTTATATAGATAGGCTGGGGTTGTAAGGTGACCGCTTGTATTTTATTAGGATCTAAAGGCATAACACTGTTACTGCTGTTTACCCGTGTCAGCTGCTCTATCTGCGCTACTGAAAATTCAGAGGTATCTGCATTGCCATTACTGCCATAGCGCTGTGACGAGTTGTTTGAAGAACGGCTTGAAGAACGACTGGATGTACTATTTGAGCGACTGCCGCTTCGGCTCGATGTAGACTGCCCTGCTTCAATACCTAGCGATAGCTCAACACGATCTCCATAAAGATCTTCAATCGCTTGAGCAACAATTTGCACATTTGCATTACGTAATCTAAACACCTCAATCCGTTGACTCTCTCGTACAACTAAATCGCGCGTGTACTCTTCTCGCCCCATGATTCGATAAGTGTGAGTATCTTCATCATAACGATACCAGAGATCACTAATGCGGCAGATGGATTTGATTGCATCAACCTCTGAAACGTTCTTAAGGTGTATCGTAATGCTTTTATTGATCGCACTCGGGGTCGCTATAATATTGGACTGTGATAATTCAGATAGCACCCTAACGACATCACCCAAGCGGGTTTCAGAAAACTCAATCTCAGAAATTTTAACCGCAGCTGAAGTATTAAGAGCGAAAGCAAGTAATACAGCACTGATTATTATCTTGATATTACCCATTAGCGAAGCACCTTCATCTGCCCCAAAGTACCCGCCTCAATCGTGAGACTTAACCTTGAAATTTTTGTTATTCTTATTGCGTGCCTAGGATTGGTTGGATCAATATTAATCTCATCCCCTACCGTTACCATGTGAACACGATCCCCAGCAACTTCGATCAATGCCATAGGTGGGAGGCTTTTTCCCCTATCTACATACCCTTTAAACAACAGCACCGGCACTTTGACATCATCAGGCATACGTCTAAAACCACGACCAAACGTATTCAACACCCCGTTAAGACCACCGGCCTCATCTGTATTTTTAAGTGTTTGTGGCTCACTAAAAGGGTCACGCATCACCAAAACTTCCTCTGCATGCGCGGTATTCCAAACAACCAAAGTAATTAGTAAAAAAATCCGATTCATAAAACACCTAACCCGATACAGCAAACATTGATTTAAAGAAGCCATAGTAAACATATCCAACAATCCCACCGATCATCAGAATTGATATAGGCTCCATCGCAGCGGCCAACGCTTTCGTAATAGAACGCACCCGCTCCTCATAAAAACTGCCAGCATCTTGCATCACCTGCACCATATTTCCGGTACGTTCTCCCACCAGCGTCATCTCTTGAATAAGCCCTTCAATATAAGGTTTACGAAAGCTTTTCCCCATATCATCGCCACGCAAAATATCCTCAGCTGCTTGAGATATATCCCGTGCAATCATTTTGTTATTAATCAAAGAGCTAATAATCTGTAACGACTGCACAACAGATATGCCACTTTGCAACATACTGGTTAACCCCCAAGTAATCTGTGACATTGAGCTAGCCGAAATCATCTTGCCAATAAGCGGTGTCTTAAGAAGAATCAGGTCTAGAAACAAACGCCCTTTGGGCTGCCTATAGGTAATAAAAATGGAAACTAAGATGGCAATGATGCAAACGATAATCAGCCACCAATATTGATGAATAAAATTGGAAATACCCATCATCTGCAGCATTTCGGGTGGCGGAACGCGACCCGTTTTTGCAAAGAAAGCAGCAAACTTAGGTATGACAGTAGACATCAAGAAGATAAACACACCCACCGTCATAAACAGCACAACCGCAGGGTAGGTCATGGTGGAAATTAATTGGCTTTTAATCTCCGCCTGACGCTCCATAAAACTCGCGATACGTACTAACGCTGGTTCTAATTCACCACTAGCTTCTGCGCTTCGAATCATATGCAAGGCTAAAGGCGTAAATATAGCTTCATGCTTTTCCATCGCTTGGGAGAAAGATCTGCCTGCGCTAATTTGATCATTCATATCATCAATGATCCGAAGCATTCCTCCCCGCTGTATTCCCCTTAATATATTGAGCCCTTCAGTCACCGAAAGCCCAGAGCGAAGCATTAACGCAAACTGCCTAAAGAAAAATATTTTTTGTGAATTTTTAATCGGTAGAAGCGCACTGATCTCATCCAATAAACCAACATTCGGCTTATTTTTCTCGTTTTTAGATGTACTTTCATGAATATCGGTAATATAGATACCTTTATTCTGCAGTTTGGCGATTGCCGCATCATGATCGACCGCCGAAATAGTGCCACTGCGAGCATCGCCCGATGTGCTAATACCGTTGTAGGAGAACTTCATCTACCCTCCTCCACTAACCTATGCACTAAACCTAAATGCTTAAGCTCATCTAATGTAGTTAACCCCTGAATCACTTTCTCGCAGCCATCATGGGCTAGGCTGACATAGTATTGCGCATGCTTACGTAACTGTTGTTCGTCAGCACCCTGGGTAATTAACTCACGAAGGAGATCATCCACCCACAAGGTTTCAAACAGCGCGATCCTACCTTTAAAACCTGTGCCATCACAAAGAGAACAACCCTGAGGATGGGACAGCATTACCACTTGATCGGTTTCCTCTATACCTAAAGCATCTAACTCAGCTAAGTCAGCCTCCATCTCTAACTTACAATGCTGGCAAAGCCTTCTCGCCAAGCGCTGTGCCACGACTCCCTGTAAACTAGAAGCGATCATAAACGGCTCTAAGCCAATATTTTTAAGCCTTGTAACACTAGCAATCGCCGAGTTAGTGTGCAAAGTGGACAGAACCATATGACCTGTAGTCGCGGCTTTAAGTGCAATTTCAGCCGTTTCTGGATCACGTATCTCCCCCACCATAATCACATCGGGATCATGACGTAGAAAACTACGTAGCGCTGAGGCGAAATTTACTTTGGCATTCATCTGTACTTGCGAAACACCCTCGACAACCATCTCCACAGGATCTTCCGCCGTTAGAATATTAGTACTTTCGGACTTTAACTGAGTAAGCGCGGCATAGAGTGTTGTTGATTTACCACTACCGGTAGGCCCTGTAATAAGAACGATGCCATGAGGTTGCGCAATAACACGGCTAAACTGGCGTAAGCTTTCAGATGACATACCCAGTTGGGTTAAGGTTAATAATTGATTATCAGTCCCTAATAGTCGCAGTGTAACCCTTTCACCATGTTTGGTTGGCGCAGTCGCCACCCTCATTTCAAACTCTATATTGGAAGGTGTTACATAATCAGCACCACCATCTTGGGGCATGCGCGTTTCCGCAATATCTAAATGGGACATTACTTTAATACGACTAACCAAAGAGCTGCCTTCAGCTAGCGAAAAACGCTTACCATACTGCTGTAAACGTCCATCAACCCTAAAACGAATCAAATAAAATTCAGTCTGAGGCTCAATATGTATATCCGAAGCGCGGTGCATATAGGCAGAATTTAATAGCTGCTTAAATGATTCCACCGCATCAAACCCTACTTCAGGGGTGTGTATCTCTAGATCTATACGTAAGCAGCTTTCGAAGGTTTCCGGATCGGTTACACAAAGCTTAATATCGGTTTTAAAAATCCGTTGTACTTGCTTCTCCAGTGCAGGGTTTTCAGGCGAGTCAGTAACAACATAGATCGCCTCATCTTCATTAGATGCAACCTCAATCGGTAAAATACGCCACTGACGAACAAGACTTTGAGGTATTAAGTTTAGCTGTTTCTTATTAACCCGAACCTGTGATGAACGAACGAAGAGTAATCCCTGTTCACTGGCATAAGCATGGTAAAAGCTACTCAAAGATAGACGCTGCTGATAACAAAGTGCAGTCACCTCATCCAACTGAAAACGACGTGCATTTAAGCGCGCCCCTGTTTGCTGTTCAGGAGTTATAAGTCCTTGATTTAATGCTGCCTCAAGCAGAGCCTTTCCTCGAATCGCCATAAGCCTACCTATTTAAAACCTTGAGCGCGTTTTCAAACTGCTCTTTTCTATAGGTTAACTGCAGCGCTTTTTCATAAGTAATTAGCTTATCTTTAACACGCAGAGCTAAAGCATATTCAAGGGTTTGATTACCTTGTGAGCGACCTGTTTCCATCACTGAACGAATCTGTGCAGAGTTTTTCTCACGGATCAGATTCGACACTGCACCGTTAACCATCAGGATTTCATTCACAGGTACACGACCCGATCCGTCTGCGGAAGACACTAATATTTGCGTAACAACAGCACGCAAACTCATGGAAAGTTGCTGACGGACAGTATTTTGTAGATCACCGGGAAACATACCGACAAGACGATCGATCACACCTACAGCATCATTAGTATGCAGTGTGGCAAAAACCAAGTGTCCAGTTTCCGCAGCAGTAATTGCCGCATGCATAGTTTCAAGATCTCGCATTTCGCCTAACAGCATAACGTCAGGATCTTCTCGCATAGCACTGCGAATAGCATCAGCAAAGCTCAGTACATCCTCACCTACTTCTCGCTGATGGACGACAGAGCATTTATTAGGGTGAACAAACTCTATCGGGTCCTCAATCGTCAAAATATGGCAAGCACGCTCCTCATTAATTTTGTTAATCATGCTCGCTAAGGTTGTGGATTTACCACTGCCTGTAGTACCCGTAACAAGAACCAGCCCATCCTTTTGGCCTGCAATCACTTCTAGTTGCTCGGGAAGACGTAACTCTTCGAAAGTACAAAACGCATTATTTAAGGCACGTACCGCAAATGCTAAGCCTCCTCGTTCGAAATAAAAATTTAAACGGAAACGTTCACCCTCTGCGTTGCTATAACCTAAATCACAACTACGTTGAGTTGTTAAATGCTCGAACTGCTCTGCTGATAAAAGCGCCTCGGCCATCCCTTTCAGCGTCCCTCTTTCTAAAACAGGCAACTGGTTCTGTTCGAGTAATTCTCCCTGTATACGAAAAACCGGATAAACATCTACAGAGCCATGCATATCAGAGGCACCGAGTGCCAACATAGACGCCAAAAGATCTTCAAATTGTTGTTTATAAAAATGACTATTCATTACAATGCCAACGTAATCTGAATATCTAACACATGCCCGCCACCCAATGCTGTACGGTCAGTTCGGCTAATCTGTACTTTGATGGGAACAACTGAGTATTCCAATTTAGAGAGTCTTTGAATAAAACCATGCAATGCACTATAACCACCCTGTAAATGCAGGTCGTACAATGGTCTATTCAGCGATGAGGCAGAAGCCTTCTTCGTTTTTGTAGAGACAAACTGAATAAGGTTCGCTTGGCTTTGAACTTTTGAGAGCAGCTGCAAGTTACTTTCTTTCGCATTACGATTCACATCGCCTACCAATTGAGCAACTTTAGTTTTATCGCGTAGGTCAACAAATACATGCCCAAACCCAGATAAGAGTGCTTTCTCTTCCTCAACCTGCTGATCCAGTTTTTTAATGTCTTTGGATTTAATCTGTTTACCATTTAGTTCAGGAAGTACAACTTTCTTACCCCTCTTTTGTTCGCGGGATAGTTTATTTTTAGCCGATTGCAACTGCTCGTCTAAAATCAAAACTTGTGTATTTAGATCTGCCCCTCGAGTAAAAAAGTAGCCACCTAGAACCAAAGCCAACCCTAAAACCAGTAACAACAATTTTTCCCGCGGCGCCATAGTCTCAAACAACGACATTATTCTGCCTCCTGATGTTTAAGCAAAAACTCAAAAGCATAAACACCGTTTTGCATCAAAGCCGTATCACCACTAAAATTACTAGGGCTTTTAGCTACATACATATGCAGCGCCTCTAAACTGATAGATAGCACTTGGTTGAAGTCATCAATACTGGCCTGATCTACCGCTTTTCCTGTCAACGAAAACTCATACCACTTGGTTTCTTTGAGTGTTTCAAGCACCACTCCATCATTAATACTTTCTGACAGTACGGGTAATAAACGCGCCATAAATGCTTGTCGTTTAACAATAACTTGTTCTACCAGCTGCTTTTCAGATTGGAGCAGCGTTAGATTTTTCTGTTTTTCCTTAAATAGCTGGATATTTTTTTCCGCTTCTTGAGATTCTTTACGCAGCTCTTTTTTAGACGCTTTAAATCGATTAAGCTGCTCCTCTTTCGCAATCAGCTCCTGCCTAATTTCTTCAAGCGTCCAATGGTAATAACCTTCATAAGCGGCAATAAAAAGCGGAACAGTTAGCACTCCCATAAAGACTTTAAAGTTTTTACTGCGATAAAAAGGATCTGGCGGCGGCATACCCGCTAGTGGAGCTAATAAGAGTGGTGATGCCCCCAAAAAGTGTTGGGCAACACCAAGTTCACATAACAGCGCCTCATCATTGAGTTGCGTACGACTAACAAGAGACTCTGGCGTCAGCCCCAAAACAGTTTCAAGATATGAGACCTGCTCGGAATAAGCATGATCAAAATCAGCAACAAACCAACGTGCTATATCAACAAAAGCCCCATTGCCTATAAGGTCAGCCACCGATGAGATATCTACCGGCTGGTTAGAACACTTAATCATTGCAGCATCTAATACGCGGCCATTAGAAAGTACCATGCAGTAAATATAAGCTTGGTGAAATTCAGTCAGTAGAATGGTTTCGTCACTCTCACCTAGCAAAGGGACTGTCGAACCAGCAAAGGGGTAGACCTGTCTTAAATTAAGGCGAGGTACTTTAGCTGAACCACTTATTTTTTTGACAGCTTCCAACCATTGTTGATGCTGGGCAATAGGCATAGAGGTACATAAATATTTTTTGGCTGCATCGCCCGCATCCAGCATCCCCACGGGATCAGACGCTTTATCCAATTGAGGCCGCCATTGAGTAACTAAACGTTGATCAGATAACTGCAACTGCTGTTGAATATGTAAACATTCTGAAATCTGCTCTTTAGATACCATCTGTTCACGAATAGCGACTTCACCATACCGCATCGGACCTCGCCCACTTGGTTGAGCCTTTTCTTCAGCTACTAAGGTTGTTAGTGTCTCGCGCTGCTCAGCATTTATATAACCACGCCCCATCAGTAACCAACCTAAGTCCCAATTTGGCGATTGAGTTGCAACAATGCCTTCCATCTCCCAACGCAGCATCTCCAGAAGATTGCCTTTATCTTCAGATTCAAAACTCTCGGTCACCTCAACCAAACCGGAGATCGCGCTAACATGCAGTAATAGCACTGTATTAGGCATATTTTTACCTAATACATTTTGCAACTGCTCAAAGACATCACCTAAAGCAGCAATAGGCTCAACCTTATGAGAGGTAACAGAAACTGTTACTTTTAATTCATCACGATTCCCATTAATAACTGTCGCTTTTAAATCAAAACCGTTGACTTTAAGAACAAGAATTCCTTTTCCCGCTATTTTTTTATGAAGGAACGACAACATTAATCAACCTCGAACTGTAAAGATGGTTGCGTAGAACGAGGGATAACTAAGAGACGGTCATAGCCTGTAATGACATTAGCGTCATCAATCACAAAAACAGCATGCTGCCCTGCGGGAATATAAGTACTTGAAGGCGTGACACTAGCACCACTTTCCATCCACTCTGATGAAGTAAACAAGCGAGACCTTTCGATTGAAGGTACTCCCCCAGAAGCCGCAGCTACTGAGAAATAATAGGTAGTCCAACGCTCCGCTGGGGTGGAAACTGCTTTATTTTTAAAAACAGCTAGCGCAACTTTCTGAGGGTTTGCACTGTAATTCGTTACTTGAATATCAAGCTGATTCAACGGAACTTGCCAATCTAAACTCGAAACCGCACCAGAAACAGGCACATCGAAGGGTGAAGGATGTTGCCTGTCATCGCCTTTAAAATTAAAGTAGTAGTCACCAACCGCTGTGCTACTCACTTCAAAACCTACCCCCCAACCATCTAAAAACTCGTTATTACTATCGATACCTTCCTGCAAATAAGCCCCGCGATAACCTTTTAGCTGAGCATATGAGGAAGATGCTAAAGAACTACCTGAAGCACTCAACTTCAGGTAGGGAGTTACACTGCCAAAAGCAGCCCAATCATTACTACCATCTTTGTTCCACACGTCATCTTTATAAATCAATGGAAATAACTCAGAAGCAGCTTGCGAGGCCGTACCGCTAGTGGGTGGTAGCACACCGTTATCGACCACAAAACCCGATAAAAGTGATTGGTTTTGGTAGGTTGATTGGTTATAAATAGCCCGTTTAATAAGCTTCATTTTCGCTAAGCTTTCATCGTAACGAAGTTGATTATCTTGGTTATCAATAAAAGCTAAAGGGGTACTAGCGATTAAACCGATAATGAGCATGACTAAGACTAATTCGAGCAATGTGAAGCCTTGCTGCTTAACCTTAGCACGACACCGGTTTTTGCCAATTGAATGCGTAGCAATTAACGTAGACATAAAACGATATCATCCCCGCTGCTGCTACATAGTAGATCTTGACTGCAATAATCGTCTTCCTCGTCATCTGTTTCAGCGTAATCACAGCTATTGGGCTCATACACACCATTAGAACCCAAACTCACCAAACGCGCAGCTCCTGGCACAAATGGATCGCGCTCGCCTGCCAATAGATCCAAATCTATGGCCAGATAAGGCCTCCCTAGCTGAGAAAATAACGTACTATCGGCCTCTGAAACTTTGCGCCATTCCAATAAACAAGGAGAGCTATGGCATCCATCGTTACTACGACTGACCCCCTCATCCACGGGGTAATGATCAAATGGGTCCGCAATGGCAACCACCGATTCTAACTCGGTGTTATAGATGAAATAGGGTTGTCCCTGCGTAGCATCAGCGCCACTAGCAGTCAGATCATCACCTATATCCACATAAAGATATTTATGGCCGCTTAAATAGGGGCCGCGCCAACCGCGGCGATAATCGGGATTCCAAGAACTCTCATCTTCGTCATAGCTGGGGTCTAGGTTTTTAAAAAGAAAAGACAGATCGGCAGGCGTTTCACGGGAAGGAATCACACCAGTATCGGTATAATAGGCTTCTATCGCGTCACCTATTTGTTGCATTTGATAACGGGCCGCTTGCTCAGATGCGTCTGAACCTACATCCCGAAATGAAGTGACAACGCCGCCCGCCACTACTAGCAACAATGCGGCAACCACCATCATCTCTAATAAAGTAAAACCGGACTGGTAGCGGAAAACCGCTTGCCTAAAAGGATCGTCCTTGACACTTTTAGGCAAACGGTCTAATAGAACAACTTCTTTTTGTCTGTCTGCTAAATACATTGATAGCCACATGATTTTTATTGTTTTTATAATAATTGCTAGAACAAACTAGCTATGTGATCTGTCGATCTGTTAAATAATGTCTAGCCCTTGGCTAGACATCACTCACGACCATTTCAAACCATACAATCACTCGATTAAATAATAAAAAAGGCAGAGGGCTCTCCCCCTCTGCCAACATTAGGAGTGATTACTCTTCCTCGTTACCTTTTGCTTCTGCAATCTCATCATCGTAAGCATCGCCACCAGCATCAAGTACTGCAATAACTTCCATATCCTCGCCTACGTCTTCCCACAAAGCAGGTGCACAAGTACCTGCAATATCATCTTCGATATTTGAACCATCCGGACATTCAGCTACTTTAACGACAATAGAGAAGTTAGAATATTTATCCGCAGGTGCATTACCATCCTGTGGCGCACGGGCAATCACTGAACCTAAATCAGCACTTGGGCCAACACCAAAGACAGCTAATACAGCTTCTTCATCTTGCCCTAATTCTTCAGGCTCATTAAAGAATGCCATAGGAACAGTATCGGTTCCCATAGAAGTTAGATCAGTAAAGTCCGCAGCAGCACCTGCACCAAATTCCCACTCATCGTCGTCTGCCACAAGGTCATTAAAAATCATCGATGGCTTAGTAACATCTACCAGTGCCACATCCTCAGCACTACCAGCAATCGTCTCTTCTGCCGTAGCATTACAAACAGTACCAAGAGCATAGCGAAGGGAAGTTAAACCATTCGCAGATAATGCACTTAAAGCGCCGGACGTCACATCGACCAATTCCAACTTTTCATACATATCGTTAGTAAGACCACCATGTACTCGCGGCACATTAGATGTAAGTCCACTAGCACTCAATACCGCTGACGATGCTCCATTTAAAGAAGTTAAATCTACTACCAACTCACCGCCTGAATCACTAACACCAGCAGAACAAATCAACGAATCTAATCCACCCGGCAGTAAACGTTTTTCTGCAACACTAAAAATATTCATACTATTTTCTAGGGTCGCCATAGTATGAACAGCGGTCGCTTGTGCTGCGCCTTCCTCTTTACCGTCCATATTAGAGATAACTGCACCGGCAATAATGGCCAAAATTGCCACTACAACCAAAAGCTCAAGCAAGGTAAAACCACCCTGCTTCGATTGTAATTTTTCACCCTTACTACGCAACTCCACGTCTTTAACTTGGGATAAGTCAGCTTTCTTAAATTTAGCTATCGTATTTTTTATTTTTTTAGTGTTCATCGGTTTTCTCAACACATTTACCGCATCTGTCTCGTACAGACTTTTGGATTTCTTAATTTTATTTTTTAAAGATGCAAACCCGCATTGCACTCTTATCTCATATCTATTTTTTACACATCAACAACAAAGCGGTATTGCTTTCCACAATGTAAAATAACTTCTTTTTGCTGACGTTTAAGAATCTTGGTTTCAATACGTATCTCGCCAAAGCCGTCGTGCTTAAGCACTTCATCAAACAATTCCATTAGCTTCTGTTTCGCCGACTCAGCGTTTTTGTTATTAACTTGCACGGGACAGCTCCAACCTTGCTTTTTAATTCAATGTTTATAACAGCGAGTTTATATTCGTAACTATTTTGTAATAACTACTATTGATACTAAGTGACAGCTAGCGTTTAAGAGTATTGTATTTAGGAAGAAAGCCCAGAAACTTTGGGATATTCCTTTCTCCTAAATCTATCGGGAAATATTCCCAAACTCATTAGCTCACACTAAGTTAACATCCTGTTTATACTGGAAAAATCCATTTAATGACTCCAAAATCTGCTTTATCATCCTATGTGTAACTTTATACATCCGATAATATATTCATAAATGAAAAGCGCGTTACAGGAAAATATCCCTTTTTAATGAAGTTTATTAACCAGTTAATCTCAGCATCTGTTTTAAACATTTAATCGAGCGATACTTACCAACAGAATATATAGCCCTTCAAACAGGATAAAAGTCGAGTCGGCAATTACCAACTTACCCTAAAAGTTTTAATTATTGAAAATTAATGGGATAGAAGACAGCAGGCTGGCGAGCGCTAAAGAGATAGCGACTAAAGAGGCGCGGGCTAAAAAAACAACAGAGGATCAGGAGGGAGCTCGATAGATAAAGATAAAAACTGTCGGGACAAGCTAAGAAGTTCCCTTCTTAACTTATCCCTCTATTTATGAAAAATATGTCGTTAACTCACTCAGACATACTGTTCAAATAAGCTTTGTCAGAGATATCTGTCCAAGTACGCGCTTTAGCCATATAAGCTGCTTGAGAGCGCTGTATACGCTTAGCTAACGGATCTTTTTCCGCATACTCAAGCAACAAGTCGATGTTAGCCTGTTGCATTGCATTAAGCACATCTTTAGGAAAAACTTTAACCTGTATATCTGGAAATTCACTTTTCATACGCGCCCAATGAACAGACGACTCATGATAAAAATGGATATACATATCATAAGCAGATACACGCATTGCAGTCTTTAAAATTTGCTGTAGATCAGCCGGTAAGCGCTCAAATGCTTTTTTATTGACCAAAAACTGTAATTCACTTGCAGGCTCATGCCAGCCCGTATAATAAAAAGGAGCTACCTTTTGGAAGCCCATGTTGATATCTAATGATGGACCTATCCACTCAACCGCATCAATCGTACGGCGCTCCAATGAGGTATATAACTCACCCGGTGCTATATTAACCGGCTTTGCTCCCAATTTCGCCCAGATCTCTCCGGCAAAACCTGGAATGCGTATCTTTAAGCCCTGCACATCTTCAAGAGAATTGATCTCTTTTTGGAACCACCCACCCATCTGTAAGCCCGTGTTTCCACCGGGAAAAGAATACATGCCAAAAGGAGCGTAGACTTCATTCATTAACGCCTGCCCTTCACCATAATAGAACCAACCATACTGCTCAGGGGTTGTCATACCAAAAGGCATTGTTGTGAAATAAAGGCTATTAGGTAGCTTGCCCTTCCAATAGTAGGAAGCGGTATGGCCAATGTCATACTGGCCAGCTCTCACCATATCGAACACACCGAACGGTGCTTTATGTTTGTTGCTAGAATCAATTCTAATCTTAAGACGTCCATTTGACATCGTATCGGTCAAATGAGCTAAACGTTTTGTCGTATCCCCTAACAGAGGGGTATTAGTACCCCATGTTTCAGCTAATTTTAGGTGATAAACCTTATCTTCTGCTTGTACCAGCGTAGTAAGCAGGAAACAACACAGTAAAATACAGCTTCTTATTTTCTTCACCCACATCTATCGATATCCCTAAGCATCATTAAGTAACTAAAGCCTGCATAGTAATATGCTCAACCCCACCTCTCAAATCAAACACAAAAATTAGATAAAAAAATGCCCCGTAAAACGAGGCAAGTAATCAGCTCATATAACAAAGCCAAGCATGGGAATCGATTATAAAATGGGCTATCACTAGCCCATAAAGATACAACCGCCGTTAATACATCACTGATCCTTAGGAAAGCCCGTAGAAAGCTGGGAATAGAAGTATTGAAACAACAACGGCTACTTGCATGATGATAAACGGCATCACACCTCGGTAAATATCTATTGTAGTGACTTGCGGCGGTGCAACCCCTTTCAGATAAAATAGACTAAATCCAAATGGAGGCGTCAAGAAACTGGTCTGCAAATTCATCGCAATCAAAATCGCAAACCAAACAGGCGCTATACCAAAAGCATCTGCCACAGGCGCAAGAATTGGTACAATAATAAAACTGATCTCTACAAAGTCGATAAAGAAGCCAAGTACTAAAATAGCTAGCATAGACAGAATCAAGAAGCCTGTCGCACCACCCGGCAGATCAGATAGAACCTCTTCTACAATGTAATCACCGCCTGTGTAGGTAAATGCCATTGAGAAGGCAGTAGCACCCAGCAATATAGCAAACACCATCGCCGTCACTTTAACCGTTTCTTTAGCTGAGTCTAAAACCATTTTCCAACTAAACTGACGGTAAAGTGCAGCCAGAACAATCGCACCAACACCACCTAGTGCAGAAGACTCTGTTGGTGTAGCAATACCAGCAAAGATAGAACCAAGAACGATCAAAATTAATGCTAGCGGCGGAATAATAGCGATCAACGCTTTAGTATATTGCTCGCGTTTGTTCTTCACATCATCATCTAAAGGCAGTGCGGGAGCCGATTCGGGCTTCAAATAACTATAAATCAAGATATAAACAACGTAGATACCGATCAACATTAGGCCTGGACCTACCGCGGCTTTAAATAAATCACCAACAGGAATACCAAGTACGTCACCTAAGATAATTAGAATGATCGACGGTGGAATAATCTGACCTAAAGTACCTGACGCACAAATAGTTCCGCAGGCTAGAGATTTGTCGTATTTATACTTCAACATAACAGGCAAAGAGATTAACCCCATTGCCACAACCGATGCACCTACAACACCTGTAGATGCGGCTAAAAGTGCACCGACTAATACAGTAGAGATCGCTAAGCCACCGCGCACCCCACCAAAAAGCTTACCCATCGACTCAAGCAACTGCTCAGCCAATTGAGTTTTTTGTAAAACAATCCCCATAAAAATAAACAGAGGAACCGCCATCAATACCGTATTTTCCATAATGCTCTGAATACGGAATGGCATAAAAGCGAACATTTCTGCGCCTTCGGCAAAGACACCGAAAAGCAAAGCAACGCCACCAAAAGTAAAAGCAACTGGGAAGCCGACAAGCAGCATAAGCAGCGCCACCGCGAACATGACAATACCAATCATTACTAAGGCCTCTTAATGTTGTGGGGGTTGATAATCGTCTGCCTGGCTATTACCTAGGTAAACGTTTAAAGATTTAAGGAGCAAACCCACACCGCTAATTAACATAGCGAAGAAAGCAAAAGGAATTACAGACTTAATAAGCCAGCGATAAGGTAGACCACCGGGATCACCCGATGTCTCGCCCAACTCAAATGCCTCACGCGCAAAATCAATACCATACCAGCCCACTAACGCGCAGAAAGGAAATAACAGTATCAAGCAACCTAACATATCAATTACAGCTTTAGTCTTTGCACTGAGACCTTCATAAATAAGATCCACACGTACATGTCCGCCGGCCTTTAATGTATAAGGTACGCCTAAAAGAAAGACAGCAGCGTAAAGGTGCCACTCCATCTCCTGCATCCCTATAGAAACATCATTAAAAACATAGCGCATAACAACATCGATAAAGACATTGAATAGCATTAACACAAACAGGACTGCAGAGATCTTACCCATCAGCTCTGAAAAGCTGTTGATCACCTGCTCCAGTCTCAATAGAAACATGCTAGCTCCAAGAAAAAATAGATAATGGCACCCTGAATAGGGACAACACTCAAAATACCAACGGAGGTTCTTTAACTTTAGATAATAAAAGGTAACTAAAGAATTACCCAATAGATCAACGTAAATAAAATAAGGCCTGCCCCTTCAACAGGCCTTATTAGAGATACGCTTAGTCAGACAAACTGTTCAAGTAAGCTTTATCAGAGATATTAGTCCACACACGTGCTTTAGCCATGTACGAAGACTGAGAATCTAAGATTTTCTTAGCTAATGGATCTGCTGCCGCTTTCTCCGCTAACAACTCATCATTTGCTTTACGCATTGCTGCGATAACTTCTGGCGGGAAAGTTTTAACCTGAATATTTGGGAACTCAGATTTCATGCTAGCCCAGTTCTCTGCAGATGCATGGTAAGACTGAATGTACATATCATACGCTGCGGTACGCATAGCGGTTTTAAGAATTTGCTGTAGATCTGCTGGCAACTTCTCATAAGAGCGTTTGTTGATAAGGAACTGCAACTCAGTTGCAGGCTCGTGCCAACCCGTATAATAGAACGGTGCAATTTTGTGGAAACCCATACGTAAATCAAGTGATGGGCCTACCCACTCAAGTGCGTCAATTGTACGACGCTCAAGTGCAGTGTATAGCTCACCTGGTGGGATATTTGTCGGCTTAGCACCCAGCTTAGCCATAACCTCACCCGCGAAACCTGGAATACGCATTTTCAGACCTTTTAGGTCATCTAATGAATTAATCTCTTTCTGGAACCAACCGCCCATCTGGTTACCCGTATTACCGCCTGGGAAGGACATAAGGTTATATTTACCATAAACCTCATCCATAAGCTCCTGACCACCACCATGATAGAACCAGCCGTATTGTTCAGGTGCTGTCATACCAAAAGGCATAGTAGTGAAATAAAGGGTGTTTGGCACTTTACCTTTCCAGTAATAAGATGCCGAATGGCCCATATCGTACTGGCCAGCACGCACCATATCAAAAACACCTAAGGGTGCTTTGTGCTTATTCTTAGAATCAATAGTAATTTGCAAGCGGCCGTTAGACATTTTATTTGCCAAATCAGCCATATTCTTTGGCGCATCGCCAAATATCGGAAAATTTGTTGGCCAAGTTTCAGCCAGTTTCAACTTGTAAACTTTATCAGCCGCCATCGCTGGCATGGCTAATACAGCTGTACACGCTGCTGCAGTGATCAAGGTTTTTTTATAAGTCATTTTGAACATTTTTATTATCGCCCTCTAGCTATATAACTGCGTTTGAAAAACCGTCAAAAAATTGGTCGTAATGGCAAGGATCTCCTGCCCAACAACATTACGACCATAAGTAGCACAATCTGCTAAGAATCAATCGGCTAAGAATCGATGATTCAGCCTAAACAGTATCACATAGAAGAGTCTGCTCTCCCATTAGAATTACTGCGCAAGCGATTAGCCATGAATACTTAGCTAACCTACGTACTATTACGTAGCACATGAATTATTTTATCAAGATGTGATTTTTTTAGCTTATTGAGCTTAAATTAGATTAGACTAGTTTTATGAATAAGATAGCTAGATTTTCTATATGCCATCATAAAAATAAAAGAAACCTCACCTATAGCGTGCGGGGACTATTGTTATTTCTATTCATTATCGTTTCCCAAATATCCAGTATCCCTTCTACATCACCCCTATCCCATTTAATTCTATCATCCGAAACTAATCTTCAATCGTCTGCACCTCCTTTTACAGCTGTTGATAATGATTATGATGAACTCATCGCTATTCATTCAACGCTGATAGATACACCATTTCTGCCACGACAAAAAGCAGACCTAACAACAAACCATAACCTAAGTCACAAAAAATGGCTTAAACCCTTGTCACAAGCCCCACCACAATACGGCTAGTACAAATACTTTTAAACTTTTTATCTTTTTTGTGCTGCCACTATTGGCAAGGATTTAACAATGAAAAATTACAACGAACTTAATACCGTATTTTTGGAAGAGTCAGATCTTGTTATGCGTCCTGAAGAACTGACTGAATACACGTTAGAAACTCCTGCGATAAATATTTTAACTGACTTCTTACACGTCCAACCTCTATCAATGGAGCTTGACGTATCTATAGATGATGCTCGTCATATGATGCGTAAGGTGCATGTACGGTCAGTATTGGTTATCGACTCAGATGAAACCTTTAAAGGCTTCCTGACACTTGCCGATCTAGAAAGCCGTTCAGCACTCAGCATTGCAACAACAGCAGGTATCAAACGCCAGGACATCTCTATTCGAGATGTTATGACCCCACGCGCTAAGCTAAAAGCAATCCCTTTATCAGAAATTCAGTCCGCTAAAATAGGCAACTTATTACAAACACTGAAACATGAGGGAACACCACATATTTTGGTTGTGGATACGACGAAGAATAGTATTCGCGGTGTGATATCAAGTAGTGATATTGCGCGCCGATTAAATATCTCTGTTGATATCTCTAAACGCGCAAATAGTTTCCAAGAGGTGGTCGGTATTCTTGCATCAGGGCAAGAGTATTAAATAGCTCAAAGCGATACCCCCTTTATAAATAAACCTCCTACCTAGGAGGTTTTTTATAGCTCGCTTAAACGCTAGGTACTGATATCACGCTTCTTTTATATCTGAGGTATTTATGTAATCGAATTAGCGACAAAGTCTCAATCTTCGACGCGAAACATTAACTAATGCATACGTATTTAAAATTAATAACAACATCATATAGACAATCAAAGAGCTAACCGCAGCAGATAACCCATACAAGCACATAAGCCACTTATTGCAGCAAAAATTTACATGCAAATATGAACAGTTTTCACTAAAGACTACACGTACTCAAATACTAATCTAAAACTGTTTACTTAAAGCCCTTCTCCCACTTTACTCATTATAATATTCAAACACCGAACACTTACTTACTATGACCCAGCACAACATATAACTACAAAAAACCGGTGTATCATTTTCGCAGCGCTCCTGCGACAACTGTGTACTAATTAAAAAAGCCATTTAGGCCCAACGAAAAGCATTAAAAATAAATCATTATATTTCAATAAGTTAAATTTTTAAAAACAGGCCCGCCTTATTGGCATGTTAATTGATTGAACAGTGTGCCAATCAAAAACTCAAAGAAGAGGCGTGGACAATAATGAAACCTTTTGGATTTAAAATGAAATATCTTAGCTGTTGTATTGGGGCAGTGGGACTGATGTCTAGCTACTCAGTCGCAGCAGCTAACCTGACAACGCTGAATAAAAAGATTGAGAATTACAAAACAGTCACTCACGAACGTTTAGTCGAAGCAGCTCCACAAGACTGGTTGCTACCGAAAGGTAACTACGAAGGCTGGATGTTCAGTAAACTGAAAGAGATCAACTCTAAGAACGTTAAACAGCTTAAACCTGTATGGACTTATTCCACTAACTTGGATTCAGGACATGAAGCACCAGCTCTAGTAAACGATGGCGTAATGTTTGTATCTACACCTTACAACAACGTTATTGCGCTAGATGCGAAAACAGGCCAATTGTACTGGCGTTATAAGCACGATAACCCTGCTGATTTAAGTGTTATGCATAACACCAGCCGTGGTGTTGCGCTATGGGGTGACAAAGTATATGCCGCTGGCTTAGACGGTACGTTAAATGCTTTAGATGCGAAAACAGGCGAGCGTCTATGTCAGAGCCAAATTGGTGACTGGAGCATTGGTGCCTACATTTCCTCTGCCCCTCTCGCAGTTAAAGGTAAAATAATGGTGGGGCCATCTGGTGGCGAATATGGTGTTCGAGGCTTCTTAGAAGCAATGGATGCAGATACTTGTGAAACCGCTTGGAAAACTTACAGTGTTCCAGGACCTGGAGAACCAGGCCATGAAACATGGAAAAAACAAGGCAAACGCCCTGACGCTTGGAAATACGGCGGCGGTAGTATGTGGATGCCAGGTAACTACGATGCTGAAGCAGATATGCTTTACTGGGGTGTCGGTAACGGCTCACCTTGGTTAGGTGATCAACGTCCAGGTGATAACTTATACGTTGCATCAGCGTTAGCGATGAATCCTGACGACGGTAAAATCAAAGGTCATTACCAATACCATTACAACGATTCATGGGATTGGGCAGCAATGAATGCTCCAATGTTAATCGATGGTATTAAGGATGGCGGTAAAAAAGTAAAAGGCCTCGTTTCACCACAACGTAACGGCTACATGTACTGGCTAGAAAGAAAGGCCGAAGGCAAGATCGGCTACCTTGAAGGTAAAGAGTTTGTAGACAATAACGCGTTTAAATCTTTAGACCCTAAAACAGGTCGTCCCACATATGATTACGATCATGTGCCAGTTACAGGCAAGCGTGTTGACTACTGCCCAAGCTTATGGGGTGGTAAAAACTGGCCGTACGAATCATATAACCCAGAAACAGGCATGATGTACGTTCCAGCGAACGACAATCTTTGTAACTCCTTTATTGGTAAGTGGCAAGATGACATTGAGCCAGCTTCAGGTCAATTCTGGGCAGGCATAGACATTCCAGAGCTAGATGTTTACGTAGCTGATCCAAGCAAAGGCGTAGGTCAAATGCAGGCATGGAGTGTAAATAGTCGTGAAAAAGTATGGCAGCACGACTATGGCAAAACTATGAACTGGGGCCCTGTACTATCAACATCAGGCAACCTTGTGTTCAGTGCTGGTACCAACGACCGTATGCTAAGAGCATTTGACGCTAAGACAGGTGAAGTTCTATGGGAATTCCCTCTGAACTCAACTGCTATTGCGCCACCTGTTAGCTACGAAGTTGACGGTAAGCAATATATTGCTATCACAGCAGGTTACGGCGTTGATGCACACTGGACTAACGGTGTACTAGCTGCCAAAGACGAAAGTGGTGAATGGATCACTGACGTACCTGAAGGTGGTGTAATTTGGGTATTTGCGTTACCTGACGCTTAATACTTCTATGGGGGAGCTGTCGTCTCCCCCTTTTCTCCCTAAACCAATAAAACTAAAAAGACTTTATTTAGCCGCTGAAATTTGAGGTGCGCAATGACAAAAGATAATAATGATATGCATGCCGATTTAAACAAAAGTACATGCTGCGCTTGTTCACAAGCCAATGAAAACAATGTTACAGACAACAAAAGAAGAAGCATCCTAAAATACCTAGCTGCCTCCATTCCCGCAGCAAATCTACTAACAGGGAATACAGCGCTAGCTGCAATGAAGAAAAAATCACCTGAAAGTAAGCTACCTCCACAAGTGGGTGATAGGTTAACTTACTTCAATAAACGTTTACGCGGGCCTAAGCTAACTATATCGGACCTTGAAATCTCAGATAAACAAACCCTCGTTGTACCAATAGATCCTAATACAGGTGAAGTACGTGATGGTTCACGTTACAACCAGATTCTGCTTCAGAAGTTATCAATAGAGCATTTATCTGAAGATACTCAAAAAATTTCAACACATGGCATTGTCGCTTACACCGCCATCTGCACCCATAACGGTTGCCCTGTTACAGGCTGGGTAAAAGATGAAGAAAATTATATGTGCCCATGCCACCAATCCGTATTCGATCCTAAGAATGGCGGAAGTGTTGTCTCGGGACCAGCAGCCAGAAATTTACCGGCATTACCGTTAACCGAAGAAAATGGTGAACTGGTTGTTGCTGCTGAATTTAATAGTTGGATTGGGTTTGGAAAACCACCGAAATAGACGGGCTTAGTTCTATTAAAAGCCTCAGGGTAATCTGACCCATAGATAACTTAAGTAGAGTTTATTATGAAAAAAATAAGTATAAGTTTAATTGTTGTTTCGCAAATACTTTTAGGCCTAAGTATTGCGTCTACAGCTCTAGCTGCAGCAAAACCAATAGCAGGTGTTACCTGTAATAATGGCTTCTTTGTAAGGACACCTGATAAACATATTCATTGGATTGATGAAGCCACCCAAAAACATGTTGAAGTATATGACCAAACAGATGACATTTATGCCATGGTTCAATGCGGCACAGGCGTTATTACTGTCTTTGCCAAAGAAGTGAATGACGCGCAGCAATATAGCGCAATTTACAGTCCTAACTGCATGAATATCGGCAGCGTAACAGGCCAATCATCGCTGATTTATCAAGGCAAGGAGCCAATCAACAAGATCGACACAACTGACGGTAAATTGGCAATTAGGTTTGTAAACAATACCTATCTGCGAGGTAAAAATTGTGCATCAGTCAGTCCATAAAGCTAAACGACAACGGAGCACAACAGGATACACCACAGTGGTAAAGCAACTAGCTTGCTTTACCACTCTCCTGCTGCTTTTAATGGGGTGTACTGAAGAAAAAAGTGCAGCCCAATTAAAAGCTGAAGCTGACCGATTAAAACTTAAAGATGTTTTAAGCTCGCTTGAACAACAATACCCGTTGCAACCTACAGTAGAAAAAAAATCCACAACAACACCTCTGTTTGCCTTGGGTAAAGAGCTTTTTTTTAGCCGCACCTTAAGCGGAAGCAAAGATGTCGCGTGCGTCAGCTGCCATCACCCTTATCTTGCAGGGGGGGACAAATTAAGTTTACCTGTTGGCGAATCAGCCTACGACCCAGAATTACTTGGCCCTGGGCGCTGGCATGACTGGAAAGCATCATCAGACCCCACAGCCGATGGCGGGCCAAATGTAGCACGCCATGCTCAAAGTATTTTTAATTCATCTCTCTACAATAGAGCCATGTTTTACGATGGCCGTATTTTTGTTTTAGATGACGAAGTCAAAGATAGCGGCCAAGGGCAAGCACATCGCACACCTGACAGTAATTTATGGCAAGCCGATGCAGCCCCTGGCGATGACCTTTTAGCTAGTCAGGCTCGCTTCCCTGTCGTTTCCAACGATGAAATGCTCGGCTACAGTTTTGCAACCACTAAAACCCATGCGGGTATCCGTGACGCTCTCGTTGAAAGGTTAAGGAAAGATGATAAAAACAAAGCCTGGCTAGGCATGTTTCGCGCTGCCTTTTCAAAACCGGATGCCGATGCAGAAACACTCATTACTTACACTAATATCGAAAAAGCACTGTCTTATTATCAATCGACACAAGTGCTAATTAACAATAATTGGTACGCTTACCTTGATGGGGATGAGCAAGCACTCACGGATTTACAGGTTGAAGGGGCTTTAATATTTTTTAATACGGTGCAAGAAGGCGGAGCTGACTGCGTTGCCTGCCATACACCACCAATTTTCACTGATGAACAATATCATAATATTGCTGTACCTCAATTTGGCAAAGGAAAACAACCAAATGGAGAAGACTTTGGCCGCCGAAATGTCACACAAAATGATGCAGATCGTTTTGCCTTTAGAACACCAACCTTACTAAATGTAGCCAAAACCGGTCCATACACTCACTCCGGTGCTTTTACCCAACTATCCGATGTAATTGAACACCATATCAATCCTGTAAAATCAGTTGAGAACTTCGATTTTAGTTTCTCAAATAATCCACAAATGAAGCATCTTAGCGCCTTAAATTCGCATGCTAAAGAGCATTCACAAAAGCCCTTAATTCAGCTTCTTAGGCAGCAAATAAGTGGCTCTAGTAAGCTTCCTACGAATGTCAAAATGGATACACATCAAAGCAAAGCACTCATCGCGTTTTTAGACGCATTGACTGACCCTTGCTTAACGGATAAAGCATGTTTATCTACTTGGATTCCAAATGAAAACGAGCCTGCTCCTGACGATTTGCGCTTAAAAGCTAAGTTCGGTAGTTTTTCTACACCACCCAAACCGATCAAGTCAGACAGCGATGCTCTAGAGCAACAATCTCACAATACGGCACCCAGCTCAGGTACAAAAACCTCAGTAATTATAGAATCGACTGAACTTGGTTGCACAAACACCCAACCCAATACAGTAGAAAGAATGCCTCTTCAGTTTTCTGAAGTCGCACTAAAGTCTGGATTAACCAAACAACATCACATTTCATGGCCACTTTATAACCTTCAGTCGGCACAACGATTGATCTTTAGTGGTGGTGTTGCCGCAGGAGATGTTGATGGTGATTGCTGGGCGGACATTTTCCAGCCCACAGGAGATGGCTTACCAGACGTACTCTACCGTAATAACCAAGATGGTAGCTTCAGTAACATCTCTAAACAATGGGGCATTACATCAAAAGAGCTATCAAACGGGGTAGCGATGGTTGATATTGATGGAGATAAGGATTTAGATATCATCACATCAAACCTCATTCATACCGACCTCTCTTCTGTTGCCGGCCGTATGCAAGGCGATGAACAAGCCCAAAACCCTACACTATACATTAATCAAGATAACCAGAAGTTCACTCCTTTAACTACTTCAGGCATTGGTGCTAAATTAACCAGCTGGTCATTTGCCTTTGCTGACTACGATGGGGATGGCGATTTAGATGCCCTCACAACCCATTGGCGCGGACCTGGATTAGGCGGCCAACAACCGAACCATCTCTGGGAAAATGTAAGTACAGACAATGCTCTATCATTTATACCTGCCGATAGAAAAGCTAACTTAATGGAAATGATAGGTAATACTGATTTTACCTTTACAGGCGCCTTTTCAGACATCAATAATAATGGTTACCCTGATTTATTGATGGCCGCTGACTTTGAAACCAGCCAAGTTTATATGAACAGTGGTTATGGGCGCTTTGAAAAAGCCACTAATTTATCTGAAATTAACGACAAAAACGGTATGGGCAGCGCCATTGCAGATTATGACAATGACGGCGACCTAGACTGGTTTGTCAGCAGCGTATCAGATCCTAATGGTATTGCAGAAGGTAGTTGGGGCATTGAAGGTAATCGGTTATACAACAATGAAGATGGGAAATTTATTGACGTAACCGATACTGCCGGTGTTGCCGAAGGTCTATGGGCTTGGGGAGCATGCTTCGCTGACTTCAACAATGATCAATGGCCTGATATCTTCCATGTTAACGGCTTTGACTTAGACAGCGAGCTACGCAAACATTTAGGGAAGACTCCCCATGCATATATGAAGTTAAAACGTTCCATGCGGGAGTTTGAAAACACACCAAGTAAACTCTTTATCTCTAACCAAGACGGTACCTTTACGGAAAAAGGGACGGAACTAGGTATTACTGATACCTTATCAGGCCGTGGAGTTGCGTGTTTTGACTACGATAGAGACGGTGATGTGGATATTTTAGTGAGTAACCATCAAGACAGACTCTTACTCTATAAAAATAACGCTTCAATTTCCGCAAATAACGGGTTTATTAACTTAACGCTAAAAGGATTAGGAAAAAACACACAAGCAGTTGGCGCAAAAGTGTATGTCACAGCCAATGGTATTACGCAATTACAGGAAGTAAGGGCTGGCGGTAATTTTATTTCCAGTTCACCTACCGAGTTACATTTTGGTTTGGCTGATGCGGATATTATCAATAAAATTAGAATCGTCTGGCCAGGACCAGATAGATCTGAAAGCATTCATACAGACATCCCAATCAATAAATTCTATACAATTAAGCAAGCCCTCTCAGAAACAGAAACGAGAGCAGCGGTTAGTATTAATTAATTAAAAAATAAGCAGCTATAGCGATTATAATTCTTATAGCTGCTTATTTTTCTCGCCCTATCATATAAACGGAAAAAACATACAATATAATAGTTTTTAAATTAACTATGATCTCATCTGTCAAAGATGATCAATAAAACATTTAGACAAGTAGCTAAACACTACAAATGTAACTGATATGCGCCAATAACAGGACTAAGACATATATTTTTAGCTTGTTAAACCTGCCCCTAGATTTTCCAATCACTGAGATATACGGCTGTCTTAAAAACACCCTATAGATACTCAAATCTATCAATCAACCATTAGAATGGTAGCAGAACCAAAATGCAAATTAAGAAAAGCATAAAACCAGATACTTCCTTAAAGAGTGCATGTCCCTCTTTTTGTTTGTTTGATTGGACGGATCGACAACAAGGTAAACAATCTTTCTTCACCCCATGATCTATCTTTGAAACTTTTAAGAAACCCTTAAGAAAGCAACGCTAATTTATATGTCATCAACTAATGGAGATGGCATATGAGTATTGTAATGCTCAAACCCAGCGAGCAATTTATTCCAAAATCAGATCTTCTTTTAGTTTCTCGTCATGAGAATAAAGAGATGGTCAGGCGATTTGCGGAGGCTCGCTTTAAAGCAGCATATAACGCTGATGTAAATGACTTTCTTCCCCATATGCTTGCACTACTAGATAACCAGCTAGCCGTCCAAGCATCTGTGGGTTATCAATCAGCGGAATCACATAGCCTCTATCTCGAACATTATTTAGATCAGCCAATTGAAGATGCCATTGCCGCTCGGCTAAATATCGATAAACCTCGTCGTAGTGAAATACTGGAAGTAGGTAACCTCGCATCGCTCTCCCCTGGGGCGACGCGACGGTTAATTCTCAACTTAGCCTGTCATTTTCAAAAGCAAGGTTATAAATGGTTAGTCATCACCGCGACATCTCACGTCAAAAATAGTTTTGAGAAACTCAATATTGGCTTAGACCTACACAAGGTATGCAAGGCGGATGCAAGCGCAGTTATAGATACAAATTCAAACTGGGGGAGTTATTACGAACATAACCCAGAGGTTTATATAGGCGATATAGATGCCGGTATTAACGTACTCAAAAACAACCCTGTCATTGGCAAACTGCTCGCCCGTTTAAAAACACCAGTGAGCGACTGTGCCGTATCAATCACTCATAACTCAGCGGTAAAAGAAGGAACAGTCGAGTGAGTCAATTATTAAAAAAGATACAAGCTTACTCAATATCCCAACCTGATAAAACAGCGTTTAAGAGTCACTTAGGTCAAATCAGCTATGCTGAGCTCTATAAACAAGTAGAGTCACTTGCAACACACTTAAAACAGACTCACTGCGCTATTTTAGGTATTTGGGCGGACAACTCCCCCCAGTGGGTGATTACTCAGTTAGCAGCGATGTCTGCAGGTATTAATGTAATCCCGATGCCCATATTTTTTAGTCCCTCTCAAGTACAACACCTGATTAACAGCGCAAATATTGAGCTGATTGTTTTAGATGAACGATTAAAATTAGCCTACCCACAAGTTGATTTTGAAAGCTATACGAACGCTCAACTCCCATTACCTAGCGGCTTATCCGCTTATCAAAAATCTACTCATACAGGCAGCACGACTAATTTAAGCACAGCATTGGTCACCTTCACATCGGGCAGCACGGGCACGCCAAAAGGAGTGTGTATAGATTTTGATTTGATTGATCAAATGTGTAGCTCTCTACATTCACTCACCCATAACCTAGGTGTACAAAAACACCTCTGCCTGTTACCTCTTGCTGTCATGCTAGAAAATATTGCAGGGGCATTTTTGCCACTTTATGCAGGTGAAACTATTGTAATTGATAGCTCAGAAATCACAGGACTTAGGGGCTCATCACAGCCAGATATTCAGCAGCTGGGTCTGTACCTTAGTGCGGAGCAACCGCATAGTTTGATTGTAACGCCGGAGTTACTGAAACTTTTACTCCTACTAAAACAGCAAGGCCAAGCGCTCGATTATTTGAAACTTGTTGCGGTAGGTGGCGGCAAAGTACCAAAACGCCTACTCCAACAAGCCTGCGCCTTAAATATTCCTGTTTATGAGGGCTACGGTTTAAGTGAATGCGGCTCTGTAGTTGCACTCAACACACCTAATGCAACCAAACTAGGAAGTGTCGGTAAGCCTCTACTTCACTGTAATGTAAAGATATCAGACAGTGGTGAGATACTGGTCTATGGCCCGCATATGAGTGGATACCTAGATGAACCGGTATCAGTCTCTGACCACATATCAACAGGTGATCTCGGTTATATAGATGAAGATGGTTTTCTCTTTATTACAGGTCGTATAAAAAATATCCAGATCAACAGCTTTGGTCGCAACTTCAGTCCAGAGTGGATTGAAGCTGAAATCAACGGTTTATCCGGTGTCATACGATCCGCTATTTTCGGGGATGGTAAACCTTATATCACGGCGCTCATTCAAACTATACCCGGAGTCAGTGAGTCTCAGATTCAACAGCAGATTCAACAGTTAAACCAATCACTCCCCGATTACGCCCAGATCAAAGCCACTCTACCTATGTCGGCTGAAGTACTTACCAACCACGGATTATTAACCGCTAATGGTCGAATCAAGCGGGAAACCATTAAACACTATTACGCACAGCAGATTGAAGACTGCTACCACAGCGTCACTATATAACTGTAGGAAAAATAACATGGTATTTTTTGATAAGTTGTCACAAGAAACAGTAGCCGCTCAGCACGCCTTTCTAGCGCGCCCTATTATTCAACAAACACTTTCAGGGGATATTTCACTTGCTCGCTATCAAGCGTTTTTAACTGAAGCCTACCACCACGTTAAGCACACCGTTCCTTTGTTGATGGCCTGCGGTTCTCGATTACCTGAAGAGTTCAACTGGCTGCAAAAAGCGATTGCGGAATATATTGAAGAAGAGATTGGTCATGAACAGTGGATTCTTAACGATATAGAGCAAACCGGTCTAGACCCATTAAGTGTCAAAGTAGGTATCCCTTCCCTGCCCACTGAAGTAATGGTCGCTTACGCTTACAATCAAATCGACCGTGTCCATCCACTTGCCTTTTTCGGCATGGTCCATGTATTAGAAGGCACCAGTATCGCGTTAGCCACTCACACATCCGAGTTAGTACAAGGCCGATTAGGTTTACCGGATGAAGCCTTTAGCTATCTTCGCTCCCATGGCTCGCTCGATATAGCCCATGTGAAATTTTTTGAAGATCTAATGAACAAAATTGAGTGCCCTGCAGCTCAACAAACAATCATTCATGCAGCACAAGTGTTCTATCACCTTTACGGTGAAGTGCTCTCATCAGTGGAAGGTGCAGAATGAGCTTAGAGACCAAGACCTCACTGATTATTGGTGCATCCGGCGGTATCGGTCAGGCCGTCGCTAAAAAACTGGCCGAACAGGGACAAAACATTTTTCTATGCGGGCGTAATGAAACCGCTTTAGCAGACCTAAAAGCTAATCTTCTACATCAGGATCAACACACATTACTTATCGCTGATGTCGTCAGTGCGCAAGGCCGTGAAGCCATTGTAACTGAGGTTAGCAGATCGCCGATTGACACTATTATTAATGTAGCCGGTATCAATCAGTTAACTGCATTTGAACAACAAACAACAGAATCAATTGAAGCGATGATTTACACCAACCTCACTGCCATTATGCTACTGACTCACGACCTAATTCCCCTATTAGAAACACGTAGTAATAGCACCTTAGTCAACGTCGGGTCCACGCTTGGCGCCATTGGCCTGCCCGGTTATGTAACCTATTGCGCATCAAAGTTTGCACTGCGCGGTTTTTGTGAAGCACTGTCCCGCGAGCTGGCAGACAAACCTATTAACATCAAATACTTTGCCCCTCGTACCACAGAAACCAGTATTAATTCCGATAGTGCTAACGCCATGAATACTGAACTGGGCAATAAAGCAGATAGCACTCAGTACGTTGCTAATGAACTGATACGTTTCCTCGAAACGGATAAAGATAGCTGTCACTTAGGTTGGCCAGAACAACTGTTTGTAAAAGTTAACGCTGTGCTGCCATCTATTGTGAGCCAACAGTTAAAAAAACAACTTCCCATTGTCCGTAAATATATTGGCTAAGAGAGTTTTACTATGAAAAACCTATTTATCACTACAGCACTCACACTCTTCAGCATGTGTATACTTGCTGCACCCGTTGATGATGCGCGGCTCACACTACAAACAGAGTGGGCGCATATCAAATATGAGCTAGAAAAAGATCAGCAAGAGATAATGTTTAAATCCCTTGCGGAACAATCCGAAGAGACTCTATCCCAATTTCCAGAGTCGGCAGATATTATGATCTGGCGTGCCATTATTCTTAGCACTTATGCAGGCGAAAAAGGTGGTTTAGGTGCGTTAAGCTTAGTAAAGGAGGCTAAACAGCTACTTGAAAAGTCGATAGAGATTGACCCAACAGCTCTACAAGGTTCAGCATACACTAGCTTAGGAAGCCTTTATTATCAGGTACCCGGCTGGCCGATTGGATTTGGTAGTGATAAAAAAGCAAAAGTGTTTCTAACAAAAGCACTTGAAATCAACCCAGATGGTATTGATAGTAACTTTTTCAATGCCGATTTTCTGATTGAACAGCATAAAAAAGATGAGGCTAAAGCTTTCTTAGAACATGCTCTAGAGGCATCACCAAGGCCGGGCCGCGAGGTTGCTGATAGTGGCCGTCGCCTAGAGATAAAGGCACTGTTAGAGCAACTTTAAGCTGAGGGTTATTAACCAAACCATGAAGATATTACTTGTGGAAGATGATCCCTTGCTGGGTCAAGGTATAGCTGATGCGTTAACCTATCAATCATATATTGTGGAGTGGGTGAAAACCGGCAAGCAAGCGATTAGTTTTGCTAACGCAAGTCAATTTGATGTCATCATACTGGATCTAGGCCTTCCTGATAGGGATGGCTTAGATGTTCTGCAAGAGTTAAGAAATAATAAAATATTAACACCGATTCTAATCCTCACTGCGCGGAGCACTTCCGGCGAAAAAGTCACGGGGCTAGACCGTGGCGCAGATGATTATATGGTGAAACCTTTTGATGTACCGGAACTCATGGCGCGATTGAGGGCCTTACAACGCAGGGAATCGCAACAGAAAAGCTCAATCATCACTCATGGCAGTATTGAGATCAATCCAGCCAACTTTTCTCTCTCTCAATATGGAAAACCTATACCTCTTTCCCGCCATGAATACGATCTGTTACTCCACTTAATCAATCGCCCAAACCAAGTATTTAGCCGTGAGGCTCTAGTGGATAAATTATATAACTGGGACAATGAAGTAAGCAGTAATACAGTTGAAGTCTATGTGCATCATCTTAGAAAAAAACTAGGCAAAGATATTATTAAAACCGTCCGTGGTATTGGTTATCAATTAGGGAGCACCTCAGAGTGAATTCCATACGTGCCTATCTAACACTCACCTTAGTCATCGGTATTGGCCTTGCCATTGCGGCCTCAATCGCCATGAGCTATCAACGTATCACTCACGAAACCGAAGAACTATACGACGCGGAGCTGGCTCAAATCAGCCGAGTACTAGAAGCTGTACTAAGTATCGAGTTTGAATTTACCGGTGTACATATTTCAGAAACAACCCACGATAAACAAAAACTGATCATTTCTCCTGAGATTATTGCGGAGGGTGAGTACAACAAAGATGGTCATAAATATGAGAAGAAATTAGCTTTTCAAGTTTGGAGTCGTAAAGGGGTTCCCCTACTAGGAAGTGGGGAAGATGATGCAGATTTGAGTTTTTCAGACCAGCCTGGTTATAGCTACGAAACTATTAAAGATAAACAGTGGCGAACCTTTGTTAGGTACAGTGAAACCTTATCTATTTGGATTAAAGTTTCACAATCCATAGAGATACGAGAGGATGTAACCCATAAGATAGCCTCTGTTAACGCATCAATTTTATTGATCCTATTACCCGTAATTTTTATCTTAATCACCTTGATCGTACGTAAAGGACTTTCTCCACTTAATGAGATCAACAAGCAGATCTCATTGCGAGGAAATCACAACTTAACCCCATTAAGTTTCTCCTCTGTACCTAATGAACTGCAACAAGTCGTTGGATCAATCAACCATCTAATGTCTTCCCTCGGTGCCGCTTTAGAAAGACAAAAACGCTTCACCGGTAATGCAGCTCACGAGTTAAGAACACCACTAGCCGCGATAAAAGTTCACGCGCAAAACATGCACCCAGAGAATGAGAGGCTCACCAAGATTCAAACCCATATTATTTCGGGCATAGATAAACTAACCCATCTTTTCAACCAACTAATTACCTTAAGCCAAACTGAGTCCTCTACCGAACCCACCAAGAAAGAAAAGGTCGATATTAACGGCTTAGTTAATGAGGTTATATCCGAACTAAACAGTGTAATTAGTAATAAGCAGATCCTACTTAGCATACTTATAGATGAAAAAATTTCTGTTCAAGCAAATCAAGAAACACTCTCCATCTTACTGCGAAATCTAATCGACAATGCGGTTAAATATGTTCCGGAACGGGGAGAAATCAGAATAAAAGCAGAACAACTCAATGCTAAAGTTAAGTTTGTCCTTTCAGATAATGGAATCGGTTTAAGTGATGAACAAAAAACACATGTATTTGAACGATTTTACCGAGCAGCAAGCCAAGATACCGACGGCTGTGGAATAGGTTTATCTATAGTCAAAGAGATATGTGACCGTAGTGGGTACAACATAACCTTAGCTGACTCAGATATTTATGAATCAGGCTTAACAGTCACATTAGAGATCCCCAACTAGCCTTTTTTGAGTCTTAACCCCTTAGATAAGATTTCTTCTACGGGGACATATATCTGCCTTTACCCTAATCAATTAAAACAACGACAACAGTTTGAACAGGAAAAAAGCGCTAAAATTGAATATATCCTCCATCCCCCCCCATAGATGTATTCATCTAGGCATTGCTGAACCTTTTTATAAACCCTCAGATATCAATCTCTGCCAAGCATGCATCTGTTTGATTTATATGTTTTTTAGCTTAATCTTATGCCTAACATCTAGGACTAGAGCCTTAAACTCACAATAACTAACCTAGCTCAAACCTGCTTTCCCTCTAATACTGCTATTATGCTGTCTAAAATGGGCAAGTTGACAATAAGAGCGCTCTAAATCCGCTCCTATAACCTAACTAGAGATAAAACCTTTATATTTTGGTGATTTAACGCTGCTCCCCCTTGACACGACTGCCCTTGAGCGCCACATTGACACTTACATCTAAATAGGTAGATCGGAATAGCTATGCTTCACTTAGATCCAGAAGAAATTGCAAAGCAACTGGCTGATTTGACGGGAGCTTTAACGACAGAGAATGATCATACCAAACTATTAGATCGTATTATTCTCGGTTGTATGCACCTGACTAATGCTGATGGTGGTACCTTATATACCTTGAATGAAGAGAATGAGAATGAGTTGGCATTTACTATATTGCATAATCGTTCTTTAGGTATTCACCGTAAGCCTCACGACCTACCCGCTATAGATATTTTTAATTCTCAAAAACAAGCATCTAAACTCGTTGTCGTTCAAACCTTTGTTCAGCGAGAAACCATTAATATTCCCGATGCTTATGAGTGTGTAGATTATGATTTTTCAGGCACTCGTAACTTTGATAAACAATTAAACTATCATTCTAAGTCCTTTCTCTGTGTCCCCTTACAAGATCATGAAGGGGAGATTATCGGTGTGTTACAGTTAATAAACGCCATTGATGAGAAAGGGCAGATCATCCCTTTCTTAGCGACCCAACAACATTTGGTAGAATCCCTTGCCTCTCTTGCGGCGACAGTCCTAACCAAACGACGTTTGATTGATGCTCAACGCCACCTTTTTGAATCATTTATTAAGTTGATTGGCCGTGCAATTGACCACAAATCTCCTGTTACCGGCAAGCATTGTGAGCAGGTACCAGAAATTGCGATGCTACTAGCCGATGCTGTCAATACGGCAACCCAAGGCGAATTCGCAAATAAAGCTTTTTGTGAAATAGAGATGTACGAGCTACGCATCGCCGCGTGGCTACATGATTGTGGCAAGATCACAACACCAGAATATATAATCGATAAAGCCACCAAACTACATACAATGTTTGACCGTATTCACTTAATTGAGTCCCGATTTCGTGAATATAAGCTTCATTTAGAAATTCAATTTCTTACCTCAAACTCAGCGATATCTGATAAAGAGCGCGCAAAGGCCTACCTCCAATTAGAACAGCAAAAACAGGCACTAGACGCTGATCTCGATTTTATTAAACGCTCTAATGCTGGATCGGAGTTTATGGCTGATGAGGATATCGCCCGTATTCTAAGTATTGCAGATATCAGCTGGGTTGATTTAGAGGGGAAAACCCGCCAACTCTTGAGCAAAGATGAAACCGACAATCTATGTATTCGCAAAGGGACGCTAACTGAAGATGAACGTCAGGTGATGCGGGATCATATTAAGGTTTCCATCGATATGCTGGAATCTCTAAAATACCCTAAACAACTAAAACAGGTGCCAGAAATCGCCTGCAATCACCATGAACACTTGGATGGCAGTGGTTACCCTCGTGGTTTGAAGGCGGACGATTTATCAACCCGCGCACGCATTATGTGCATCGCAGATATTTTTGAGGCCCTAACCTCCCCCGATCGACCTTATAAAAAAGGCATGTTTTTATCCCAAGCCATGACCATTTTAGGACGTATGGTAGAGGATAATCATTTAGATGGTGACTTATTCAAACTGTTTGCAGAAAGTGGAGCTTATCTCACTTATGCACAAAAGCATATGACACCCCGCCAGATAGATACCTTTGATATACACTCTCTGCCTGGTTTGCAATAAGCTTACTTACTGGTATGGCTAAAAACTCCGCACCAATCAGCGGGGAGCGTAGCATCTTTATATTCAGCAATACGGTGCAGATAAATCCGTGCCATTGTATCTTCTGTAGCTTGACATAGATAAGCCTCAAAAATATCCTGAGCCTCATCCCACTGTTTTGTCGAATAGGCCTGAATACCTTTTTGGAATAGATCGACTGCGTTTTTTTCATGTTGTGTGCACTGTTCACGTAACCCTATAGGCTCTAGAACATCCACCGCCTCATTACGACCTTTAACCTGCACTCTATCTAATTTACGGTATAGGTACTCAGGTACTTTTTGCGCTAACTCACCACTTACAAGCAACGGCGTACCATAATATTTGGTCAGCCCTTCCAAACGTGCACCTAAATTAACTGCATCTCCCATGACCGTATACGCCATACGGAAAGAGGAGCCCATATTACCCACATTCATTATTCCACTGTTGATACCCATACCTACACGAACCGCGGGTAACCCCTCACGTTCTAATTGCTGATTAAGTTCCGGCAGCAAAGCAAGCATCTCTAACGCGGCTTGCAAGGCATGACGAGCATGATCTTCATCTTTAAGCGGCGCTCCCCAAAAAGCCATCACAGCATCACCTATATACTTATCCACTGTGCCGCGCTGCTCATGAATAACTTTAGTCATCCCCGTTAAATAGATATTCATTAAACGGGTTAATTGTTGAGGCGTCAGCTGCTCTGAGAGGCTGGTAAAACCCCGAACATCTGAGAAAAACACACTCATCTCTCGACTTTCACCTGAAAGCTGTACTGATTGGTCCTGTTGACTTAACTCTTCCACCACCTCGGGCGGAATATATTGTCCGAACTGATTCGCCAATTGGGCTATATTTCGGGTTTCAAAAAAGTAACCTGTCGTTTGCTGAAAAAGGTATAAAACACTTATTAAGATCAAGGTATAACCCAAAGGGATAACCCATAGTAACTGCTGCCAAGCATAGAGATTAAGGGCGATGACCACCCCACCAATAGCCAGTGTGATAATCGTTGATAAAAATACGGATAATCGAGGAATAACAATCGATAAGAGTAGGCCGCAAAAAATAAGCTGAACAATCTCAACTCCGAGCGTGTAATCAGGTTGGTGCTGAAATCTCCCATCCAGCATGCCGGATAAAATATTGGCATGGACCTCCACTCCAGCGTAACGATTACTCATCGGTGTTACCCTAAGATCCAAAAGACCCGCCGCACTTGTTCCAACTAAAACAATCGTGCCCTCAAGTACCTCAGGATCAACAACCCCATTAATAATATCGGTTGCCGAAACGTAAGGAAAACTCCCTTGTGGACCTCGATAAGGAACCAGCACTGCGCTATGTTGATCAACAGGGATACGTATACCTGCTCCTTCAACGGCCACTAAAGCACTCCTCTCCTCTGTTGCATCCGTTTCAATAACCGGCAGCACCTGATCTTCCTCAAACAACGCTAACAGCATCGCTAAGGCTAAGGATGGATAATATTGACCTTCAAAGCGCTGCAGTATAGGTACGCGTCGATAAACACCATCGGAATCAACCATTGGATTATCAAAAAAGCCATTACGAACGCCCTTACTTTGTAGCGCATTCAAACTAGAGATCACACCGTTCGCTTCAGGAATAGGCAACTCAGCTAAAGCGGGATCTTCACCTATCACCGCTTTTCCTGGATGGCCTACTTGTAGCTGCTTAGTACTACGGTCAAACAGATAACCCAATACAACAGGCCTATCAGCTATTACACGGGCAAAATGAGCATCCGAGTTAAGCGTTTTAAGCAGCGTAGTTACATCGTGATCGGTACTTTTATTTTCAAAAAACTGTTTAAGCTCAACTAAATCAATACTTTGATCCGCTTCTGAAAACACCATATCAAAGCCTACGATGGCCACACCATAGTTATCAAATAACTGATCAACCATACGTGCTAACTTTGAACGATTCCATGGCCAGCGCCCTTCCGCAGCAAGGCTTTTTTCATCAATATCAACAATAACAATACGCGGATCTTCCTCTTTGGAAAGAAACTGACGTAAACGTAAGTCATAAAGATCATGTTCAAAGCGTTCAAATAACTCAGGACGATCGCCAGTCACCACAGGAACTATCATTAGAACGGTGAGTAGAATGCCCAACAATGTTCTGATTTTTCTTTGTCTCATTGACTACTCAGCAACAGTTTTACAATGCGTAACTATGGAAGATCACTCCATTCTGCATACGCTTTATTAGATTTGTACTGTATAAAAATAACAGTTTTATTTGCGCACGACAGCTATAAAGCAAGTCAAATGTTGAACTTCCGCTACAGAGTCGAATATAGAAAGCGCACACCTTTTTATAACCTGAAATTTCAAACTGATTCATTTGCTGCAACGGACTAATATCTGTATCTTGAATAACCGTTGGCGTTTATATAAAACCGTTGTATTCAGCAAAAATTTTGTTTCACCAAAAAGTGCGTAGCTTCAGTGCCTTAGCTTGATATATTGTTAGCAAGCTATCAATTAATTATGAACAAAATTGCTGCATTCTTTCTGCTGTCGCTTTTATCATACCCAACTACCATAATGTACATAGTAGTGTACTTAATTTAGATAGCCACAGCTGAGGTGGAACGTGAAGATCGACGTGTTAGGTTGTAGTGGCGGTATAGGTCAAGGCTTAAAAACTACAACATTTTTGGTAGATGATTCGTTACTGCTCGATGCAGGTACAGGTCTCGAACTACTAACAATGGAGCGTATGTTAAAAATACGCGATGTTATCATTACCCATGCACATATAGACCATATTATCGGCCTGCCTCTCATGCTTGCCACTATCTTTGATCAGCATAAAGAGCCTCTAAATATTTATGCACGTCCTGAAGTTATTGATGCCTTGAAACAGCATATCTTTAACTGGACTATTTGGCCCGATTACACTTGCCTGCCTGAAGGGTCGCCTATTATCCGCCTGCACAAGATCAAAAAAGGCGACAAGCTCTCTCTACAAGACAAAAACATCGAAGTGCTACCCGCGCAGCACCCTACTCCAACGGTTGGCTATTTAATATCTGACTCAAACGCATCTTTTGCGTTTACCGGCGATTCAGGTATTAACGATGAACTTTGGCCTATATTAAATGATCGCAAACCGGATTTACTGATTATTGATGTCTCGTTTACCGACGAGATAGATGAGCTTGCTCGCTTAAGTGGGCACTTAACCCCAAGCCACTTACGAGAGCAATTAGCCCAGCTAAACCATGATTGCAAAATCATGATCACCCATTTAAAGCCTGGGTTTGAAGACACCATTATGCAACAGTGTCATCAACTATTGCCTGATAAACAGATTTATCGTTTGCATCACAACCAGATAATTAACCTAAGCTCTCCTTAAGGCCTTTCTTGCCTAAGTTATGGAGAGGACTCCCCTTCAAGAAAAATAGTACCATTGATGCTGGACGATACGCCGGTCAATCCATTCACCCCTTCAGCAGCATAACTTGTGACAGCACCTTCCGCATTATCACCCACAAAATCGATACTCATATGACCGGAAAGATCAGTAGACACAACACCAGCACCGCAGGTTAGTCCGCTACAGGTACCGGTTAATGCAACCTCTTCACCATTTAATACACTACTTAAGTTCAAATCAGCACTCGCAGCTTCGCGCAACTCATAAGAATTGCCCAATATATCGGCTTCAACGCCTATTTCTAGTAACTTTTGCCCATCAAAATCGACTCGAAAGTAGGTCCCACTATATACATGCCCACCCGTGCCAGTGACTGTTGAAAAATCATTCAATGTACCTGTGGCGCCCGTTTCGTTTTGTGGGCTTGTATATCCACCATGCGTAGCGTCATATCGATAAACAAAATCGCCTGTTTTATTTGTAATAACCGAATCTGGGGTCAAATCATCACTGTACATAAAATGAAAGCTACCCGATGTGACCGTCGGAAAACCATTTTCCACTACTGTATAACCACTCCCCCAGCGCCCCCAACTAACTTCAGCAGTACCAACGGTCATTTCGTCTTGATCAAGCAAAACTCCCAAAATAGGCGGGCTAGATATAACACAAGGAGAGCAAGGATCGGACGACAAACTACTTTCATCGTTAAAGACGACACCCGTTACAACATCCCCACCACCCAACGTACGATCTATTGTAATATCCGCATTGCTGTCAGTACCTTCGACACTTCCTGCTGAGACATCCACACCTCCAAGCTTAACTTGCGAGAAAGCTAAAGCAACGACACTTTCATCCGATGCGGTTTCACCATTTCCTGTAGGATTAGGCGACGCTGCCACTGTAATTTGCTGTGTGCTCTCACTCTCCACCTGAGTAGCCGGAACAGAAACATCCTTACTGTCAAGGGAGCGACGAACCGTCGCCGGTGTCCTGAATATATTGATCGCCCCATCAGCGCCCACCAACTGAAAAGAGAAGCCTTTTGCTACATCACTGGCTCCCCCTTTATTAGCTACGTTAATCGCACCATTATTAACGCTCCCCTTGACCTCATCGCCCTGCTTATCAACGGTAAAGTCAGTACCACGAATACCGATTGTCGCCACAACCGCATCTAATGTGTAATCCTCTTTATCCACTTTACCTATCTGGCCAGACAGCGTTCTCATACCGCCTTTTAATAACCGGTAAACGGCTTTTCCATCTTCAGGATTAGCCTCATCAAATTGATATTCAGCTATTTTAAATTCAGTACCCGGCTTTAATGATAAGCGCGCGCCATCGGTGAAGCGTATCTGTAAGCGTCCCGTATCTCCTGTCTTCAACAGGTCATCGGCATAAATGTCTACCTTGCGCTTTAAAACTCGCTGAGTGCCCTCAGACTCTGCCGTATTCTGACCAAAGCTCAGAATAACGGTACCTACGCTTTGAGGCGCAGCAGAAACAAAACTAGAAAAAAGAATAAATAGAGCCGCCGTGACATAGGTTTTCATAGTCTAAATCTCACTGAAAGTTATAACGCAAACCCAGCATTACTTGCTGGCGGTCATATTCATAAAGCTCAATATTCGAGCCTATATCGGTAAAACTATAATTAGCTAACACTGTCCAAGAGGGCGCGACCATCCACTCCATATTCACATTAAACATAGTAAAATCATCCCTACGCTTAATATTATAGATCCAATCTTTACCTTTATATTCGCTGCGTTGATAAGTAATAGCGGGTGTCAATTTAATATCGCTAGTAGGCGATAGCTGAATCCCTAAGTTCCCGCCGTGGAAAACCCGGTCAACTTGGCCATTTGCTAAAATACCCGCGGTTTTTGGATTTTCTGTTCCGGCAAAAGCACTGATAAAATAAAGAGGACGCCAGCCACCCTCCCCTGCATAGATATAGCTTGCACCTACATTACTCAGGGTTGCATCTTTCCATGACTGGTCATCATAAGCGAGGTCATTGGCCCCTACGAAAAACTTCATGACCGAACGTTTACTAAGCTGCTTACTCCACGTGCCTGTGATACCAAACATGTCGCGGTAGTTGTTATTGGCTAACTGGTACTTTTGTAGGTTGAAGTTGAATTGAAATTGATTAGCTTCACCTTTCCATATATGCCCAGCACTTAAATTAATATTATTGTAGTCTTGCTCATCTTCGCTATCGTAAATACGCGAATCGACATTGGCACTAAACACAAGCGCATTGTCGGGATTGTAAGCATGCTCAACACTCGACCCAACCCTGACTTGCGCATATGAATCGCCACGACCTAATGCGTTGTCACTCAATATGACCACATTGGTTTGTCCGCCGGGACCTGAATTTATATTTGAGTCGTAACCTGCCCACAGCTCGACAAAGCTCTTAAATTTAGTCGGTGAAATTGACGTTTTTTCTGTAATCAGGGTCAGAAACTGCTGAATACGCGCGCGGACTACATCGGGTGGATTTTCTGCATCAACCTGCTGAAATAACACCTGCGCTCTTTCATATTGAGCGATCAAATAATAACCACGTGCCAGTTCCAACGTCGCTAGCGAGTTTTTAGGTTCCAACATATGAACACGCTCAAGAGCAAAAATACCTTCACTAAGATGCCCACTATCAATGGCTGCTACGCCATACTGAAAATCAAACGCAGGGTCACCTTCCATCTCATCAAGGTTATCAAGCGATAACTGGTAGGCTTTTACAGACTCTCCTTTCTCAAGCAGTTGGGATACATCACTGATGACATCGGCCATTGCCGTTACTGACAAACACATAAAATTCAGCATTATACAGAGGGATAATTTCCTGAACACTGACGACTCCTGAGCAAGATTATAAGTGGTTTTCAAACACTATTAGTTTAAGGCTAACAGCTATATAAAGACGATACATCTACAATTTTAATAAAACTTAGCGCTTTTTTTGTTACTGATATTGTGGTGGTAACGCTCTAGAGTTCAAAACCTCTGTCGCAGGAATGTTTTTATCATTAACACCATCGATTAAAACAGGCCCTAGGTCTTTAACTGTTTCAAAAATATCGAAAGGGGTGCCTTTCATCTCTATTCGGCTCTCCCTACTTGCTAAGAAGAAGTAATTTCCAGCGGAAACAGGCGCATTACTAAAATCATTTTCTACAACGATTTCCCCCTCCAATACATAGCCGTACAGCCCCATTATGCCCTGTGTATCTTTTTGGCAGGCGCTATCGCAGTAGAAAAGCGTGTAATGTGTGCCTCGAACCCCAATAGTGGCTATAGGTGTATGTACTTGGTAGTGCTCCACATTAGTATGACTAATCGCACCGGTAATGGTCCGCAGTCCACCTTTTAATAGGCGATAAACTGAGTTCCCCGTTTCCGGTGTATCTTTATTAAATTGGTAGGTTTCAACACTGAATACAGTTTTTTCTCGCAAAGAGAAACGGGAACTATCACTAAAACGCAATTGAAGCTGCCCTTTAGGCCCCGTTGAGATTAAATCCTGCGTATATATGCTAGATTTACGTTTGAGATCACGACTAGGTTGCTGAGGCAGTTGGGCCTTATTCCCCCCTATACTTAAAACAACTACGGCCGCTTCTTGAGCCGCAGCCACACTCAGGTTTGAACCGATTGCATTCATTAATAGCACCGCTGAAAATATCAATACTCTAGAGAGCCGTGCCATGATTTTTTCCTTGTTTTAAACTGTCGTCAAATCGATAAAAAATCAACTAACAAATGTATGTTGTTTTAATTTCTGCAATTCATCGCGATACCGCGCTGCAACTTCAAAATCTAGATTTTTAGCTGCTTCATACATTTTATCTTCGATGCGTGTCATCGCTTTTGATAACTCTTTAACTGACATCAGTGATGGATCTATTTGATATTCACCCGTCTGCTCCGCAACCTTCTTCGCCGTTCGTGTTGCTTTGCGGCCTGGGATCGTACTCGCTCCTTCCATAATATCAGCGACCGACTTCGTAATACCTTTAGGCACAATCCCGCGCTCTTCATTATAAGCAATCTGCTTATCTCGACGTCGCTGGGTTTCATCTATTGCCCTTTGCATTGAACCAGTTATGCGATCAGCATATAAAATAGCGCGCCCATTAACATTTCGAGCCGCACGTCCAATGGTCTGAATCAACGACGTTTCTGAACGGAGGAAACCCTCTTTATCAGCATCAAGTATAGTCACTAAAGACACTTCAGGCATATCAATACCCTCTCGAAGTAAATTAATGCCGACTAAGACATCAAATTCACCAATCCGAAGGTCTCGAATAATTTCTACACGCTCAACCGTATCTATATCGGAATGAAGGTACCGAACTCTAACCCCGTGCTCATCGAGGTATTCAGTCAGATCCTCAGCCATACGCTTTGTCAGCACAGTGACGATAATACGCTCTTTTTTAGCGACAACTTTATGTATCTCTGATAACAGGTCATCCACTTGAGTTGAAGCAGGCCGAACCTCAACTTCTGGATCAATCAATCCCGTCGGGCGCACCACCTGTTCAACAATCGCTTGTTGATTAGCAGCCTCGTATTTACTCGGTGTCGCAGATACAAAAATCATTTGAGGGGACTCTTCCTCCCACTCTTCAAATTTCATCGGTCGATTATCTAATGCAGAAGGTAGACGAAAACCATACTCAACCAGCGTCTCTTTACGTGAACGGTCTCCACGATACATCGCCCCGATTTGCGGCACAGTGACATGAGATTCATCCAGTACAAGCAAGGCATTATCCGGCAGATAATCAAATAGGGTCGGTGGCGCGGCTCCCGGCTCTCTACCAGAAAGGTAGCGGGAATAGTTCTCGATACCGGAGCAATATCCAAGCTCCATGATCATCTCCATATCGTAGAGGGTACGCTGCTCTAGTCTTTGCGCCTCAACTAACTTTTGATTATCACGCAGCTGTTTTAATCGCTCTCGTAGCTCATCTTTAATTTTCTCAACTGCCGCCAACAAGGTTTCACGGGGGGTTACATAATGGGACTTAGGGTAAATGGTAGCACGGGGAACCCGACGTAGTATTTCGCCGGTCAATGGATCAAAATAGCTGATCTCTTCAATCTCTTCATCGAACAGCTGTATACGGATCGCTTCCTGCTCTGATTCTGCGGGGAATACATCGATAACCTCCCCTTTTACGCGGTAAGTACCACGGTGTAGTTCCACATCATTACGGGTGTATTGCAATTCAGCTAAACGACGCAATACGGCACGCTGGTCAATAATATCGCCCCGATCTATATGTAACATCATGCCGAGGTACAATTTCGGATCACCTAAACCATAGATAGCAGAAACTGTAGCAACAATAATGGCATCATCCCGTTCCAACAAGGCTTTGGTTGCTGAAAGCCGCATCTGCTCTATATGATCATTAATCGATGCGTCTTTTTCGATAAAGGTATCTGAGGAGGGAACATAAGCTTCGGGCTGGTAATAGTCATAGTAGGAAACAAAGTATTCAACCGAATTATCCGGAAAGAACTCCTTAAACTCACCGTAAAGCTGGGCTGCCAAGGTTTTGTTATGGGCCATCACAATCGTGGGGCGCTGAACTTGAGCTATGACATTGGCTATCGTAAAGGTTTTACCAGACCCCGTTACCCCCAAAAGTGTCTGTGAAGCTAAGCCCGACTGTATACCATCAACGAGTTCTGCAATTGCTTGCGGCTGATCGCCCGCCGGAGCGAATTGCGAATGAACTTTAAAGCGCTCTTTCATAGCATAACCATGTGAAGATAAAACTCCGCATTATATCCCACTCCCTTTTATTTTGAGCAGTTATTTCCCCTACAAAGAACATAATCGAAGCAATAAAGTTTCCTTTAATAGAATTATGATCAATATATTGATCTAAAAAGGCGTTTTTTAACCAAAACAGGATTCATGATGGCTTTTCTTTGCTGTATTATTAGCGGGTTTGGGGACGTCTGATGTAGTTTTTGCTTTGCAATACCTACACTGATTAATATCGCCACCTGCTGATGCGCCCCTTTCATATCACTTATACAAGCAGGTAATTTTTGAGGATTTAGGCTTGAACGTTCAACTTTCAGACCGCGTCAATAACATAAAACCTTCACCAACGCTGGCGGTTACTAACCGTGCAGCCGAATTACGCGCGGCAGGTAAGAACATTATTGGCCTGGGTGCTGGTGAGCCAGACTTTGATACGCCCGATCACATCAAGCAGGCTGCCATCCAGGCGTTGAATGAAGGTTTCACTAAATATACCGCTGTAGACGGAACGCCATCCCTAAAAAAAGCGATTATTAATAAATTCAAAGATGATAATGGCCTAAATTACGAAGCTAATCAGATCCTCGTTTCCTGCGGCGGAAAACAAAGCTTCTTTAATCTTTCCCTTGCTCTGTTAAACGAAGGGGACGAAGTTATTGTGCCTGCTCCATACTGGGTATCTTACCCCGACATGGTACTTATGGCCGACGCAAAGCCTGTGATTGTTTCCACAACACAAGCTCAACGCTTCAAAATGACACCTGAGCAGCTTGAAGCAGCGATCACAGATAAAACACGCCTAATGGTTTTAAACAGCCCATCAAATCCAACCGGCGTTGCGTATACACTCGACGAATTTAAAGCATTAGCAGATGTTCTACTGAAGTATCCAAAGGTATTGATTGCAACTGATGATATGTATGAGCACATTCGCTTGAATGACAAGCCATTCGTGAATATCTTAAATGCATGCCCTGAGCTTTATGATCGTACAATCGTGCTAAACGGTGTTTCAAAAGCTTATTCAATGACTGGCTGGCGCATAGGCTATGCAGCGGGACCTGCTTGGTTGATTGGTGCAATGAAAAAAATCCAATCGCAAAGCACATCAAACCCAACATCGATCGCTCAAGTCGCCGCACAAGCAGCACTTGAAGGCTCACAAGATTGTGTTAAAGAGATGGTCGTCGCCTTCAAAGCTCGCCACGAGTATGTTGTTAAAACACTTAACAGCATTCCCGGTGTGAGCTGTATTCCTGCTGACGGTACCTTTTATGCTTTCCCTAGTTTTCAGGAAGTGATCGATAATGATGACCGCTTTGAAGATGATATAGCGCTCGCTGAGTTCTTATTAATAGAAGCGGGTGTCGCACTAGTACCCGGTTCCGCTTTTGGCGCCCCCGGCAATATGCGCTTATCATTTGCGACCAGCATGGACGTACTTGAAGATGCGCTTGGACGTATCAGCAAAGCACTTTCTGCCTAAACGGGTGAACACAAAAAACCGAGCTTATATGCTCGGTTTTTTCTATCTATTGGAACCTTCTCGCGACTTCGGCATCAGAGAAACCACTTATATAAAAGGAGATAGTCGATGCTAAGTAAATTAAGCGGTTTAAGTCGTTCGTCTTGGTATTGGCTTGGGCTCATTATACTTGGCCTTAGCATGGAAGGCGTCGCACTATTCTTTCAATACGGATTAAATTACGGCCCTTGCGTACTCTGCATCCATATTCGTATCTGGGTTATGGCTTTCACTCTTGTAGCGATTCTAGGATTCTTTGTTAGAAAATCCCTCTGGGGGGCTAAACTATCCCACTTACTGATGCTTCTTGTTAGCCTTGGATTAACTGAGCGCTCTTGGCAAACCTTAGCCGTTGAACGCGGTTGGATCATTGATAGCTGTAGCATGAATAGCGGCCTACCTAACTGGTTTGCATTAGATCAGTGGATGCCGCAAGTATTTGAACCTTGGGAGCCTTGCGGATACACACCAGAACTTCTGTTTGGTATAACAATGGCTGAAGGATTAATGCTTATATCTATTTTACTTGTAAGTGTTTCTATTTTATTTAGCGCACTTCAATTTCGCCGTAAATAGCCACAACTAACGCTACATATGGCTTAAATAATCTATTCATTCGCCTAAATCATTCCAGATTATTTAAGCCATCTCATAAACTGAACGATTCAGTTAGTAAAAAGAACCTTTTCTGTCACTGACACACCGACCAACTATCCTAAAAATACAACATTCCCCTTCTCTGCTTTTGAGCCTATGTATGAAGCTGTCAGCAAGAACAATGAAACATCTACTCAACTTATACCCTCCCTATATTGGTGCTGGCATAAAAGTAGAAAACATATCCGACGATTGGAACCATATCACCGTATCAATGAAAGTCCGCTGGTATAACCGTAATGCCGTCGGCACTCATTTTGGCGGTAGTATCTATTCAATGATCGACCCACATATCATGCTTATTCTTATGAAAAAACTTGGTAAGGAATATTGGGTTTGGGATAGCGCAGCTGAAATTACTTTTATAAAAGCAACCAAGAAAAAAATAACTGCACAGATCCACCTATTAGACGAGCAGATAGAACAGATCAAAACCTCAGCCCAAACAGGAGAAAAGCAGTTTCCCGAGTTTCATGTAGAAATATGGGATAGCGATCAAAGCCTAATCGCCCATGTTAAAAAGATTCTCTATGTAAAACGACGCCCTACCCTATAGCTGAAGCAATTTGTTACTAGATTACCTGCTTTCTGTCACTGACTCCGCCGCCATTGCCCTTTAAATTAAGATAAAGGATCAATTTTTAAACAATCTTAATCTGACTAGATCACGCTTAAAATAAAAACAACTAACAGCATCCGGAACTTTACAATGACTTTCATTCTAACCCCCGTCATTCGACTGATGGATAGACTGCCTTATCTATACAAATTCATCTTGGTTAGCACTGTATTTACGCTTCCTCTCGCTCTACTTTGTACTGTCCAAATTCAGTATTTACGAACCGATATTACTGACACACAACATAGAGCCATCGCTATAAAAAAGCTCCATACTAACTATCAATTACTAAAGGCGTTTACAGATTATAGAGACCTGCGATTTACTATTGGTTTCGTAAATCAACCACTAAAACCGGAAAAAGAACAACAATTCACTGAGCTAAGAAAGATAATAACTACACAGCTTATACCTGAATCTGACCTCGCGAATTTATGGCAAAAAATAGATACCTCACAGTTTTCAACATTGAACTTAGATATTGAAAACCGCTTCCAATATTTTAATCAGTTAAGTCTATCCTTAGTCAAAGTAAGTGAAGAAGAAAGCTTTAACTCAGGTATCACTCGCGATCTAGATACTCGAATCTATATCATCTTAAGAGCACTACTTGAAGATATCCCCACAACCCTAGAAAACATTGGCGCCACACGAGATTATGCAGGACATGGGCTGTCAACCGGATATCTTGGTTCAGCAGCACTCGATCATTTAAACCAACTTTATGATCGCTTACAAAAAAGCGCCATGTCATTAAACGCAATCACAAAAAAACTAGAGAACCTTCAGGATATTGACCCACAATTAGTTGAATTAAGTCGCCAATCTCACCAAGCACTCCTCCATTTTGCTGATCGTCTTGATCGAGATATTATTGTTGGCGAAAATATGGAGCAGTCTTGGGAAACCTTTTTTAACGCGTCCAGTCAGGATCTCGAACATATCTTCCACTTTTCTGATCTAGCCCTCGGCTATGCATCACATATATTAAAAGAACGCCTCGAAGTACAAAAACGACAGCTATATAGCTTAGTCGCTGCAATCTCTTTAATTATTCTTTTAGCTGCCTACTTTTATCTTGGATTTAATATTTCTGTACAAAGAAATATGAAACAAGTCCTCAATGCAGCAAAGCAAATAGCCCAAGGGAATTTAACAACGACCATCGACTTACAATCTAAAGACGAAATGGCACAACTGAGTAATCAATTTAATGAGATGAGACAGCGGATCCATATTCTAATTGAGCAACTAAAACATACTGCAAGCAGTGTCGAAGAACAGTCAAAAAGTTTAGATACGACCGCTTACAACTCTAGCCAATCAGCTCAGCAACAAAAACGACAAACCACAGAGATGTCATTAATTATTACTGAAATGTCCGCTTTAGCTGAAAAAATCAGTTACGAAGTCAATAACGCCTCTGCGGAAGCCTCTCAAACCAATGAATTAGCATTCAAAAGCCATGTACAAGTCCAAAGCGCATTAGATCAAATTGAGCAACTATCAGCACATTTAAGTAAATCAAGCCAATCAATTGACCAACTGGCCGCAAAAAGCACCAATATAGTTAAAGTGCTAGATGTGATCAAGGGCATTGCCGAGCAGACCAACTTACTCGCACTGAATGCGGCAATAGAGGCCGCCCGAGCAGGTGATAAAGGAAAGGGGTTCGCCGTCGTGGCCGATGAGGTGCGAAACTTAGCTCAGCGAACTCACAGCTCTACTGAAGAGATTGAGTGCATGCTGAACGAATTCAAAAAAGGGATCGATAGCGCCGTGGTTGTTATGGAGAACAGTGCAAAAAAAGCAGAACAAACAGCAGCGCAATCAAAATCAATAGGTACAGCCTTACATGAGATAACAGAATCAATCTCTACCATTTCAAAAATGAACGATCACATCACTCTGTATGCAGAGGAGCAATCAGAGAACGCTCAAAATATTGAACTCGGTATTTCACACGTAAACAAGGCAAGTGAACTCACGGCTCAAGGAGCTGATGAGACAGCAAAAGCATGTAGCCAAATGAGCGACCTGTCTAATAAATTAAACAGCGTCATTACTACCTTCAAACTATAAATTTCAGGTATAAAAAAGCCCGCTTAAAAGCGGGCAAAATAACAGGATGTAACTAATCAATTTCAATAAGTGTATGTAGGTACCGATAAACGGTTGGAATGAGAAGAGCTCAGTAACTTTTTAACCGCCGCTACAGCAACCGCTATAGCACCAACAAAAGCCTCACTACGCTGCTCTTTGGCTAGAGCCATGTAATATGCAGTATCTACATCACCACAAGCATTAAGACGTACTGACATTTCAAATTCGTTATTCACACATACACCAAATTAAATCAACAAAACAATTAAAAGAAGCCCCGCTGCTCGAACAAATAAATTCATCAAATCTAAGCTACAAATAAAAATAAGTTACTGTAACTAAAGATAAACAGATCACTTGTTGATTAACGATGTTGTACATACTAAAGTCTACCAAGGACATTAACAAACGACAGTTTTTCACCAAATAGATGAATTTATCTCATCTATAGGAGTTTTCTATCAGGCGCCTTCCTCCTCTTAATGCCCTGCGCAGCTTTGAAGCAGCCGCCCGTGCAGGCAGTTTCCACAAAGCGGCAGAAGAGTTATTTGTTACACCTTCTGCTGTAAGTCATCAAATAAAGGGCCTTGAATCCTTCTTAGGCGTCCAGCTCTTTGAACGTATTAAACGACGTGTAGCGCTCACGCCACCCGGCGAACGATACCTTATCGCTATTCAATCAGCTTTAGATGAAATAGATGAAGCAACAAAAAAATAGTCACGGTCCCCAACTCTAATATTGTTAATTTAAGTGTTGCGCCAGCTTTTCTCACACGTTGGTTAGTGCCAAGAATTAATCACTTCCAATCACTTAGCCCTGATGTGGAGCTTCGATTAACCGCATCAATGAGCCAGATCGATTTTCGCTACAGCGATATGGATATGGCGGTGTTTTATGGTGATGGTAACTGGCCTGATCTCCACTACCATCTATTACGCAACGTACACTTAGTACCGGTATGCAGCCCTAAGCTTTTAGAGGGAAAGCCTCCAATAAAATCAGCTAAGGACCTTCTACAGCACACACTTATCCACATATCTAAACGGGATACCGAGTGGCAATCCCTATTGGAACAAAACGGCGGCAATGAAATAGAGAATACACGGGGCATGACGTTTTCCAGTACATCACTAGCATTAGGTGCAGCAATGGAAGGTTTAGGCATCACCTTAGCTGACCGCGGTCTTGCAGAACGAGAACTGGAATATGGACAACTCATTTGCCCACTGGATATATCCTTAGATACACAAAAATCGTTCTATTTAGTTTATCAAAAAGGACGCCCTCTAACGGAGAGCATGCAAGCCTTTAGAGATTGGATTCTCGATGAGATGCAAACGGAACAGCGTTCACTACAACAACTGTAAAGGTCTTTATGTATGCTTGGCATAAACCGACCGGTTTTATGGTCGGACACAACAACTAACACAGATTCAAGAACAGATTGTTGCATTTCTCAACACTATAAAGCGTTGTGAGCGCTATGCATCCCGTTACAATAGCATCTACAATTTCTTAGGGACGATAATAATGCGTATGCTTAATAAATCCTATCTCACTTTCGCGGTTGCCATATTAACCGCACTATTCTCTTTATCCTCTTTCGCTAAAGGGTTACCTGCAGAAGTTATCACTGTAGCCAACTCTATTTTAGATAAGAAAATATCTGCAGTAGGCAGTTTGAGAGCCAATGAATCGGTGATGTTGCGCCCTGAACAAAGTGGACGAATTGAAGAAATTCTCTTTGAAGAAGGTGAAAAGGTAGAGCAAGGCAAACCATTATTTAAACTAGATAGTTCAGTTTACATTGCAGAACTTAAATCAGCACAAGCTAGCGTGCAGTTAAGCCGTGTAGATTATGAACGCGCAAAAAGCCTACTAAAGAAAAAAGTCGGGTCCGCACAAGATAGGGACAGTACTTTAGCGCAACTACGCGTAGATCAAGCGCACCAAGCACTCGCTCAAGCTAAACTAGATAAAATGACAATAAAAGCGCCTTTTACCGGCTATACAGGTTTAAGGCTGGTAAGCCCTGGTGATTTTGTCGATCAGGGCGAAAATCTAGTTAGATTGACTGACTACAGCAAATTAAAACTGGACCTTAAATTCCCTGAAATCTATCTCTCAGAGCTAAAAAATGGCCGCATACTCGAAGTTAATGTCGATGCATTACCAGGTGAAATCATTAAAGGAAAAGTAACCGCGGTTTCCCCAAGTGCCGACAACAATGCCCATAATATTGAGATCCGCGCAGAGATCGCCAATGACGAAGGTAAACTAAGGCCTGGGCTTTTTGCACAAGTTTCATTACTCGTCGATCAACAAGAAAGCGTCGTAGTACCTGAGCAAGCCATTATCCCCCAAGACGGTAAATTCTTTGTAATGACCGTTACAGAAGAACATACAGTCGCAATGACACCGATCAAAATGGGCCAACGCCGTCCAGGTGTTGTCCAAATCACAGAAGGGCTGTCTGCAGGTGATCTGCTTATTATCGCTGGGCAGATCAAACTTAACCCAGGTATGCCGGTGACCCCTATCTTTGTTGATGGTAGTCAAAAAGAAATAACAAACGATAAACAGGACTAAGCCACCATGATTCTTTCAGAAATCAGCATAAAACGTCCTGTACTGGCGACAGTGATGAGCTTATTGGTTTTGCTCATCGGCTTTATTTCATATGATCGTTTATCTATACGTGAATATCCAAAAATCGACCTCCCTGTAGTCACGGTTGAAACAAACTACCCTGGGGCAAGCGCATCCATTATTGAAACCCAAGTCACACAGATTATTGAAGATTCCCTGTCCGGTATTGAAGGAATCGATTTTATGAATTCGATCAGTCGTACCGAAACATCACAAATCAGTGTCACATTTAATATTGAACGCGATCCAAATGCAGCCGCTGCCGATGTCAGAGACCGAGTAAGCCGCATTACTGGGCAGTTACCGGATGATGTTGATCCCCCCGTTGTGACAAAGACAGAAGCCGATGCCCAACCGATTATTTGGCTCGCTTTCAACTCAGACCGCCATAATATGATGGAAGTGACGGAAATAGCCGATCAGCGTGTTAAAGATCAATTACAAACAGTTTCAGGTGTAGCTAACGTCAGAATTTTTGGTGAACGCAAATATTCTATGCGCATATGGCTCGACCCTGCTCGGATGGCTGCTTATAAAGTTATCCCGAACGATATAGAATCAACATTAAGCCATCAAAACATTGAAATCCCCGCTGGCCGTATTGAAAGTAAAGAACGAGAGTTCACACTATTAGCCAAAACTGACGTAAACGATGTCGAAGCCTTCAAGCAACTTATTATTCGTAATGTTGATGGCTATCCTGTCCGTATACAAGATGTTGCTCGCGTGGAAATCGCCCCAGAAAACATTCGCCGTATCACTCGTTACAAAGGTGAAAATGCCGTTGCGCTTGGTATAGTAAAACAATCGACAGCAAACCCACTAGACGTATCCACGGGCATCCGAGCTACACTAGATAAAGTAATACCCACGCTACCAGAAGGCATGAAGGTAGAAGTAGCTTATGACTCCTCTATTTTTATCGAAGAATCCATCAAGTCCGTCTATCAAACATTAATACAAGCAGGCATTCTCGTCATATTGGTACTGCTTTTCTTTTTAAGAAATATTCGGGCCACACTTATTCCCGTTGTAACGATTCCATTATCACTCATCGGCGCTTTAGCCATGATGTATTGGATGGATTTCAGCATTAACACACTAACCTTACTGGCTCTCGTACTAGCAATAGGACTCGTTGTCGATGATGCAATCGTTATGCTAGAAAATATCTATCGCCATGTAGAGGAAGGCTTACATCCTATTCAAGCAGCCTTTAAAGGCGCAAAAGAGATCGGATTTGCCGTATTAGCCACAACAATTGTGCTAGTGGCCGTTTTTGCCCCTGTTGCCTTTTCTGAAGGGCGTACAGGAAAGCTCTTTACTGAATTCGCACTAACACTTGCAGGCGCTGTAGTCGTATCGACCTTTGTCGCTCTGACCTTATCGCCGATGATGTGCTCACGTCTGCTTAAACATGAAAAACGCCACTCTGCATTTTTCAATTTAATTGAAGGCTTTCTTAATTGGATCACCCGTAGCTATCAAAAGCTGTTGAGGAAACTACTCAAATCCCGTCTATTAGCTTTACTTATTATGGGATTAAGCTTTGCCGGTGCCGCCTTCTATTATCAACAACTTCCACAAGAATTAGCACCTTATGAAGATCGCGGTACAATTCTTAACTTCGCCCTAGCTCCCGACGGTTCATCTGTAGATTATATTGATCGTTATACTCGCCAGATCGAAGCAACAATCAGCAAAACACCTGAAACTGAACGCTACTTTACCGTTGTCGGATTCCCTTCAGAAACTAACGCGCTGGTATTCCAAGGCCTTAAACGCTGGGAAGATCGAGATAAGAAACAGCAAGCAATAGTGCAGGAGCAAACGCCTAAGCTTTTCGGCGGTATTCCAGGCATTATGAGCTTCTCGCTTAACCGCCCATCCCTTGGACAGAGTTTCATATCTCGCCCCGTAGAATTCATCGTCAAAACAAATGGGACTTATGAAGATTTAAAAAATATTACCGATCAATTAATGGCTAAAGTTTATGAAAACAAGGGCTTTGCTCAACCAGATTCTGATCTAAAACTCAATAAACCTGAACTACAGATCGATGTAAAACGTGACAAACTCTCAGATATGGATGTCGATGTTTCCGATTTAGGCCGCACTTTAGAAAGCTACATGGCTGGCCGTGAAGTAACCCGCTTTAAACGTCTAGGTGAGCAATATGAAGTCATAGTTAAAGTCGATGATGAGCAACGCCGTGACCCCAGTGACTTAACTGACCTATATATGCGAACGAATGACGGCAATATGGTTCAACTATCTAACTTAGTTGAAATCAATGAGACTGTAGCCCCACGTGAGCTCAATCATTTTGATAAAGTTAAGGCGGTTAAAATACAAACACAGCTCGCTCCCGGTTATAGCCTAGGTGAAGCCCTCGCGTTTTTAGAACAAGAGTTAGCAGAAATTGCACCTCAAGCCTCCTATGATTACACCGGTTCCTCTCGGGAGTTTAAAACGTCTAGCAATAGCATGCAGATCACCTTTGTATTAGCGCTAGTTGTTGTATTCCTAGTACTTGCTGCTCAATTCGAGAGCTTCAAAAACCCAATGATTATTATGCTCTCTGTACCCCCTGCAATCTTTGGGGCCCTGTTTGCGTTACACTACAGTGGCGGTTCTTTAAGTGTATATAGCCAGATAGGGCTTATCACTTTAGTCGGGCTAGTCACTAAGCATGGTATTTTGATCGTAGAGTTTGCCAATCAGCTACAAGATCAAGGTAAAACACTGCAAGAATCAATTTTAGAAGCGGCATCTTTACGTTTACGACCCATATTAATGACAACTGGTGCAACCGTATTAGGTACATTCCCTCTCGCTTTTGCCTTTGGCGCAGGCGCCGAATCACGACAACAAATAGGTTGGGTTATTGTCGGCGGGATGACATTTGGTACACTATTAACATTATTCGTAATACCAACAGTTTACAGCTACCTAGGTAAGCGAACTTTCAAAGAAGTTCAACCTGAACAGGCTTAAGGACATTTATTCCATGAAAACAACACAGCTATTACAAGTCTCGTGTCTAACATTAGCGATTAGCTCAGTGCTTACAACCTCGGCAAATGCTGGGCAACTTGCTGATATTTACCAACTTGCACTGAATAATGATCCGCAATTAAAAGCTGCCGAAGCTGCCTATAACGCAGACAAAGAGATTGAAATCCAAAGCCGCGCGTCTCTTTTACCTAGCTTAAGCTTGAGTGCAAATACAACATCCATGGATTCAGATACAGCTCATTACAACAACCATGGCTACACCTTATCATTGAGCCAACCGGTTTTTAATGCGGCATCTTGGTTCACGTTCAAGCAAGGAAAGGTCCTCTCTCAGCAAGCGTCTCTCCAGTTTGATGTAGAACAACAAACCCTCATTAGTCGCACAGTTGAAGCTTATCTGAGCGTCCTACGTGCAAAAAGCGAGTTACAAACATCAGAAGCCCAAGAGCGAGCAATCAAACGCCGTTTAGACCAAGTCAACGCTCAGTTTGAAGTAGGTTTAATTGCTAATACTGATGTGCAAGAAGCACAAGCATCATATGATAACGCGCGTGTTGCTAGAATCGCTGCAGAAGGTGATTTAGATAATAGCTACGAAGAGTTAGCACGCTTAACCGGACAAAACTTTGATGTTATCGCGGAGCTTTCTGAAGACTACCCAATTGAAGAACCGACCCCTGCACAAGCAAAACCATGGTTAGATAAAGCGATGACGAGCAACCTAAATCTAAAGATTGCCAACCTCGCTACTGAGTCAGCACGCCGTGCAGCTCAAGCGGGTCATGCGGGCCACTACCCAACACTGAGCCTAAGTGCTAGTTATGATTACGATGATGGTACCTCATCAACAGATTATGGAACTGACACAAGCTCTATAGGATTAACTCTGTCAGTTCCTTTATATTCGGGTGGATCTATCAGCTCTAAATCACGAGAATTAGAGCAACGGCTCGTTCAAACTCAGTTTAACAAAGATGATACGTTACGAGCTGTTACTCAATCCACTCGTAGCCTCTTACGTGACCTGCGTACTGGTGCATTAAGTGTTAGGGCCCTGAAACAAAGTATTAAATCTAGCGAAATTGCCTTACAAGCTACAGAAGAAGGCTACAACGTAGGCACTCGAAATGTTGTAGATGTACTTCAAGCTGAGCAACAGCTCTATACTTCAAAAAGAGATTACGCAACAGCGCGATTTAATTTTGTACAAAATTTAACCACGTTCAAACAACAGATTGGCACCCTGAACCCTGAAGATATTAACGAACTAGATCGCTGGTTAAAGTAAATCGATTAAGACCTTCCAGAGTGGGTGCCTTACGCCCACTCTATTCTCTAACACTTCATCTATAATCATTTACATTTTATGAGTAACGAAGTACCTAGCTATTCCCAACTAATGACACAAGCATTAGCACCACTTTAATAAGGAGTTTGCTTTGAAATCATTACTCGCATCACTTATGTTAGTTTTTTCGATAACAGTGGCTGCCACCGAAAAACCGCTACCTGCAGTTCTTGTGCATAAAGTGGTAACAACGGATTTAACCCCTACATTTAAACTTGTCGGCCGAATCGAAGCAACAGAAAGAGTCAACCTTCTAGCAAGAGTTTCCGGCTTTCTTGAAGAACGCTTATTTACAGAAGGCCGCGATATAGAAGCAGGGCAAATACTGTTCCGTATTGAAAAAGCTAATTATGAGATTGCATTAAAACAAGCGAAAGCAGATTTAGCTTCGGCTAAAGCAGCCTTAAAAAATGCACAAGCAACTCTCAACCGTAATAGCCAACTACGTCAACGTAAAGCAATTTCCCAAGCCCAGTTTGATCAATCGGTAGCAGATAGGGATCAAGCCAAGGCACAGGTACTTAAAGCAGAAGCGGGCTTAAGCAAAGCCGCATTAGATCTAAGCTATACCGAAGTGCGCTCCCCCTTTAGTGGCCGTATAGGTAAGGCTCAATTTTCAGTCGGCGACCTAGTAAATACCAGCAGCGGCCCCTTAGCCACCGTCGTAAAAATAGACCACGTTTATGTTGAGATGTCTGTTAGTGAAAAGTTGATGCTAGATGCTCGCCGTAAAGGTATCGATCTTGATAACCCGCCAGTGGCGCCACGCCTGATGCTATCAGATGGCAGCATCTATGAGCAGCCAGGCAGTTTTAATTTCATCTCACCTGAAGTTGATCGAAACACCGATACAATCACCCTACGCGCAGCCTTTCCCAATCCCAAATACCTTCTTCTACCTGGAGAATTTGTGCATGTTGAGATCAAACGCAAACAAGCTGAAAGCGGTATCCAAATCCCGCAATCCGCAGTACAGAGAGATCGAGAAGGCTATTTTGTATTACGGGTTGATGCAGAAAAGCGGGTCAGCATGCAACGCGTTGAAATGGGACCACAAGCTGGGGGGCAATGGCAGGTACTTAGCGGCCTAAACGTAGGCGATCTTATCATTACAGAAGGTCTTCAAAAGGTTAAATCTGGTATTCAGGTTAATGCGGTAGAGGAATAGAAGATGTTCTCTATATTTTTTATTAATAGACCGAAATTTGCCTTAGTTATCTCCATCGTTTTAATGCTCGCAGGGGGCTTATCAATGTATAGCCTCCCTGTTGCTCAATTTCCGGACATTACCCCCCCAAAAGTCCAAGTCCAAGCGACTTATCCAGGCGCAAATGCCGAAGTCGTCGAGCAAGCCGTTGCTACCCCCATCGAAGCACAAGTGAACGGGGTTGATAACATGTTGTATATGTCATCAACTGCATCTAATGATGGTAGCTACACTTTAGATATCACGTTTGCTGTAGGTACCGACCCAGATCAGGCCGCGATCAACGTCCAAAATCGTGTTGCTTTAGCTGAATCAGCTCTCCCCCAAGAGGTTATAAATCAGGGCATCACCACCAAAAAGCAAGCAGCTAACATGCTGCTTGTTATCAACCTTTTTTCGCCTGAGGGGAGCTATGATGAGCTATTTTTAAGTAACTACGCATCCCTTTATATCCAAGATTCTCTGGCACGTATCAATGGTGTTGGCTCAGCCTCTCAGTTCAGCCCCATGGACTATGGTATGCGCGTCTGGCTAGATCCTGATCGCTTAAAAGCCCTTTCTCTAACCCCTAGCGATGTATCAAGTGCAATAGAACAGCAAAATATTCAAGCGGCCGTTGGCATTATCGGCCAGCCTCCTTTAGCTCAAGACCAACAGTTTCAATATAATTTACGCGCTAAAGGGCGACTCGCAAATGTCGAAGAATTTGAAAACATTATTCTACGTACAGGTAAAAGTGGAGCATCAGTACGTCTGCGAGATGTAGCAAGGGTGGAACTCGGTTCTCAAAGCTACAGCGCCTCAGCCATTATGAACGGTAATCAAGCAGCAACAATCGCGATTTATCAAAGCCCAGGCGCTAACGCGCTAGATGTTGCCGAGGAAGTTTACGCCGAACTTGAAAGGCTAAGTGAGCGTTTCCCTGATGATATTGAATATAGCGTGTTGTATGACACTACACTCTCGGTAAAAGCCTCATTACAAGAGGTAATCGAAACACTGCTTATTACCTTTGGGTTAGTTGTATTTGTTACCTTTCTATTTTTAGCTGACTGGCGTGCCACACTTATCCCCTCCGCCACAATTCCAGTTTCACTTATTGCCACTTTTGCAGTTCTTTCCGCATTTGGCTTAAGCATAAATACCATTTCTCTTTTTGCATTGATATTGGCAATCGGCATTGTGGTCGATGATGCGATTGTCGTTGTTGAAAACGTTAAACGGCATATTCAAGAAGGACTTTCAGCTAAAGAAGCAACCGCAGTATCAATGAAAGAAGTGATGGGGCCAGTGATTGCCACAACACTCGTGCTATTAGCCGTGTTTGTTCCCGTTGCATTTATGCCGGGCATTACGGGTAAACTTTACACCGAATTTGCTGTTACTATATCCGTTGCTGTTTGCTTTTCATCACTCAACGCACTTACGCTGTCCCCCGCCCTCTGTGCTTTATTGTTGAAACCTGCCTCCGAGCCCAATGTTCTGTTAAAAAGGTTTGATCGGCTGGTTAATTGGACTCGCACCGGTTACGTCAAAAAAGTTACTTTTTTAAACCGCCGTTTATGGCTTAGTTTAGGCCTATTAGCTGCAATGGGGGGTGGTGTTTACCACCTATTCAGTACCACACCTACGGGGTTCTTGCCTTACGAAGATAATGGTGCATTTTTCATTAATGTGCAGTTACCTGATGGTGCGTCTCTCAATCGAACCGATGAAATTGTTGCCCAAATTGATCAGATTCTCTCGGAGCAACCCGGTGTAGAAAACCGAATCGCCATTAAAGGCTTCAGTATTCTGGGGGGTGCTGCGCCCAACTCAGCTTTGGCGATCCCTATCTTAACCCATTGGGATGAACGTAAAACGTCCGAACTAGCGTGGTATAACATATTAGGCCAACTGAATGAGAAACTTGCGGCAATTCCCGGCGCAAATATTATGGCGTTCCCTACCCCACCAATTCCTGGATTAGGTAATGCTGCAGGGCTAGAAGCCAACATTCTTGATTTAAAGAATGGCTCCCCTCAAGCCCTTGCACAAGCCGTTAATGCGCTAATTTTCGCCGCTAATCAGCAAGCTGAATTTAGTCAGGTTTACTCCACCTATTCAGCTAATGTACCTCAGCTTGAGTTAGTCGTTGACCGAGACAAAGCCCTCGCGTTAGGTGTGTCCATAAGTGGCCTATTTAGCTCTTTACAAGCTCAGCTCGGTACTCAATATGTCAATGATTTTAATATGTTAGGTCGTAACTACCGCGTTATGCTGCAAGCCGATTCAGCCTTCAGGGACAATGTAGATGATTTAAACGATCTAAATGTTAAAAGTAACAATGGCAACCTAATCCCGGTAAGTGCGCTTATTGAAATCAAACCCGTTCTCGGGCCTCAATCACTTACCCGTTATAACCAATCACGTTCAGCAGCCATCACAACGCTATTAGATGAAGGTGTTTCGAGTGGAGAAGGTATTAAATTATTAGAGGATTTAGCGATAAAAACCTTACCTAATGGCTATAGTTTAGAGTGGACAGGGAGCACACAACAAGAACAAGAAGCAGGCAGCTATGTCATCATAATTATGTCATTAGCTATTCTCTTTGCCTATTTATTCTTGGTCGCCCAATATGAAAGCTGGACTATACCGGTTGCGGTCATGCTATCAATTACTGTCGCGCTCTTGGGTGCCATTCTCCCTCTGTGGCTCATCCCCGGTTTAACAAACAACCTATATGCGCAAATTGGGATTGTTATGTTAATTGGGCTTGCCAGTAAATCTGCCATTCTTATAGTCGAATTTGCCAAACAACTTCGCGAACAAGGTAAAAGTATTATTGATGCTGCAAACGAAGCGGCCCGCCTGCGTTACCGTGCAGTATTGATGACCGCTTTCTCTTTTATTCTTGGTGTTCTTCCCCTCGTCACGGCAAGTGGTGCGGGCGCAGCCAGCCGTCTATCCATAGGCGTTGTGGTATTAGGCGGGATGTTATTCGCAACTGTAATTGGTATCTTCTTTATCCCTGCTTTGTTTGTTGCCATGCAAACCCTACGGGAAAAAGTTAAAGGAGGGCCTGAAGCAAAAAAACAGCCTACAGACGCCAGCAGTAAGGCGCCATGAAGCACTAACAAACTGGCACTTAACTTTCACTTTTAATTCTAGTTGCCCGCTGTAGTTACAGCCCGACGGAGGCTCTTTCTTCGTCGGCTAATTTTTGTGAGAAGCTCAGAAAAAATATTTGCACTATGAACTATAAACTTGTGTGCGGCTATCAATCAGCCTCTGAAGCCAACATTTACTCTAATGCTTATACAGTTTGCAGCCACCCTGAAGTGAAATGGCTAGTAGAAGATGAATGTAAAGGATAGCTGGCTTTAACTTGGTAACGATCGTCTAAGTCCCACTCATAATCACATTCAGACTTAATCAGTTACAATAGCAGCTTCCCAGCCTTGAATGGCGGCCTTACGGGCCCTCCCCCAACGATAATTGCCTATCTCGCCACTCTCACGAATAACTCGATGGCAAGGAATAAGAAAACCTATATTATTCGATGCTACAGCGGTACCTACCGCCCTAGATGCTTTTGGCGATCCGGCCATCGTCGCTAACTGTGAATATGAAACTAACTCTCCCATATCCACTTTAAGCAGCGCTTCCCATACCTTGAGCTGAAAGTTAGTACCTTTTAAGACAAGATGTAATGGTTGTTTTTTTCCGTTTATCTGAAAAATTTTATCAATATATTTCGCCGCTTCATTATCATCACGCACAAATGATGCGCTAGGCCAGCGTATTTTCAACGCCTCTTCTAGAGACCGATCTGGACACTGGCAAAAAGCCATATGACAGATACCACGGCTCGTCCAAGCGATATATGCTAAACCAAAAGGCGATAAGGCGTAACCATGAGATATTAACAACCCAGCCCCTAAAGATTTAATCTCTCCAGGTGTCATGGCTTCACAACTAATCAATAAATCATGTAGCCGGCTAGGGCCGGACAAGCCTAGACCTAGTGCGGTATCTAATACGCTTCGTGATTGAGCAAGCGCCTGTTTTGCTCTTTGTTTTGTCAAAAATTGAACAAATCGTTTTGGTGATACCCCCACCCAACGACTAAATATCTTCTGCAAATGGTGTTCACTAATACCAACATAATCAGCAAGGTCAGGTAGCGATGGCTGCTCGTTTGCATGCTCACACAAAAATCGAATGGCTCGCTCGATGCGCAAATAGTTGGTGGCGCCTTCAGTAAAATTATTATCCATTTTCTACTTATTATTGATTAGTTATCTAACGGCTAAACAAAAAAACAGTCCCAGAAATCGCGATACGTTCTTCAGATTCATGATCAGTCGCATCTACACAAAGAAATAAAAATTTATTTTATGTGGTCTATTCCACGTCAACCACCCGTTTCTTGTGATATTTCTATAAGAAATAACACCCTGGAAAAACGTGTTTATCTCTTTACGGCTAGCATTAATTTTACTGAAAAAAATCAGCTTAAATACTTGAACAAACTTTCTGCAATTTACTTAAAAAGAACTAAACTAATGAAGGATAGCTATAAAAAATATATCTAATACGGCCTAACTATTCAGCTAACTTTATTACTCAATGATGAGAGCATATGGATCAGGAACAGAAAAATGTTAAGGCCTACGTCTATTTATTGGGTTTCCTTGTAATATTCATAGCATTCGCCATCACATCCACATATTCCTACCTACAATACTCTCAAATTAGAACGGAATTAATCACCGCAACACAAAATAACGACCGTCAACTGAATGCAGCAATGGAGATGCGTGTAGCCGTTAGGGAACGGGCTATCTTGCTTTGGCACATGACCTTACAAACAGATTATTTTGAAAAAAATGAAGCTCTACAGCAATTCTATAACCATGGCTCGAACTACCATAAGGCCAGAATGGTGATATTAACATCACAGCTATCATCTGAAGAAAAAAGCTTAATGGAAGTACTCGATAAAGAAACAACAAAACGGGCCCCTGTTTTACGAGCATTTGCAGACAGGCTCTTACTCGCAGAGGATAATGCGGAGCACACACAATCACTCAATCAAACATTAACTGATCAAATTATAGTAGCCGATTTATTGGATAGTATGATCGCCCTACAACAATCTCAAAATGAATACGCCCGTTATCATTCAGCTGAAGAGATATCAGATTTAGTCTCCACGCTGATTATGTTTATGGTTCTTATCATCACCGGTGGTTTTATGTTTGCCACTTACGTCATTATGACCACTACTAAGCAAAGCCAGCAGCTAGCAAAGGTGAATGATAGACTCGAACATTTAGCCTGCCACGATAATCTCACAGGCTTACCTAATCGTATGTTTTTACTTCAGCAACTAGAGCGTTTACTTTCCCTAGTCCATCGTAAGAAAAACTTAGCTGCTATTATGTTTATCGACATTGATAATTTCAAAAGCATCAACGATACGTTTGGTCATGATTTTGGGGATCAATGCCTAAAAAGTTTAACTAAAAATATGATGAGCGTGCTCCGCGGCTTCGATATTTTAGGACGCTTAGGCGGCGATGAATTTTTAGTTCTCATCAACGAAATTGAATCCCCCAACCAAACAGCGATTATTGCTCATAAATTACTTGAGATTTTAGATACACAATATACGGTCCAGAATGACACTATTTCTATCTCGGCCAGTATTGGTGTTTATATTCTCTCCGATCAAACTGAAAGCGCCAAAAAGGCAATTATCTTGGCAGATCGAGCAATGTACCAAGCTAAAGAGTCGGGAAAAAATCGTTTTGTCATCATCTAGCAAGTTGAGCCACAGGTATTATTGTTCATTATCCTAAAGCTGCTAAAATTGCGCTCCTGTTTATTTAGGTGCTGATCATGTCTGAAATTTCCTCGCTTACAGAGTTACTTCGCCAAAGTGGCGGCCAATTCCGATTCTTTGATATGGGCCGTCGGGTGCAGAAATTTTCCATTGAACAATTTGAGAAGATTGAAAACCAACAAACACCTTATCCCTACCCTTACCTACAACATGCTTGGGTTGCGTTGATGGTATGGAATCCTAAAGATAAACAGCAAGGTGCTGCATGGTTTCTAAAACTCCCCTTAGATGAGCAAGGTTTTCTAATTCAAGCAGTGCGCGATGATCTGCTCTCAAGATTGCTCAAAAATGCAGGCGGGGTAATGCAGCATGAAAAAAGCGGTGAAGTACCAGAGGACGCGCTTAAAGATAACCCCTTCTCGTTTAAGCCCGATCAAGAGAAAATGGCGATATTTCACGCTTACTCGACGTTGACCTCAAGTGAGCCCGCCTCACAATATTTTGAACATGCTCAACAGTATTTTTCAGGACAGATTGGATTTGATGATTGGCAATCTCTAGGCTTTCAAGGTATTGCAGATTTAGTCGTTCGTCATCAAAACGGTCATAACAGCAAAATTCTGACGAAATCTATTCCCCTCTTGCCGGACGTTCCGTTTGAGGTGCTCTGCACTTGCCTAGAAAGCATTGAGCCAGACCACAAACTTTATGAAGCCCTTTGCCTACGCGCTGAACAAACACTGGTAAAAGGTACGGCTAATGCTAATCATATTGCGGCACTTACACGTGGATTATCTAATGGCCCCAACAGTGCCCGTAAGATGGAGTTAATTAAACAGATAGTCACGAGTAAATACGCTCTTGAGCCGGAAGTGATTATTGCCGTAGCAACCCGTTGTCATGAATGTTTACAAGATCCAGCTATTCTAGCGATTTTTCTGGAAAAATTAGCTATAGGGAAAGGCGGCCAAAACGGTTTTTCAAGGATTCTCTCAGATCTGATGTTTATGCCGGCACTACGAGCACTCATTCTAATGCAGTTCCGTAATGAAGATAGAAGCCCTGAATTAACGAACGCCATAGGCGAAATGTTTGGAACTAATTTCAGTTAATCGTTGACTTAAACAGCCAACTAAAGATAACTAATCGCTCTTATACTTGAGCGGTTAGTTATCCTCACGTATGCTGTAAAGCTTGGCTAATTTCCCAAGTTCTTATAAATGTTCGCTGAATAATTAAAGCATCATTACTTGCGCGGTGGCGGGCAATATTCAGCTCCATTTCAACCTCTTGTTTAACCTGATGCCAGATATCCATTTGGGATTCAGATAGGATCATATCTAAGGCACTGACTCGAAACTGCATCGGCATACCTGCACGATAAAACAACTTGATTAACCAAGTTTGATCAACCACCCAACCATCGCTGTAGACCGTTTGATTATAAAGTTTATGATTAAGCTCACTAGCAACCTGTTCCACAGATGTACCTGATTGAATTAGATCAGTACGCTGTATTTTATGATGCTCTTCTGCCTCTTCGCTCCAATGCAACCAATCATCTTTTGGGTGAATCAAACTACAATATCGTTCCCCATCAGAAAGCACAAAGCCCACTTCAATGGGGTAGCTATCAACGCCAAAACCTGAGGCTTCAAGATCGATTATATTAGGGCACTTAATCTGTGCGATAAGTAGAATGCTCCAAAAAATTTTACTAATCTGACGTTAGCATAAGATAGGCTGATAAGATCCTGTCATTAACCTTCACTAACCTCTGCCAATTGCCGCCGATACCCCCTGAGTCAATCTTAAAAGGTCCGCAGCCGACATTTCTATCTCTAACCCTCGTTTACCTGCACTCATATAAATAGTCTCATACTGATCTGCGGAGCTATCTAGCACTAGAGGCAAACGTTTTTTCTGTCCTAAAGGACTTATCCCACCTACAACATAACCGGTTGCACGCTCTGCATCTTGCGGCTGTGCCATAGCTACTTTCTTAACCTTTAAGGCACTTGCTATCGCCTTAAGATCTAACTGTCCAGATACAGGCACAACCCCTACCGCTAACTTTTTGTTATCCCCATTTAATTCTACTAACAACGTTTTAAAGACTCGAGCAGGATCAATACCGATCGCTTCGGCCGCTTCAGTACCATAAGATTCAGCCTTCGGATCATGCTTATACTCATGGACTCGATGATTAACTTTAGCTTTGATAGCTACTTTGATAGCAGGCGTCATAAAAAAACCTAACAACGGATTATAATCTGATAGGAAAAAACCAAATCCTATCTAAAGGGAAATTTTAACAAAACTACGTCTTCAATAAGAATATCTACAAGATTAATGATATTAATAAAGCTAAGCGCCTTTATCATCTAAGATGAGGCGCCCTAGATGTTTGCCTTAAAGGCTGGAGTACTGACTCCAAGCCATTGATACGGATATCCAACATCAATTCCATCAGCGACCCTAATTCTCCTTGAGGAAAGCCTTTCTGCGCAAACCATAACAAATATTCTTCTGGAAGATCGAGTAATACCCGACCTTGATATTTACCGAAAGGCATCTTCATATTAGCTAACTTGAGTAAGTGTTTTTTTTCTAAATCCAAAACTGTCTCTTATCCTATTTATAATGCCCCTGTTCAACACCGAACAGAGGCATTATTCTTGTGTACAAACGCTTAAATCACCTCAGGTTAGAATAATGTCTGACACCATAGAATACCAACCAATTAATTGTGCTATGCATGATGAATTTGAACTCGCGTGTATCCGCCAAGAAGTACGCAAGCTTACTTGGCATACAAAGCATCAGACATTTAATCAAAAATTACGTTTTTTAGACCTAAAGTGCGAACAAGGGGCCGAGTACCTTATTGCCGAAACAGAAGACCATAAACCTTTAAAAATCAGGCTAGACCATATTATCAATAAGCCAGTTGATCCAGCGTAAGGACTCTATCAGTGTCAGAAATTCAATTAAGTACCATTAATATATTTCCTATCAAATCGATGGCTAAAACCTCCCTCTCCTCTGCTTTTGTCTGCGAGTCAGGTATAGCCTTTGATCGCCGTTTTATGCTGAGTACCCCAACGGGGGAGCTGTTATCCGCTCGCCAAATCCCCGCACTTCTGCACTTTCAAGCACTGCTTAAAGAAGATGGTATCGTCGCCATCGCACCTGATGGGGATCGTATTACCCTCCACTACCCTGAATTATTTCAAAATTATCGTCAGGTCACTGTGTGGGGAACTGAAATCAATGCACAACACTGCGGTTTGCAATTTGACGAGTGGTTTACAAAAAAACTAGGACGAGAGTGCCAGCTCCTTTATTTTGGCGAACAATCAGAACGTTACACCTCTATTCAGCCAGAAAAGCCTCTCGCTTTCGCCGATGGTTATCCTTTATTGCTAATTTCCGAAGCGTCGTTGGCTGACCTAAATAGCCGCAGTACCGCACCTTCCATAATGGAACAGTTTCGCGCCAATTTAGTGATTAGTAATTGTGAGCCTTTCGCCGAGGATAGCTGGAAACGTATCCGTATAGGAGAGGTAGAGTTTGAGATCGTTAAACCTTGCTCTCGCTGTGTCATGACCACTTATGAGTTAACCTCTCTCAACCCTATAGACAAGGGCGAACCTATTAAAACTCTTGCGAACTATCGCAGGGGCGATGATAACGAAGTCTATTTTGGGCAAAACCTTATCCCCTTAAATGAAGGTCAGATAAGACAGAACGACAAAGTTGAAATACTCGAGACGAAAACAGCTGAACAGTATCCCAATAATGCCCCTATTATTAATAAAGATATGACCTTAACTACGCAAGGAGCTAGTAACTTAACTACTTGGAAGTCAGACCAAGTACTTAACTTAACCTGTGTTGCAAAAGTAGATGAAACTCCTGATGTCACAACCTTTCGCTTTCAACTACCCGCAGGTTACCAAACAGAATACATAGCGGGGCAGTTTATAACGCTGAAGTTAACAGTAGGCGGTCAACCCGTTTCCCGTTGTTATACCCTGTCCTCTTCCCCTTCGAGACCAAGTGATATAGCTATCACCGTTAAACGGGTAAAGGGCGGCCACATCTCTAACTGGCTACATGACCACCTTACCGTTGGTGATAAAATCACGGCACTAGCTCCAGTAGGAGAGTTTAATGAAAGAGTTATATCCCATGAACTACCTGTTGTTTTACTGTCGGCGGGTAGCGGGATTACTCCGATGCTATCCATTGCCCGTTCACTCACAGATAAGCATTCTAAGCAGGAGATTCTCTTTTATCATCAAGCCCGCACAGAAGCAGATCTAATCTGCAAAGATGAATTACTCTGGTTAGCACAGCAAAATCCACGTTTGAAACTGCTTTTCAGCCTAAGTCAGCCAGACGAAAAATGGAGTGGAATAAAAGGGGGAATCAGTCAGGAGCAGATAAAACTACTTGTCCCTAATATAGAACAGCGCACGATTCTCTGTTGCGGTCCAGAAGGCTTTATGACAAAAGCAAAAGCGCTATGTCAGCAACTAGGTCATAAAGAAGCAAATTGGTATGAAGAAAGCTTTGGGCAGCCGCCTTATACTGAAAATACATTCACGCTCGAAGAAGTGGAAATAACCATCAATGACCGTAGTTTCTCTGGCGATAACCAAACCACCCTACTAGAACAAGCTGAGGAAGCTGGTATCTACCTGCCTTCAGGTTGCCACGCCGGCGTATGCGGCGCATGTAAAGTGATGCTTATTCAAGGTGACGTAGAGCAAAGCTCAGAATCCCCATTAAGTGAAAAGGACAAACAAAACAATATTATTCTCGCTTGTAGCAGTATCCCTAAATCAGACTGCACTATCGAATTTTAATTAAAAAAAAGCCCAGCTACTTAGCTGGGCTTTCTAGAATTCTTAGCTTAAATTAAGCAACTTTCAATTCAGTAACTTTTTTAGCAGCTTCTTCAGCTAGCTCAGTTACTTTTTTACCCGACTCTTCAACAGTTGCAACGTAAGCATCTTTAGCTTCAGTCATTGCAGCAACGCCTTTTTCAGCAGTTTCTGTCATTTTAGCTTCTACAGACTTGTAGAATTTAACCTGTAGGTCTAGAGCAGCTTTAGGGTCTTTGCATTCGCACAAAGTTTTGAACTGTTCAACAGAAGCATTAGCTAGTTCTTCAACGTATGCTTTCTGAAGTGAAACCAAAGTTTCAACAGTCTTAGTGTTTACTTCAACTAAGCTCTGCATTGGTTTGAAAAGATCAGCCATCTCTTTAGTAAGTTCAGGTTTGAAAAAATCAGCAAAAGGGTTAGCAGCGTTCATATTTATATCTCCAAATGTTATTCATGCTGCAGTGCAGCAATCCATTACAGCTAAGATACGACTTGCACGATTTTTAGTCAAGTGTTTTTTTGTGCGGTGCACAAAAAAAGTTCCTATCGGCAACTTTTAGCCAAAAAACGATCTAACTGGTTAGCAAATGCCTGACGATCAGATTGATTAAAAGTGTTAGGACCACCCGTATCAACACCAGAGTTACGCAGAGTTTCCATAAAATCTCTCATCGATAACCGCTGTTTGATATTTTCAGGAGTGTAAAGCTCTCCACGGGGATTAATAGCAACACCCTTTTTATCAATCACTTCAGATGCCAAAGGAATATCTTGCGTAACGACCAAATCCCCCTCTTCCATCTTAGCCACAATGTGGTTATCCGCTACATCAAATCCCTGCGGTACTTGAACCGCATTGATCAACGGCGATGGAGGTGTAGCCATATACTGATTAGCTACTAAAGTCATTGATACGTTTTTTCGTTCAGCCGCGCGAAAAAGAATCTCTTTGATTACTTTTGGACAAGCATCGGCATCAACCCAAATATGCATAGATATCCTCTGTCAAAAATAGAATAAAGCCCCATCATGACAATAATACTTCAATCGAGATTACCCGATAAGAAATATACTAATAAATTTGGATCAGAATCCTAATAACTAAGCTGACTTAACAGTCATCTCCGCTTGAATTAACTCATCAATAACGCACCACAAAAAACCGAAAAGCACCTAAAGCGTGCGCTCGGCTTCCAAAAAACGATTAGATTGCCCCACTATAGTTCCTTCAACTTAAAGATAACGCCCGAAAAATGAGCATCGCAAGACAGAAGGTTATTTATGGCTTAACTCTTGCAGAACTAACTAAGGGGACTTGAATTTTTGAGGAATAAGGCATGTTGCTATTATCTTTTGGCTATTCACTACTAAGCAAAGTATCACTAAAAACATCAGGTCTTCTATTACTTTGCTGCTGGCTTTTAGTGGTAATCTCCCAAGCATACGACATCAAATCAGCCTTGTGGGCTTTAATCCCCCTGAGCTACTTACAAATCAGCTTTATATATATGTGCCAGCAGCGCTGGAGCAACCTTGCATCGGTTATTCATGCTTTCGCGAATCAAGACCTGCAATTTCGTGAACAACATTCCAGTAGCGATAAACCTCTAAGAGACTTAACACAAAACCTTTATAGCGTTTCACGTAGTTTTGAGGAGTTAAATGATCTATCAAATCAGCTTTGTAGTGAGATGAAGTTTTCTACTCACGAACTGGAAAATCTGGCGACACATACAGCCGATGCAGCATCTGAACAACAAAACCAGTTATTAACCGTTGCAAGCGCCTCAGAAGAGATGAGCCAAACGGTACACATAATTAGAGAACACATACAAAAAACACATAGTAACGCCCAGAGCTCTCAATCTTTATGTATTAAAGGCAGTAAAGAGGCCCAACAGCTCAGTCACTCAATAACCGATGTTCGTACCCAATTTTCTGAAGCGGTAACAAAAATAAACCAACTAACCAACGAAGCTGAAGCTATACAAGCATTTGTCAGTACAATCGAGAAGGTGGCAGCTCAAACTAACCTACTAGCCTTAAACGCAGCAATAGAAGCAGCACGTGCGGGTGAAGCAGGAAGAGGATTCGCCGTCGTTGCAGATGAAGTACGTCTGCTCGCGGGGAGTACCGAAAAAGCGACAGGAGATATCACCCAATTAGTAAGTTCCATGCTGAATAGAGTCGGTGAAGTTACAACAAGTATGGATAGCTGTGAAGCTATGCTTAATACGGGCTCTGAAACATGTACTCATATGCTCGATCTTTTACAGGACATTGAACACGGCAGCAACACCAGCTTAGAACTCATAAGCGAAGTTAACCATTCAATCGATGAACATGCCTCAGCCAGTAATGAACTCAGCGAGAAGCTCACCAATATAGGTATGCTTCTCCAGCAACATAGCGAACAAGCGAGTTCCTTGACGGAATTAACAGGGTATCTTGAAAAATTAGCCGAAAAATCTGTTCAAAAGGAGCCTACAAAATGATCGAAGCCAGCATCTTCAGCGCTCTTTTAATTGTTATGCTCAGCGTCAATTTCCATCATCGTAACAAACTGTCCAAACGACGAGCAGCCAAACGGCAACGGGGCATCAACCAGCTCTCCCAAATATTAGAGCTTATGCAAAAGATGCAACGTCATCGTGGGCTGTGCGCGAACTTACAACAGAATCAGTCAGAACAGCATAGATTAAGCCAAGAAATAGACTCTCTCTGGTCTCCTCTATTAAAAAGCGATTATAGCGGTAACCCTACCCGTATAAGGCTCCAACATATTAATTGGCAAAAAATCAGTGCATCACCCAACAACAGTTTTATGCCCCATTGCCAGCTCATCGAAAAATTACTCCATGAGCTAACCGTGATTGCAGATACCTGCTCACTGACCGCGCAGGAGACGAACCAGGATAATCAGGATCTCTGGCATAACGTATTAAAACGCCCACAGTTTGCTGAATCACTCGGGCGCTTAAGAGCCCTAGGCAACAAAGCAGCCTCTCTAGGCCAATGTCCAGCAGATGTTCGCGTGCAACTGCTCTATCAGCTACAAAACTTAGAAAGCACCCAATTGGATCGCTGCAATACAAGACAGATAGTGACACTAATTAATAATGAGATTCTTACTCCAGAAAAAATACAGATAGAACCACGCATCTATTTTGACCAGCTAACCCTAGCGATTGATGAACAGTTAGCCATTACACGAGAGCATCTTAACCAGCTCAGCTAACAATACCATCTACTCCATATATAAAAGGGCCTCTCTAAACAGATCAGAGCTGGCCCTTTTTATACCAACTGCCCTTTTCCTCTCTACTGCACTCCAATACAATCAACGCTAATTATAAGTGTTTAACGGATACTGCTATGCCTAAGGCTTCAGAATTAAAGAAAGGGATGGTCCTTGAGATCAACAATAACTACTACTCAGTTCACAGCATTGATGTTCGCAGCCCAAGCTCACGCGGAGCAAACACTTTATACAAAGTCCGTTTTAGCCAGCTACCCGGCGGCGGAAAGTATGAAGACACCTTTATCGGCAGTGATATATTAAAAGAGGTTCAGCTGGAGCGCCGTAGCTGCTCCTACCTCTACCGTGAAGATGACACATTCACCTTTATGGACAGTGAAGATTACAATCAGTATTTATTAAACTCTGCCGCCATTGAAGCTCAGCTACCCTACCTACAAGATGGTATGGAAAATATCCAAGCTATGATGATTGACGGTGAAGTTCTTACCATCCAAATGCCCAGCAGTGTCGTACTTACTATAGCGGAGTGCGTTCCTGGGATGCAGGCGGCGAGTGCAACAGGCCGAACAAAGCCAGCCATTCTTTCAAATGGCTTGGAAATTCAAGTACCTGAATATATTAAAGAAGGGGAAAAAGTAAAAATAAATACCGAAACCGGTAAATTTATGGAACGTGCATAACCCCTTAAATGACAAAAGGTAGAGTATCAAAATGACACAGCAACATACTCCCAAACGTATTGGCCAAGGCATGTGGATGATCGCTTGGGTGTTACTGCTTGGCCTGCTCTACCTTTTCTTTGAAGATACCATCTCCCAGCAGTACAACCCGAATCAAAGCTTAGTCAGCGATAGCAGCAACACCGAAGTAGTACTGCAGCGAAACCGTTCAGGCCATTATGTAGCACCGGGCAAGATTAACGGCACAACGGTTACCTTCCTCCTTGATACCGGTGCAACAACGATCAGCATTCCTGAAGCCGTTGCAGAAAAAATCGGCTTAACTAGAGGTTTTCGCTCTGAAGTAAGCACGGCAAACGGCAATATCTCGGTCTATAACAGCACACTCGACAGCGTGCAATTGGGAGGCATTAAACTGTACGATATTCGTGGCCATATAAACCCTTATATGGACGGTGAGACCGTATTGCTAGGTATGAGTTTTATGAAACATCTTGAAATTACGCAAAAAGGCAATACGCTAACTTTGCGACGTTAAGAGCTGCACTCACTAGCTTGGTATCGCTTTAGATGTAGCCAATTTCAACGCTAACCCAATAAATACCACGCCAGCTAGGCGATTCAGATAAAGCTGAGCGACCGGTGAGCGATTAAGCCAATACCCCAAACCCGCCGCTAACATCGCGATAACACACAAAACAGCCAACGCCACCAACATAAAAACACCACCGAGCATAAAAACTTGCTGGGTAAACGCCCCCTTTTCCGGCACAACAAATTGCGGAAGAAAAGCCAGAAAAAAGATAGAAACCTTAGGGTTAGTGATATTCATAAGGATACCGCGACGGTATAAGGCACTTAGTGACAGAGCTCCTCGGCGCGTTAATTCAACACTGTCAGCAGACGCTTGAAATGCACACACCGCCAAATAAACAAGATAGATAGCCCCTATTACTTTCAACACAGTAAACGCTACAACCGATGTTTGGAAAATAGCAGCAACACCTAGCGCAACGGCTGAGGTATGGACAATCAAACCGGTACAAAGCCCTAAAGAAAGCATAATCCCTGCAGCCCGCCCATGGATTGCTGACTGAGTTAACACAAAAAGATTATCTGGCCCCGGCACAATCGCCAGTAGTGCTGAAGCCGTAATAAACATAATAAGGGATTCAATAGGTATCACTACTGTTACTCCTTGTCAGCACAACAGGCTAAGTCTTAATTTTCTTTAACAACCGCCATGATGCGCAATACCACTTCACGGAATTGACGCATTAACTGCTTCCGGCCTTGTCCCCGTTTTTCAAGCAACGCCCAACTTCTTTGCTGCATATTACGCTCCATAAGCAAGCGAAAATCATTATTCTGTAAGAAGATCTGTAACCTATTCTCTGACACCTTTTTCAGGAAAAGCAATAACAGCTTATGCAAGATATAAGCGCAACTTTCATAACTTCGATTATGGTAGCAAAACGCATCTAAATCGGACCAATCATGAGTGGTTAATTCAAACGGGCCTTCCCCATGCTGTAATAACCGACAAACGAGCGGTATATCCAAATCGATCAGATCATCGCTTAAACGGTAATTAATCTGCTCTAAAAACCGTTGCCGCAAGTGTTCCTGTAATGCTTTGGCCTCGGCGGAAAGAGCCACAATAACCACCGCTGCATGGCTACCGCTCACACTGTCTTTAGCTGTTCCTAATCGAACCGTTTCAAAACCATTACTTTGCCAATAACCCATAAGGTCAGTGCTGGCAGCAAAACTAGCCCCTAAATAATCCCACCCTTCAGCTTTAGCATATCTTTGGACTGCACTTAATAAGGTACTGCCCAACTGCTCTCGCTGAAGTACTGGATGGATAGCAACACGCATAATGCGCCCCGCCCTCAAATGGGCAGCCGCTTTAGCGCCTTCCTGACAGACTAAGGTTTGTGGAAGTAGATGACCTCGTGGCCTGCGTTTTCCCGACCAGATATCATCAACTAATTCCACGGGTAGAGGTCCCTCTTCTGCCACTAATACCGCCCCGGCAACGTTGTTATCTATTTTAAGTAGCCATATATGTAAATTAGGGCTATCTAACAAAACACGTAGGTCACCTGGTGATGTACGATAATGAGCCAGTACCAGTAACCCAAATAACTGACCTAAAGTATCGTAATCCTCAATCAGCAGATCACGATCTATCTTTTCTATTACAGGTTGAATATTACGCGTCTGCTCAGCACTATAGGCATCCAATAAAACGTGTTTATCAACCGCTTGCGCATTCAGTAACAACAGCTGAAACGTCAATGATTCCAGCGGATCCTGTGCTGACCAACGTATGGGCTGCTGAAGGTGAAGGTTTTTCCAATTAGGGGCATCACGATCGAGTACTTTCTTAAATCGAACGCTAAATCCCTGCCCTGTGCCTTCATAACCATGAATCGTCGAGGCGAAGGCAATACGAGGAAAACGCTGTAGTAATTTCGACAAAATCGGCACGGGGATCGCTGCCGCTTCATCAACCAATAAAACCTGTCCTTCGCCCAACTCCCTCAATGCTAACTCAGGTTCTAAAAAACGTATCTGATGATCCCCGTTCTGCATTAAACCTTTACTGTATTGGTAATCCGGTAGGAGCTGATGAGCCCTACTAAAAACTTCATCTACAGCGGCATAATCTGGTGCAGTAATTAATACCTGTTTATAATCCAATCCCGACAATTGAGCAGCCGCAATACCTAAAGCAGCCGACTTCCCTCGACCTCGATCAGCAGTCAATACGGCGGGACGACGACCACGCCTAAACTGACTCAGAATCAGTTCAACGGCATGTTGTTGATCTACTGTTTTATTAGGCAGAATAGGCTCATCATCGCCACGCATTTCATCAGAGATCAACACTTCGGGTAGTTCAATCTCTACACCCGCTAAGGTGTTTTTTTCACGATAGATGACCGTATAAGCATCATCTTCTAACAACATAACTACCCGGGAGATAAAACGGCGGCCCGCATCACTACTCTGATACGGATAAGCCACTATGCTTTTATGTTCCGGGTCATCATATTCAGGCCACTCATCTAAATCAGGGCAGACCAACACCAGCAAACTGCCCCCCGCCAATGCACCCGCTATTTGACCAAAACTATTCGGGTTAAAGCCATCCCAAGCATTAAACACAACAGAAGAGACTGTTTGCCCTAAAAGAAGATGAAGATCAGAAGCATTAATATAAGGAGAAGTTTGAGAAGCTTTTCCTTGTAAAGAGAGCGATTCACCAATCCAAAGTAAATCCGGTAGGTTATTAAGATGCTGAGCTTGAATCCCACACCACGCTTTAGAACCACTAACCACCAGAAAACGACGATGATTATGCTGCTCTGCATCGTTCTGCAAGCGTGTAAATAGGGATTCAATGACAGCCATATATCTCTCTTAAGTTAGGATCACTGAGCCTAAAGAGGCATTTAGACTGAATAAGTGAGCGAGGGCTCAGAGCTATTCTCAATATAAGCTTTATATTGATCGCCTCCAGCTTCACTGGCTAGCGCTAGCTGCTGCTTAGTTGCATCAAATAAACGCTCAGCCGTTAACAGGCGGGTCGGTTGCAGTGTCACAACACCTAAACTTACCGTGACGCATAAGCCCTGAGCCTCTGACTCATTTGGCAGCGCCAATGTCCTTACCGCTAGAGAGCAACGTTCAGCTAGCTGAACAACCAGCTCATTGGTCGATGGTAAAATAAATCCAAACTGACTGTCATCGACACGGGTCAATATATCTCCCGGCCGACTCACACAGCTCTTTAAGGTCTCAGAGATACGCTGAACCAAAATATCCGCAGCATCAACACCATAATGATCACGGTAGCGAGTAAAATCGTCAATGCGCAATAAAATCATAGATAAAGGAGAGAACTCACGTACCGCTCTGCGACATTCAATATCTAAAGTTTCATCAAAGTGGGTACGGTTCACTAAGCCAGTAAGAGGATCATTCCATGATGTGTCTATCATCTGCTCTGATAGAATCTCCTGCTCATCTTTCAGTCTTGTTAGCTGCAAACCAAGTCGCTTAAGGTAAGAGGCTAAGAGTAAAGATAACACTAAGCCGGTTAGTAGAAACAACACAGAGGTATAGTTCATTTTTGCAGCAAGATAAGACTCTGTAGCCGCAAAACTCAAAGTAAGCTCAGTGCCATCCGGTAAAGTGATGACTTTATCTATGATCGAGTCTTCTGCAACAATTCCTTGTCCCATAGAGAAAATAGGCTTATCAGACTCCGCCGTCGAAGAAAAAAGATGAACGACCAGCTCATTCTGCAAACTATTTTCAAGACTTGTTTGCATCACTTTTTCCACATCAAGAAGACCCAGCATGCGCTGCTGATCTTGGCCTGTAGACACGACCAATACAGGCTTTTCAGCTAACTGGATAACTTGAGTTACGGCCATATCACTCTTAAAAATATCCACTAAGACCTGCTCTACATGCCCTGTAGCTAAATCACTCTCTGAAACAGTAAAAAGAGTGGGACTCAGCTGCCCTTCAGGCAACCAGAGTAATGCCTCTATTCCTTGGCTAGAATTAACTATACGCCGCGCAGCAACACTTAAATCAACACTATTCTCTTCAGCCGCCAGATCAAAATAAGTCTGTAAAGATTCCATACCATAATAGGTGTAGGTAAGTTTTTGCTCAAAAAGTGCTACATCTTCTGCAATCTGGACATAAAAGCTCTGAATGACTGTATCCCTTTCCTGTTTAAATATATAAAGGAAGATAAGTAGGGAAAACAACGCACCACAAAGGGCGAAAGCAACAGCGACATCTATCCGTTTTTTCGCTTTACCAGTAGCAGACATGGTAGATGTGGGCTTACTTGAGGTAGGCGTCTCGTCTGAAACAGACATTAAAAAGCTCCGATGAATCAATCAGTAAGGTTCAGTAAACCTCGTTATTATTGCTACGATAGTTCACCCGAACTGTTTTTTCCAGCATTTCCGTGAGATAGCGACGGGGTCTGATATAGTGAACCCCTTAATTTAAGCGTTACAGGTTATCCGTGAGTAAATCAGCTAAAAAAATCGCCATCTTTGTTGATGTACAAAACATCTATTACACCACCCGTCAGGCGTTTGGTTGCCCTTTTAATTTTCGTAAATTCTGGAAGATTATTAGCCAAGAGGGTGAGATCACTCACGCCTTCGCCTATGCGATTGAAAGTAACAATGATGGTCAGCGTAAGTTCCAAGATGCACTCCGTCACATAGGCTTTGATGTAAAACTCAAACCCTTTATCCAACGTAAAGACGGCTCCGCCAAAGGCGATTGGGATGTAGGTATTACCATTGATGTGATGGAGCATTCACCCGACGTAGACACCGTCATTTTACTCTCAGGAGATGGCGACTTTGACTTGTTATTAAAAAAGGTGCGTGAAAAATACCATGTCACAACTGAAGTGTATGCCGTACAAGCACTCACGGCTAAATCACTGATTAATGCCGCCGACATTTATAAACCAATATTGCCGCAACTATTAATCTGTTAAAACAAAAAAAACGCTAAGCGGCTAAATTTTTTGTTGACCCAATAAAGGCCCCGCTGACATACTCCGTTAACTATGAATACTCAAAGCAACCTCCCAACAGGCTCTATTCAGCCAGCCAACAATACACTACGACGTCGTGTATCCATTGCCTGTGCCTTACTGGGTGTTGCTGACCGACGACGCTAAATAACCTAAAGCGTATCACCCTTTAAGAAACCGCAGGCTAACCCCCGCGGTTTTTTTGTGCCCTAAAGAACCTCAATTCTATTTGCATCGTGCTAACAAGCGGATGAAAAACTTGATTAACCATTAAGGAAAAAACCATGTCTACACCTATAGACCCAACACTCGCTATACAGAAAGAACATTTAATGCCCATCACCCCAAGACCTGACATCTGCTTTACTAAGGGCAAAGGCCATTATTTATACGATCAATCAGGCAAAGCCTATTTAGATCTTATGCAAGGCTGGGCAGTTAATACCTTGGGCCATAGCCCTGATGTGATTCAAAAAGCACTGTTAGACCAATCAGCTCAGTTAATTAACCCTAGCCCCGCCTTTTTTAATAAACCAATGATCAACCTTGCGGCCACTTTATGCGCTCACTCAGTATTCGATCAGGTCTTTTTTGCCAACAGCGGCGCAGAAGCGAATGAAGGCGCAATAAAGCTCGCTAGAAAATGGGGACAAAAACATAAATCAGGTGCATTTAAAATCATCACCTTCGCACAGAGCTTTCATGGCAGAACTTTAGCCACTATGTCCGCCACAGGGAAAGACGCCTTTGCGCCACTTTTTGAACCTAAAGTGAGCGGCTTTACTAAAGTTCCTTTTAATCAATTAGCCGCGACGGAACAAGCGATAGATGAACAAACCGTCGCCATCATGCTAGAACTAATTCAAGGTGAAGCCGGTGTTATCAGCGCAGATAGTGAATTTGTGTTAGGCCTTGCAGCCCTATGTAAACAACATAATCTATTACTGATTATCGATGAAGTACAAACCGGCATCGCCAGAACAGGCAGCCTATTCGCTTACCAGCAGTTTGATATACAGCCGGATATTATGACCTTAGGTAAAGGACTTGGCGGCGGTGTACCTATCTCCGCGTTACTCGCTACTAAACAGGCAAGCTGTTTTGATTATGGCGATCAGGGCGGTACATTTAACGGCAATCCTCTCATGTGCGCAGTTGCCAACGCTGTACTCTCAACCGTATTGGAACCTGACTTTATGCCTAAGGTAGCGCTTATGAGTCAGTATTTTCAACAACAACTCACAGCTCTCAGCAAAAAATTTAACTTAGGTGAGATTAGAGGAAAAGGCCTGCTATTGGCCTTAGAAACACCACAACACTGCGCACCCGATTTAGTTACGCAAGCACGGGAACAGGGAGTATTACTCAATGCCCCAAGGGAGCATACACTTAGGTTTATGCCTGCACTCAATATTACTCAAACAGAAATTGACAGGTGCATTGATTGTTTGAGCGGATTATTGAATTCAGCGGCCTAAATCACCAGTAAAACCTCTTATTGAGCGCTCCTTATTTTGTTAACGATTCAGCACTCTAGGTGAGCGCCCCACTCTACTATATAATCGCTAAATATCGAGAGCCAATCTGGTTAAAGGCTATTCAACCTATAAAATACGATATAAGGGACATGGGATGTTATTAAAAAACCTAGAAGGTGGTCAGCTACGTTTCGGCGAAGGGCGAATTAGTGGCTATATAGCCGTCTCTTTAGCTGCACTTAGTTTACTCGGTGTATTAGCCTTTCATTTCCCCGAATACCTAACCACACCCGAACTACGCGCAGCTTACGATGTTGAACTCATCCGTCTGATTATGTTTATTGCCCTAATCATATCCGGTAGTTTAGGTCTGCTTAACTTTGTCCGTAACACTAATAAACGGGCAGGTTTAGTGGCATGGTCTCTGATTACTATCGCTATCGCGTTAGGTGGGCATCGTGTCGAGGTCTCTGACTTTGAACAAAGTAGCGCTTACTTAGGGCTAGATTGGTTTATTCTGGATCTGCTAGGCTCGACACTGATTTTTGTCTTTATAGAGAAGATCATCCCCCATCGAAAACAAGCGATCCTCCGGCCAGAATGGCAAACCGATCTACATCACTTTTTTGTAAATCATCTGATTGTTGGCTTTGTTCTACTGGCCGCCAATCAGTTTGTCTCCAACGCATTTGGCTGGGCCGTTGAACGGGGCTCCCAAGAATGGGTACAGAACTTTAGTTGGTTTAGCCAACTCTTATTGGTGTTGTTGGTGGCCGATCTTGTCCAATATGCACTGCACCGCGTTTACCACGAAGTGCCTTTTTTCTGGCGTTTCCATGCGATTCACCACAGTGCGAAAACGATGGATTGGCTCGCAGGTTCCCGTCAGCATATTGCCGAACTCACCTTAACCCGCTGTGGCGTACTCGCCCCGATCTTTATCTTAGGTTTTGATAAAAGCGTTATCGATGCCTATATCATCATCGTGGGCTTCCAAGCCGTGCTAAACCACACCAACGCACAGATAAAATTTGGCTGGCTGAAATATATTATCGTCACCCCTCAGTTTCACCACTGGCACCACTCATCCGATAAAGCAGCCATTGATCGCAACTATGCCGCACACTTTGCCTTTATTGATTATATTTTTGGTACCGCCATACGTGGGCAGAAGGAATGGCCTGAAGCCTATGGGGTGGTAGGTGACTATGTACCAGAAGGCTGGATAAAGCAGCAAGCGTTCCCGCTTAAAGTAAAAAGTTAGCCTGCGCTAAAACAACTAAACCGATGATCACTCATCGGTTTAGTTGTTATGACCTATCAAGAATGCTTATTCACTATGCTTCTCTGTCCACTCTAATAGATCAAAACCATCAATTAATGCATTGAATATTTTTTTATGATCGTTTGAACCAGCACTTGGTTTTAATCGATTATAAAACTCAAGAATAGATTCAGCATATGTTTGATCTTTACTTTCATCGTTTAACTTTAACGAATTACCAACTTCAGTTTTTAACTGTGTATACCGCTCTGATACAGACTCTAGGTTTAATTCATTTTCAATATCTGAAATTAGCTGCTGCGTATCATTTTTTATTTTGTCAAAAAAAATTCGCGTACTCATACTTAAATCCTTCTAAACAATATAATGCTATAAATTACGGTCGATTAAAAAGCTGCTCTACCGTTTTCATCGGCAAATACATACGCATATGTCCGTTATGCTCACATAGCCTTTTAAAGCCAAACGTTGCATAAAAGGCTTGCGCAGAATCGGTCAGACAATCGACAACAATAGCATAAGCCCTCATATGATGATTAACATCCCATAGGTACTTTAGCGCACGGATCAGGCTAACCTTTCCTAAACCTTCCCCCTGAAACTCTTTGTGTACGGCAAGTTGCGCTAGTAGAAATACAGGAATTGGATATCGAGGGAGTTTCTTTGCTATCTGAGCAGGCAAGGTTTCACGACTAATCGAGCTAGGCGCGACCGTATAAAATGCACAAATCGCGTATTTCTGATTAGGCAGCGGTAAAGCACTAGGCAGCACCATGGTACGACTGATACTCGCTTGCATGTGCTTAACGGCTTGTGTTTTTATGAAGCTATTTAACTTTTCTTCGCCGCAATCAAACGGATTACGGTCATGTTCCGATTTACTCAGCTCAACGAAGGTTTTACCCCACCTCACTTGATACCGCTCTCATCTGCAAGCTTTGCTGCATCAAGCAATGCCTGATTAGGTGCGTTAGCCTTATCACAGGCTGCCATAAATTCGTCAAAGATGCTGTCTGTAACAACCATACTTTCGTGCGCTTCAATTACGTGAGTTGCATCCTCATCCATTACCCTAACAACATACTCAGTCAAACTCTTTAAACCAAGTAACGCTGAGGCTTTTTCTGCTTTTGCCTTAATCTCTTCATCAAGACGAATATCTAAACGTGCTGTTGCCATACGCCCTCCAATGTACGGAACATATCCGTACATATTAAAATTATACTGCACTTGCTGAATCAACTCAATTTGTACGGATAATAGCCGGATAAGCATCAGATATAACCTATGGATACGCAGCCTCCCTCTTTCCTTGATTCGGTGACATAAAAAAACCCGCTTTAACTAGAAAGCGGGTTTTAAGATCCTGATTAGCGGTAACGCGGGCTGCTTTAGCTGTGTATCACTACAACGCTTCACTACCTTAGGCGACTTGTTCCGTACCTTGTACACTAGGTGCGACCTTAATGGCTTGCCGGCTAAAAGCGGTTAACATCGCTTGTAGCGCAGCAGCCGAGGTGTCTTCATTGGTTGCAACGGCGTACTCTAGCGCACCATTGATAGCAACACAGATAGAAGCCAAAGCTTGGGCATCCGTACCGGCGCCGATTGAGTGCTCATCAAAATGGCTGACTTCAATCTCACATTGGTACTGCTTGGCCAAGGCATCGCACAATGCTTCTAGGGCGCCAGCTCCTTTACCTGAGAATTGGGCCTCACCAATGCTAAACTGTGCACTCACTTGGTTTGAGTCTGTATGCAGCTCATAGTCATTTAGTTGCCATTGAGCAGGTACGCTGACAAGGCTTTGCTCATAAATAGTTTTAATGGTCGCCGCAGATAGCTCCACCCCTTGGGTTTCAGCTGCCTGCTGTACCTGCTGACTCAAAGGCGCATGCATCCATTTAGGTAGTTCAATACCAAAATCCCGTTCCAAAACAAGGGCGACACCGCCTTTACCGCTTTGGCTGTTGATACGAATAACCGCTTCATATTCACGACCAATATCCCGTGGATCGATCGGTAGGTACGCTACATTCCAATGGGTTTGTTGATGCTCAGTATGGTAGTTAACTGATTTTCTAATTGCGTCTTGATGACTGCCGGAAAATGCAGTGTAGACCAATTCGCCCGCCCAAGGGTGACGTGCAGCAACCGGTAGCTCAGTACAGTATTCCACCACATCAATAATCTCGGGAATATTGGAAAAGTCTAACTCAGGATCGACACCTTGAGAGTACAAGTTCATCCCCATGGTCACTATATCCATATTGCCGGTACGTTCACCGTTACCAATTAAGGTACCTTCAACTCGATCTGCACCCGCCATCACACCCAACTCGGCCGCTGCAACGCCGCAGCCACGGTCGTTATGGGTATGCAAACTGATACGAACCTGATCCCGCTGTTTAAGGTGACGACAGAAATACTCAATCTGATCGGCATAAACATTAGGCGATGACATCTCAACCGTTGCCGGTAGGTTGATGACAATCTTTTGGCCGTTTTCAGGTGTCCATTCAGCGATCACCGCATCACAAACTTCTATAGCGTAATCGATCTCGGTTCCGGTAAAGCTTTCAGGTGAATATTGAAACTCCCATTCAGTTGCAGGGTATTGAGCCGCATAGTCGCGAACCCAACACGCTCCTTGAGTCGCTATAGTTTTTATCTCGTCACGGCTCATATTAAAAACTTGTTCGCGCTGGACGACCGAGGTGGAATTATACACATGCACATTGGCGCGTTTCACACCCTCTAGGGATTCAAACGTCCGTTTAATCAAGTTTTCTCGCGCTTGGGTTAATACCTGTATGGTTACATCATCAGGGATGCGGTTCTCTTCGATCAACTTACGGACAAAATCAAAATCCGGCTGAGAGGCTGAAGGGAAACCTACTTCGATCTCTTTAAAACCTAGTTTCACCAACAAGGTGAACATGCGAGTTTTCTGCGTTACTGACATAGGATTTACCAGTGCTTGATTACCATCACGCAGATCTACGCTACACCAGTCAGGTGCTTTATTGATCTCTTGATCCGGCCAAGTACGATCCGTTAAACGGACAGTTTCAAAACGGCGATATTTTTTATGGTCAAACATAAGGTTTACCTATAGCTCAGTAATACACAATTTTTTATATGGATGAAAAAAATCTGTAAAACCTGCTGTCGGGTACTCTTGGCGAATATGACAGCAGGAAATTTTTCAGTTATATGCTTTTGACACTAAGGGTTAGTTCGATAAAACTATTCTGGGCTGGATGCGCTCACTGATGATGATTGCCCCCTCACATACGGATTAATATGTGATTTTCAACCTAACAACCTGTTCTCACTTAGGTGTAACAAGCCCCTCAACCGATAGAGATAAGTTTATAGCGCACCTTGCGCAATTACCGATCCTATTCATTACATTTTTACCTGTTTGCGCAATTAATAAAAAGAAAATACACTAAACCTATACATTTTATTGCCAGACTATTAAAAACTATGAAAACTTCCTTCTCGCTTGACCGTTTTGACTTAAAAATATTGCACGAGCTACAAGCTAATGGGGAGCTATCCAATCAGGATTTAGCCGAGCGAGTAGGATTAACCGCTGCGCCCTGCTCCCGACGGGTAAAAGCTCTAGAGGAAGCAGGCGTTATTCGTGATCGTGTTGTACGTTTAAATGAACGCTCAGTAGGACTTAATCTATTTGTCATACTGCATATCAGTATGGATAAACATATTCCTGAGCGGTTTGAGGAGTTTGAGCGCACTATACAGTCACTCCCTGAAGTGATGGAGTGTTATCTAATCACCGGACATGATGCGGATTACCAACTTAAAATAGCGGTGCCCGATATGGATAGGTATCAAGATATTTTATTAGGTAAAATAACCCGTATTCAGGGAGTAACAGGGGTTAAATCTGCATTTATTATGCGTAAAGTGGTCGATAGTACAGCGATGCCACTTAAGTATGTTTAATGATAAATCACATAATAAACGGATCAAAATAAATCCTCTTCGATCCGTTTTTTCTAATAGCCATCTCTAACAGTTATTGAGAGACGTAGATCTGTAGGCTTTCATCTAAGTTAAATTCAATTTCACGAATACGGTTAATAGAAACCTCATCCAATACCTGCTCTGAACTGAGTAACATTATCCCCTCATCACTGATCAGATCTCGCGTTAAACGCATCCCTTTTGTAAGCTGATCACTATGTATACACTTATCGTTAATGGCATCGCCTGTATCGCTTAACGCTTGGATCGACTCCATTAAAATTGTCACTATGGATTGGTTATAACGTTCTGCCGCTGTTGTTTGTAAGTAGTTAATCGCTTCCGTTGTACTGTACTGGCGCTCATCATAAAAGCCATACATCAACTCCACATAATCATTAACAACCGCTAAAATTTGCGCTCGGTAACTAATTTCTTCCCCTTTAAGCTTTTTCGGGTAACCGCTGCCATCAAGGTATTCCTTATGCTGAGAAACTATCTTTCCAGCGGGATAGAGAGGTTTAACCATTAGCGTTGCCGCTTGCGCTAACAGGGGATGGGTTTGAAATACACGCTGCTGCTCAACGTCTAATTTTAGATAAGGGACTTTGATTAAATCGTCTGAAAAGCTTAGTTTCCCTATTTGGCGTAGCTGCCATGCAAAATAGAGCTGTTTTAATTCTCCCCCTTCTATACCTGCTTTTTTAGCAACTGAGACAAAAATCAAATTGAGCTTTTGGTTGTTGCTCGATGCTTTAATACCTAAACGTCTCGTTGTTAATGTTGAAAACATTCTCACAACGGAACGGTAACTATTTTTAAGACTTTGATTCGCAACTTTAAGCTGCTCGGTACGTGCCTGAACCTTTAAATCCAATGACTGATTTAACGCCTGTAATTCCAGATTTTTTTGTTGTGTCTCGGCACTTAACCGCACATTTTCTTTTTTAAGCAGCGCATGTTCAAAGCTTTTCTTAACCATGTTAAGCACATCTTTATCTTCCCAAGGTTTAGAGATAAAGCGGCTTACTTGGCCTTTATTAATCGCATCAATGGTTGCTTTAACATCCGTATAACCACTGATCACTATACGTTCACAGTTGGGAAACTTTTCGGCGACCTGTTCTAAAAAACATTCACCAGCCATCTCCGGCATACGCATATCACTAATCACTATATCAACAGGCTGTTTTTCCAGTATAGCTAAAGCATCTATAGCGGAAACTGTTGTAATTACATGGCATTTTAATACACGTAACAATCGTTCAAATGCGGTTAAAACTGCGGTTTCATCATCAACGATAAGGACTGTATTATCAGGATATTCCATTGTTATTCATCCCTATTTGACCGTTTTATGCTGACACAACCGAATCATCCTCTTCATTGGGAGGCTCAGTAACTATCGGCAATATAATAGTAAAGCAGGTTCCTTTACCCTCTTCACTTTGCACATTAATTTCACCGTGGTGATCATCCACAATAATGCCGTAGGAGATTGCTAAACCTAGGCCCGCACCTTCACCAACTTGTTTGGTTGTATAAAAAGGATCGAATAATTTATTGATCTCCTCTTCAGCTATACCACAACCATTATCTTTTATGCTTATCTCGATATGATCTTCAACCACATTGCTAGATATATCAATAACGCCCTGCTCCTGAATCGCCTGTCCGGCATTTAAAATAATATTGAGTAACACTTGTTTTATCTGGCTAGGTAAACAATATATTTGGGGGATATCTGATAGGGAGGTGGAGATAGTACAGTGGTATTTCAGTTCATTATTGACCACTTTAAGGGTACTCGTTATGCAGTCATTAAGATCAGCTAACTGCATACGCCCCGTTTGATCTGTATGGGAAAACGCTTTTAAACCTTTTACAATCTCTTTAACTCGAACTGAACCTTCGTGAGTATCTTTTAACAGGTCATCAAGATCCTCATTCATAAATTCAAGATCTATGCTTTTAATTAGACCTTGAATCTTATTTAGCTGCTCTTCTCGCTCAGCAGTGTCGTTAATCTCCAGTAAGCGCTGATATTCAGTGACTAAGGCACGATAGTTGTGCGCATAGATATCTAAGGTTGATAAATTACTAATAACAAAGCCTAGGGGGTTGTTAATTTCATGGGCAACACCGGCTGATAACACACCAATTGACGCCATTTTTTCTGACTGAATAAGCTGTATCTGGGCTGATTTTATTTCACTGTTAGCTTTTTCTAACGCTTCAGTTCTACGTTTAACTCTATCTTCTAAGGAGCGGTTAAGTTCACGTAATTCCGCTTCAAATTGATCGCGACGTAAGCTGGCATCTTTTAGATCAGATGCCATAGAGTTGAATGCATGTGCCACATCGGCGATCTCGTCGCGGCCATTAATCGGTATTTTAATCGCTAAATCACCTTTTGAAATGGATCTAGCGGCAGCCCTTAAATATTTAAGCTGGTTTGTTAAGTAGCTACCCAACATTGAAGAAAATAGCGCTACAAATAACATACCAACGGCAGCAATCGTTGCACTTCTATTAGTCGCCTCTTCAATGATGGCGGAAAGACCATGGGTATCCACTCCAATCTCAACTCTTCCATAAACCACCCCTCCTTCGCTGATCTCAGCATAAGTATCAAAGATCCAGTCCTCTACATCTTCAACCTGAGTATCTTGCAGAAAAGGTCGATTTAACACACCAGCCTCGCCTTGCTCGGCAAATATCTGGTTATCAGGTCCTAAAACCCGCGCATATACCAAATCCGGGTTTTTCATTACCTCGTTAACAAAGGCTTCAAGGGACGCTAAATCATAGGTAAGCACAGCATCCGCAGCAGTTGTAGCAAACAAGGTCGCGGTTGTTGAAGCGCGCTTAGAAAGACTCTCGTAATTGGTCGTACGAAGGTAATTCAAGGTTATAGAGACAAGAAGCAGTAGTAAAACGGCTTGAATTATCGCTATACCTAAAATGGTTTTCAGCCGTAATGACACAAAATTTCCCTCTTAGACAAAGATCACTACAATAAATGTTCTAGTAGCTTAATATTTAAGTCTCGCACATCATCCCAATCTTTATTTTCTGCGCGCTCTAATCCTTTGAAACGAATCGTATTTAATAGCGCCTTCCCCTCTGGGTCTTGGTCCATATTAATTAATGCTTGTTGGATCCTTTGCCTTAAATCAGCATTTACTCTGGGATGAACCGCTATAGCATGAGGGGTATAACCGGGGGTCGACCATAAAACCCGAAGCTTTTCTCTTACTGCGGGCGCGGTATTATTAAAAGTACGCATAACACCACCCCCAGCTATAAATAAACCTTTAGAAACCGTTAAATAAACTGAATCATGGGATGAAACATATTTAGGTGTTATATCAATCCCCTCCTTCGCCATTTTCGCTCTCGGCAGAACGCTCGCAGCGAAGGCAGCTAAAGAAGGAAAGGCAAGAATAGCCCCTGATAGCTGATCTAGAGAGGTTATATCACTCTCTTTAGGGACAACAACAATCCCTTTAATTTCTCGGCCTTGTTGTTTCGCGATCGCCTCATAACCAGGCTTTTGATGGAACACCGTATAATGATATGGGTTCATATAGGCGATATCATATTCCCCTGCCAACAACCTTTTTTCAAAGGTAGGAATATCTTGAGCGGTGCTAAACAAGACAGTTACTCCTGTTTTTTCGCTCAAATATCGGCTAATAGGCGTCCATAATTTAGCCAGTTTTTTAGCTGACTGTTGTGGCACTATACCAAACGTTAATGTTTCTGCAGTAACGCACGACGAACTGATCATGAGATATAAGAACAAGCAGAATAACCGCCTTTTCATACATAACTCTCCAGATATTCAGATAACATCGCTCGCTCTATAAGTTTAGGGTCAAGTTCATCAAACAACGCTTCCAGTGGCTGATTATTATTCTCTGCATCAACCAAAGCCTTGGCGATATGTAACTGATAAAGTACTACATCATCACTGTCTGATACTTCAGGGTTTGATTGGTAACGAAGCGCATCAACAATCAATTGTTCAAAACCCCATAGCCGGAGCAGAAAGCTACCAACCAACTCGAATGAAGCGTTAACCTCTCTACCCGAAATAACTAATGCTCCGATGTTATGCAGTAAACCAGTAAAATAAACGCGCTCTCTTTGCGCTTTGGGCAATCGAGAAAAACTTGCCAATTCAATACACTTTTCAGCGACGCGTTCTGAATTTCTGAGTAACTGACTATTAAAATCAGTATCTCCACTGGCAGTATAGATGCTAAAACAGAGCACTAACTTTCTAACCAAGTCATAACCTAAGCGGATAACCGCTTCCCGTGCTGAGTAAACGGGATTAACTGCGCAGAAGAAGGCAGAATTGGCTAACTGTAGTATTTTTGATAAGACCGCCACATCATGACTCAGCAGCGTATCTACTTTAGCGGGATCAGGTTCCTCGACTGAATCTAGATACTGGACTAAAGCTTGGTAGTTCGCTGGCAGAAGCGGCAAATTATCAACCTGCCCCATTTCAGCTCGTAGCTTGTCATCTAACTGAAATGTTCTTAAGCAAACCGCACGTTCAATCACTTCAACAATTTCATCTAGTTCAAAGGGTTTAGGCAACAATAGATGAGCAATACCGGCAGATTGAACCACAGTATCATCGCTAATATCCGCGGAAAGAATCACCCTAACAGCATCGGGGTAATTGATTTTGACCTGCTTTAGAAAATCAGCGCCATCCATCTCTGGCATTTTTTTCTCTACCAGTACAACCCAAGGAAACGCTTTTGCCATTTGATCTAGCGCTTGACGGGGAGATGCTTCAAATATCATGGTCCAACCCTTTAGCCTCGAGCGTAATGCTCGACGTAAAGCATTAAGAACCTGAGACTGATCATCAATAAAATAAACTGTTGCTTGGCTCTCATCCATCACATCAGATCCATGCATCTTTACGCCTCTCCTGATTTTACCTAAGGACAATGAGCCCAAGACTGTTCCTGCAACATTGTTTTAAACTCTTCCGCCACTACTGGACGACTAAAATAATACCCTTGCACTTCATCACAATTCATTTCCTTGAGTTGCTGGAGCTGTTCCAGGGTTTCAACACCTTCAGCAACAACACGCATACCTAAATCATGGGACATAACGATCATATTTTTGACTAAATTGGTTTTTTCAGTCTCTGCCGCAAAATCAATGATAAATGAACGATCCACTTTTAACGTATCGACAGGAAGACGCGTTAAATAGTTTAAGGAGGAGTAGCCAGTGCCAAAATCATCAATCGCAATTTTGACACCTAAAGCCCGAATCTCTTTTAACACGTCGATACTGTGCTCAATATCTTGCATCAAAAATGTTTCAGTCACTTCCAGCTCTATATACTCAGGTGATACACCACTGTCTTGGATAATCTTTTTCACCTTAGTAGCCAAATCATGTTCAACCAGTTGGCGGCCTGAAACATTCACCGACATAACAAATGTGGGTAAACCCTCCTGCTGCCAAAGAAAACTCTGAGCAATCGCAGTGGATAAAACCCACTCTCCAATCGGCTCGATTAACCCCGTTAATTCAGCAAGAGGAATAAACCTATCAGGAGAGATCAGTCCTTTTTTAGAGTGGTGCCAGCGAATAAGTGCTTCAGCACCTAATATTTTACCGTTCACAAGGGATATTTTAGGCTGGTAATACAATGTAAATTCATTACGCTTCAAGGCTTGGCAAAGTTCACTTTGCAAACTCACCATATCATCACGATTGCCATCCATGCTTTTTTTATACTGAGGATAAACATTAAGTCCTCTATCCTTACTGTAATTTGCAGCTAACTGGGAACCCCGAACAAGTTCCTCCGCAGTTAGGCCATCGTCAGGATAGACCGAATAACCAGCACTAAAAGTCAGTAAAATTTCGCGTTCGTCAAAGGTGACTAATTGCTTAAAAGGCGATAAGAGCGATGCAATAAAATCAAACGCGCTTGCCTCGGTAAAGACCTCTGGAACAAAAAAAACAAAAGCAGCCCCATTCATTAAACTAAATTCAACATCCGCCCTGATTTGTTTCTTCAGCAAAGCATGAATGTGGTGCAATAGTTGGTCAGATTTTTGATAGCCGAGGCAATCATTAAAGTGCCTAAAATGCCTAATATCTAGATAAACTAGTGAGAAATGAGCCTGGGTTGATATTTTATGATCAATACTTTCCATGACCGACATCTTCCCATAGGTCAAATCGGAGCTGGCCCGGGCTACGTCGCCAAGGTTGGAAACCTTACCCTGCTCATCAGAACGAACATCACGGAGAGGCAATATATTCTCTTGACGCCAATGAGAAAAGGCTTGATCAATCTCTTCTAATAACTGAGCTTCCTCCCAAGGTTTTTCCAAAAACTTATAAACAGCCCCACTATTTAAGGCCGCAATGACTGATTGCAGATCTGCATATCCACTCAGGATTAACCCTAATGTAGAGGGGTATTTTTCTTTGATCTCGATTAAAAGCTCACCGCCAGTTTTATTCGGCATTCGATAATCAGAAAGTACGATGGGAAACGAATGATCCTCAAGAATAACCAATGCTTCTTCTGGGCCATTTGCAATAGTAACTTTGTAACCTGCGCGGTGAAAAATCCGCTTTAAGGCTCTTAATATTGAAGGTTCATCATCAACCAATAAAATAGATTTATCCATGGCACAACCTACAGGTAAAAGAAGCGAGTAGTACTCAGTATAACCATTAAATTCAGAGGTTCTACCTTGGTGTAGAGCTTCCAATATAACCAAATCAATAAATATACAGAAGCCTTAATCTTTCCTATGAGGATAAACAATAGATAGAGATTAAAAATTGCATAAAAAAACATTAACTCCAATAAACTTTAGTAAAAGCCGAATCAATATAGCCTGACTCTATAAATAAAAAACAGCTATGATTAAAAGCTAATTCACTATCTCTGAGATAAACAGATAAATAACCCAGATCTATATTGAGTAAACGGAGTAGATTATGAAAGGTGTGATTTTTAATGTTCTCGAAGAGATGGTAGTTGAACAATACAGTATGCAAGTGTGGAATGAGATTCTGGAATCACAATCTGTTGATGGTATCTATACCGCGGGTGAAAGCTATCCTGACGAAGAACTTTTCAACCTAGTCAGCTCAATTTCTGACAAAACAGGCATGATGCCTAATACACTTATTGAAGCTTTTGGCGTACGTTTATTTACAGGACTCGCTACTCGATATCCTTTGTTTATTGAAGCAGAAGATACACTCAAAGGCTTTTTGAAAAGCATTGATAGCGTGATTCATACTGAAGTTAGAAAATTATACGATAATCCAAACCTCCCCGATTTTGAGTACGCTGAGAATATAGATGACACTTTATTAATGCGCTATCGCTCACCGAGAAAACTCTGCATTCTTGCTGAAGGCCTTATTAGAGGCGCTGCAACTCATTACAATACAAAAATTACGATTGATCATCCTGTCTGCATGCATAGAGGCTCAGATCACTGCGATTTGATCTTGAGGTTCATATAATGAGCATACAGAATCAAGAAAACGCTTATAAAGTGGCCTATGAAAGAGAAAAACGTGCGCGCTTGAAAGCAGAAGAATTATTAGAAAATAAATCGCGCGAGATTTTCCTGCAAAATGAACGTCTAAAAGAAAGCTATGACCTGCTACAAAAGCAACAGGCCACCATATTACAAAACGAAAAACTAGCTACACTCGGCACCTTAGCTGCGGGCATGGCCCATGAAATCAATAACCCCCTCGCGTTTGTAAAAAGTAATATAGAGTCCTTAAGGCGATACCATTGTTCATATACTCGGTTAATTTCATTTATACAGCACATCAATCAAGCCCTACCGAGTAAAGTACAAGCTGATTTGGAAAAGCTCTTCGAGAAGGAAGATATTGAATTTATTCAAGAAGACCTTCCTGAACTGATGACAGATACAGTTGAGGGGTTAACTCGCGTACGCGATATTGTGATGAATTTACGTAGTTTTGCACGAATTCAGTCAACCGACCGTAGTTCTGCAAATATAGTAGACGGCATTCTTAGTACCTTAAAGCTACTCAATAGCGAGTTAAAAAACACGGTAGAAGTAAAATTAGATCTTGAGCCAATACAGGAAATCCCCTGCAATTTAAACGAGCTTAACCAAGTTTTCCTCAATTTAATCATCAATGCCAAGCACGCGACAGAAAGCATAGAAAAACCAATCATTGAAATATCTACTCGTACTGTACAGTCTGAAATTATTATTGAGATCACGGATAATGGATCAGGCATGAGCGAGGAGGTAGAAAAAGAGATTTTTGTCCCTTTTTTTACAACTAAGCCTATAGGCTCAGGCACGGGGATGGGATTAGCCATTGCTTACGGTATTATAAAAGACCACGATGGAGAGATCAGTGTTCACAGCATTGAAGGCCAAGGGACAACGTTTACAATTAAGCTACCCACTCATCCATCCGAATCGATCGAATAAGCGTATAAAACTTACTAACCTAATACATTAAGGTTTTTCAAGGAAACAGATTCATGCTCAGCAACGCAATTATTAACATCACCAATCTTCGCCTACGTACTTTTATCGGGTTTAATCCCGACGAGATGCAAAAACAGCAGGATGTTGTAATCAATATTGAGATTCAATACCCCGCTAGCAATGGCTTTGCCAACGATGATGTAGAACAAGCCTTAAATTACAAAACAATTACTAAAGATATTATTCAGCATGTGGAAAATGGCCGTTTCTTATTACTTGAGAAGCTGGTTTCAGATGTCTTAGAAATCTGTAGCAAACATCCTTGGACTCGCTACGCTAAAGTCACTATAGATAAACCCCACGCACTCAGATTTGCAGACTCTGTATCACTCTCACTGGAGTGGCAAAAAGATTAATGTGGCTCAATAAATAGAGGAATAGGCGCATCCATGACAACGGCTATACTTGAGACAATCTCTTTTTCAAGTGCAGTCACTTCGCCATCTTGATAGATACATTTTTTAATACCTGTAATAAGACGAGGCTTAAGGGCGGGATAAGCGCATGACAACACATTGACCGCCCGAATAAAACACTCCAATTCACACGCGTCTTCGGATAGCAGGCTTATATTATATAAGCCTGCTGAGCCTGCCCCACGATTAAATGCTCTCTGTGCATCGGCTTCCTGTTCATGGCCTTTATGTGCAAGTACCGACAAGACTAATTGGTATTCATCACTCAGTGCTTTAGCCTCTTTATAACGTGGCTTAGAGGCCTTAACCGGTTCAAATTCCCCAGCTAGATAATGACGCACAAGTTGATATAAACACCACTCAAATAGATCAGTCTTCGCATCAGCTCGAATCAGTAGCAATAAAGTCTGTTTGAATCTTTTATATTGCTCCGGCGACATACACTTCAAGGCCGGTAGTAATAATTCAATCAAAGGTAAACGAGCACTAATATCCAAATGTTCAACGGCAGGGTAAAGCTGACGCATTAATGGCTCAATTCCCTTAATTCCACTTTGAGCTATAACTTGCCATTGTTTCTCTTGCACAGAAGGCTCTATATGAGTAATCAATAAATAACATACAGCAATAGCGCCAAAAGGATCATGAGCCTGTTCATGTAACAGAGCAGGAATACCATCGATTTCGCGCCTGATCTGATCCAAATCAGCACTTCCAGAAAAGAGCGTGTCAGGCTCTATACCCGAGGCAACGGCAGCGCCAGTAATAACCGCCTGAGAAAAAGCCTCACGCTTTCCTGCTTGAGTTACCTTCTCCTCTTCCTGCTTACGTTCACGTGTAGCCGTACTTCGATAAAGATAATTACCGTCCCAATCGGGATCGACTTTTAAAATCCTATCCACCAAAGGAGGATGCGTCGCCATCATATTGCTCAGTTTGCTAATCGCTTGGCCAAAGAACAGATGGCTGACTTCACTGCGATGGCTGTCATGAATCTCTGTTCCACTACTATAGCCGCCGATTAATTTGAGCGCGCTTGCTATGCCATCTGGGTTACGGGTAAATTGCACCGCACTGGCATCAGCTAAAAATTCTCGCTGTCGGCTGACGGCTGCGCGGATAAGATTACCGAAAAAGGTACCTAGCCAGCCAATCGCTAGTAACGCAACACCCAGTATGGCAACCCTACTATCTGATCGACGACTTCGACTCCCTCTAAGCAGCAATTCCCCAACTAAGCCGATAAAAACAATGCCATGCAATAAGGCGATCAAACGTAGATTTAGTCGCATATCGCCATTTAAAATATGGCTAAACTCGTGAGCAATAACGCCTTGTAATTCATCCCGTTTAAATTGCTGAATACAGCCTTTAGTGACACCAATTACCGCATCGGCGGGGCCATTACCTGCAGCAAAAGCGTTGATCCCTATCTCATGCTCCAACAAATACACCGCAGGAACAGGCATACCTGAAGCAAGCGCCATCTCCTCAACTACATTAAGTACTTGCAAGTGATCTGGATCTTCACTATTGGGATAAATACGAATACCGCCCAAGGATTCAGCAACCGCTTTGCCACCTGAGCTTAATTGAAACCATTTGTATAAAATGGCACAACCAACAGCACCCGCAACAGCTAAACTAACTAAACCAAACGTATGCCAAGAAAACAGCGCAGCGATAGTTTGAGTATCGGTCTGTGATACAACACTCAATCCCCGCTGCATGGTTTCCTCTTGGGTGACAGACCAAACCACCAGCCCTATCAACAGATTGGTTAGCCCAATTAGGCTAACAACCGCTAATATGAAAAGAAAAACAAGCCAACCCGTTTGACGCCGCGCTTTATCCTGTTGTATAAAAAAGTCCATTTATCCCTAACCTAACAAGACTCTAAGCAATAGATTCTGACGAATTTGTCCCACCCTAAAAACTAACCTTAGGTGCGGCCTGAATCTCAGCACTATCTTCGAATTCTAAAAGAGAAGCATCTTTAGGGTGACCAAACATAGACGCGAAAAATACAGGAGGGAAGGATTGGCGGTATATATTGTAGGCAGTTACAGCATCATTAAAAGCTTGGCGGGAGAATGCCACACGGTTTTCAGTGGTTGTCAGCTCTTCTGAAAGCTGCATCATGTTTTCATTCGCTTTAAGGTCTGGATAATCTTCCATCACTATATTCATACGCCCTAAAGCACTCTGTAAGGCATTTTCTGCACCGGACAGCTGCTGGATAGAATCATCCGTCAAAGTAGCTGCTGCGCCCTTTAAAAGCGCTGAGGCTTCATTTCGCGCATTAATAACAGCTTCGAGAGTTTCTCGCTCATGACTCATATAGCCTTTAGCCGTTTCAACCAAATTTGGTATGAGGTCGTAACGGCGCTTTAACTGAACCTCGATCTGAGAAAAGGCATTTTGATGCCTATTTTTTAAGGTAACAAGCTGGTTATAAATACTTACTACATAAAAGACAGCACCTAGAACTATCACCAAAAAGACAATCGTACCTACTTCCATTATGCAGCTCCTTTGTTATGGATCATGTAAGCTTTCGACTATAAATCAGAATAGCCAGAGAGGAAACCTACTTATTAGCAGCTCTCCTCATCTTCTCTTAATTAACTCCGTTTAAGCAGAGCAGCAGTATAGAGAAATACTATGATTTACTGAGACTCTACTTTCCTTGCTTTCTTCTTTCAGTGATAACCTCCCCACCTACTCCCCAGTTATCGGTATTAACCTCATCAATCACAACAACTGTCGTTGCAGGGTTTTTATTTAATACATCCACTAAAAGCTGAGTTGCACCTTCAATAAGTTGTTTCTTCTGCTCTGCGGTCACAGCTTCATCGGTAATCTTAATATTAACGTACGGCATACTTCATACTCCTTGGATAGCTTGATATTTAGCAACAAGCTTAGCGTGCAAGATTCCGCAACACTATAAGATTATAAAGAAGCATCTATTCACTTTTTTTGAACAAAAAGAATGAACTAACTTTTTAAATAACAGTCTCTTAGTGACTGACTACTTATTTAAAAGCTGACATATGACATCACCTACTCAAAATGAACAGGTTTATCCACGATTTATCTATGTATTAGACCCTATGTGTAGCTGGTGCTGGGCTTTTAGTGACACAGTGCATGAATTACAACGTAGTTACCCATTTCCTTGGACTTTATTAATGGGCGGCCTTGCTCCAGATAGTAATGAGCCTATGCCCATAGAGATGCAACAAAAGCTGCAATCTATATGGCAGCATATCGAGCAGCAAACAGGCACTCCTTTCAATTACGATTTCTGGTCGAACAACACGCCCAAAAGAAGCACATATGCTAGTTGTAGAGCAGTCATTAGTGCTGAGGAACTTTCACCAGGAAGCGGCTTAGAGATGACTCGCTTAATACAAAACGCTTATTACCTAGATGCAAAAAACCCATCAGAGCTAGATACGTTAATAGAGTTAGCTCAGCAACAGGGCTTAGACATCCCCGCTTTTAAGGCGCTGATACATAGTCCAGAGACTCAACACCAACTCGAAAAACAGATAAATGCCTCCCATAGACTCGGTGCTCAAGGGTTCCCTAGCCTCTTTATTGAAACCAAAGAAGGGATCATCAAAGCACTTAGTTACGGCTACACGGACGCCATCAAGATAAAAAGCAGAATAGATTCAGTGCTAACAACAGAGGCGGAATGAAATGGGGAAGAGCATTGGAAGGTGTAACAGCGAGACTGAATTGATCAGCCTCGCTGGGCGTGCTACAAGCAAGCTTAGTCGCGAACGACTGAAACATCCTCAGCCTGTAACCCTTTGTCGCTTTCACGTACGTGGAAACGTACCTTTTGGCCTTCCGCTAATGAACGGTGACCACGACCACGGATATTGCGAAAATGAACAAAGACATCATCATCTTCACCGCGGGTAATGAAACCAAAACCTTTTGACACATTAAACCACTTTACTGTGCCTTGCTCACGATCATCATTTTCATCAATATACTCTTCTTCAGCACCATTAAATGCCGAAGCCCCAGATTGAGCATTGTTACCAAGTGCAGCAAAAAAAGATGCGGCAAATGTCACAACGAACACAACTGCTAACGCAGCAATATTAGATAACTCAACTTCTATACCAGCTACCGGACCCAACAAAACAGTTACCAACACTGCGGCGATAGCACTCACAATCAGACTACGAATCAACTGATTAACCCTCATTTATTATTTGTCATTTATCACATTAATAGCACTTGAAATTGGCAGTATAAGTAATTATTTCTACCAATTACAGAGGTATATCTAATTTTATGATTTTTTTCAATAGCTTATGCAAATAAAGCGAATAAAAATCAAACGGCGTTTAATATCGAAGCCTGATAAACTATGCTTGTAGACTACGAATTAAGTCGTATCACAACCTTTAACTGAACACTGTAACATTAGCTATTTTAGAAGCGGAAACAATCATGACAGAGCAGGAACGTATTGATGAACTGGAAACTCGCGTTGCTTTCCAAGAAGATACGCTGGATAAACTTAACAGTATTGTTTCTACTCAAGAGCTAGAGATATTGAAGCTGACAAGAATGATGAAAATATTCAGTCAGCAAGTCAAAAGCCTAACGCTTGATCTACCTGCAAATAGACCTGAGGATGAGCCACCTCCTCCACACTACTAAGGTAAGTGCACATGATTCCATTGCTCGAACGCGGCATACACTCCTTAGGGGGTATGTTTATAAATTTAGTAACCCGTCCGAAGTTGGTTAATCCTCAATTATTACTGCCTACACAACCGACCCCAGACCATATTTATTACATACTTGAATCGAATAGGCTCAGTCACACACTTCTTTTAAAAAATCTACTACGCAAACAGCAACGTCATATTAAAGAGGAACAAATACTCTTTGCTGATTCAAAAGGTCAAGCTCCTCTGCGGGAAGCCTTAGAAGTTTTAGTCAACGCCCAAAACAGCAGTGAAAAATTTAACACTTTAATTATACCTGTTGCGATCTTTCACGGCCGCCTCCCTAATAGAGAAAAATCGTGGCTTAACCTTTTGTATGCCGAGACTTGGCACGAAGCGGGGCCTATAGGTAGCTTTTTTCAACTGCTAGTCAATGGTCGCCAAACCTTAGTCCGCATAGACAAAGCATTAGATCTTAAACAGTTACTCCAACAAGAAGAGAATGATGATAGTGAAGCCACCGCTCGTAAAGCTGCCCGTGTCTTGCGTACGCATTTCAGTATCACTCGCCAATCGATTATAGGGCCTGATCTATCCCATCGACGCACATTAATTAATCTCGTTATAAAAGACCCAAACGTACAGCAAGCTATTGACCAACAAGCTAAAGAGCGAGGCACTAGCCGGCACCGTATTGAACGACATTGCGCACATACTCTCGATAAAATTGCTGCTGATTTTAGCCCGATAACTACACGTATACTGGATCCACTTTTAAACTGGGTATGGGGACGCTTATACCGAAAAGTTAGAATAGCAAATATAGAGCGCGTCCAAGAGATCGCTAAAACCCATCAGCTTATCTATTTACCTTGTCACCGTAGTCATATGGATTACCTGCTTTTATCTTGGGTACTATATAGACACGGGTTAATGATTCCTCACGTCGCCGCGGGCGAAAATCTAAATATCCCAGTAATAGGGCCCATTTTGAAACGCAGCGGGGCAATCTTTATGCGCCGCCAGTTTCATGGGGACCCACTTTATAGCTGCCTATATAAAACTTACTTAGAACAGATGACCCATAGAGGCCACTCTTTAGAGTATTTTATTGAAGGGGGTCGAAGCCGTACTGGACGCTTACTGGCAGCAAAGACCGGATTACTCTCAATGAGCGTGGAGTCTTACAGAGACAATCCCCAAAAACCTGTTGCCCTCATTCCTGTTTGGGTCGGATACGACCGCCTTGTAGAAAGTAAAAGCTACCAAGAAGAACTGTCAGGAGGAAAAAAGCAGCAAGAATCTATTTCCACTGTATTAGCCACCAGCAAAATACTCGGACAAAAATTTGGTAATACCTTATTGAGCTTTGGCGAACCCCTTCTTTTAGAAGCGCATATTCACCCGGAGCACTCATCAAAAGAGGATGTAAAACTGATAGCGGCAACGGTTATGCGCAGAATAAATCAAGCTGCAGAAATAACCCAAAGCAGTTTATTAGCCACTTGCCTACTAGGTGGAAGTCCATTGCAATCAGTCGCAGAGTTAAGCGATAAAAGCTCTCGCCTACTCAACCTAATCAAAACGTTGAATCCTCACTTACAACTCATTCCTGAAGGAAAGCCTTCCGATTGGATTAACGAAGCCGCAAAAATGCAGCAAGTTAATCAAAAGATTAATTTAATTGAAATAGATCAGCATCAAGCGCAAGAGCTGTGTTTTTATCGAAATAATATCCAGCACCTACTTATTCTACCCAGTATGTATTTACTACTTGCGCACAGGCTTGAAAACGGTAAAACCCAAAGCATTAACCGTACAATTCGGATGATCTATCCCTTTATTCAGGCAGAACTTTTCTTACCTTGGGAGCTAACTGATCTCACAGGTTTACTTAAACAAGTACGTGAAGCGCTGATCGAACAGAATTTACTAGAAGGCGAGGCAGATAAAGGCTGGACAACTACTGCCAACCCTCTCGTGAACACCCTAATCCTAACCGCTGAACCTATTCTTTTACGCTATTATATTGTGCTACGCACACTCGCTCGCTATAACGAGATTAGCGCAGAAGATCTGATTGAAAGCAGCCAAAATATCGCCCAACATATTCACAAAGAGTATGGCTACAGCACGCCTGAGTACAAAGATAAAAGAGTTTTAAACTCATTTATTAAGCAACTTCATGCGTTAGAGTTTCTACGGGAGGAAAACGGTCGCTTAAGCTGTAATTTCGATACAAGCGCTCTATTCGCCCAAGCTAAAAAGATTCTGAAACCACATATGATTTCACTTGTGGATTCTAAACTCGGAAGTAAAGGCTAATCCAATACACTATAGATATAAGCTCCTACTGGAGGAGCTTACAGTTTTTTCAGCGGATAAATATCGTAGCGGCTCGATTTCCCCTCAAACTGTAAAGAGGGTTTACGATCAGCTAAAAAAGGAGCTTTTCTAGGCCGTTTAACCACTACTCGATTTTCTGCAATGGCCAGAGCAGCCTCTAACAATTGGTCGGCATCCAAATCATCACCGACAACGGGGCGAAAACTACGCATCTCCTTTTTTACCAATGCACTTTTATCGCTATGGGGAAACATGGGATCTAGATACACAACCTGATAGCGCACCCCTTGATCGGCCTGCGCCTGCATCCACTCAATACTATTGGCATGATGAAGCCTCATGCGCTGAATAATATCGCTAACCTCCAGCGAATTCGCTGCACGCAACAACCCATCTTCAAGCAATAGGTGGATAATAGGCGAACGCTCTAGCAGGGTCATATCACAACCTAAGGTCGCCAACACAAAGGCGTCTTTACCTAATCCCGCCGTTGCATCTAATATCTGAGGCTTAACACCGGCCTTAATTCCAACCGCTTTCGCGATCATTTGACCTTTACCACCACCAAATTGACGGCGATGAGCAACTGCACCTGACACAAAATCAGCGTAGGTCGCACCGGGCGCTTTTTTACCTGTGGGCTGCAATCGAATACCCGATTCGGCCACTTGCAACAGTAGGTCGAACCCTACCTCTGATGACATTTTTACTAACGGTAGTTTAAGCTGAGTAGCCAATTGTTCCGCTTGCGAACAGGAGGACTCATCCAACGCAGTAACCGCGATAACACCCTCACTATATACAGAACCACCAGAAAGGTCAGATACAGACATATAAACCCACTATTACAAACAAAGAGATTAACGTCCCATAAACCAAACAGCCAACAAAAACACACCCAAGAGCATACGATAGATAACAAAGGGCTGCATGCCGATACGATCTAACCATTTAAGGAAAAAGTGGATACAGCTAAAGGCACTAATACCCGCTATCACGGTTCCCAATAACACCATCAGCCAAGGAGCGCTGTCGCCTTGTGCATAAAGGTCTAAACCTTTAATCAACCCAGCCCCAAGAATAACTGGGATCGAAAGAAGAAAAGAAAAGCGGGCAGCCGCTTGACGCTCAAACCCCAACATCAAGGCTGTAGAAATAGTGATACCGCTGCGTGACGTCCCTGGAATTAACGCCAACGCCTGAGAACACCCTATATAAAGGGCATCCTTAACCGTCAACGTACTCAATTGACGCGTTTCAACTCTAAAAAGATCAGCCCAACAAAGCACCCCACCAAAAATAAGCGTTGTTCCAGCAATGACTAAAATTGAACGTAAATTCTGATCAATAAAATCATTTAATAACAAGCCAACAATCAGCGCAGGAAAGGTGGCTAAGATGGTTAACCAAGCCAAGCTTGCATCCTCACTTCGCCCCCCGTTACAACTTGCGCACCACGCACAAAACATAGACCTCAAGTCCTTGCGGAAATAGATCACCACTGCCAATAATGTACCCACATGTACGCCGACATCAAAAGCTAACCCCTGATCCTGCCAGCCCAAAAGCTGTGAAGGTAAAATCAGATGGGCCGAACTACTGATCGGTAAAAATTCCGTCAATCCTTGAAGTAAGGCCAGTATAACGACTTGAAAAAGCTCCATTTATTGCTGATCCTTCTTTTTCCATGCGACTTGGTCGCGGAGATAAACTGGCAGAGCTAGCTCGGGTGAGATGCCCTTCCCTTGCGCCCACGCATCGAGCGCCAGTACAAGCATACTTTCTGATGATGGATAATATGTTTCAGTGCTCAATTGGACCGCGCGCTTAACTGATTCAGGCATCGCTTCCAAATAACGCCACCCACTCCCCACAGCGAGATACCCTTCTGCATCAACGGCAAAGGTACTTGGCGTCGCAACTTGTTCGCTCAACTCCATCACAGGCAGCCCATTTTCAATACGGTAACTCGCCACATAGATCTCATCCATACGCGCATCTAACGCAGCCACAATTTTGTCCGCACCTTCAACCTTTGCTGCCGATACAGCTAGCGTCTCTAACGTAGAGATAGGTAGAACAGGTAAATCGGCTCCATAGGCGAGACCTTGCGCGACCCCTGTTGCAATACGAATACCCGCAAAAGACCCTGGCCCACGCCCAAAAGCGATTGCATCTAAGGCGGAGATAGCAATACCTGCATCCGCCAATATCGCTTCGGTCATAGGCAAAAGCTGCTGAGTATGTTGACGAGGAATGATTCTAAAATCTTCTTTAATTTCGCCGTTACAACTCAAGGCTACAGAGCAAGCATCGGTGGACGTATCAAGTGCTAGAATGTTTGACATTAAATTGAATCACTTAAAAATAAGAACAGGGTAAGACATGCGAATCTAAAAACTTGCATGAATTCTACTCCGGTGAAGCGCTAATTTCATCTATAGCGACGCTTCCTCCTTTGTTAAATTAAATCTTCGCCCCATTTAGGCAGCAGGCTTTGCTCAATATTAAGCTGATTCAAAATCCGAGCGACCACAAAATCCACCATATCTTCGATCGTTGTTGGGCGATTATAAAAACCGGGACTCGCAGGAATCACAATCACGCCCATACGCGTTAATTTCAACATATGCTCTAAATGAATCTCAGAATACGGCGCCTCTCTGGGAACTAATATAAGCTGACGGCGCTCTTTCAATGCCACATCCGCAGCACGTTCAATCAGATTATTACTCGCTCCTGTAGCAATCGCTGATAAAGAGCCTGTACTGCAAGGACAAACAACCATTTTACTCGGTGCCCCTGACCCTGAAGCAACTGGAGCCATCCACTGCTCACGCCCAAACACTTTTAGCTGATTTGGTTTAGCCTTATACATCTGGCTCAAGAATTGCTCTTGATCCGCTGGCGTACCGGGCAGCTTTAGATCCGTCTCAGTACTAATCACCACTTGCGCAGCACGAGAAATCATGACAAAAACGCGTTTATCTTTTGCTAATAAGCACTGTAATAGGCGCAATCCATATTGTGCGCCGGAGGCTCCGGTTATAGCAACCGTAATGGTCTCTTGCGTATCCGCTCCCGCTGCCTTTTGATTTACCATGATTACTACCCCTTTAACGCGGCTAACAAGCGCTGATGAATACCTTCAAAACCACCATTACTCATAATTACCACATGACACCCTGGCTCTACCGCCTTGACCAGATCATTGATCAGCAGGTCCGTATTTGAATAAACTGTAGATGACACAGAGCTTTGTGCAGCAATACTCTCCAACGACCAGTCCATACCTTGTGGCTGAAACCAATAAACCACATCCGCATTTGTAATAGATTCAGCCAGTAACGCTTGATGGGTACCTAGACGCATTGTATTTGAGCGAGGTTCAATCACCGCTATCACCTTGGCTTGTCCAACCTGAGCCCGTACTCCTTGCAAGGTGGTTTCAATAGCGGTGGGGTGATGAGCAAAATCGTCATAGACTTTAACCCCATTAACCTCGCCTAGCAGTTCCATTCTCCGCTTAACCCCAGCAAAGCAATTCAATGCTTCTATCGCATGATGCGGCTGAACGCCAACATTTCTTGCAGCGGCAATAGCCGCCAAACCATTATTTACATTATGCTTTCCGGTCACCTTCCAAGAAACCACACCCGCTCTACTTCCCTGGTGCCAAACCTCAAACTGGGAACCATCATCTTTAAGCAAAACCGCCTGCCACTCCACCTCAGAAGATGAATCAAAGACCCCTATGCGGGTCTGAGCTACATCAGTCCACACCCCCATATCAACCACCTCTTGCAGTGCAGTTTCCTCTTGAGGAAAAATAACTTGGCCATTATTTGGCACAATCCTAACTAAGTGATGGAACTGTCGTTGAATAGCCGCTAAATCAGGAAAAATATCCGCATGGTCATATTCAAGATTATTCATAATAAGCGTGCGAGGATGATAGTGAACAAATTTTGAGCGCTTATCAAAAAAAGCCGTGTCGTACTCATCAGCTTCAATTACGAAAAAAGGCGAATCACCCAAGCGCGCAGATACTCCAAAACCCAAAGGCACACCACCGATTAAAAAGCCCGGTTTCATACCCGCTTGGTCTAAAATCCACGCCAGCATAGTCGACGTGGTCGTTTTACCGTGCGTACCTGCAACCGCTAAAACCCATTTATCTTTAAGCAAATGTTCTGAAAGCCACTGGGGGCCAGAGGTATAATTGAGCCCTTTATCCAACATATACTCTATCGCGGGATTACCTCGCGACATTGCATTACCCACCACAATCAAATCAGGTTCCGGGCTGAACTGGGCGGGATCAAAGCCTTGAATTAATGCAATACCTTGCGACTCAAGCTGTGTACTCATTGGTGGGTACACATTTTGATCCGAGCCTGTCACTTTATGTCCCAACTGTTTGGCTAAAATGGCCAACGATCCCATAAAGGTCCCACAGATGCCTAAAATGTGAATATGCAACGTCCAAACTCCGGCTAATAAATAATAAAAAATGAGCAAATATATTTGTCTATCATAACAGTTTTGCAGATGCGGTAACTTGTCCACCAAACATTATCAGCGATACGGCGAAAAATCTTATAATAAACCATCAAAAATGCGCCACAAACAATGCATTTTGTCTAAGTTTCACGTAAAATTCTCGCCCAACTTTTCAACTATTCTATCTGCGAGATAATACGAGAATGCTGCTCCTGAGCCAGTTCCTGAAACAACAGGAAACCGAAGACAAATTAGTCGATTTGATTGGCACGTTAATGCTTGCCTGTAAAGAAGTTGCCATCCAACTTCGTGAAGGCGAATTAGCCGGGGTTCTAGGATCAACGGATAACACTAACGTTCAAGGTGAAACCCAGAAAAAAATGGACGTTATAGCAAATGATCTGCTTAAAAAGTTTTTACTCGACAACGCACTCGTGGCGGGTATTGCCTCTGAAGAGGAAGATCACCCCGTTGGCGGTAACCCAAACGGTAAATACCTTGTCATCTTCGATCCGTTAGATGGCTCGTCTAATATCGATGTTAATGTTTCAGTAGGAACCATCTTCTCGGTACTTGAAATCGAAGAAGGCATGGATCCAACTACGGACGAAGCCTATCTACAGCCCGGTCGCAAACAAGTTGCTGCTGGCTACGTATTATATGGCCAATCATCCATCTTATCGCTATCAACTGGCCAAGGCGTAAATTTCTTTACGCTTGCCCATACGGGTGACTTCATTCTTACCCGCGAACAAGTCAGCATCCCTAAAGAAACAAATGAGTTTGCCATCAACATGTCAAACCATCGTTTCTGGGAAGAAGAGATGCGTAATTATATTGGTGACCTTCTCCAAGGCGAAGAAGGTGTACGCGAAAAGAACTTCAATATGCGCTGGATCGCATCTATGGTTGCAGAAGTACATCGCGTACTCACGCGCGGTGGAATATTTACTTACCCTTGGGACAGTCGCGATTCCAGCAAACCTGGAAAGCTCCGCCTTATGTACGAAGGCAATCCAATGAGCATGCTAATCGAGCAAGCTGGCGGGACTTCCAGCACATGCTATAAAAACATTCTCGACCTAGAGCCTAAACATATTCACCAACGCTGTTCTGTAGCGCTAGGCTCTACTAAAGAAGTTGAAACATTGCTTACTTACCACTCAGAATCAAGTGATGGCCGTGCAGCAAAATTAAATACATAAAAGCATCAGTTTCAGCTTTAAGTAGTATTCTAAGCGTCTCACGCTGCGCTTATAATCCGACTCAGATATAACTTTTTTAAAACAGTTTACAGGAAGACAATTATGGGCTTCGCACAAGTACCCGCAGGTAAAGACCTACCGAACGATCTGTACGTTATTATTGAAATTCCGGCAGATAGCGCTCCGGTCAAATATGAGATAGAGAAAGAAGAAGACGCAATCTTCGTTGACCGCTTCATGGCGGCACCAATGTTCTACCCAGCAAACTACGGTTATATCAATAATACGCTTGCTGATGACGGCGATGCTGTAGACGTATTGGTTATGACACCTTACCCAGTTATTGCAGGCTCCGTGATTCGTTGTCGCCCTGTAGGCGTTTTAAACATGACTGACGAAGCCGGCGAAGATGCTAAACTTATCGCTGTACCTCACGACAAGCTAACTAAAGCTTACCGTGATGTTAAGGATATCGAAGACCTTCCGCAGCTTGAACTAGACCGTATTAAACACTTCTTCGAAAACTACAAAGGCCTTGAAGAAGGAAAATGGGTTAAAGTTGAAGGCTGGGGCAGCGCAGATGCCGCACGCGCAGCTATTGTTGCTGGCGTAAAAGCTTACGAAGCCGCTAAATAATTAGTATTATTTATGCAGCATAAAAAAACCTCGCATCGGCGAGGTTTTTTTATTATGAAGCTAGCCTATATGCCGCCCATAGCCCATTATGCTCAGCCCTCATACACACATTTACTTGCCGTAAATTGCAAGTTACCACTTCACGTATCAGTAAAAATAGATATACTTACCCCAGCTATCTCAGGGAAATATAAGAATAGAGGTGAATAATGACACTTCCCAAATTTTGTATATGCGTTATAAGCCTTTTAATGTCCAGTATGGTCATGGCCGACAAAAATAGTTTGTTAGTACAAAACTACCTTAATTCTTTTGCCAGTCGCGACGCTCAAGGCATATTCAATCTAATTAACTGGGAAGGGGTTGATAAAGAATCTCGTCGCTCTCTACAGAAATACATCAAATCAGGCTTTAAAGGCCGACAGATTCGTCGTATTTATATAGATCCAATTGCTCAAAATGCTCCGCAGTCATATATCCAAGATGGCAAAAAGTATGCCCTAAACTTAAAACCAACCGGTCAACTTAATATTGTTTACATCAACAATAAAGGGAAACGCACGACCAGCACTCTTTTTGTTGGCGAGTACAAAGGACAGCTGAAAATTGGTAGCGCAATAGCCGCACCTGAAACCATCGCGTGCAATGGAAACAAAAGCTGCTAAAACACCGCAAATACTGTGTCTAAAGGGCACCCTTTTGGGTATTATAGACTTTAGACGCAGCCTATACATTCCAATCTTTGATCAGCATGAATCAGACAACAAATAACCCCATCTTCTTGAAAAACTTTCCATTGCTCAACCGTGCAATCTAATTAAAATCGAAAATTCGTATATTTAATTGGAAGTTAGATGGCTGAAATAATAATACTAGCAGTTAGCGTCCCACTACTTATAGCCTGGATCTTAAGTCTGCGAAAGAACGAAAATACTGAAGAGCCAAGCTAAAAGAGTAAGCACAAGAATTTGCACCCACCCTTAACACTTGAGTGCAAATAAGTTAGTGAGAGAGTTCTTCGAATAATTCGATAAACTGTAGCGTCAATTTATGTTTTGGCGACATATGAATAAGTGGACGTGTCTCATCATGGGATTCTTTCATTTTCACTGACGCTGAAATTTTTGCATTAAGTACAGGAAGATCGTCATCTAGCAACTCATCAACAATGCGCTTAGGGAGACTAGCGCGAGGTTGATACTGATTCACCACTATACCCTCAACAACAAGCGCATCATTATGATCCTCTTTCGTTTCATGCACATTAGCTAACAAGCTGTACAGTGCCTGTCGCGCAAACTCATCACAATCAAAAGGGATTAAACATCTTTCAGAAGCAACTAAAGCAGAAAGCGTATAAAAGTTGAACGCTGGCGGTGTATCTATATAAACAGCATCATAATCATCAGATAACTGCTCTAGTGCATCTTTTAATTTATAAATTTTATGTTTCGATTCTAATTTTGACTGCAAATCGCCTAAATCTGAGTTAGAGGGTATTACACTTAAGTTCTCATAGGGCGTGGCATGTACATAGTGCTCAGGCCCATTAGGTTTCATCTGAAAGGTCAGCGTTTGCTCAAAAAAATCTTTAATATCAGGCTTAACATCTTGATAGCCTTCACCTAAAAGATAGTGACTAGAGTTACATTGAGGATCAAGATCAATCACCAAAGTACGTTTACCACGAGCTGCACTAATTGCTGCCAAATTCACAGCAATGCTAGACTTACCCACTCCTCCTTTCTGATTGAAAACTACGCGCTTAATCATCGCCATTTTCTTTCTCCTTCAATCCCACACAAAAAACACTAGTACCGCATTGCAATATCTATAATTATGAAGCCAACGTCAACAATCTTGAGCGTAAAAGAATAAAACTATAGCCAAAAGGACTAATATTAAAAAAACCTAATGCATGAGCGCAGCAAATATTCATTTCATGTTCAATATTCTCTGTGAATGAGGAGACATTTTCGGCAAAAAAGCACTAAAACAGCAAAAACTTGCTAAGTTATAGACAAGAGAAAAAGACTACGGCAAACTATAGTAGTTGATTAAGTCGCTCTGCCAATTTTCAGGAATAAACCATGGCAAAAATCCTGTTACTAAATGGCCCAAATCTGAATTTATTGGGCATGCGTGAACCTGAGGTTTACGGTACAAACACATTGGACAATATTTGCCAAAAACTGATACTGCAAGCGCAAAATCAAGGCCATGAATTACTGCACTGCCAAAGCAACCGAGAATACATCCTACTTGAGCGAATACATCAAGCTCAGCAGGAAGAGGTTGCTTTTATTATTATCAATCCGGCCGCCTTTACACATACAAGCATTGCACTGCGTGACGCTTTACTGGGAGTTAATATCCCGTTTATTGAAGTACACCTCTCAAATGTGCATGCACGAGAAACATTTCGCCATCATTCCTATTTATCGGATGTTGCGCAAGGTGTTATTTGTGGCTTTGGCGCGCAAGGATACGAATTTGCTTTGCAATCTGCCATAAAACAGATTGCTTAAAAACTAATTATTGTTGCTTTTAAAGAGACCGGGATCAGAATGGACATTCGCAAAGTCAAAAAACTGATTGAGCTGTTGGAAGAATCCAACATCAACGAAATAGAAATTAAAGAAGGCGAAGAATCCGTGCGCATTAGCCGCGGCGCCCCAGCCCCTGTAGCTGCCTACCCTGCTGCGCCTATGCCCACCCCTGCAGCTGCGCCTGCGCCAGCTGCTGTGCCGACCGAAGCGGTAAGCGAAGCACCGGTAACTTCAGGTCATGTTGTTCAATCACCAATGGTTGGCACGTTCTATAGCGCTCCATCACCAAGTTCTCCTGCATTCATTGAAGTAGGTAAAACAGTGAAGGCCGGTGATGTTATCTGCATTGTAGAAGCAATGAAGATGATGAACCAAATTGAAGCAGACAAGAGTGGCGTTATTGAAGCTATCCTTGTTGAAGATGGTCAGCCGGTTGAATACGATCAACCTCTTGTAACTATCGTTTAAGCCAATAACGCATAAGCAAGGATCACTTTCGATGCTAGATAAAGTAGTCATAGCGAACCGAGGCGAAATTGCGCTTCGTATTCTGCGCGCTTGCAAAGAACTGGATATCAAAACCGTTGCTATCCACTCTCAAGCAGACAAAGATCTCATGCACGTCCGCTTAGCTGATGAAGCTGTTTGTATAGGTCCTGCATCTTCAGTAAAAAGCTATTTAAATGTCCCCTCTATTATCGCTGCAGCAGAAGTAACTGATGCTGTAGGTATTCACCCGGGATACGGTTTCTTAGCGGAAAATGCTGATTTTGCTGAACAAGTTGAACGCTCAGGTTTTACATTTATCGGTCCCAAAGCGGAAACAATTCGTCTAATGGGTGATAAAGTTTCAGCTATCGAAGCAATGAAAGAAGCTGGCGTACCTACAGTCCCAGGCTCTGACGGCGCATTAGATGATGACACAGAGCACACCTATAAGATTGCCGAACGCATTGGTTACCCCGTTATCATAAAAGCTGCGGCCGGCGGTGGTGGACGAGGTATGCGTGTTGTTCATTCTGAGGCTTCACTTATAAACTCCATTCATGTGACTCAATCAGAAGCCGCTGCGGCATTTGGTGATGACACCGTTTATATGGAGAAATATCTTGAAAACCCTCGCCATGTCGAAGTCCAAGTTTTAGCTGACGGGCAAGGTAATGCAGTACACCTTTATGATCGTGATTGCTCAATGCAACGTCGCCATCAAAAAGTGGTAGAAGAAGCTCCAGCACCACACCTAGATCCTGATGCCCGCGCCCAAGTATTACAAGCTTGCGTAGATGCTTGTATCAAAATCAATTATCGCGGTGCAGGCACATTTGAGTTTTTATACGAAAATGGCGGATTCTACTTCATAGAAATGAACACCCGAGTGCAAGTTGAGCATCCTGTAACAGAGATGATCACGGGTGTAGATATTGTAAAAGAGCAGTTACGAATCGCTTCTGGATTACCTCTTTCTTTAAAACAGGAAGATATTAAAATTCAGGGCCACTCATTTGAGTGCCGTATCAATGCCGAAGATTCAAAAACCTTTCTTCCAAGCCCAGGTACAATCAAGCACTTCCATGCACCCGGCGGGAATGGTATCCGTGTAGATTCACATATTTATAATGGCTATACAGTACCTCCTCATTACGATTCACTGATCGCCAAACTTATCAGTTATGGCGAAGACCGTGAAACCGCATTAAAACGTATGGAAATTGCTTTAGATGAAATGGTTGTTGACGGCATCCGTAGCAACATCGCTCTTCAGCAAGAGATTGTAAAAGACTGTAGATTCCAAGAAGGTGGTGTGAATATTCACTACCTTGAGAAGAAGCTAGGCTTATAACCGTATAGACCAACAAAAAACCCGCTATATAGCGGGTTTTTTATTACCTATGCACTACCTAGAACTATTCATCCGCGCCTTGATGACTGGTACTATTGGCCTGTCGAACTGTCCAATATGGAAGAACATAATGCCTTGGCTGCAAATAAAAATTAAAACTAATCCTGATAATTCTGAAGCTTACGAAGATCTACTATTAAGTGCCGGATGCGCAGCAGTGACCTTTGAGGATAGTGAAGATCAGCCAATCTTTGAGCCAGACTTAGGAACAACTCCTCTATGGAGCAATACAACCATTACAGGGCTCTTTGCAGCAGAACATGATCTAAAAGCCACTCTACGGTTTTTAACTCAAGGCCATGAACAGCTGTTCCCCAATATGCCTGCACCAAGCATAAATGCAGAAATTCTTGAAGATAAAGATTGGGAACGGGAGTGGATGGAAAACTACCACCCGATGAAATTCGGTAATCGTCTCTGGGTTTGTCCTAGCTGGAAAGAAACACCCGAACCTGACGCCGTTAATCTAATGCTAGATCCTGGTTTAGCCTTCGGAACAGGTACGCACCCTACCACGGCACTTTGTTTAGAATGGTTAGATTCACAAATACTTACGAACCAATATATTATCGATTACGGTTGTGGCTCAGGTATTTTAGGTATTGCCGGATTATTATTAGGAGCAAGCAAAGCGATTGGCGTAGATATCGACCCTCAAGCCCTCCAAGCGACTAAAGACAACCTACTTCGCAATCATTTAGCAGATGACATACTGCACGTTTTTCTACCGGAAAATGCACCTAAAGAAGCCGCCGACACGTTAATTGCCAATATTTTAGCAGGACCTTTAGTTCAACTAGCGCCCACCCTAGCAAACTTAATCAAACCTCAAGGTAAACTATGCTTGTCTGGTTTATTGAGTGCGCAGGAAACAGAAATAAGAGCAACCTACTCCGAATGGTTTGATCTTGATCCTATCGCCGAAAAAGATGGCTGGATAAGAGTCACAGGCACTAGAAAGGGGTAACATCAGTCCATCATGCTTAGCGATAGCATCATCACTACATGCCCCAACTGTAAAGCACAGTTCCGTGTCACTAAAGGGCAATTAAAAATTGCCCATGAGCAGGTTAGATGCGGAAATTGTCTACACGTGTTTTCCGCGACAGAGCATAAAGAACAGAGTTTCCGTATCGATGACAAAAAAAAGCCAAGTGACATACAACATAACCTAACTACACCCACCCAAAGCGCCAAAGAAAAAAAAGATATTACCGAAAATCGAAATGCCACTAACCCACAAGAATCCTCAACCTCTGCCCCCTCCTTGCCTAACGAAAAAGCACAAACAGAACAAACGGCTCCAACCTCTCCACGAAGAACACTAGAGATAAAAACCGCGGCTGAGCCCACAGTTCCCGTTCCAACCTTGACGATTGAACGTGAAGCCCTTGTACTTTCTTCCACCTCAGCAAAAAAAACAAAGGCGAAAAACACTTTCTGGCTTTCAACCTTGATCGCAGCAATAGCGGGTATAGCTATACAGTACTTATGGTTCAATCGTGTAGAGCTGTATTGGCAGAAACCGTACCAACCTTTGTATGAAACTTTGTGTCAACATATAGACTGCAACATTCCGCAACGATTCGAGCTTGATAAAATTCAAAATAAAAAACTCATCATCCAGCCGCACAAAGAACTAGAAGGCGCGATCAATATCAACTTACTTTTACTGAATAGCGCCTCATTCGAACAACCTTATCCAGCTATTGCGTTAACATTCTCTGGCTTAAAAGGGGAAACGATTGCTCAAAGAGTATTCCAACCCAAGGAGTACCTCCATTTCAACAACGATACAGTGCCTCTTCTACCCGTTAACCAACCTGCTCAGGTATCACTGAAATTAATGTCACCTAGTTTACGCGCAATCAATTATAAGGCTGAGCTACTAGCGCCTGAGCAGTAAAAAATCAAGCTCAAATTGTACAAAAAATCATCAAAAAACCCTTGGAGACTCTGCTCCTTAGGAGTATGATTATCCGCCTCCCAAATACATCTTTTAAGCGTATCATTCGTGATACGAAAGGTGTTTTTTTAACTATTTTTTAAGGCATAGCATGTTTCATATTGGCCCATACACCATTGACAGCCAAGTTATTTTGGCACCAATGGCAGGCGTTACTGACCGGCCCTTTCGCCAGTTATGTAAGCGCATGGGTGCAGGCTTAGTTGTGTCAGAAATGGTTACATCAGACACCCGGTTATGGAAGTCACGTAAATCAGCTTATCGTTTAAATCATACCGGTGAAGTAGAGCCTCGCTCTATTCAGATTGCCGGTGGCGATCCTGACATGATGGCTGATGCAGCAATCATGAACGTACAACGAGGCGCTCAAATTATTGATATCAATATGGGCTGCCCTGCAAAAAAAGTCTGTAACAAGGCGGCAGGATCAGCGCTATTAAAAGATGAGCAACTTGTAAGCGATATCCTCAACGCAGTTACCTCTGCCGTCGACATACCTGTAACTCTAAAAATACGTACTGGTTGGAATGCAGAAAACAGAAATGCCCTAACTATTGCGCGTATTGCTGAAGATGCAGGTATCCAAGCGCTCGCTGTACATGGTCGTACGCGTAGTTGCGGATATAAAGGTGAAGCAGAATACGACACCATCGCGAGTATTACTGAAGCAATTTCAATTCCCGTCTTTGCCAATGGTGATATCACCTCACCAGAGAAAGCGCTGGAAGTACTTCAGCATACTGGCTGTTCCGCAGTAATGATTGGTAGAGCCGCTCAAGGTAGACCTTGGCTATTCAGAGAGATTGATCATTATTTAAGAACAGGTACAATTCTGCCCCCTCCTAAGCTAGAGGAGATAAGGGACGTTTTGTTAGGACACCTGCAAGAGTTGCATGATTTCTACGGTGAATACTTAGGTGTACGCATTGCACGCAAACACGTAGGTTGGTACCTGCAGAACAACGCTAACGGAAGTAGTTTTCGTAAACAATTTAATATCATTGAAACAGCAGCAGACCAGGCCGCCTCTATCGAAAATTATTTTGATAGCGCTCTAAATAACGGCGTAGCCGCCTAATAGATTGGATAATAAGTACTGTGGAATATAAAGAAATTAAGCAACCAACATTCGCGCCAAACTCAACAGAAGCTGCAAATCACACGTTACGCGATAACGTAGAGCAGTCATTAAACAGCTATTTCCGTCAACTTGATGGACAACCTGTCACCGATGTTTATCAGATGGTACTTTCTGAAATTGAAGCACCTCTTTTCGAAACGGTAATGACATACACTAAAGACAATCAGACTAAAGCATCCCAATTATTGGGACTAAATCGCGGTACGCTTCGTAAAAAACTGAAGCAGTACGGCTTGCTTTAATTCTCCTTTTTTGACTATTCGGAATCCAGACACAATGGCAGAGAACATCACTTCCGTTCGCCGTGCTTTGATCAGCGTATCTGATAAATCAGGTATTGTTGAATTCGCACAAGCACTAAGCACTCGCGGCGTTGAGATCCTTTCTACAGGCGGTACCTACAAACTGCTTAAAGAGAATAACATTCCCGCAGTGGAAGTATCCGATTACACCGGCTTCCCCGAGATGATGGATGGCCGTGTAAAAACTCTGCATCCTAAAGTGCATGGCGGCATTCTAGGTCGTCGCGGACAGGATGATGCTATCATGTCCGAACACGGCATCAATCCTATCGACATGGTTGTAGTTAACCTATATCCATTTGCAGCCACCATTGCACGTCCTGATTGCGATCTTCCAATGGCGATTGAAAACATCGACATTGGGGGCCCAACAATGGTTCGCTCCGCTGCGAAAAATCATAAGGATGTTGCCATTGTTGTGAACGCGTCTGACTATGACAACATCGTATCTGAATTAGATAAGCAAAAAGGCCTATCCCACGCAACACGCTTTGATCTTGCAGTAAAAGCTTTCGAGCATACCGCAGGATATGACGGCATGATTGCAAACTACTTAGGTGCAATTGTTGAAAGCGAAGAAGATAAAGCAGCAACCTTCCCTCGCACATTCAATACTCAGTTCATCAAAGCACAGGATATGCGCTATGGAGAGAATCCACACCAGCGCGCGGCTTTTTATGTAGAAGCTGATCCATCAGAAGCCTCCGTTGCTACAGCTCGTCAGCTGCAAGGCAAAGAGCTTTCTTTTAATAACGTTGCAGATACGGACGCAGCACTCGAATGCGTAAAACCGTTTAACGAACCTGCCTGCGTTATTGTTAAACATGCTAACCCATGTGGCGTAGCCGTTGGCACAGATCTTCTTGATGCATACAACCGTGCCTTCCAAACAGATCCAACCTCTGCCTTTGGCGGCATCATTGCATTTAACCGTGAGTTGGATGCCGTAACAGCCCAAGCCATTGTCGATCGCCAATTTGTAGAGGTAATTATCGCCCCTACAGTAACTCAAGAAGCATCCGATATTGTTGCTACTAAACCTAATGTCCGTTTACTACAATGTGGCGAGTGGGCAGCAGATCGCGCGCACAGCTTCGATTATAAACGCGTCAATGGCGGTTTACTGGTTCAAGACCGTGATTTAGGTCGAGTTGATGCATCTGAACTGAAGGTTGTTACTCAAGTTCAACCTACAGAGCAGGAGATCAGAGATCTACTTTTCTGTTGGGAAGTTGCCAAAGCGGTTAAATCTAATGCAATTGTTTACGCAAAAGATGGACAAACTATTGGCATTGGCGCCGGCCAAATGAGCCGCGTTTACAGCGCTAAGATTGCTGGTATTAAAGCCGCTGATGAAGGTTTAGAAGTAAAAGGTTCCGTTATGGCATCTGACGCTTTCTTCCCCTTCCGCGATGGTATTGATTCAGCCGCAGCAGCCGGTATAAAAGCCGTTATCCAACCAGGTGGCTCTATGCGCGACCAAGAAGTGATTGATGCAGCAAACGAACATGGTATGGCGATGGTCTTCACTGGCATGCGCCACTTCCGCCATTAAGTACATTTAGCAATAGGTCTACTTTGCGGGTTGAATCCTAGCCAATTTAAACCTGAGTAAGCTTATTGCCAAAAACCCCGGTCTGAATAATTCAGACGCGGGGTTTACTGTTTAGGAATTAATGAAAATGAACATACTCATTATTGGCTCTGGTGGCCGCGAACACGCTTTAGCATGGTCTGTGTCACAGGACGCTAATGTAGATAATGTCTTTGTCGCACCCGGCAATGCAGCAACAGCGCAAGAAGCGAAGATGCAAAACGTGGCGCTCGATGTGATGGATATTGAAGGCTTATCTACTTTCGCTAAAGTGAATAATATCGACCTTACTATTGTAGGCCCTGAAGCCCCCCTAGTCGCGGGTATTGTTGATCACTTCCAGAAAGATGGTCTGCGTATATTCGGCCCCACTCAAGGCGCTGCTCAACTAGAAGGCTCTAAAGCGTTCACTAAAGACTTCCTTGCACGCCAAAAGATCCCTACTGCTGAATATGAAAACTTTACAGAGATAGAGCCTGCCCTAGCCTATGTGCGTGAAAAAGGCGCACCTATCGTTGTAAAAGCAGATGGCTTAGCCGCTGGTAAAGGCGTTATCGTTGCAATGACTCTAAAAGAAGCGGAAGACGCAATCAAAGATATGCTTGCAGGCAATGCCTTTGGCGAAGCAGGCAGCCGAGTCGTTATTGAAGAGTTCCTAGAAGGTGAAGAAGCCTCTTACATCGTTATTGTTGATGGCGACAATGTACTGCCTATGGCAACCAGCCAAGACCACAAACGTGTAGGTAATGGCGACACAGGACCAAACACAGGTGGCATGGGTGCATACTCCCCAGCCCCCGTTGTAACACCTGAGATTGATCAACGCATTATGGATGAAGTGATCATGCCGACCGTAAATGGTATGAAAGCTGAAGGTAATGAGTACACTGGCTTTTTATATGCAGGCCTCATGATTCAAGCAGACGGCACACCAAAAGTTATCGAATACAACTGCCGCTTTGGTGATCCTGAAACACAACCGATTATGCTACGCTTGAAATCTAGCTTGGTTGATATGTGTAATGCAGCGCTCGATAAAAAGCTCGATCAAACCACAGCAGTATGGGATGAGCGCAAATCAGTTGGTGTTGTGATGGCTGCCGGCGGATACCCTGGAGACTATGGTAAAGGTGATGTCATTACCTTTCCTGCTAGCTGCCCAGAAGGGACCAAAGTATTCCATGCAGGTACAAAGTTAGTCGACGACAAGGTTGTTACAGCCGGTGGACGTGTACTATGTGTTACAGCGCTAGGCGATACAGTAACTGAAGCTCAACAACGTGCATATGATCTACTTAAAGAAGTAAACTGGGAAGGCGCTTACTTCCGCACCGATATTGCTTACCGTGCGATTGCTCGCGAGAAAAACAGTTAGGCTGCTTTTCTAATCCATCAAAGCCCTAGTTAATCTAGGGCTTTTTTGTTTGTTAGTAATAAACCGCTTAAACGCCCGACAGTAAAGATACAACTAACCGATACAAGCCCAGCCAGCATAGGCATCATACTCAACCAGTAACCTAACGACAGCAACCACACCGGCACCCCAGCTAATAGAAATACCATACAAAACCCAGCAAATCGCCAACCTACTGGCAACTTCGCCAAAAAAAGCCCCCAACACAACGTTGCTAATATACCAAGGATAACTGCCCACACAGACAAGGAGGGCGACAGCATATATCCACGATTTAATGTACTAAAAATAAAGGCATGAATTTCTGTGGAAAAAAATGAATTTTGCGGTAAAACCTTTAACTTATTCTCAATTGTTGGAGCGCTAATCCCCACAAATATAGCCTTATTTCGCAACTTATCTTTGGGAACTGAGCCATCAAGTAAAGCCCATAATGGGTAACGCAGTACATGTTGCTCAAACGAGGCCAAACCAAATGGCAACAAAAGCTCATAATCACGGCTCCACAACTTAGAGAAGCCTACATGTAGGTAAGGTGTTCTTAAACCAGAAAAGTCATCTGCTTTCACAGGTGCATAGACATGAAGAGAAGCCAGCGCCAAACTAGGCCACCGAGGAAAGCCCATGCCTGCATAAAGATAGCTACGCCGAAGATATTCATCCTCGTCTAAAGAGAGATCGGCATGACCCATTACTGCTTTTGGTAGTTCAGCAGCATTTAAAGGTTTTAATTCTCGGCCATTCTCTGCGATCAAAGGCAATATCACTCGACCGCTCTGCTTGATTGCATCAACCAAACGTTTATCACCTAACTTGTTATCAAGATCTTCACCGATAAACGCAACATTATACGTGATAGATGAGGCTTCAGCTGAAGATAACCTCTCTATCACCTCCGCATGGATGCCACGATTTAGCGGCCACCCCGAAAAGCGGTCGATACTTTCTTGGTCGATATCAATTAACACAACATCTTTAGGCCTATAGTCCACAGATGCGTAGTACTGATTCAACAAGTCGTAGGCGAATCGATCAAACCAAACAGCCAAAGCTGAAGAGCTTACCAAAACAACAATCGTAAATGGCAGCGTCAGAAAGACTAAAAACCTAACCCCTTGGAGCATTACAAAATCAACAGTAAGGTTGCTGCACCAGAAAAGATAAGTGGCCACCAATTCTCTATTGGCTGCTCAACCTGCTGTGGAGCCGTCCATTCACCTGCATAATCATCAGCATCGAATGCCCTAACTCTTATGTAATATGTACCAGGCTGTGGCTTATCTATAGCTAATTCAGCTTTATCAGTGTTTTTATCAACCAGAATATCGTTAAACTCTTGGTCACTTGCAAATTGCAGTTGGTAATATTTAATATCTGGTTCAGTATTCCAACTAAAAAACATCTCATTTTCACTACTTACCGGTGCCTGTAGTTCTGGTTTCGCAGGAACAGGCTTGACGGTAAATTCACCAGCAAAACCGAGTGGGCCCACTTTTCCTTGCGAGGTTACACTCGTAACACGCCAATAATAATCGCCAGGCTCCATAATATTTGCTGTAAAACGAGTATCTGAGATATCACTTTCCTGTAAAGCTAAGGTTTCAAAATGCTCATCCTTAGCTATATCAACTTGAAAACGATCTGCTAGCTCTGGACGAGACCAAACAAATTCCACTTCACCAGAATAAATAGAATCAGAAGGGCGTGGTGCTTGTCGAACGGGAGGAAATGGTCGTGCATCAATAGTGATTTCCTGCACTGAAGAAAAACCTTGCAGGCCCTCTTCACTAATCGCACGAACCCTAAGCCAATAGCTCTTATCTTGCAGCGATGAAGGTAATCCCATTTTCGGCTGATCCGAAACAGAATCATAAACAATGGCGGTAAACAGCTTATCAGGTGAGATCTGTCCACGATATTTAGCCGCATCTTTCAGTTCACTCCACACCAACTTACTCGGCAGATATTGAATCGGCGCACTTAAATCAGGCAGTTCAGGTGCAGAAAGAAGCTTTGTGGGCTTAGCGGGCGGCATATCTGCTTTTGCCAACGTCCCATAACCTTGACTTACAGTAGTACCACCTAAATTATTTTCAACACCGATTTTACCCTCGACAACTTCAGCCGCTGTATTTGAACCTTTAGCACGCACTCGATATGTAGTGCCTTTCGTTGTTGCAAAGGCAACGGGGGTATCGATTAAGAATTGGGAACCCGGTACTTTTGCAGGGTTCGCTCTAATTTCTGCCTCACCCTCCTCAAGAAACACTTTAATATCTATAACTTTACGTTTACTGCCAACAACAGTCGCTTGCCTAATCTTTAGTAAGCTGTTTTCAAGAATCAAGACCTGTGTGCCGTCGTCAAATTCCAACAACACGGACGATTGAGGAGAAGTCTTTATCTGATCTCCCTGTCCTAAACCTTGGCCTCGAACTAATGGCAAATGAGCTTTGACTGTACCGTCATTCATAACCACTTGTGCTGTTACTGTACCGCTAACATCTAAAATTGTAATATCCGACTGACGCTCTTTAATTAACGAACGCGGTATTTTAAGCACGGTACCCGGTAGCATCTGCCTATCATTACTAATATTATTCAGACGCTCTATAGTTTTCCATTCTCGCCAATCCGTCAAAAGCTCATGGGCAATACTCCACACAGACTCCCCTGGCTGCATAGGATAATTCCATTCACTCTCTGTTTCTGCCAGCACAGTCTGAGAAAACATTAACATGCAGAGCAATGCTAAACTTTGTTTTAATTTCATCACTGAATAACGTCCTGTTTCGCGTATTAAAAGAGATGGTGAATCGAGTTTTAATTAAGCTTATATTCAGCCTAGTACAAACAACCGCATTAACATTAAAACTCTTCCATAGGCCCTATATATAACTTATCATTTTCCCACTAATTCAACTATCTAGCTAGCATGGAAAAAGCCGTTTTATAATATGACATACCCAATTATATGAGTATAATCATCCCTTAAATCATTACATGATACGCTTTAAATCCATGCAGACATTCGAAAAAGATTCTAAAAGTAAACGACTCCGCACAGCGATAAGCGCTATTATTTCCACAGCTATTTTAACGGGCTGTGGTGCTCTTACCCAAAAAGCAGCCCAACAGTCGAACAACGAACAATCAGACTCTGGCTTTTGCTACAACGGTGGACGCACAAACGAGTATAGCTGCGACCCAGAAAAAGCAACCCCGCAAGCAGACATGCGGACAGCGGATATCGATGAAGAATGGATGAACGAAAAGCTATCAGAAGTTCGTTCTTGGCTCGCCGAAGAGAAGCAAGCCATTCTTAATGGTGAAGCATCTCCAACAGATAAAACAAGCACAACGCCTCAAGAATATATTACAACAGTCAGTATAAGCACACCTACACCTCAGCAAACCTCTCCTGAGATAGCAAAAATTTTACGCTTCAGCCAACAAGGCCAACATAAAGCCGCACTGACAGCGATTGATAAACTCATTGCTGAAAATCCCAATATGGCTGCAGCAAAGTTGACTAAAGGGATTGTTACCAACCAGATGGGCGATAAAACATCCGCTAAATCTATTTTTACACAGCTGATGATAGCCTACCCTGATAGACCCGAAGCGTTTAACAATCTCGCTGTCATTTATGCTGAAGAGGGTAACTTCGCCCAAGCAATAGAAACCTTACAACAAGCCTTTCAGACCCACCCAAGCTATGCCCAAGTACATAGCAACCTGAAAGAGCTCTATGCGACATTGGCATCTCAGGCTTACAACAAAGCTCTTGACCTTGGAAGTATCGCCGCTAGCCCTGAACTCACAATGATCGATCGAGTACCTAGCGATATATCTGGTAATAGTTCTGATCAGTTACTACTCGTAAGCAACGCCGCGACGTTGAGTGCACCGCTACAACAGCAAGAAGCAAATCCCGCTGAAGTAATACCTACACTGTCAAAAGCTGATGCAACTAAGCAATCTTCTAATGTTATACAAGCCGAAAAAACAGCTGCTGAAATTGCGGCACTCAGCAACCTAAACCTGCCTCCGGCAAAAAAACCAATCATTCACGAGGCAGGACCGAAACCAACAGACCACATAGTCAAAGCACTAGATACAAAACTTGAAAACCACCAAGTTGCCGATCAAGAAGTACCTTCCAAAGCAGTTTCTACTCCCCTTGTTTCAACAGAGCAAGAGATCACTCAAAGCTTACAACGCTGGGTTCAAGCATGGAGCAATAAAGATTATCAAGGCTACATAAGCGCTTATACTCCTATGTACCGACCTAATTCAAAACTAAGCCATCAGCAGTGGGTTGATCAGCGCAAACAACGCATAACTAAACCTAAATTCATTCATGTAGGTATAAACAATATTCAGATTAACATTCTGGGGCAGAATTTAGCGGAAGCACGCTTTGAGCAGCGTTATGAATCTGACACTTATAAAGATGCGGTCAAAAAGCGGGTAATGATGGTCAATTCCAATGGACAGTGGAAGATCAGCCTTGAAAGAAGCCTAGGTTTAATCCAGTAAAACTTATTGATGAGAATGAATAAAAAAACGTCCTTTACTGGACGTTTTTTATTGGTCACAAATATTACAACTCAGATCCAGGTCGTTTTAATACGACGGTACCCTCAGCTGCTTCTGACGCAATTTTCCAACCCTCTGCAGTTAACTGCAACTCTAAACGCTTTGTAGTCTCATCAGCATAGCCAGGCTTTTCAAAACGCTGATAGAACTCAATACGATACCAATGGGTGTTTAAACGTGAAAAGGTTGGTGTTCCTAGCTCAAGCTTTATCCATTCTGGCGACAATAATCGTTCTTTCCTAAACTGCCTCCACTCCTCTACTGGCATATCTACACCATACAGAGAAGCATCTTGAATATAACTCCCTATATACACATCCCAGTTTTGAGATTGCCAAGCTTGATGCCAAACCTCAAACACCTTCCTTACTTCATCCTCATTATTCATCGCAGCGACTGGGCTCACTTGCTTTTCAGATGTCTCATCTTCTAATAATGAATGATTCAACACATTGCCTGGCGTTGTGGAGATTACCTTCAGAACATCTCGACCATCAATGTTCCCTGTATAACTTGGAGAGAAACCGGCATCATTAACAGCGATAAACCTACGAGTTAGTTCACTCTTATCACTCCATAATTCACCTTTTGCCTCTTCAACCACTGCGGTCAAATCGGCGACAAGAACCGGATTTAACATTATTTGGTTCTGAGCTGCTGAACCGGCATGATCAATATTTTGAGTAGCTCGTATCGACTCTAAAGGAACAGCCTCACCATTTAACTTGACCTGTGGTGTTATCGGCTCTGAAACTTGCTCTAACACTCCATTATTAGTCACTTCTTCATCATCCAGAAGTTCGACCGTTAAAGGCACCATTGAGTCTTTAACAACCTCATCAATAGTCGCCGAAACTTTATCCTCTGAAGCTTCGCCCATAAAACCGCTATACCAAGTCCAAAGACCCAACCCGACTAAAGCGATAAATCCAATCCAGAGTATAGTCTTAGCAAAAAAGGCAGAAGAGCTGTTGGCATTAAAACCATCTTGATAGAAGCCATCCAGCTTAGCCGCTAGGGATGGATTAACCTTCAAGATTGAGACAAGCTCGGGCGTACTCACTAGCAAAACAACAACAGCAGCACCCTGTTCATCACATACCGAAGGCAAACTCAAAAGGTAAGTTAACGCCTGTACATCAACACTTTCGCAATCAATTGTGATTAACAGCTTTTTGCCCACTAAAAGGCGTTTTTTTAAGGCTTGAAGAATTAAGGATGCACTTTGTTCAACAGAAAGGTAGTCGGCCAAAGCCGCCTGCAAACTAAGGAATTCTAGCTTGCCCTCACATTGAAAGTGATCTGGATAATGTTGCTGAGTTTGTGCTAAAAGCTTATTGACCCAAACCCTAGGGCCATCAATACGAACAACCTGATGCTGATCTATATTTTGGAGTAATAGCTCAGAAGCATTCATATATTATAGCGCCCAGCTCACTTAGCATGGATTAAGGTTTACCTACAGAAGGTAAACCTTCATAAGCAATTCGCCAGCGGTCATTTTCAAACGTCCAATATTGACGCTTAATAGACTTCCCTTGAAGGTTGCTACTTTTATAATCTTGGCGAAAAGTAGCCACAACAAGATCTGGGTTGTCTGGATAGCGATAGAGACTTAGGTTATCAACATCAACATCTATGAATTTTTTACTGCGATTTACGCGCTTTTTATAATTAGAGAACTGTTTCAGATCTCTTTTCCCATCATGATAGTTTGTCGCATAATTCTGAATATAACGAGAATGTTCAAGGCTTTCCCAATCAGCAGCCCAACGCTCAATTAAACTATTAAAACGTTCACGTTGCGCTAACCAGTCCTGTTTTTTAATCCAACGAATGTTATGCCCCACCAAAACAGGGGTGTCTTTAAAATCTATCTTTTGGTCAAGTTCGATAAAATCTGGATTCGTAAGGGAGATACACCCTTCACTGGCTTTAGGCGGGCGGCTGTAAGTTTCAACTGGAGATCCATGTAACCATATACCATTACCTGTTCTTCCTAAACGCTCATCCCATACATTAGGGTAATTGAGTGGCAATGCACCAGACCCATAACGTGAAGGTAGATTCTTATCCTCTAAACGCCCTGTAATAAAATAAACGCCTAATGGTGTTTTTAAATCTCCTCTTTTCTCTTTGCCAACTCCACCTCGTCCGTAGGAAGCATAGAAATCTTTGACTAAAACAGGAACACCATCATGATTTTTAAACAGAAATAACCGAGAGAGTCTCGTATCTACAACGACTGCATATTTCTGATTTTCTGACATTTTCAACATATCAGCAGGTAGCATATCAATGGATGGCTTTTCCATCTCCATCAATAAACGCACTTTAGCTTCAGAAATTAATCCATCTATTTTCTGTTTATCATTATGGCTGCCAGAGCTACTTAAAGGCGCTCCTTGTGCTTGAGCAGATAAAATATCTGCATAGACAAGCTGAGCAAGGCGAAAGTCTGGGCGGCGTTCAGTCAACTGTTTCAGGTCAATTAATGCCGAATCTAACTCATGACTACTCAGATTCTTTAAACCACTTAATAAAAGCTCTTCATTACCATCAGACAAACCATAAGGACTTTGAGATAACTCATCCGCTGCGGCATTCCCAAATGAGGAAAGTATTACCCAAGCAATTACAGAACCGATCAAACTTTTTGTCATTTACCCAAACAACCCCAACGTAATTTAAGCTCTAATTATAACGATATTCAGTGTTAATGGGACTTAATTTATTTAGATAAACAGCTAATTTCGAAGAAAACTCTGCCTGAACGTTATTTTATAGCATCTAAATCAACACTTTCTAAAACACTCCGCCTTATTAAGCTCGTGGTCGCTTATTTAAAACAAAGTTTTCAACCAATCAAAGCATACTTTTAGTAGCTACTAACGGAAACAGGTCAACCTCTCTTAAATTCAACCTCGCTTACATTCAACAAACAACGATCAATCCCTGTTGTTTAAACTCAATTAATCTCGCTATACTGCTAAAAAAGCTTTATTGAGAGAGAATTATGGACTGCCTTTTTTGTAAAATTATCAATAAAGAGATACCTGCACAGATCGTTTATGAAGATGAGCATGTAATTGCTTTTAATGATATTAATCCCCAAGCACCAACCCATTTGCTGATTATTCCTCGCATACACATATCAACGCTAAATGATATTAGCGAAGAACAAACACCTCTCATCGGTCACATGATAAAAAGTGCTGCCACTATTGCTAAACAGATGGGGTTTGAGGAAGACGGCTACCGCACAGTTTTCAATTGCAATGAAGATGGTGGACAAACGGTTTACCACATTCACCTACATCTGCTCGGTGGTAAAGCTATGGGTTGGCCCCCTTATCAAGATAAATTGAAAACAGCGATAGAGCAGTAAACAGCCGACTTAATAACCTTGGGCACTCTGTAATTGGAAGTCGTATCCAAAAGGAATATAATTGCAGCTAACTTATACATATAGAATGTAATCGAGATTAGCCTTAATCATGCTACAGGAAAATCAGCTTCACGCTGAGAGTAATCACGGATCAGAGAATAGTGAACAACCTTTAATAACCCCTTATCGACATAGGGGTTATAAAAAAGCACTTTATGCTTTACGTGATGCTCTCGATAATCACAGCGCAGTCATCCTCAAAGGGGTGGAAGGCACAGGTAAAACCACACTTGTATCTGAGCTGATTAGTGATTATCAACACAAAGGGGTTCCTGTTGTACGGTTCGATACGGCACTGACTAAACCGTCACAGTTTTATTCGAAACTAGCCGAATGCCTCAAGGTACCCAAACAAAAAAAAGATCTGATTCAAGCACTGCGTGACACTAAAGATGCGGGTCAATATTGCTTAGTCGTTATAGATCAAGAAGCTATAGATTCATCGGAAACTGTTGCTGACGCGCTTAAACAGCTTTGCTTAACATCAGAAACAACGGCTGGTGCAATTAAACTCATCGTAGTTCGCAAAGACTATTTAGTTATCCACACAGGTAAAACACCTGAGGCTGATTTTCATAATTGGATCAAAACTGAAGTCACTCTTAATCCTCTACAAATAGACGATATCGAAGGCTATCTATATTACCTGTGCGCTATAAAAGGCCTCCCCCCTACACCTTATGAAATAGGCACAGACTTCTCAATGATAGAACAAACAGAGGGGCGGATCAGCCGTCTAAAAGCCCTTTTGTTGCCTTTGATTCACAAAGATGTGATTACCCGTAAAGACTTTGCAAACAATGAACATAACAGCAAGCCTTTGCATACCAATCATTCAGGTATTTTTGCCTTAGCTTTTGTCGCCATACTAGCCTTAGGCGTCGGCATAAATCACTTTTTATTTTCAGATGAACCTCAGCCATCTTCAGAACCCCCAGCAGTAGCGGTCTTTGCTGAATCAGAACCCACAGCTTCAGGAACCCAGCAGACAGCGAATTTCAGTGTAACGCCGCCAAGTGTTGCCAAAGATAAATCGCAAAGCACGGTTAAGACTACGGATCTTAAAACCACTGATTTAACAAACCAAGGCACCAGCATATCGACAGCTAGTGCTAAGAATAACGCAGCTAACAAACCTGAGAACCCTCTACCTACCGATGCTTCACCCGACCAATTCCAAACTGAAGTAAAAATGAAACTACTACAGTTAGAGACTGAATTAACCGAGGCTAAAATAGAAAACAACCGCCTACAACTAGCATTGATTGAGGCGCAAAAAGAGCAAGACGCAAAAATACAACGCGCGCTTGATACGAAAAAGAAAGAGGAGCTTAGCTCCACTGTAGAAGCAGAAGCTACATCCAGTAACTCAGATAACCCCTCAAAAGAAAGCCTTGCAGCTAATAAAACTGAAGCGCTATCACCGATTACTGAAACCTCAGCACAACTAACTTCAGAACCACTCAGTGTAGATCAAGCCAGCGTTACTAAAGTGCCACAAAACGATACAACACAAGAAGACTCTGCTACAGATAAGGTTGTAAGCACAGATCACAACACAACCCCTACTGTTGCGACCTCTCAGAAAGAGAAACAGCCATTAGATCAAGCGACAGCACTTATTAATCGTTGGCAGAATGCTTGGCAAACTCAAAACCATGAAGATTATATTTTCACTTACACATCCGTCTTTAATGGCCCATACAAAACTCATCAACGCTGGTTACAGAAAAGACACACCGCTTTAACAACACCGGAATGGATTAAGCTAGAACGAACTGAGTTCTCAAATATCCAACTGTCCGATTCGACGGTGACCGTTGATTTTTGGATCAACTATGAAGCATCCAACGGCTATAAAGATAAAACCCTTAAACGCCTCACCATAGAGAATATCGAGGGTGAGTGGCTTATTAGTAAGGAACAAAATTTAGAAGTACAACCACTGCTTTAACAGTGCCTATCTTCCAGATACTTTGAATTTACAGGATGTACAACGATTACTTAGGTAATGGTTGTACTCTGCTTTTTTACTGATTATCTAACAAGGATATACAGGAAACTCTGCAGCGTACTTATCTATCCACTCCTCTGCCGCCTCCTCTGAACTCAGCTGACGCCCCTCTTCATTAAGCACCTTCTGGCGATACTCCTCTATATGACAAACTTGCTCAACCATTCTTACCGAATAAGCCGTAGCAAAATCAGAAAAGCCTATACCTACTAGATATCCAGCACCCTCTCCTTTACACCAAAGAACATGACCAATCGTTTTAAATGAAGGATCATTTAACCAAATATCAACCTCAACAGCTTGCCCTGCACTCATTGCTTCAGGTGATTCACATGAAAGTCCACCCACACTAATATCATTTGTTTGAACACAGCGTGGAGCGTAACTCGATAAGCTCTCTGAGCTATAATTAGGTACAGAAAGTTGAATAGGTATTCCTGTAGCATGCCTTATAAAACGGCGAGGCATAACTCTCCCCCCTTTACCTTTAATACATCTCAGTGTAGACCTAATATAAAAAAAGAGAACATAAATGCTCTCTTTTTAGCTCCAAGACACGCTGGCACAGTAGTATTAGCCTTTACTCAATAGGTCTCGCAAATCAATAATTGACGCGTTTGCTCGAGAAATATAATTAGCCATTACCAATGAGTGATTTGCAAAAAGACCAAATCCCCCACCATTTAAGATCATTGGGCTCCATACAGTATCTTGAGTAGCCTCAAGCTCTCGTATAATTTGACGTAAACTTACCCGTGCATTTTTCTTTGCCAGTACCGGCCCAAAATCATGCTCGATCGCTTTCATAATATGTAATAAGGCCCATGCAGATCCCCGTGCCTCAAAGAAGACATCATCGATCTCTAGCCATGCAGTTTTGATTTCGGCCTCGCTCGCGACTATCGTGGACTGTTCCGCCTCGGCATCCCCTGCTAAATCCGTATTCAAACGCTTCTGACCTACACTAGCACTCAAGCGTTGTGACAAACTTCCCAAACGCGTTTGCACATCACCCAACCAGTTATTAAGATTATCTGCTCGAGCAAAAAACTGAGCTTCAGTTTCCTCTTTACTTACCAAAGCAAGTTGATAACTTAACAAGGCATCTAAACCCTCTTCATATTGCGATTCAGACGAAGGGATCAGCCAGCTATTGGCATCAAAGTTGAACTGCGGTTCAGCTACTGTCAGTGCTAAATATTCTACAGATTGAGATTGAGAACGACTAAAATCTTTCCGCATTGCTCTAGCTAAATCGCGGGATTGCACTAATACCCCATACTCCCAGTTACTAATGTTATCTAACCACACACCTGGAGGTGCTATATCATTACTAATATATCCACCCGGCTTATGTAGCAATGTATCAACCAAACGATGTAGGGTGAAAACTGTAGTGTACCCAGTAGTAATCTCTAGACCTCGCTCATCAGCGTCAATCTCTGCTTCAGATATAGGATCAAACGCACTTGGGGTAATACTCCAATAAATACCTAAAGGTATAGAGACAACAATCGTCAATAAAATCGCTGCAAAGAATGCGCGACTTATTTTACCGCCCGGCATGTTATCCCAAAAATCCAAAAACCAATCAATCAATAATCCCATGAAATTTCCTCAACCCATAAAGCGGCTATTACAATCTGACAACCTGATCCAACTCGCTATAACGCACATATTTTGCATTTTAACGTATAAGAAAACCCTATTCTAACAGCCCATAACTTTAGATGCGCACATTAAGTTCTTGCCTTAACAAAGATATATCAACATCACCTAATAAAAAATATTTCCACACTAAATGTTACCTATTTTTTTTATCAGCACTACTCATAAAACTAAACAAAAGAGGCCCTACAAAACAAGTACATATTATTTTAATATTCAACCCAATATTAAGTATTAGGCAAGATACCAAGTAATAATAAAACCTCCTCCTAAGTTTTAAATATTAATATCTTCAAACTCTTAACTTAAAATGACATACATCATTAGAAAAAAATGTTGCAGCGCGTCATAATTAAGCAATAAACTAAAGATATTCTGTTGTTAATACATCGCTTTAGAATAAGTATTGGCATGTTACTTTATGATAAAAAAATCCCGAGGCCTCAATGGTTATTCAAGAAAAACCGCCACTGCATGATCAGTTAGAGTTTTTTATACAACAAGCGGAAAAAGCACGCCCAATTCGCACGGTTGTTGCTCATCCTGTTGACAGTAACAGCCTGATCGGTGCTGTTGAGGCTGCGGAACATAATTTAATTATCCCTACATTAGTTGGCCCAGAAGATAAAATCAGGGCTGTTGCGGAAGAACAGAATCTAAACATAAATGATTTTGAGCTGATTAACACAGAACATAGCCATGCCTCCGCCGAGATCGCTTGCGAGCTAGTAAAGCGTGGTGAATCTGAAGCTTTAATGAAAGGCCACTTAGGTACATCAGAGCTATTACGTGCCGTAGTACATAAGATTAAAGGGATTCGCACTGAACGACGTTTAAGCCATGTCTTTGTCTTTGATGTTCCCAACTATCACAAGCCACTCATTATTACTGATGCTGCCATCAACATCGTTCCAGATCTCCATTGCAAAGCAGACATCACTCAAAACGCTATCGATTTCTGTCATGCTTTAGGTGTTGATATACCTAAAGTAGCCATTTTGTCAGCGGTGGAAAAAGTAAAACCTAATATTCAAAGCACCATTGATGCTGCAGCGCTGTGTAAAATGTCCGACCGTGGACAGATTACAGGCGGCTTACTCGATGGTCCTCTTGCCTTTGACAATGCCATTTCACGGCAAGCCGCTATTGATAAACATATAGTATCGGAAGTTTCTGGCGATGCAGATATTCTTCTAGCTCCCGACTTGGAAGCTGCCAACATGATAGCTAAGCAATTGATTTATTTAGCCAATGCTAAATCAGCGGGTATAGCTTTAGGGGCGAAAGTACCGATTATTTTGACTAGCCGAGCAGATAAAACATTGGCTCGTTTAGCTTCTTGCGCCCTTGCATCCCATATGGTTCATCACAAGAATTCATAACTATGAAAACAATTCTGACTGTCAATGGCGGCTCTTCAAGTTTGAAATGCGCCCTTTTTGAATTAAAAGGGAATTCGCTAACACTACTTTACGGCTTTAAATTGGGTAATATTTTAAATACAGCCCGCTTTAGAGTTAAAGATGCCAGCGGCACGATACTTGAGCAAAGCACGCCTGATTATCTATCAGTACCGATGGAAGAGCGCCACCAGGCGTGTTTACAAACTATTTTAGACTGGCTAAATCAGCATCTGCCTGAAAGTAGTTTAGTTGCCATAGGCCATCGCGTTGTACATGGCGGAGGCGATTTTAGCGAACCTTGCGTAATAAGCAACGAAATTAAAGCGCAATTAAACGCACTGATTCCTCTTGCGCCGTTACATCAGCCATACAATCTTCGCTTAATCGAAGCCTGTCAGGCACTCGAGCCCACACTACCTCAAATTGCCTGCTTCGACACAATGTTTCACAGCAAGCAAAGCAACTTAGAAAAAAACTACGCCCTGCCTCGACAATACACAGACGAAGGCGTTCGGCGTTATGGCTTTCATGGTTTATCTTACGAATTTATTCAGCGCCAGCTTAATCAACTCCAGAGTCCATCACTGAATACAGTTGTCTGTCATTTAGGTGCAGGGGCAAGCATGTGTGCTATTAAGCAGGGGATTTCAGTTGCATCTTCTATGGGGTTTACCGCTGTGGATGGTCTACCTATGGGGAGCCGTTGCGGTAACATTGATCCGGGCGTGCTGCTTTACCTCCAGCGCCAACACCAGATGGATGCCGATGAAATAGAAACACTGATCTACAAGCAAAGTGGCTGGTTAGGTGTGTCAGGAATCAGCTCCGATATGCTCGAACTTCACCGTGCAGAGCTACCAGAAGCCGAAGAAGCTATTGAGATGTTCTGCTATCGCGCCGCCTTAGAAATTGGCCGTTTATCTGCCGCACTAGAAGGCTTAGAACAGATCGTCTTTACCGGCGGGGTGGGTGAAAACGATGCCGATGTTCGACAAAGAATATTAAATCGATGTCGCTGGTTAGGTATAACCTACTCCGAAGATGCCAACCAAAAAAATGAAAAACTCATTAGTTTAAATGATTCAACTGTAACTGTACGCGTTATAGCCACTAATGAAGAAATGATGATTGCGACCCATGTTTTAGAACTTATCTCTTAGCCTAACGATTCACGGCTATGGGCGACGCTATTATGCATAATAACGTCGCCCTATTTTATTTCACTCATTTGTTACTATGCGTTAATCAACTTAGCGTTTCGGTTTACGTGGCGCTTTTTTCTTAACACCCGTGTCTTTCTTCTTTTTCTTACTGCTCGCTGCTTTACCTGAGGCTTTGAGTTTTTTCGGGCCTTTATAATTACCCACTAAACCTTCTATCAATTTACGCCTAAAACGCGTTTTTAGATAACGCTCGATAGAAGACATCAAGTTCCACTCAGTGGCATCGACTAACGACACCGCCTCACCCTCTGCACCTGCACGGCCTGTTCGGCCAATACGGTGTAGATAAACATCACCTTTACGAGGCATCTCAAAGTTAATCACCAGATCAACATCCTCAACATCTAACCCACGGGATGCAAGATCGGTTGTTACCAATACGGTTGTCGTTCCTTTACGAAATCCTTCGATGGTGGCAAAACGTCCCTTTTGCTGTACATCGCCATGTAAAAGCGCCGCTTTTAATTTATGGTAACGGAGAAAACCATCTAAACGACGTGCTTGGGTTTTACTGTTACTAAACACAATCGCTTTAGTGTATTCCTCATTTTTTAGCAGTGCGCACAGCTGTTTATCTTTATGCGCTACATCGTCAGAGAGAATAAGGTACTGCTTAATGCCCTCTGCCGCTTCACGCTTTTGGCCCACTTGTACCCATTCCGGCGCATCTAATATCTCATTAGCCAATGAACGTATAGCCGTTGGCAGCGTAGCCGAGATCAACAAGGTTTGGCGAGCATCAGGGCAAACGGACAAAATCTGTTGCAAGCTCTCCTTAAACCCTGTTTCCAACATACGATCCGCTTCATCTAACACAAGAAAATCTAAGCTATCAAACTCAATAGATTGGTTTTCGATATGAGGCAGTAAACGGCCTGGGGTTGCGATCACTAAATCCGCTGACGCTAAACGCTTTGCTTGTACTTTAAAGTCCTCACCCCCAACCACAGAAACCGCAGAAAGCTCTGTGTTCTGCGCTAATTTACTAAACTGATGGAGTGTCTGATCCGCCAACTCCCGTACGGGAACTAAAACTAACGCACGTGGCTGTTTAGCCGGCGACTGCTGCCCCACCATGTTCTGGATTAACGGAATCAGAAACGCCGCCGTTTTACCGCTACCGGTTGGCGCACTCACCAGTAAGTCTTGCCCTTCCAATAATAAAGGCACCGTCCGCTGCTGCACCTCAGTGGCTTCAAGGTAGCCCGCCGCTTTCAAATTATTCTCAAGTTCAGGATGCAATGCGATATCGGTAAACATGGGTGTACTCATTAACAAGAAAAGCGATGAGCTGGATAGCAAAGCCCAACCTCACCGCCTTAAAAAAACGATGCACGTCGATATTAACGTACAAAAAAGTAGTCACGCGGAAAGACCGCTAAAAAGAGATAGATATTACAAATCAAACCACTACAAAGAAACGGGCGTAGTTTGATCGCTTATATGAAAGATCATTACCCATTTTAACAGAATAAATCATTTTCACATGACTTCTGTGTGATTGGGGCAGATGTACTCTGAGGTTACAACAATAAAACGGGCAGCATAATTAAGAGATATACGGCCAACTCAAAAAAAACCAAACACCTCCCAATAAACACTTAAAGCCATCAATCAGCCACTTGAAGTAAAAACAAAGCCTAACTGCAAAACCAATAACGAGGAAATGAAGGGTCCTTTCTTTAAGAGTGCATGTCCCTCTTATTCCCATGTCCCTCTTATTCCCTTCTCCCATGTCGCTCTTAGTCCCTCTTTTTCACCAATTGCCATAATTATGTCGGTAGCCATCTTTATCTTTTTTGAGCGCGTCACCACCAAGGATAAAGCTGTTTTTTGATTGAAGGTAATCAATCAATTCTAGGGCGTCGGCCTTTATCCAAGCGACCTCACCAAGAACCAGTGGGGTTAGGTTCGATTAAAAAAGGTTAATCAAAGCTAGCAAACGCCAACCCTCGGTACCTCAATTTGATACAAGGTATTTATCAAAAATATACGCATGCACTGAGGGGTAATATTTTTAAGGTATGTCTATCCAGTTACTTTTCCATTGATTATGCCTAGATATAGCTGTCTTAACGTAGCTCTCCTCCACCATCTATACATGACTGTTTAAAGTAAGAATTGTCTGAATTGTAGGCGTAAGAAACCTTTAAACCCCAAGAAGTACTATAGGAGCAACTTGGAGCCCCCCCCTACATGATGCTTCTACATTACCAAATGACTGGAAACACAGTGTTTTCATATCCTCTATTTGTCCTTTATCATCCATTATGTACTCATCACACTGCTTTCTAGAATAAAAAGTACATGCGAAATCAATTTTAGGAGATGGTGGTATAGAGATTTGCGTGGATGCTTGTGTTTCGCCCCCTTCTGCCTTTTTTTCCTCTAAAGGAATTGGTTGAGCATTGCTCACCGTACTCTTCGATACAGGTTCATTAGACTCTTCTGATTTTGGAATCTGGTTCATTTCAGTTGCCAATTGTTCTTGCTGGAGTTCTTTCGCATCTGGTTCCGTTACGACAACTCTTGCATTTACCTCAGGCTCATTCATTGACTCTAATAGTGCTACTTTCAACCTGGCTTCATCAGAGTGAAGTGCATTCGGGTATTGCTCTAGATATTCTTTGAAAGCATTTATCTCGTTGTCTGATTTGGCTTTCTGCCAATCATTTTCATAGGAGTTAATCATTTCTGCAATTTCGTGATAGGCTTCCTCCTCTGCTATACCTAAAGGCGTTTCACCATCGGAATTTTCAATATTTGGGTCGGCGCCATTTGCTAATAGAATGGATGCATTCTTAATTGAATTGCCTTTTACAGCTTCATGGAGAGGAGTTGTGAAATAACGGTATATGCCTGAGTGACAGGAAGTTACAGCCCCCCCAATTTTTATCAAGTACTCAAGAATTTCAGTGGCATTTTTATTATCAGCAAAGCCGCAAGTAGGAATTGTATAATGTGTGCCATCGTTTATCTGTGCTCTAAATTCAGGTGAGTCCATCAGTGCTTTCATCTCATTGAAGTCAGCACCCGTATCGGACTTCCAGTATAGGTCTCCGGTAGGAGTAGAAGCACAGCCCGTTAAAACTGCGGTCGAAATTAACGCTAAGCTGATAAATCTTTTGATCATCGATTGAACTCCTTTTAATGTCTATATACCACTACGGAGATTAATTTGCTTGGGCACTTAACACCAAGCTCAAGCGCCGCGTTAGCGGTCGACTTGGAGCGCCTTGTATGGTTGTTCTTGAGGATATTCCACCTTTTTAAATCCTTTTAAAAACGGGTAAATTGAGACCCACCTTCGGCGGCCACCGAAGGCCTTTTTGTCACAGTTCGATGTGCGACAGGTTCGTAAAGACCGGTAACAAGTATGAACGTGGCAAAAACTCACTAGGCATAACTCGAATAGTCATGTGGGCCTCGAGCCCGAATAGCAAGGCAGAGGTAGCTTATCTTATGAATAACACAGAGATCAATGTCGGTATCGACACAAGTAGTACGCAACTCGATATTTATGTGAGGCCTACTGGCCAATTTTTTAGTGTCAAAAACGATACGGCGGGTATAAAAGAGGCCGTTAAACAAATACAGTCTTTAAAGCCCAACCGAGTGCTGATTGAATCCACTGGCCGGCTCGAATTGGAGTTTGTCCGTGCCGCTCACAAAGCAGGTTTGCCGATCGTTGTCTGTAACCCAGGTAATGTTCGCAATTTTGCTAAGTCGTCAGGAAGAATGGCTAAAACAGATAAGCTCGACGCCATGGATATCGCCCATTTTGGTGAAGCACTGAAGCCGAGGTTATCGTCAATTAAACCAGAAAAGCTGAGAGCGATCAGTGATTTTCTGGTTGTGCGAAGCCAATGCCTTGAAATGAGTACGATGCAAAAGAACCGTTTAAAGCGTATGCCCAAGACAGTGCATAAACCGATTCAAGCGATACTAAACACCATTAAAAAAGAGCTTCTATCCATCGACAAGCAACTCGACAAACTGGTTGACAGTGTTGCTGAGTGGCGGCAAAAGCACGACCTATTATTAAGTGCAAAAGGTGTCGGCAATGTGCTGGCTTATACGCTCATGAGTGAGTTGCCAGAGCTGGGTTCCCTCAACCGAAAAGAGATTGCTGCGTTGGTCGGTGTAGCCCCCATGAATCGCGACAGCGGAAGCTATCAAGGCAAGCGATATATACGTGGGGATCGACACCGCGTTCGAACTGTACTGTTTGTATCCATGATGTCAGCCATCCAGTGTCACCCAAAACTCAAGCCTATGTATGAGCGAATGGTGACAGCGGGAAAGCCAAAGAAAGTAGCCATAGTTGCTTGTATGCGCAAGCAACTAACTATCTTAAATACGATGGTGAAAAACGGAACATACTGGGATGAAAAAATGGCCTAAATACTTGACTGGGAACCATAGTCACTTGTTAGGTGCCTACCAATATTTTGTTATAATGTGGCCAACAATAACGCCAAGTAAAGTACCAAGAACTCCCATAAGAGCAGTGACTCTTGATGTTTTAACTTGTTCTACCACTAAACGCCTCTGCCATTCATGTGACGCTACTATGTATTGCGGATTATTTGGGGAAAATTGAGATTGCCAGGCAGCTAAATCTTTATTTGAAAGTTTAGATATATAGAGTTCATCTACCGCCTCAAATTCATGTCTCTTACCAATGTCAGATAGTGATTTATTAAGCTCATTATTCATGTGCTTGGATTCCATATGACACCTAACATTTGTATATACGGGGGTCCGTGTATCTACCCACACCGCTATTAATTAAAAATAGATGTAATTATTTGAAAAGGAAGGAGAAACTAAAGAATTCGATCGTACTCTTCCGTGACAAAACAAGCATGCGCATTAATAACTGATATACCTATAACCTATTAAAAAAAGATCCGTAGATCTATCCATGCCAGACATCCATCTGTCTGATTTATAAATATTTTTAACCTAGCCTAGATCGGATTACAAGCATCCTTTGGAGTAACAAACTTAGAAAAGGGCAAACTTAAGGGGTATGCATCCTTGTGAAAAGCAACCGTAGAACCAATGAACTTAATAAATCTACGCTGGCCTTATTTACCCCAATTTCGCTCAGGGGGTGAGCGCCTACATCAAGCCCTCTGGTAGGAGGTGTAGAAGACCAACCTTTAATCGATGCTTGCTGACCACAGGATTTTAACTCATTAATCACAATGTTCGCGGGTTAAATGCTTAGACCTGACTCTGTTGACTATCAGCTAAAACATCGAATAAAACGCGTTAAAAGCCAAATTAAGCGCCAATCGGGGTACATAACTCAAGCAAAATACCTGAAGGGCAACGTACATAAGAAACCATCTGTCCCCACGGTTTTGACTCAGGTGCCTTTAATTCAATCGCCCCAGACTTAATTGCTTGATTGTGTGCCAAAATCACATCATCAGTGACTAAAGCGATTTCTATACCTAACGGATCTTTTGACTCAGAGGCGCTAACATATTCGCCCTGAAGATTTAATTTCCCCAACTCATGTGAGGCAAAGGACAATACCGTTTCTCCAGTATCCAGCTCGCCATAATCTTTTTCGTCTGTTATAAATTTGCGTTTCATGTCAAAGGCTTGTTCAAAAAAGGACAACGCCCTATCAACATCTGAAACATAGTTAATCGTATAGCCAAATTTCACCACAATAGCTCCCTTTATTGCGCTATAACCTTCGCTAAAGATACACCAATATTTATAACATCAACACCTTGATTTAGGCGGATATTGGCATGCCTTCTTTACTTGCCTTCCACGTATGCCTACAGAGTCAAGAAAGTCAGCCTCTGCATCGTTTAACCCCCTAACCAACCTCCCTTTAAGCATCGACTGTCTTAATTAGCTGGTAATGCTCGAATGGATAAAAGAATATCCCGAACGATGGCCTCTCGTTTATAAAGGTCTTCCCACCCATGGGGAGTATCTATATTTAATGCAAAAAAGACAGGGCCAGATGGCCACTCTACCCATCCAACCCACCAGCCGTAGCGGCCTTCCCATCCAGTTTTTGCGCGTAGTATCCAGCCCTTTCCGGCTTCAACTATCATAAGATCCTTTAAGATAAGCTGATGCTCTCGCTTAAACGGAAGCTTATTTTGATAGAGCTTTTTTAAAAACCCTACTTGCTCCATCGCGGATAACGCAAGCTTACCGTCAAGCCAATATGGGCCACCTTCTGCACTTGGGTCCATATTTCCATAGTCGATTCGTTTTAGGTAAGCCCTTGCTTTCTTCTTACCAATCGCCTTTGCAAAATTTTCATACACCCAAACAGCAGAATTCCGCATAGCCGAGCGCAAGTTCTGATCTTGATTATGAGGCGTGTAACTTCGTTTTACGCCATCCCACGGAAATACCTGAAATTCATCCTTAACAACCCCTGCATCTAAAGCGAAAAGCGTATGGGGAATCTTGAAAGTAGAGGCCGGAGAATAGCGCTTACTAGCCCGTACGCTGTTATAAACACTCAGCTTTTTAGACAAGTCGCGACGATCAGAAATAACAATAGTGCCTGCCACGTCATAGTTATCAAAGAACACCTTCCACTCAGGCCTTTCTTCCTGAGCGAACACTTCAGAGCAAAAAAATACGGAAAATAAAAAGAAAATGATGTATCGAGTATTCACCTTATATCCTTGGTATTCAGTGCTTTGCTCACCGGAAAGGTAGGAGCATAGTTTATTATCCAGTGTGATATATTTTAGTATTCTTTGCTAATAAAGCCTCATGTTTCGGCGTGCCCTCTTCATTCTAACGTTAGACGAATCTCGGACGTATCTTCAGCTAACGCTTACTCTCATACCTCTGTCACCTTCAAAGACCTAACCCCTCTACCTCTGCCCCCTCCACAGAACCCCTCGTTTTATTCGGTGTGCACAATTCTCCGCCGATAGCCAACCATAACAAGTAAAAATAAACAGGCAATACCCACGGATAACGGAAAAAGCAGAGTTGCCAGTGAATAGTTCTCTAACGCTAATAAAGCGAAAATATTTCTTGCCATAAACAACAAAAAAAAAGCCATATTTTCTTGATGGGGGAAATCATACGCCTTACGTATTGTAGGACCAAAGCCAAGCAAATCTACAATCGTAAGAACCACAACAGCCCACAATGGGTTTGAAGTGAAATACCAAAACGGAAGTGAAGCTAGTGCGGATAGAAAAAACACCCAATCCATTTTCGTAATAGAAGCATCCGAACGCTTTATAAAAGCTAATAGCGCAATAAAAGCTGCAACGAAGCCCGAAACCCCAATTGGCCATGCACCAATCCCCCCTTCTGCTTCAAGTTGAGCAAAGAATACGATTGACGTAGTTGTACCCCAAATAATCCAAGAAAAAATATGCGGTTTTGTAGCCTCTGCAAATATCGAACGAATATAAGGAACAAAAGCCACAAAGGTAAGGGTTATCGCAACACCGCTACAAATAAGCTTTAAACTTGAATCCATAATTTCTACCGATGGCTTTCTTATTAGAGATAACGCAGTTAAAGATAAATGGGGCTACCTACCTCCCCATTTATTATTTGTAAAGCAGGTACTTTTCCTTGGAAATAATCAGATAGCCAGAAATGACCGCACGAATCATCAGTTTAAAATATCCTCAATCCAATCTAGAAATTTGGCTGAACTTCTCGTTCCGAAGTTATCCTTATTGGGTACGTAATAGCATAAATCCGATTTGACCGGACGAGTATTAAAGTGTTGTATAAGGTTAGTTTTTAACAGCCTTTTAGTGAGCGTCGTAGAACAAAATACAAGCCCATTTTCTGCCATAGCCTTCTGTATCCCAAAAAGCTCTTGATCAAATTTTTTAAGCTTAATATTAGCGCCATCCAGTCCATTTTTTTCTAACCAAGTGGCTAGTGGCGGATCAGGTAGCAATGTATTTTTCCACTTCGTTGTAAAAAGGGTAATAGGCTCATTGGACCAAGAAGGCGATGTCATTCCATAAGCACCAAATACATTGAATGACTCATATTTAATAATATCAGAACCCTCAACAACTGAAACATCACCAACCCGAACAGGAATAATATAGGATTGGTTATCGATAGACTCGCCAGTCGATATTTCCATAGAAAGATCGGGATTGACCTGTTCAAATTCATGCTGCGAAGGAATCAGCACTAGCGCTGCTAATGATGATGTTGTCGTCACCCTGACAGCACATCCTGCCTTCATCACCTCGTCTAAAGCACTTTCAATTTTCCGAAACCCATCTGAAGTCGCTTTAGCTAATTTTACCCCTGTTCCAGTTAGAGAAACCCGTCTCCCCTTTCGATGAAACAAGGTTACATTTAGCCGGCTTTCCAAGTTGCTAATATGGTGAGAAATGGCTGTTGGCGTCAGCGAAAGCTCTTCTGCAGCTAACTTAAAACTCCCCCGACGGGCAGCCGACTCGAAGGCTTTCAGAGCCTGTAGCGATACCTGCAAACTTAATCTCCAACTTACAACGGGTTCATCGACAGTGTAGATGATTTAAACTCATCTACAAGTATATTCTTTCCATTTGTTCTGTTCTACCTAGGCTTACAAAATAGTCCCTGTTATCAATCAACTGAGGCACTGGAAATGAACACAATATTACACATAGACTCAAGCGTTAGATCTGTAAAAAACCCGAATCCAGATCACGATTCCATATCAAAAAACATTGCTCTTCGCTTCGTCAACACATGGAAACAGAATCGGCCTGAAGATGAGTATATCTATCGTGATGTTGGAGTGAATCCACCTAACTTCATAACACAAGACTGGATTGCCGCGGTGTTTACCCCTGAGGAAAAAAGGACTCCGGCACAGAAAAATAGACTGGCACTATCAGATAAACTGATAGCTGAAATAGAGGCAGCCGATGTTATCTTAATTTCCTCACCAATGTATAACTATGGTATGCCGGCTCAACTTAAGGCGTGGTTCGATCAAATTGTACGCATAAATAAAACCTTTGATTTTGATACCTCACGAGGAGACTTCCCACTACAGCCTCTACTCTCAGGAAAAACACTGGTTATAGTCACATCCAGTGGAGAGTTTGGTTTTGAAAAGGGAGGACTAAGAGAGGGGTCAGGTCACCTAACGCCACATCTACGGACATTGAGCAAATATTTAGGGGTAGAAACAATCTATGAGATTACTTCCGAATACCAAGAATTTAATGACGAGAGGCACCGCGTTTCAGTAGCCAATGCAAAAGGCCGAGCCGAAAGTATTGCAGCAGAACTTAGTGCCTAAACCTTGGTTCCATTGAACCTATTGTTACATAATTCTAGAGCTACACGACTGTTCATATTGCGACATCTATTGATAAAAACACGAACCAAACCACATAGTTTGGAAGCCATATTGATTTCCAGCCAGCCTGAAAAGGAATTGCGGCTGGCTGGCCAAGATAGAAATTGGAGAATGTATTGAGCCCAACCACTCAAGAAAACCTATAACCCCAACAATCAAAAATAAGTTAGATTTAAAAAATTTTCATATAATCGTCTCTTTTTCTCTTTTATTTACATAACTATTTATATTGCACCAAACATACATCTATATAATTTATAAGTATTTTTATCCTGGCAGGGTAACAATACAAGCACCCCTTAGGATAACGAGTTGGGAAAAACAGCGTAAAGACAGAGCTCCACACTTAATCGGACTGTTAGATAACTTAAAAGTGCATAATGCTAAACCTGTTTCTGTTCTTTTAGACAGTTTCAGTTTCCAAATTATCCACTACAATTGAAAAACGATGCCTAATCTTAGTACAACCTCGTGAGCAAAAAGCAAAAAAGCAAAAAAGCAAAAAAGGATTTTTATGATGCACAACAGAACATCTCCTCTCGCCTTCATATTTTCAGCTATTTTGATATTTCATGGTCAGGTGATGGCCCAGGAAAAAAGTCGTCCATATTACAACGACTTGAATGACTTCATTTTGCATGAAGGCAAAGGGTTTACCACCATGTCATCCTTCTACTCATCGGGTAGTCAATGGTGCTCCCATCCCTATGTCAGAGTAATAGTTGAGTACGAAAATAAAGCAACCAGAAAGTCAGTTCTTAGCTCCAATCCTGCCACTTACTTACAACAAACCATTATTCCTGCAATTAAGAAAATATGCCCGAAGTTTCCGCATGCAGCCAAGCATAATAGACAGGTTATAGATTTCAGGCTTAGACCTACACAAGGGGGCATTGCTGACGAGCGCATCAACCCTGACCACTTAGGCTTCAAAATCACTGATCAAGGTCATGTCAAACTGATTAAAGACCTAGCTTATAGAAACTGGAGAGATGAACATAAAGGCACTTATAGCTTTGAAGTCGACCATCAAAAAAACCTTATTAAGGCTGAATTTATAAAAGTGATCGAAACGCAAGTCAAAGAAGAAAGCCTTAACGCTAATAAAGCTCATAAGCTCTTGCAGCATGCCCTGCAACGCCGTGACGATTATAAACTTTTCTTTGCCAAGACAGCTAACCCTCTATTCTTTGAAGCACTCAACTTAAATGAGGATGCGATAACGCATATTAAATCGGCGTTGTCTCGTAATAAAAAAGCACTCTCAGCACTTAAAAAGGCCAAATCGATATACAGTGATCTATCAGCCGATAAAGCTAGTTTAGCAAAAGCCAAATCATATATTACAAGCTATAAACACTACAAAGAACAGAATAATACGCTTATGGAAACAGCTTTAGATAAGTTCGAAGCAGGTGACAAAAAATTAAAAGAAGGTCATCAAGAAGTATTGAGACAGAGAGCACAATAATATGAACTTTTTTTTCAAGCCTATTATTCAGCAATAACACGCCTATGATTTCTATCACCCGAACAGACTATGCATTTGCAACCCTTGATGCATCTATTCATGAATGGGATACAATAAAAGCAATTGTCCGATACTGCGCTAACAATTATCGTGACACTGAATTACTGTATTGTATACATGGCCCAGAAGAACACCGACAAGATAAAATTACGTCATTAAGTGAAATAATGGAGGAGGTCTGGGGGCTTCCCCCCATTAAATTGGTCTATAAAAATGATCTATTTCTGATTGCAAACTGTATTACAAGCACAGAGGGTAAACCGCTCTCTTATGTTAATAATGAGCTACATGAAAATTTAGCGAAGCAAATTACCGACTTGAGCGTTTATGATATCTTCGATGACAGCAATGTCCGTGATGAACAGTGGATGCTATGGGAGTTTGAGCGATCAATCCATAATACAAAAGCATGGATTATAAAGCTTCATGCCAAGCAAATAGATAAAGCTGGGCAGCCCTATGCGCAACACCCTTTACGCGTTCATACGCAATTACAAAAGATGTTTCCTGAAGCAAGCGAAGATATCCATCACGCAGCCCTGTTACATGACGTATTGGAAGACTGTGATATTACTGCGCAGGATTTACGCGAACGCGGTTATTCTGAGCATACAATTCAAATCGTTGAGGCAGTAACAAAGCGACCAAATGACGGACTAACCTACAAGCAACGCATCAAACAGCTAGCCACTACAGGTCCAATCGGCGCAATCCAAGTGAAACTATGTGACCTACTCGACAATACAGATCCTAAGCGACTTAGAGCCCTCCCACCTGAAAAAGCAGCATCTCTTTCTAAGCGTTATTCAAGCGCGATTGAAATATTACAATTGCGCTTAACGCATTTGGATTAGCAGCATAAGTTGATAACACTACTGAAATAAGCACAGATAAGGCATTATCCATGAAAAAATCAGGTCATCTTGCATACTTATTACCCTTATCGCAATCACTTGGGGGCAGCTTACCATGGCTGAAAAGCCCTTAAATACATCCGCAAACTTACCAACAACATCAACAGGCCTAACATTTGAGGTGGATCCAGAGGTTATCAAAGCAAAGGCTCGCGAAGGACAGTTTTTACCGATTCCTATGCTAAAAACACCGATTGCCTATAAGACTTTTTTAAAAATGTACGCTGAACACCTTAAAAAGAAAAAAGGGGGTATTCATATCGCGGTTATTGTTGATGCCAACAACAAAAACTGGCCTAACAAAGAAACCACAATGCACATTAACAATGTCTATAACTTCGCCAAACAAGCCATGACAGGCAACAAAAAAGCACAGCAACGGGGCTATGCTGAATTATACGGTGCAAGAATCAACAAAATCATACCCGTTGTGTATGAGCTTAAAAACCAAAAATCAGTTTCAAAAAAAATGGCCAATGGTCAATATGAAACTAAAAATGTGCCTATTGCTCTCAATGACATCATCCTATTAGTCAATGATTACCGAGCTGCCGAAAAGGGCAATGGAGCCTTTATAAATACCATTGATGACTTAAAAATCAGCCTTGAAACCTTTTTGAAAGATGGTCGTTACATGATATCTAAAGCGCAATATTTAGAAGAACTACGAATTCGCATTGATGAATTAGATACTGATCTGGAAGAATTATATAAACATAGAAAAGAACTAAAAACGTTAAAAGAACTACTGCCCCATATCAATGAGCACTAAGCTCTGAAAATCAAACCGATGCCCTTTTTAATTCAATACCCTGTCGACTTCATCCTACAACCATAAAAAAGGGCCACAGAATATCTCAGAAAAAAAGAAAGGCACAGTTAAAGGCTAACAGTGCCTAAATTTTCCTTTGTCTCACCGCCTCAAACAAGCAGATACCTGTCGCTACAGATACGTTTAAGCTACTCACTTCGCCCGCCATAGGGATTTTAACCAGTTGATCGCAATGAGCGCGAGTTAAACGGCGTATACCTTGCCCTTCTGCGCCCATAATCAATGCCATAGGGCCCGTTAGATTAGCGGTGTAAACATCCAGATCGGTTTCGCCCGCAGTGCCTGTTGTCCAGATGCCCCGCTGCTGCAAACTTTTGAGGGTTCTTGCCAAGTTAGTCACCAACACATAAGGAACCGCTTCGGCGGCCCCACAGGCAACTTTTGCTGCTGTTGCATTTAAGGGAGCGGACTTATCTTTGGGTGCAATCACCGCATGAACGCCCGCCGCATCGGCAGTTCGTAAGCACGCGCCTAGGTTATGAGGGTCTGTTACGCCGTCGAGTACTAACAGAAACGCGGGCTTATCTAAATTATCGAGTAGTTGCTCAAGGTACTTTTCAGTCCGGGTTGGAATCGGTTTACAAAAAGCCACAACGCCTTGATGTACGCCTCCCTCAACCAGCTCTTCAAGTTCACGCTTGCTGACTTGCTCAACTTGAATTTTATGACTCATGGCCGTTTCAAATAGGCTATGCATCCGCTCGTCATTACGACCTTTTAAGATAAGAATGCGCTGTACACGTTTAGGATCTCGTTTTAAAACAGTATTGATCGCGTGGATACCAAAGAGGTGTTCATACTGCATGTTTAACGCTCCCCTACCCAATCGCCCGCTTGTTCTTTTACCAAGACAGCCAAGAGGTCTATAAAACTGGCCTGCGCATTCAATGCAGGAATGTAATCATATTGTTCGCCCCCCGCTTCAAGAAACACATCACGGTTTTCTATCGCGATCTCTTCTAGGGTTTCAAGGCAATCAGCGGAAAAAGCAGGACAGGTAATATGTAATTTTTTAATGCCATTCTCAGGCAAGGTCTCAAGGGTTTTATCAGTATAAGGTTGCATCCATTCAGCAGGGCCAAAGCGCGACTGGAAAGTTGTAATCCACTCATTATCCGATAGCCCCATCTTAGCTGCGAGCAGTTTTGAGGTTTCATGGCACTGTGCAGGATATGGATCCCCTTTATCTGCATATTCTTTAGGAATACCGTGATAGGAGAGCATTAATTTATCTGCCGTGCCGTTTTGATCTTTAAACTGCTGTATGTGGTTCGCCAACGCACTAATATAAGTAGGATGGCTGTAATAGGAATTAACAATACGAATATCAAGCACACAACGCTGTTTTAACTGGTACTTAGCTACTTGATCATAGATAGGTGCTGTCGTTGTCGCTGAGTATTGCGGGTACATAGGCACGATGAGGATTTTTTTATAACCGCTTTCGGACAGTTTTTCTAATCGCGCTGTTAGGTTAGGCAAACCATAGGTCATGGCTGCGAATACATCGGGGGCCGTGTCACCATAGTTCTTTTGCAGTAAGAGATGTAGCTCAGCCACCTGCTTATCTAGAATTTTGCGCATAGGGGAATCATCTTCCCAAATACTGGCATAAGCTTTAGCAACTTTTTTTGGCCGCAGATTAAGGATTATGCCATTTAACACACTTAGCCAAAGCAGACGGCGTAGGCCTTTTCCTTCAACAACACGCCGATCAGATAAAAATTCTTTTAAATAACGTCGTACCGCACTAGGTTCCGCTTTATCCGGTGTGCCTAAGTTAACTAAAACGATGGCTGTTTTTTCAGATTGACTCATTCAGCGATATTCCTTCTACTTTGACCCGTGATTATCCCCAAACTATACGTAAAAGCCTATAGAAACGATCATTTGGACATAAAAAAACCGCACCCTTTCAGGTACGGCTTTTAAATGACTCAAGATTCGGGGATTAGACGTTAGCTAAACCTTCAAATACTTTGTCACGAATATCATCAACACTACCTACACCTGCCACATATACATACGCAGGTGCAGTTGCAGCATCGGTGTCACCCCAACCTTTGTAGTAATTAATCAGTGGTGCAGTTTGATCATGGTAAACGTTTAGACGATCACGAACGGTCTCTTCTGCATCATCAGCACGCTGAACAAGATCTTCACCTGTCACATCATCTTTACCCTCCACTTTTGGTGGATTGAAGATGACATGGTAAGTACGACCAGAACCTGGGTGTACGCGACGGCCCGCCATGCGTTTAACGATCTCTTCGTCAGCAACGTCGATCTCGACAACCGCATCTATCTTAACACCCGCATCTTTCAATGCATCAGCTTGAGGAAGTGTACGTGGGAAACCATCAAACAAAAAACCTTTTGCACAGTCGGCTTCAGCAATACGTTCTTTAACCAGACCGATGATAATATCATCAGATACAAGCTGGCCTGCATCCATGACTTCTTTGGCCTTCACGCCCAGTGGGGTACCCGCTTTTACTGCAGCGCGCAACATATCACCTGTAGAGATCTGTGGAATGCTATATTTCTCTGTGATGTATTGTGCCTGAGTACCTTTACCTGCGCCTGGTGCGCCCAGAAGGATAATACGCATACAGGAAACTCCTAACTTAAAAGTTTAAAAAAATAGAAAAATGGTTATGTTCTCGACCAATAGAAGCTATCGAAAACAAAAAATTTGTTGCTGTAAAAACGCTGGTTACGGACAATACCACGCCTCAAATGTCGAACAATTCGACATTAGCACTACCAACCCTAAACTAAAGTCCGGAAAACGAACAATCGTTGAAAAAATAAACAGCGTTTTGGCCGCATCCTTATGCGTGCGGCCGACTACTTTACCTTATTAACCCGTGTTACGCATCCCCGCTGAAATGCCAGCCATTGTTACCATTAACGCTTGTTCAAGACGTTGATCCGGTTCATTACGGTCACGGTTCAATAATTCCGCTTGTAAAAAATGCAGTGGATCGATGTATGGGTTACGCACATCAATGGATTGTCTAATCACCGGATTGCCCTGTAATAGGTAATCTTGCTCTTTAATGGTGTTAATCAAAGCAACAATATTAAGTAACCGGCTACGTAAGCTAGAACCTAGTGTACATAGCTCTTGGGATACTAAACGCTTATCGTAGTAGGCAGTAATATTGGTATCGCTTTTCGCCAGCACCATTTCAAGCATGTCGATGGTCGAACGAAAGAACGGCCACTGTTGGTACATCTGTTTGACCAATCCAGCACTACTACCGTTTAAGGCCTCACCTAACGCGGTATCGCTACCTAACCATGCCGGTAGCATCAAACGAATCTGCGTCCAAGCAAAGATCCATGGGATGGCACGTAAACTCTCAACCCCTCCATCTTGACGACGCTTAGCCGGTCTTGATCCTAACGGAAGTTTAGCCAGTTCCTGCTCCGGTGTTGCGGCACGGAAATAAGGCACGAAACTAGGGTCATCACGCACAATAGCGCGATAATCCGTTAGGCCTTTTTTCGCCATACTCTCCATCTGTACTCGCCACGATTCTTCAGGGCCTGGCGCAGGAGTAAGCGTTGCTTCTAGGACTGCCCCTGTGCATAACTCTAAATTACGCACCGCTAAATCAGGCATACCGTATTTAAAGCGGATCATTTCACCCTGCTCAGTTAAGCGCAAGCTATGATCAACAGACCCCGGCGGCTGTGCCAATATGGCCGTATGGCTTGGACCACCACCACGACCGACGGTGCCACCTCGACCGTGGAACAAGGTCAGATGTACATCATGCTCTTTGCATAGCAGAGTTAACGCTTCTTGAGCCTTAAACTGTCCCCATGCGGCCGCCAGCTGCCCCGCATCTTTAGACGAATCCGAATAACCGATCATCACCTCTTGATGACCTTCCGTATAAGCCTTATACCAATCCACTTTGAGCAGTGCATCGATACAATCTCGCGCACTTTCTAGATCATCTAAGGTTTCAAAGAGCGGCACAACACGCATATTGTGGCTGATTCCCATCTCCCGTAACAGTAAGATCACCGCTAATACATCGGAGGGTGTACTTGCCATAGAAATAACATAAGAACCTAATGCGCTAGGTTCGGCCTGAGCTACCACTTGGCACGTGTCGATTACCTCTTGTACCTCAGCAGAAGGCGCCCAGTCTTTAGGAAATAGTGGACGACGGCTTTGCAGCTCTTTTAGCAGAAAGTTTTGACGCCCCTCTTCACTCCAACCGTTATAGGAGCCTAAGCCATAAAATTGAGCAAGCTCTTCAAATACTTGTGCATGACGATCTGAACTCTGGCGAATATCTAATTTAACCAGTGTTAAACCAAAACAGGCGATACGACGAATAATGTCTTCTAACGCGCTCTCAGCGATGACGCCCATTCCACACTCTTGCAGGGAGCGGTAGCAAAGCATAAGAGGCTCAAGCAACTCCTCGTCGCGGACAAAAACATCACAATCACTTTTGATGTCACCGTTAAGCTGTCTCGCGACCCAGTTTTTAGTAGATGCTAGCTTTTCACGTACTTCACTTAACAGCTTGCGATACGGCTCGGCGCAGTCACCGACACGATCACGTAACTCTTTGTTGGCACGGTACATAGAGAGCTCAGCGCGTAAGGCATCAATATCGTTAAGGTAGAGATCGGCCGCCATCCAACGAGATAAGAGTAGGACCTCTTCCGTTACTTTAGCGGTCACATTGGGGTTGCCATCACGATCGCCACCCATCCATGAGGCAAAACGTATAGGCGAACAATTGAGCGGAAGCCTTTCACCTAAGGTTTCATTCAGCTGAGAATCAAGACGCCGTAAAAATTTAGGTACGGCGGTCCAAAGGGAGTTTTCTATAACAGCAAAACCCCATTTAGCTTCATCTACGGGTGTGGGGCGCAGTTTTCTAATCTCATCGGTATGCCAAATTTGGCGTATAAGCTCATCAAGACGATGTTGCGCGCCTTCATCGCCACGATCTAAGCGACGTAGACATTCAGTAATATCATCATATTTTTGGATCAGGGTTCGACGGTTTACTTCTGTTGGATGGGCCGTAAGTACCAAATCAATCTGCATTTGACTGAAGGCGTCTGATACCTGCTGTGGTGAAAAACCTTTCTGACGCAGCTGAGCAAATAAAGTACATAGAGAATCGGGTGTACACACATCTGTTTCCTCAAGATGACGACGTACCCGGTGGTGTTCTTCTGCAATATTGGCTAAATTCAAAAACTGAGTAAAGGCCCGAGACAACGGTAAAACATCATCTTCACTTAGTTCTTTTAACGCCTTAAGCAGCTCTTCATGTTCAGATTCTGCTGTATTACGTCCAGCCTTTGCTAATTGACGGACGGTTTCTATTTTCTCAAATAATTCATCACCTAAGTGAGCCTTGATTGTGTCACCTAAACTAGCACCTAACATTCGAACATTATCACGTAAAGCTTCGTGCAGATCGGTCATATACCCCTCCTGACGCAGAAAAATAGCATCTGATTAACTCGATGCTACCCCATTAAAAAGAATAAAAACACTGGCTTTTCATATGATTAATCTTATATAAAAGAATGGTTGTCTAGATTTGAGGCAGTAGGGTAAGCGTGCTTAGCTATAAGAACGAACGGATTTTTTTGAGTTGTTTCTTTGCAGTCCATTCATCTGCGTATGCAATCTCTTTACTCGGTTGCTTATCCCCAACAAAATACAGTACGAGTCGGTAGTTTTGATCAACTTCAGTCCCGCTATCGTAGATCACCTCTAGCTTTTCTACTGCGGAAAAAGCAATGATCTCGTAATTTCTTGGACCAACAACGGCAACCTCTTGGCGATTGAGGTCTAATAAAAGCCTCGGCGATCCTTTAAAATCTTCACTAACTGTAAAGCCCGTAGCTTGGAGCTGTTTAAGCTGCTGATCTGTTTTGTTCCAGTTCCAATAACCTAAGCCAGCAATAATCACTAAAGCGATGACAAACCATTGGAACGATGTCACCGACTAAAGCCCCTTAGCCTTAGCTTGATCCCAGAACTGATCAAGCTCATCAAGCGAAAACTCTGACCAAGCTTTACCTGACTTAAGTACGTTATCTTCAACAAAGCCAAAACGGCGCTCAAACTTTTGGTTAGTACCGCGCACAGCATCTTCTGGGTTAACGCCTAAATGCCGCGCCAAATTGACTTGGGCAAAAAGAACATCCCCCATCTCATCGGCCACAGCCGCTTGGTTTCCCAATTGGATAGCTTCACGTAACTCAGCGATTTCTTCTTCGATTTTATCGAGCACTAATTCAGCATCATTCCAATCAAAACCGACTTGAGAAGCACGTTTTTGCAATTTAACCGCACGACTCAAACTGGGTAAGGCTTTAGGCACATCATCTAAAACTCGGCTAACACCTTTTGCTTCTTTACCCTCCCGTTCTTGCTGCTTTATACGCTCCCAGTTTTGCTTAATTTCGTCGTCAGTCAACGTTCGCTCAGCAGGGGGAGAGTGTAATGTACCATCAGGAAAAACATGAGGGTGACGACGAACTAGCTTAGCTACCAGATTTGACACGATAGTGGAGAAATCAAAACGCTCAGTTTCGGCACCTAACTGAGCATAAAAGATCACTTGAAACAGCAGATCACCTAACTCGTCATTTAGATGGGACCAATCTTTACGCTCGATAGCGTCCGCTACTTCATAGGCCTCTTCGAGTGTATGGGGCACAATAGAAGCGAAGTCCTGCTTAAGATCCCAAGGACAACCGCCGTCAGGATCTCGCAGCCGCGACATGAGATAGATAAGATCATCAATTGTATAAGTCGGTGACATCTATTAAAGCCTTATCTAAAAATTTACTCATCCAAATTAACGTATAATACCGCTACGCTGACGATAAACTTCCATCACATTCGGTATCTGATTAACTTTATCCATAACGCGTCCAAGCAGATCTAAACTCGATATTTCAACGGTTAACGTTAATCTAGCCATATTTTCACGTTTATCTGATAGTGTATTTGCAGCAACAATATTCACATTTTCAGCGGCCATAATCAGCATCACATCACGTAACAAGCCGGGACGATCGAAGGCTTCAATAAAAATATCAACGGGATAGGTTGTCTCACCCGAGACGCCCCAATCTACTTCGATAATTCTTTCCGGCTCTTTTTCCTGTAATTGAATAAAGTTACTGCAATCTTCGCGGTGCACAGAAATTCCACGCCCTTGCGTAATGTAACCGGCAATTTGATCACCTAAAACCGGAGTACAGCAACTTGCCATCGTCGACAACAAGTTACCAACACCGCTAACTTTGATCCCTTCCGGGCTCACTTCGTCTTCGTGGTGTGATGGTAATGCCAGATCTAACTGCTCATCGACGTCCTCGTCGAGTACTTGACTTTGTGCCGAGTTAATAATTTGAGAAAGCCTTAGATCACCGGCCCCTAAAGCCGCGTACATATCCTCGATGGTTTTGTAATTAACCTCAGCGCAAATTTCAGTCAGGTTAAGGTCATCAAGATCGATCGCCAAACGTTTGAACTCTTTAACCACCATTGCGCGGCCGGCATCAGCATTTTGCTCTTTGGCTTGAAACTTGAACCAATGCGCCACTTTTGCCCGCGCTCGTGGAGTCGTGACAAAACCAAGGTTCATATTTAACCAATCGCGACGCGGGCGCTCCTCACTTCCGGTCATGATTTCAACTTGGTCACCCGTTTGTAAACGCCTATTTAACGGCACTATGCGACCATTAACTTTAGCGCCACGGCAGCGGTGACCTATTTCAGTATGTACGCGGTACGCAAAATCTATAGGTGTCGCCCCTTTAGGCATATCAATCACATGACCATCGGGAGTAAAGATATATAAGCGATCTTGCACTACATCGCCGCGCAACATCTCACCAAAGCCTTCACTTTCACCTAGATCATCATGCCATTCCAGAACCTGACGCAACCAAGCAATTTTATCTTCATATGCATCGCTATTGGTTTTGGTGTCTGTACCTTTATAGAGATGATGCGCACAGACGCCCAACTCGGCCTCTTCATGCATATCAAAGGTACGTATTTGAATCTCTAGCACTTTGCCATCTAAGCCAAAAACAGCCGTATGTAATGAACGATAGCCATTAGGTTTAGGGGATGCGATGTAATCATCAAACTCATGGGGTATGTTGCGCCATAAGCTATGAACAATCCCAAGCGCTGCGTAGCAGTCACGGCTTTCTGGAACTAAAATCCTAACAGCGCGAACATCGTAAACTTGGCTAAATTCAATATTCTTACGCTGCATTTTACGCCAAATACTATAAATATGTTTAGCTCGACCGTTAACCTCGCCATCAATATCGGCGTTCTCAAGCTCGCTTTCTAGGCGCACAACAATTTGATCTATATATTCTTGACGATCTAAACGTTTCTCATCTAATAAGTTGGCAATATGTTTGTAATCATTCGGTTTTAGGTAGCGAAACGAAAGGTCTTCTAGCTCCCATTTAATATGGCCTATACCTAAGCGATGAGCCAAAGGCGCATAAATATCAAAAACCTCACGAGCAACAAGATAACGTTTCCGACGAGAGCCATTTTTAACGCCTCGAATAGCACAAGTACGCTCTGCAATTTTAATGAGGGCAACCCGCACATCATCAATCATTGCGACTAACATTTTGCGCAGGTTATCCATCTGGGTAGTGTCACTACCTAGAACATTGTCATCAATACGCGGATTTTTACGGCTACCAATCGCCGCCATCTGAAGGACGCCCATGACTAACTGGGCTATAGGCTTACCAAACTGCTTCCGTACACGCTCCATAGGAAGCTTACGTTCACGAACGGCACGATAGAGAATTGCAGCAATTAGGGATTCTTGATTCTGATGAAGATCAGCAAGAATTTGTGCCATCTCCAGACCGGTTCGAAAGCAACCTTCCGTTTGTTCAGCCCAAGCATCTTCTACTTCATCGGTACTTTTCTGTGCCTTTTTGGCCATTTCACAGGCACGACGAACGACATCGATGTCATCAATATCTGTTAAATCTTGAAGCTGTTCTAACCATAACTCTATATCAACGGACCCATCATCTCTAATGGGTTGATCTTGGCGAACTTTAACCATGATGAACCTGCGCCATAAAAACTGCTACTCCCAAAAATTAAGCCGCATCTTTTATTATTTTAATTAGACAAGAAAATATGGGCTCTTCCCTGTTATTCAACCCTTATCCTGTGGTCGGCCATTCTATTCTTTATGAGCTCAAAGCGCGAATTTGTTTCCCGCTCTATATCAAAAACAAACATTAAGCAGAATGTATACCCAGATATACAATACTTACAAAAAAAGCCCCTTAGGGCTTTTGAAGTTAGATATTTTATCTGAGGATAACTAATTAAAGACTCCAGTTGATAGATAACGGTCACCTCTATCACAAATAATACAGACGATCACCGCATTCTCGACCTCTTGAGCCAAACGTAAAGCCCCAGCTACCGACCCACCAGAAGAGACCCCACAGAAAATCCCTTCCTTCTGCGCTAGTGCTCGCATAGTATCCTCCGCTTCGTTTTGATCAATATCCAACACAAGATCAACACGACTTTCATCAAAAATTTTAGGTAAATACTCTTGAGGCCAACGTCGAATACCGGGTATCTGAGCGCCGTCACTAGGCTGAAGACCCACCACTTGAACCGCTTCATTTTGCTCTTTTAAGAAGCGTGATGTGCCCATAATCGTGCCTGTAGTACCCATAGAGCTAACAAAATGAGTGACGGTTCCCTGGGTTTGCTGCCAAATTTCAGGACCTGTACCTTGATAATGCGCTTCAGGATTATCCATATTGGAAAACTGATCGAGTACGATCCCTTCACCTCTCGCTTGCATAGCTAAAGCAAGATCTCTGGCGCCTTCCATCCCCGCCTCTTTTGAGACTGGGATTAACTCTGCCCCATAGGCTGTCATTGATGCTTTACGCTCGGCACTTGAGTTGTCCGGCATAATCAGCTTCATCTTATAGCCCTTGATCGCAGCGGCCATAGCTAAAGCGATACCAGTATTACCTGAAGTTGCTTCGATTAACGTATCACCAGGCTTAATCTGTCCGCGTGTTTCTGCGTGCTGAATCATACTTAAAGCGGGGCGATCTTTTACAGAGCCTGCCGGATTATTTCCCTCTAGCTTGCACAGAATCACATTACCCCGACCTTGACCAATACGCTGTAAACGCACCAACGGGGTCTGACCAATATAATCTTCAATAGTAGGGAACTGAGCTTGCATAAATTAATCACCCATCAAACATAAAAAAAAGGCATAAGAAACTATTTTCTTATGCCTTATAAGAAGACCTGAAATTCTACCGATGGTTCCATTAAAGCTCAAGAAATCACTTTGATATTTCAGAGCTTCAACAACGTACTCACCTTAACCTCAAACAAGTACCGTCATAATTTTAATTTCACCTTCTAATGTCCGATGAACAGGGCAACGGTCAGCAATTTCAAGTAAGCGTTGACGCTGTTCATCCAACAGATCACCTGTCAATGTAATTTGGCGCACAAATTGATCGACCTTCCCCTTCTCTTGTTCACAACTAGAACAATCTTGTGCATGAATTTTACTGTGGCTCACATCTACTTGAACGTGATCTAAAGGGATCTTCTTTTGTCGTGCGTACATTCGAATTGTCATAGATGTACAAGCTCCCAAACCGGCTGCCACCAATTGGTAAGGGCTTGGGCCTAGATAATTACCACCATAACTTTCAGGTTCATCAGCTATTAAATGATGCCCCTCAACACTAATATCTTGGGTAAAACTACTAGGATCTGCTTCGCTAACACGCGTAACCCCCTCAGGGGCATTCATAAGTTTTGGCAATAAAGCCACATCTATATAGCGTTGTACCCATGCAGATATTAATTCAGCAGCATATTCTGCATCTTCAGGGCGTGAAAGCAGATGGTCGGCATTATCTAAAGTAACGAAGCTTTTAGGATGCTTGGCCATTTTAAATAACCTAGCCGCATTTTCTAAATCGACAGTTTCGTCTAAAGGAGCATGCATAACCAACAAGGCCTTTTTAAGATGACCTACACTCTCCTCTAACGAAATACCCGAAATATCATCTACAAAAGAACGCTTAATAGTAAAAGCACGCCCCCCAAGACTGACCTCAGCCTGACCTTCAGAACAAATATCACTCACATGATGACTGAAATTATGCAACACATGATCAGGCTCAGCAGGAGCACCAATAGTCACGACAGCTTTCGCCTCAGGTATACCTTTTGCTGCAGTTAGTATTGCAGCCCCTCCTAATGAGTGACCAATCAGTAACTGCGGTGCTTCATACTTTTCACGTAAAAAATTAACCGCTGCCAATAAATCCTCTACATTTGAGCTAAATCCTGTATTAGCAAATTCACCCTCGGAATGCCCTAATCCAGTAAAATCAAAACGTAAAACGGCAATACCTAGAGATGCTAAACGCTGAGCAATCCTACGTGCGGCGGGTATATCCTTAGAGCAGGTAAAACAATGAGCAAAAAGAGCGTACGCAGCGGGCTTTCCAACAGGTAGATCCAACCTCGCCGCTAACGTAGAACCATCATGCCCAACAAACTCTAAGCGCTCAGTTTTCATCTTTAATCTCTCCGCATGACGTATTTAGAAGTGGTGTGACCCCGTTCGTACTTAAATTCAGTATCAACTAATAGGTTATTTTCGGCTATTTATAAATAACTATAGATAAAATAGAGCGGCTTTATAACAACAAAATATTCAAAAACCTGAAGATATAAAGCCGATCCTCATAAAGATAGGCGACTAATATTGGAAGGGAACGTTTAATGTAAGGACAAGTCCAAATCGAGTTTCACAAACTGCGCTAACGGCAGCGGTTTAGAAAAATAATACCCTTGCCCAAGTTGACACTGGTGCGCCAACAACAAGTTAAGATGTGTTTCATCTTCGACACCTTCAGCAACAACATCAATTGCTAATTCCCGTGCTAACGCGATAATCGATGCAAGAATTTTGATACTAACATTTCCCTCTTTTGCGCTTGCGATAAAGGAACGATCAATTTTTAAGATATCGACAGGCAATAAGCGTAAGTAGCTTAATGAGGAGTAACCCGTACCAAAGTCATCTAAGGACAAAACCACATCCAGTTTTTTTAATTCATACAAGATTTTAACGGCGGTCTCAGTGTCCGTGATAACCGCCGTTTCGGTTATCTCTATTTCTAATTGCGCCGGATTAATGCCTGAAGACTCTAAATTGCTTTTTAAGTGAGGTAAAAAACTATCGTCATATAACTGAATCGCCGATACGTTGATAGACAGTGATAAGTCTTTAAACTCAGTATTTTGCCAATCCTTTAGTTGCTGGATTGCAGTTTCAATAACCCACTGACCTATAGGAATGATTTGCTTCGTATCTTCAGCAACAGGAATAAAGTTGTCAGGTGTAACAAGAGTGCCATCCGCTTTAATCCAACGAATTAGGGCTTCTGCCGCGCAGATTTTATTCGCTAACAGGTCCACTTTAGGTTGGAAATATAATCGAAATTCACCGTGTTTAATCGCAAAATCAAGATTATTTTTTAATTCAAAATAGTGTTCTACTTTCTCATTCAACTCATTAGAGAAAAATGATATTTGATTTTTACCTAAATCTTTAGCGTTATACATCGCTATGTCGGCATTTTTAATCAGCTCTTGCTCATCCTCGGCATCATCAGGGTAATTAGCAATCCCTATACTGGCCCCCACTTTAAATTCAGTGTTATTAATAACAATCGGTTCATTAAGCGCTTCTATAAGCCCTTTTGCGATGAATGCAGATTCTTCTGAATCAGTAATGCCATTCACAATCACCGTAAATTCATCACCACCGATCCTCGCTAAAAAATCCGCTCTGCGTAATCTAAGCCGGAACCGTTTAGCGGCCTCAATCAGTACATTATCCCCCGCAGCATGACCTAACGCATCATTAATATGCTTAAAGTTATCAAGGTCAATAAAGATCAAGGACAGTTTACGTCCCTGCCGTTGTGCCAAATTCAGGTTTAACGCTAACTCCTCTTCAAAATATTGCCGATTGGGCTGGCCTGTTAGCACATCATGGAATGCAAGCTTTTGTAGTTTTGCTTCTGCATTTTTACGTTCTGAAATATCCTGAAACACAAACACTAACTCAGATACGCCGTTGGGACTTTCTAAACTCTGCGCGGCCTCGTCAACCGCACTGACAGTTAACCACACAGGAACGACGCACGAGTCATAAGAACAAAAACTCGCCTCCCCCTGCCAAGCTTCATGTGCCCCCTCTGCAAAAACAGGGGAAAATGTATTAAACGCTTCAGGGAAAAAAGCCTGAATATTTTTTCCTACCACATCCACAGAGCCTGGCTTGAGCATATTCAAAAAAGCGTTATTAAATTCGTAAATATCGCCTTTATGATCGGTATAGACAATCGCCTCACTCATACTTGCAAATGTTTTATGGGCCAATTCTAGCTTGCGCATAGGTTTTAAAAGTGAGCGCTTAATCATATAAAAAAGAACAAACACAAAGAAAATAGATACAATTCCGATCTGAACTAATTCAACGATCAATGCGTCTTTTTGATGTTGTTTAAACGCCGTTGTATCAATAAAGAGCTCGACTTTCCCTAAGGTCATAGTGTCAAAACTAATAGGAAATGAGCGACGAAAATCCGCATACTCAATTAATTTTTTTCGCTGCTTCAAATCATATGAAAAGACCTGCCCTTGCCTATCTTTCCACTTTCCCATATAGATATGACCGAACTGACCATATACCACAACACCCACCACATACTCCCCTAACAGCTCAGAGTCGAGTACACCTGATGCGAACTCTTGAGAAAAAGAGCGCTCCACCGATTTGCTATAAATTGACCATATGGAAGGTTTTACTGCAGAGGTTATTCTGTTTGAAGTTTGAAACACTAACGAATCAAGGTTGGCGTCAAATGCCTTTTCTGACAGATAGAAGCGAACTGCCCCAAAAACAGACATGATAATGACAGTACTTAATACTAGCGCCGTGATTAAACGGTAATTAAAAATAGTCAACATTGGCTATTCATACGGCCCAAAATATTGATAGTAATAATCAAACTCCTGCTTAAATTTTTGCTTACTTTCAATTAAGCGACGAGAGAAATCATCTTTTTGTTTATATTGCGCTGTTAACGCCGTTGCTGCTACACGCCAACGTTCAATATCACTAGGGCTCCATTTTTGCAGCGTCATACCATGATCCTCTAAGATCGTTAATGCTGCAATATCATTTACCTTAGCTTTCAACGTTGTTGTTAAGGCATACGATTTTATTGCCGACTCTAAAATCGTCTGCAAATCTTTAGGCAACGCATCATAGGCTTCTTTGTTAATCAAAAAATCGGCTAAAACAGAAGGCTGCCAGATAGCGGGAACAATCCCGTAAGGACTAACCTCCATCAAACCTAAATCAATAATACCGGTCGATGTTGTCCACTCCACCGCATCAATGTGACCCGATACCAATGATAGTTTAATCTCTTCAGGTACGAGTGGAATAGCCATACTTTGCGATGCCTCTACTAAGACCTCACTCGGAAAGCCTGGGCCTATACGTACCTTTTTTCCATGTAAGTCGTCTAAACCAGCTATAGGTTCATTAGAGACCAAGCCAAATTCCATACCGGCCCACCACGCAGGACGCCATAAAACGCCTTGAGGAATAGAAAGTTCATTGGCCAGCTCGATCCCCCCTTTTTCATAAAAGAACATCATTGATGCATCAATGTTCATAAAATCAAACGGCCCCGAATTCATAACAGCCCATGCAGGGTGTTGTGCCGACCACCAATTTGGCCAGCCATTCCCCATTTGAATGCGATTTTCACTTACCGCTGTATAAATATCCGAACCATGTGCCAATTCACCTGCGGGATGGGGCGTTATAATCAGCCGCCCTGCGCTCATCGCTTCAATACTTTTTACAAAGTTTTGTATTTCAAGATAACTCGTGGTTGTGGCAACCGCTTGTGACTGTATATCCCAACGATAAACCTCCGGCTCACTCTGATCCGTACATCCAGAGATAAAAAGAAAAAAGGCAAACGTAAAAACAACACGACCAGAGTTCATTTAAAATTCACTTTGTAAATAAAAAAATTTATTTCCTGATAAACATCAAAAAGATAATTCAAGTATATGGTTGATATAAGTATAGATAAAGACATAAATTATTAAGGGCGATTACATTGAACGGCTGACATATTAGTGCGTAAATGAAAGCGTTTAGCTAACACGGGGGCTGAATTTGAACCAACGACCTTCGCCTGGTCTTACAAGAGCTGAGCCCGACGAGCTACCAGCTACATCTTTTAAAAATCATAATACCAAAACGAAAAAAAGCCGACTTAGTATTCACTAAATCGGCTTTCTCTAATCTGGTAGCGGGGGCTGGATTTGAACCAACGACCTTCGCCTGGTCTTACATGAGCTGAGCCCGACGAGCTACCAGCTACATCTTTTAAAAATCATAATACCAAAACGAAAAAAAGCCGACTTAGAATTCACTAAATCGGCTTTCTCTAATCTGGTAGCGGGGGCTGGATTTGAACCAACGACCTTCGGGTTATGAGCCCGACGAGCTACCAAGCTGCTCCACCCCGCATCAACGTGGTGCGAATAGTACAGACCCACTCCAAAAACCTCAAGCTTTTTTTAATATTTTCAACGATTAACTAAATTACTCTTTATCAATTACTTGAAATTTATCTTCTGCTGCCTGCCGGATACGTGTTTTTTGAATATCTATTATTAACTCAGATAAAACCAAACGTGCCTTTTCAGAGAGGCCATCAAACTGAGCACCACAGCGCCCCGCGCCACAGAAAGAAACATTTAAAGCTGGTTTAAGGCGATAGCTTTTATCTAAAGTAAATAGAATAACTGCTTTTTCAATCTTCCCTGATAGATGATCAGTTGTTTCAAAGGCCACACCTGTTTCTGAAATATCTAACAGCGTGACAGGCTTGTCATCAATCGTCATTGATACTTTATCATCAACAGGCGCTCTATAGGCATTACGCCTATTTTCATCATCACTTAATTCAAGTTCTATAGGGATCTTCATTCTGCCTGTCTCTCTAATACAAATTCCAAACGTCTATTTTGCGCTCTATTTTCAACACTATCGTTTGGCAAAAGTGGTTTAGAATCGCCATAACCTGTAGCCGAGACACGCTCGACTTCAAGCCCACCCCTAACCAGATACCTCAATACGTTAGTTGCCCTAATGGCTGAAAGATCCCAATTCGAAGGAAACCTAGCAGTCTCTATAGGTACATTGTCTGTATGCCCATGAATACTTAATTTAATCTCTGCATTTTTCTTAAGCGTCAACACTATGGAATCAAGCACGGACATCATTTCTGGATTAAACTCCGCAGAACCTGAGGGAAACAACAGGTCCCCGCTAACCTTAATAATCACCTTGCCATCTTTAGGAGAACCGACTTCAACCGCTTCATTTAAAACATCTATCTTTAACTGCTCGGCGAGATCATCATTTAAACTCTGCAGTGAAGAATTAAGATTTTCTGCTTCATTCTCCATAGGTTTGTCCTCTTCCTCCTCAGACAAACGAGACGTAGGTAAGCGCTCTTCAATCTCATCAGGAATTTCTGGTTTTACTGGAGCTTCATGGGGAAACTCGATAATACTATTTGCACCAGACTCACCCTGAAATGCTTCATTTAATGAACGAGAAGCAATTTGAAAACGCTCAATTTCAATGTTTGAAAGAGAAAAAAGCAGCACAAAGAAAACCAACAGCAAAGTCATTAAATCAGCAAAAGTATAAAGCCAATCAGCTGTTTCATTTTCCTCTATAAGGGTCGTTTTAGAATCCATAATTTATACTCCCTTATTTTTCTGCAGTCTTACTTTTACCTTGCCTTAACTTTTTCCGCTTGGCAGCTGGAATATATGACGACAACTGCTCATACACATGCATATAGTGGTCATTTGTTAAAATGCTGATACACCCCTCACGAATAATTTCAAGGTTTGTCACCTCAAGTAAGGTTCTTGATTTCAACTTACCAGCGATAGGTAAAAAAACCATTGTTGCTAATAACGACCCATAAAAAGTGGTTAACAGCGCAACCGCCATCGCAGGACCAATAGTGTCAGGGTTATCTAACTCACTTAGCATCTGAATAAGCCCAATTAATGTTCCTAACATTCCAAACGCTGGCGCATAAGCCGCCATTTTTCGAAACACATCTTGTGTTGCATAGTGCCGAGCAATAAGAGAATCGATCTCATTTTGAATAGTATTGCGAATGATTTGCTCCGATGCGGCCTCAGCCAAGAGCATACATGCACGCTTTAAAACCGGTGAAGAACTTTCAACATCACCGACTTTCATCAGACCGTGACGATGACTAATTCGACTCAACTCCAACATGGTATCGATCATCTCCTGTTGGTTCGTTTTATCTTGGGTAAAAACGATAAAAGCCCCCTTAAATGCGTTTGTCACGTCTTTAAACTGTACAGTTAATAATGTGGCAGCGATGGTGCCACCAGCAACAATCATCATTCCTGGTACATTGACAAAAACATCGGCACTGCCACCCATTATGATGGCGGAGACAATCAAAGCTAAGCCGGAAACAATTCCAACAAGTGATGCGAAATCCATTTAATAACTCTCTAAACATCCACTTAAAATTAAATATAATCTGTATGTTAGCATGTTAAAGTACAGTAACTATAAGTACATTTCATTAACTAAACCTGCGTAAAACTGTGTCTCATCAAGTAAGTGAACAACGTTGTTATATCGGTCTCACTCAGTGGCAACATGCTGCTTGGCAGGAGAACATTCTACAACGCAGTCAAAACGAACATATTTTAAAAGCCTACTCTCGCCACTTTAGCAGCGTGGAAGGTAATAGCACATTTTATGGGCTACCTAAGGCTGACACCGTAAAGATATGGACTGAAGAGTCAGACCCGACTTTTCGTTTTTGCTTTAAATTTCCCCAAGAGATCACTCACCGAAACCATCTTAGATCAACGACCAAAGAGACCAGTGCCTTTCTAAATCGCCTACAGCCACTGCAAGAGCAGCTTGGACTCTTATGCATACAACTCCCCTCTTCGTTTGATAGCGATCACCTTCCGACCTTATCCAATTTTTTACTTAATCTACCAGAAGGGTTTAATTACGGTGTTGAGGTTCGAAACCTCTGTTTCTTTGATAAACAAGAGACGGAAAGGGAGTTTAATCAACTATTAGCAAAAAACAATGTTAGCCGTATTAGCTTTGACACCCGTGCACTCTTTAATGACCCATCAGACGATCCCATTAGCTTAAAAGCAAAAATGCATAAACCGAAACTCCCCGTTCACGCCATATCGACTTCAAAGTATCCCATGGTTCGCTTTATTACCCCCTTAGACTGGGAGCTAGGTACGGACTATTTAACGCCTTGGATCAATAAAGCCATCCACTGGATGGATGAGGGCAAAACTCCCTTTTTCTTTTTTCACACACCAGATAATGCTGAGGCCCCTGAACTCGCAGCATACTTTGTTAATCAATTAGAAAAACAACGTCCAGGAAGTTGCTTGTTTAATCCTTGGCTCCCGGCAAAAAAACAAGACAACTTATTCTAAGCGCAACAATTATTGCCCCCAGCGATTCTTAGTCTGTAGCAAAAAGGCCAATTCTTCAGGTGTAGAGCTGCGACCCAATACTTCATTACGATGCGGGAAACGACCAAAACGATTAATTTGGTCATAATGCTGATGGGCAAAATCCAACCAATTTTCCATATAGATCTTATTGACCCCTGAGACTTCAAATAGCATCTGCTCAAAGCATTCAATACTTAGCTGCTGTAGATCCAACTGCTCGGCATGCTCAAATGGCATATAGAAAAACGCTCTTTCAACAACCTCTAATGCTTGATCATGCCCCAGCTTACGTCCCTCTATACATAGGGCTAACGCCTGAGTATCACCAGAAAATGCATCTTCAGAACCCCTGAATATAGTACGCGTAAACTGATCCAATAAAATAATTAAGGCAAGTCGCCCTCGCGGCGAACTTGCCCATTCATCCAGTTCACCACGTAATGCTTGATGAACACGATGACCAAAAAGCTCAGAGACTAGACGGTCATTTTCTGCATCGCCTGCCCACCATAATTTACTGCGATCAATCACTGGAAAACCGTTTTCCACTGTGCCAAACCAGAATCTTAAAATATCTTCAATTTTCTCAATCATATCCATCAACACGCGAGATTATTAAACATTAAAGGTAGTGGAATTTAGGCAGTTTGCGTACTCTGGCGTTCGGCTAAGTCTCACACCTAGCAGGAGCTATAACGCACCTTTATTTCCACAATGCTCATTTACAAACAACTCTTTGTAAAAAAAACCTTGCACATAATCAACACCAATTTTAGCCGCGTAGGCTAGATCTTCTGCAGATTCAACACCTTCTAGTATCGTTTTTTTACCACTTAACTGGGCATATCCAATTAGACTTTTAAACAACTGCTTCATACTCTTGCTTTGACAACTATCACCACTGATCCAATGTCGGTCAAATTTAATAAAATCCACATTACTCAAAATATTCAAAGAGACCATTGTGCCAGGAGCACCCACATCATCCAGTGCGATCGCAACGCCCTTGTGATGCATAAGCGTGGCTACCTCATTACTAATATGCGCATCATTCAGATCGGTATTTTCAATTAGCTCTATTACTAAATCTTGATTATCCGTCAACATTTTAGCCATAACATTCTCGTTCTCAGTCGGCCCAAATACAGAGAAGGCATGGGGATCAAGATTAAGAAAAAGCGTGCTGTTTTTAGGACGAAATCTAATCTGTAACCGTTTTAACTGTAACTCAACTTGGGCAAGCATCAGCGGACTGTCATGTAATAATTGAAATATATGCAAAGGAGCAACCAGATCTCCTTGGTGATTAAAGAAACGTGCTAGAGCCTCATGACCTATAACTGCACCACTACAGGTATCTATAATCGGTTGATACTCAACACCAAATCGCTGTCTATCTACTAACTCAAGTAACTCTAACCTATCGACCGAAGGACTATAAAAACTCACAAGACACAACCTTAAACAGTAATGATAATAGTTATCAATTGTATTTAAAAAATAGTATTTTGAGTAGTCTTATAAAGGAAAAAGTATTGAATTTATTACAAAAAATGACTGACATGAGTAATAAAAGATACACCTAACTATATTTTTAACTATTTTAATATTGCTAACATAGGGCTACATTATGGAACATCGTATTAATAAATTTGTTAGAGGAAGATAGAATGCAACGCTTTTTTATAATCATTGTTATTGCTGCATTGTGCGCGGCGGCTTATCTATTCTTAGAAGAAAAAGAATCAAAGACTTCCTCACCCTTATCTACCGAGCAACATGAAGAATCTAACCCCAATGCAAAAAAACATATTAATACCTTAACTCAAGGCGCTGAACAGCCCATAGATATTGGTACAGCGGATAACTTTGTTACATCCGACCAGCTCCTTACGCTACCGAAAAAGAAAGTCGAACGACTCGATGCAACGCCAGAAGAAAATGCGCCAGCAAACCCGGATGCTATTGCTGAAGATGGGACCGCAACCTTTGCCGTTTCTAGCCATATAAATATCATTAAAACCGCCGGTTCAACCGCTCAACCCAATAGCAATGATCCAATCGCTGAGCTCTCTTTAGAAAATCAGATAAAATTACAAGAGTTACTCGATAACCCTGACCAAGCAGCTAACAATATCTATTTTATTCATGCGGTAAATGAAGCCGATATCGAAGGGCTATGGGGAATTATTCAACATGGATTGATGAGCACATTTACACGTGGACTTGTGTTGCCTGGCCTCGACAAAACAGTCACCGTTGATATTCCAAAAGACGCCGATGAGAAATTAGACAATAAGCGTAGTTCTTTTTTGGGCCAAATACTTAAAAATAAAGTAGACCAAACTTATATCTATAATTACGAAAAAGGAATTCTAGGGGATAACCCCAACCTCATCACACCAGGACAACAGTTAGTTATAGTTACATTCACTGAAGAAGAACTGATTGCGATCTATAATCATTTTATATCGCTTTAAGGAGTTCGAATGATTGACCTGTATACGTGGGGAACCCCTAACGGCCGCAAAATTTCAATTATGCTTGAAGCATTGCGACTACCTTATAGAGTTCATCCGGTTAATATTTTAGAAAACGACCAGTTTGAAGCCTCTTTTTTAAAAATAAGCCCCAATAATAAAATACCCGCTATTATCGATCCTGAAGGGCCTAATGGCGAAACAGTCGAACTTTTCGAAAGTGGCGCCATACTTATCTACTTAGCAGAAAAAAACGATGAGTTTATACCTACGGATCCTATAGCTCGGCTGGAATGTCTTCAGTGGTTGATGTGGCAGATGGGCGGCTTTGGTCCATTCCTCGGGCAAGCACACCATTTCAATAAATTTGCTAAAGAAGATGTGCCCTACGCAAAACAGCGCTTCAACACAGAAGCTCAACGGTTATGGCGCGTTTTAAATACCCAGCTCGAAAATAAATCGTTCATTATCGGTGATGATTTATCTATAGCCGACTTTGCTATCTATCCTTGGGCTATGCGCTATGAATGGCAATCTGTCGATCCTGAGCTATTCCCCTTTGTTAATGCATGGATGGAACGTATGAATGATATCGAATTTGTGAAACGCGGAATGCAAGTTCCGTGATAGCAGACCGCATTATCGGCCATCGAGGTGCCGCGGCTCTCGCACCAGAAAACACTTTAGCGGGTATTCGAAAAGCCTCAGCTTGTGGTCTTAAATGGGTAGAACTTGATCTATCCCTTCTCGGTGACAGAACCCCCGTACTTTCCCATGACCATGAATTTGATCGCTGTACAAACTACAGCGGTTCTTTATCGCGCTCGACGCTCACTGATCTACTTCAAATAGATGCCGGAAGTTGGTTTAGTCAGGAATGGCACAACGAAAAACTACCACTGCTATCCGATGCCCTCTTACTCTGCCAAACGTTAAACTTAGGGCTAAATTTAGAACTAAAACCCCGTGATGGTGAATCTGAACTAACCGCCGCCGCAGCCTTTCAAATGATATCTGTCTATTGGCACGATCCAGATAAGTTAATTATCAGCAGCTTTGACCATGAAGCCCTGAGTGCTTATCGCGCCTTAGACGCTCAGGCGAATATTGGATTACTGTACGATTACCTGCCTGAACGATGGCATTTACAAGCAGCCTCAATTCAAGCTTGTAGCATACACTGCGATTGCAACGCTATGACCCAAGCAGACATTCAAGACGTGAAGGCCTCAGGCTATGATTTATACTGCTATACCTGTAATGATCCTGAACAAGCTGATCGACTATTTGCATTAGGAGTTGATGGTATTTTTACCGATAATCCTTTCATTATGACCTCCTTTAATCAACCAAACGATCTGCACGATAATCAGCAATCGCCTGTTCAACCTCTTCCATAGTATTCATTACAAACGGACCATACTGTGCAACGGGCTCACCTATAGGCTTACCCCCCAGTAGCAGCAATCGAGTAATAGCGTTATCAACATCATTCTCAGGTGCAGTAATCGATACCGTTGATCCGCTCGATAGCCGATTCGCGGCATCAATTAACAAAGGCTGCCCTTCCACTGTTGCTTTACCTTCAAACAGATAAATAAACGCATTATGGCTAGGCGGTATGGGCAGCTCAACGGTCGTGCCCGGCTGCAATTGCAGATCCACATATAAGGGCTGAGTCTCCTCTACGCAAATGGGGCCTTGATAGGTGATGTCACCCAAGGTCAAACTACCCGCGATTAACTTGAGTGCAGCACCGCCCATTAGCTCTATGTGAGGAATATCCTCAGGTTCAATATTCTGGTAGGCAGCCGGTTTCATTTTGTCCTTAGCTGGCAGGTTTATCCATAACTGAAAGCCTCGCATCAGCCCCTCAATCGCTACAGGACGCTCCTCATGAACAACCCCTTTGCCTGCCGTCATCCATTGGACACCACCGGATCGAAGTTCCCCTTCATTACCTAAATGATCTTTATGAATCATATGCCCATTGAGCATATAGGTCACTGTTTCAAAACCTCGATGAGGATGGGGAGGAAAACCAGCCATATAGTCATCAGGATTATCTGTCGAAAAAGCATCCAGCATCAAAAATGGATCTAAACGAGCCGACGGGTTACGCCCGATACTACGTTTTAACCTAACCCCTGCTCCATCTTGACTATCCACCGCAGGAATAACTCGATTTATTTCCCGCTTAGGATCACGACTGATCATAAAGACGCCCTCCCGTGGGGTAAATCAAGATCGAATTCTGGCCCTATAGAAATAACTCCCGTAGGATTAATCGTCTTATGACTACGATAGTAGTGATGACGAATATGCTCCAGATTAACTGTCTCTGCGATCCCTTCAAGCTGATAGATGTCCCGTAGATAACCTGAAAGCGCGGGGTAATCGGCAATCCGTTTTAAATCACACTTAAAATGCGTTACATAAACGGGATCAAATCTAATCAAAGTGGTAAATAGCCGTATATCCGCTTCAGTTAATTGGTTACCCACTAAATAACGCCGACTACTCAGCTGCTCTTCGAGCTGATCTAACGCATTAAATAATTTCTTCACCGCACTGTCATAGGCAGGTTGTGAAGTTGCAAACCCCGCCCGATAAACACCGTTATTAACGAATTCATAGATAAAATCATTAATAGTATCAATAGATTCCTGTAGTTCTACAGGAAAGTAATCTCCTGTAATTGCACCTAAATGATCAAAGGCGGAGTTAAAAATACGAATAATATCTGCTGACTCATTATTAACGATCACCTCCTTCTTTTTGTCCCACAAAATGGGCACTGTCACCCTACCGCTATAATTTGGATCTGTATGGGTATAAAGCTGATAGAGATACTCATAAGCAAACTGGCTATCTCCTGTACTATTGGGAAAATGCTTATCAAAAGTCCAACCACTTTCATGCATAAGCGGATCCACAACATCCACACTAATAAGATGCTGTAACCCTTTCAATTGACGCATAATCAACGTGCGGTGTGCCCAAGGACAAGCCAAAGAAATATAAAGGTGGTAGCGACCCGCCTCAGCCTTAAAATCAGCATCCTCATCAGCTGTAATCACATGTCTGAATTGAGAAGCTGAACGGACAAATTCACCTTTACTACGCGTCGTGTCATACCATTGATCACGCCATTGACCTTCAACCAATAATCCCATTAGATCTCCTCCGCACTCAACCTATATTAGCTAATCTCTGCAATCTGTTTTTCAGCCTGAGCTAAAGACTTAGCAGCAACCTCTCCCATATTTAGTCCCTCAGCAAAGATAACCTCTACACTCTCTAGGCCAATAAAACCTAAAAACTGCTTAACAAAAGGTATTTGAAAATCAATGCCGTTATCTTTGTAAAGGCCACCACGTGTAGCAAACAGATAAACAGGCTTATCTTCAATCAAACCTACAGGACCATTCTCCGTATACTTAAAAGTAACGCCAGCTCTAGCTAGGAGGTCAAAATAAGCTTTCATCTGTGTCGGTATAGAAAAGTTATACATAGGTACGCCGATAATTATTTTATCTGCCGCTCTAATTTCACGAATAAACTCATCTGAACGATCAACTAAGACTTGCTGAGCCGCTGAACGCTCTTCTTCTGGCGTCATTAACGCACCAACAACAAAACTATCTAAATGGGGTAAATCTTCTACGATCAGATCCCTAACAACTACAGCACCATCCTTATTCGTTTGCTTCCACTGCTCAATAAACTTAGCGGCAAGCTGGCTTGATTTTCCTTCGTCGCCAAAAATACTGGTTTTAATATGAAGTAATGTGGCCATAACCGGCTCCCTCTATTCATCGCATTTAATGCGTAGTTAAGTTGATATGCACATTCTTATATTTATAAAGACGATTATAAATAGCGAAAAATAGCTTAATATGATCTAATTTTTAGATACATCATAGCTAAATGTAGATTCATTCGACAAAGGAGCAACTATGCCAACCGTAACCTTAGAACAATGGCAAACACTGATCTCGGTTGTAGATAAGGGCGGCTATGCAGCAGCGGCAGAAGCAATGAATAAAAGCCAATCAACGGTAAGCTATGCGATTCAAAAATTAGAAAACAGCCTAAATGTCAGAGCATTTGCAATAGCAGGACGCAAAGCGATCCTTACTCCCGCAGGAAAAACCTTATATCAACGGGCCACCGTTCTACTTGAAGAAGCCAATCAGATGGAAGCTCAAGCCCAGCAGTTTGCCGAAGGTTGGGAGCCCGAATTACGTATTGCTATGGACGTCTTATTTCCTGAATGGATCATGCTAGACGTTATTGAACAATTCACTAAAGAGCACCCCTTAACCCGTATTGAGCTAATGGAAACCGTTCTCAGTGGTACAGATGAAGCGCTTTTAAAAAAAGAGGCCGATCTGGTGATCGGTGGCCGCATTCCTCCAGGTTTTCTAGGAGATCCCCTTTTACTGGTTAGCTTCCATGCAGTAGCCAGCCCATCTCACCCTTTGCATCAACTCAACAGACCCTTAAACTATCAAGATCTTCGTCTACATAGGCAGCTGGTAATAAAAGATTCGGGCAGTAGAGATTTAGATGCAGGATGGTTAGGTGCACAACACCGATTAACAGTAGGCCATATACGCACATCGATCGACGCTGCCTGCAAAGGCTTAGGCTATGCTTGGTTCCCAACGCTAAAAATACAACAAGAAATCAAAGAAGGGCGACTAAAACCGCTAAATTTAGAAATAGGAAATAAAAGAGATGTGCAATTGAACCTAATCTACTCCGCAGGCGATTATGCAGGACCTGCCGCCAAATTATTTGGCAACCTTTTGAGCACGCGTATGGCTAAAATAATGGACTCAGATTTTTAACTAAAGACCTTTATCTAGAAAGACTGATAAGAGGCTCTATAGCTAAAAAGCGGTAAAAGCGGTAAAAGCGGTAAAAGCGGTAAAAGCTTAAAACACATTGACCTAACTTTTACCGCTTTATTCAGGCTTTTTTAAATCATATGGTTAACTATAAAAGTTAGAGCTTATGCTGCCGTTTTCGCCATAAGTAATAAACCGCAGGTAACAGCACTAAGGTCAGTATCACTGCACTCACCATCCCACCTATCATTGGGGCCGCGATGCGTTGCATAATTTCAGAACCCGCACCTTCCCCATACATAATAGGTAATAGACCTGCTATAACAGCCGCAACAGTCATCATTACAGGACGTACACGCATGCCCGCACCATTTACAACAGCGCTACGAAGCTTTTCCAAGGTAAACCTATCACGACCACTTTTAAGGCTCTCTTCATAGGCTTGGTTTAGATAAACCAACATAATGACACCGATTTCAACCGACACGCCTGCCAATGCAATAAACCCAACTCCCACGGCAACAGAGAAATTAAATTGATTCAGATATAACATCCAAATACCACCAATTAACGCCAATGGCAGCGTACCCATAATCATGACCACTTCAGAAAACCGACGGAAGCTCAGGTAAAGCAGAATGACAATAATTGCTAATGTCAGTGGTACCACATAGCTCAGCCGCTCTTTAGCTCGAATTAAGTACTCGTACTGACCAGACCAATTAATAGCGTACCCCGGAGGAAGCGTTACTTTATCGGCAACCACTCTTTGAGCCTCATCAACGTAACTACCTAAGTCTCTGCCCTCTATATCGACATAAGTCCATCCATTGGGACGCGCGTTCTCACTTTTAATCCCAGGCGGCCCATCTTCAATAAAGATATTTGCCACATCAGCTAAAGCAATACGCGCCCCTTTACTGGTAATGAGTGGTAGCAACTTTAGTCCTTCAATTGAGTTACGGTAATCCTGCGAATAACGTACATTAATAGGATATCGTTCTAAACCTTCAACAGATTGGGAGACATTAGTTCCTCCTATAGCACTCGTAATTACAGCTTGTACATCTGCAATATTAAGCCCATAGCGAGCAGCTTTATCTCGTTGAATATCTACTTTTATATAACGACCACCAGCGACTCGTTCAGAATAAACAGATGCTGTACCTTCAAGCTCGGCAAGTACCTTTTCTAACTGCACCCCTATCGATTGGATAACTTTCAGATCTGGCCCTGAAACCTTCAAACCCACCGGGGTTTTAATACCTGTGGCTAACATGTCTATACGAGTTTTAATGGGCATGACCCACGCATTAGTCAGGCCCGGCAACTTAACTAAATCATCCAACTCTTTAGTAAGTTTTTTAGTTGTCATTCCCTCTCGCCACTGCTCCTTTGGCTTAAGCGTAATAAAGGTTTCTATCATCGTTAAAGGTGCAGGATCTGTTGCGGTTTCTGCCCTGCCCATTTTCCCAAATACTCTCTCAACTTCTGGCACAGTTGAAATTAATTTATCAGTCTGCTGGAGCAACTCCCGAGCCTTACCAATAGAGATTCCGGGATAGGTTGTTGGCATATACATTAAGTCTCCCTCATCCAAAGGAGGAATAAACTCACTACCAATTTTATCTAACGGCCAAAACCCTAAAGCCGTTACCAATATAGAACAAGCAACGGTCACTTTCGGCCATGTAAGTACAGCGCGAATGACTGGAAGATATGTAGCTAACAATAAGCGGTTTATGGGGTTCTTATGCTCAGGTAACACATTGCCGCGAATACAGTAGCCCATTAACACAGGTATTAATGTAACAGCTAAACCAGCGGCAGCGGCCATCGCATAAGTTTTAGTGTATGCAAGAGGCGAGAACATACGTCCCTCTTGAGCCTCTAAGGTAAACACGGGTAAAAAGCTCATGGTGATAATTAACAGACTAAAGAAAAGGGCAGGCCCCACTTCTGCTGAGGCATCAGCAATCACTCGCCAACGGTTCTCTTCCGTCAAGGGGGTGCGTTCGATATGTTTATGGACATTTTCTATCATCACAATCGCACCATCAACCATGGCTCCAATCGCTATAGCTATCCCGCCCAACGACATAATATTGGCGTTGATTCCTTGGTAAAACATCACAATAAACGCTACTAAAATGCCTACAGGTAGACTAATAATCACTACTAAAGAGGAACGAAAATGGAAAAGGAAGATTGCACAAACCACAATCACAACAATAAACTCTTCAATCAGCTTCTCGAAAAGGTTATCTACAGCTCTCTCGATCAAACCTGATCGGTCATAAACTGTCACAACCTCTACGCCTGCAGGGAGACTACGTTTAAGTTCTTCAAGTTTCTCTTTTACGCTTGTTATGGTTGTTTGTGCATTTTCGCCAAAACGCATAACAACCACACCGCCAACAGCTTCACCTTCACCATCTAACTCAGCTATGCCTCGCCTCATCTGCGGACCTATCTCTACATCAGCTAAATCTTTAAGCAAGATTGGTGTGCCATTAACGGTTGCTCCCAGTGGTATAGTTTTAATCGCATCTATACCATCTAAGTAACCAGTTGCACGTACCATATATTCAGCTTCAGCCATTTCGATAACTGATGCGCCAGTTTCTTGGTTCGCACGCTTAATCGCTTGACTAATATGAGAGAGAGGAATATCAAAAGCGCGTAGTTTATTGGGGTCTACTTTAACTTGATATTGTTTAACCATTCCTCCAATTGGTGCGACTTCAGACACTCCGGGGACTGTTTGCAATTCATATTTCAAAAACCAGTCTTGGAGACTTCTTAGCTCCGCTAAATCATGTTGGCCTGTACGGTCTACCAACGCATACAGATATACCCAGCCGACACCGGTCGCATCAGGCCCCAATTGGGGTTTAGCACTATCAGGCAGTTTAGAGGCAACTTGGCTTAGATATTCCAAAACTCGACTACGAGCCCAATAAAGATCAGTATCTTCATCAAAAATCACATACACATAGGAATCACCAAAAAATGAGAAACCCCGTACAGTTTTAGCACCAGGAACCGACAACATGGCCGTTGTCAGAGGGTAGGTGACTTGATCCTCAACAACTTGAGGTGCCTGTCCTGGATAATTGGTTTTAATAATGACTTGCACATCAGATAGATCCGGAATTGCATCTATAGGGGTATTTTTAACCGCAAAGGCTCCCCAACCAACTAAAATAAATGTTGCCAATAAAACAAAAAACCTATTTTTAATCGACCAATAGATCAACGTCTTAATCATAAAGCACCCCCAACAGAGCTATTAGGTGCTTTCGGGCGAGGCACAACAAAATCAATGAGCTTAAGGTTGCCCATATTGCCCCCTTTAAGAAGTACCTGAATAGAATCTCCTTCCCTAAAAGGGCTCATATCAAGCTCTTCTGCTAAAGGGACTTCCATAGTCATAGCCGGCTGTTCCCATTCACGTATCGCCTTATGTGCAAGTGTAAGCGTACGCTTCTGTGGGTCTATATTTTGAATCTCTGCCATCACCCATACAGATTCAATCGACCCCATAGATGACGGAGTCATACGTGAAAAATCTGAACTAAGACTCGATTCAGAATCCAAAAGGAACTGCGCTGAAGTCACAACTCGATCATCAGGGTAAAGCCCTTCAAAAATAGCCGTTCGATCAACAAATCGCCCTCCCGCCTTAACTTCCACTGATTTATAGCGCCCTTCACCTAGAGAAACGACCACTCGCTCTTGCGTGCCCGTTACAATCACCGATGAAGATGGAACGCTTAATATCGGCTCGGTAGGACGAGATAGAATCGTCACACTCGCAAACATATCGGGTTTTAAAAGCAAATCAGGGTTATCAAACCGTATACGCACCTGGAGCGTACGCGTATTTTTATCGAGCACCGGGTAAATATAATCAACCTGCCCTGACCATGCTTTAGCAGGAAGGTAGTCTAAACTCATCTCAACCAAGTCACCTTGATTTATCAAATGAGCCTGCCTCTCAAATACTTCGGCTATCACCCAAACTTGATCTAAAGAGCCAATATTCATCAGCTTAATAGAGGGATTAATAAACATCCCTTTACGCAAATTTAACTCGCCAACATACCCTGACTGCGGCGTATACACAGGCACATCTTGATAGATTTTTTTTGCCTTTTTTAACTCATTAATAAAGCGTTGCGCTACACCAAGTGACTGAAGCTTACTTTGACTCGCCTGTAGTAAAAAACGATTATTATTTTTAAGGGCCGCTATAAATTCCTCTTGGGCATTCACTAACTCTGGAGAATACACTCTATATAACAGAGTTCCTTCTTCTACATACTCACCCGGAGCGCCTACAGCTACAAACTTAACCCAACCGGATATACGTGAATGAACATCTATCATTTTATCTTGATTGAACCCTATATAACCCACCGCTTTAATCTGTTCTTGTAACGGGCTAAATAAAACGGCTTGCGTTTTAACGCCTAAATTATGAACCACCTCCGACCGAATTCTCACGGTTCCAGGCATCTCTTTTTCCGCAAGGTTATCCGCATAAACGGGCACTAGCTCCATACCCATAGGAGATAAGCCGGGCTTATCTCGTTTAAAATTCGCATCCATTGGAGCAACCCAATACAGCGGTTCATCCTCTTTACTTTCAGTAAGCGAGGCCGTCCCCTTATCAGATGCAGCACCCGCTACTAAATAACCGATCACTAATCCCACACATAAAGAAGCTAGAATAAAAATAAGTTTTTTCATTACTTTGACTCCAAGTAACGTGGCGACAATAATCGCAATTCAGGATCGACCCCCGCCAATAAGTAATTGAGGCGAAATAGGGTTGATGCTCGCTCATGAAGTAAGGCGACTTTCTGAAGTTTAACTTCCAGTTCGCTGATCGCGGCGGCAGAAATATCAGCAAACCGAGCAGTCGAAGCCCCATAGGCCTTTAATGCAGCTATGCGTTTTTCTTTTAATTGGCGTAAAAAACCACGGTTATAAATTATGATACGTTGCTCTAACCCAGCTAAATTAGCCCGCTCAAAATCAAATGTAGACTTCATTTGACGCGCATTAAGTAAACGTTGCTCTTTTGCTGCTTCACGCAGGTTAATAGCTGCATTTCTATGTGCGTCTTGCCGTTTTTCAGGAAAGATAGGTAGATCAAACGTAACCGCCATACTAAAAAAGTCAGATCTCTCTATGCCCATCGACATATTATCTCTATACCCATAATTAGCATCGATTTTAAAACTTGGTTCATAAGCTTCATCCGCTAAATCAACCGCTTTCTGCTGTATATCTACACCTTGCTCAAGGCGTTGTAATACAGGATGTCGCAATAATGCCTGATAGACTTTATCTTCACTGTTTAACTGTTCGTCAGTCAGTATCATTTTTATTTCAGGTAACTCAGAAGAAAGCGGCCCCACCCTTCCGTGAACCGTTAGCCATTCAGATAAGCGACCGTGCGTTTGGTTTTTAAGTTGCTCTAATTTAGCAATACGATCCTGCAACTGAGTAAGTTTCAATTCAGCATCTAACAACTCGTAACCTTGTATTTTCCCGCTACGATAATTAGCTTGGCTAATAGTCAACAACTCATTGAATATATGTTGGTTATCCACCAACAACTTTATCTGTTCTTGATACTGATGAAGTTGTACCCATAACTGGCCGACCTTTTTCTTGATCAGAGCCCTTCGTTCATAACGCTCCAACTGCTTTTGATCTGCCATTAAATTTAACTGACGTTGCTTAATCTCTAAGCTATCTCCTCGCGGAAATTGCTGAGAAACACCAAATTGTAATTGGGTCATATTTTCTTGATTAAAATCAAAGCTATCCATCGGTAAGTTAGCCAATGCTATACGAAGCTTAGGATCAGGTAATTGTCCACTAGCAATAGCACTAGAACGAATTGCTTGCTCCTGATACTGGTTACTCACAAGCCAATGATCATGAGCTAAAGCTTCAGTGAGCGCCTTTTCTAGGCTTAAATCAGCATGAGCGGAGATCGAAAAAACGGCTAAAAACGCCATTAATAAAAAAGGAGATATATACATAAACCGGTCTCAAACGATATGAAAATAACGCTCTAAATAAAGAGCACTGTTTATCAAAACGAGACGCGATTTAATTAAGGAAAACAGCCTGTTGTATATGTAGACGTGGGAAACTTCGTTGAAAGAATTGCTGTCGAGCAAACGCAAACAGAAAGACAATTCGCTGCCTAAAATCCGACCGCAAATTAAATAGAAGGGCCGTTACCCCTAAAGCGAAAAGAAAGAAAAAACTAGATAAAGGTGTAGCATCATCTATAGGATCAGCAACAGGATTAACACTCCATTCGCAGCTAATACCACTATTGCCACAATGCTCATTAAACTTACTGTCTATGGACATATGCTGACTGTGATCAACACCGTTTGATACAACAACGCCATCTGAAACAGGAACACTTAGTAGATTGGTACATACACCCGCCGAACAATAGACGATAAAAAATAGCAGGCTAAAAGCTGCTATAACACGTCCACGCTTTGTCAGTATGTTTGAATAACCCATTAAGCTATATCCTAGGAAGGTGTATAAACTTTACCTGAATAAAGATGTTCAATCTATAGATAAAGCGAACAAGACAAAAGCTCCCTACCCCCCTTTAGAGAGATATTCATTCTGCAGTCGCTCCGCTGCCTGTGGACGTTCAATATAGAACCCCTGAAATACATGACATCCAATATCATGTGCTATCTCTAATTGCTCTTTAGTTTCTATACCCTCAGCAAGTACCACCAAATTATAGGCTTTAGCGATTGAGGCAACAGCTTCGACTATGGATCGGCTATTATTATGAGCATCTAGCTCCTGAATAAAAGAGCGATCTATCTTCACTATATCGATGGGTAGATTTTTAAGGTAACTTAATGAGGAATAGCCTGTCCCAAAATCATCTAGCGCGATAGTGATACCAAGTTTCCTAATTTTCTGTAAGCGCGACTTTGCAAATTCAATATTTTCGACTGCAACCGTTTCGGTAATTTCTAAACAGATGTCAGAGAGGTTAGCCCCACCACCTACAATGAGTTGCTGTAAGGTAATCACCATATCCGCTTGGTAAAACTGTAAAGGGCTAATATTAATTGAGGTGTACCAGCCATCCTGCCAAAAACCCTCAGCTTTCCACGTTTCTATCTGACGACTGCATTTTGCTAATAACCAATTACTAACCGGAACAATCATGCCGCTTGTTTCAAGACTAGGAATAAACTCGATTGGAGGCATTAAGCCTTTTTCTGGATGCTGCCAACGAATTAAAGCCTCAAACCCTACAATGGCCCCTGTAACATTAACTAGAGGCTGGTAATGAATACGAAACTCCTCTTGCTCCAATGCTCGATGAAGCTCATTTTCCATATGCTGTTGTTTTTCAACAGCTAACGACATGGAACGATGATAAAAGGCATAACCGTTGCGACCGTTCTCTTTCGCATGATACATAGCGGTATCAGCAAACCTCATTAAGTCATCAATATCTTTCCCTTCGATTGGAAAGATAACTACACCTATACTCGCCCCTATTCTTAATTTATGCTGTTTAATATCTATAGGCTGAGAGAGTATTTCTAATAATTTATCGCAGATTATCTGAACATCAGTCTTGATTCGTTCTTGGTTGTCATGAAGAAACTCCAACAAAATAACGAACTCATCCCCCCCCAAACGAGCGACTGTATCATTTGCACGCACTTGTCCTTTGAGTATCTCCGCTACCTCTTTGAGTAACAAATCACCAATACCATGTCCAAGTGAATCGTTAATCGTTTTAAAATGATCCAAATCAATAAACAACAGTGCGTTATAAACGCCATTTCGCTCACAACTTAAAATTGATCTAGATAGTCGGTCGTTTAGTAATACCCGATTGGGTAATCCGGTTAAATTATCGTGGTTAGCTATATGGCTAATATGATCTTGGACTACTTTCTGACTCGTTATATCAGTCGCCACAACCAGCGTTGCAGGCTCAGAAAAATACTCGAATGGAGAGGCATGAATTGAGAAGTGTAATTGTTCGCTATTTTCGCGAGACCAAGAAAACTCAGTTATATCAACCGGCGCATTATTGGCTTCAACACTACGGCGGATAGCATGCATCCGCTCTACTTCATCTTGAAACGGGTGGAAATCCGATATAGCGACACCCACTAAAGACTCTACCGATACGTTATAAAACTCAGCAACCTGTTGATTACAAAATAACACTTGGCCTTTACTATTCAGCGCCACAATCAACTGGGGAGCTTGATTGATAACTTGCTTCAACAGGCTTTCACTTTGCCTAAGCGCTAAGTTACTACTCTTTTTATCATTTAGAAGTTTTTGCGCTGTATGAATAAACTCATTGCCGACATCACTAAGTTGGCCTAACTCAGTACCTTTATGCTGCTCGGGTACTTCAAGGTATTTACCCTCACTTTCCTCTAACCTAAACTCAGCAAATTGTTTAGCTAACAAGGCTAAGGGCTTAGTTAAAAATACGTGGAAAAGCGCTATTAAAAATACCGCTAGGAGAATGTTACGAATGATACCCGAGACTAACACAGTTGAAGCACGTTCAAAAAAGGGCTGTAACGCGAGATCTTGATCCACAACAATTTTAAGACTACCAGGCTCAAGGCTAGCAAATCCAGGGGCCCTAAGTGCTAAAGTATAATCTTTATATTTAGCTGAAATAACTTCCGTCAACCATTGCGTTTTAGTCTTTTGCTGCGTGGCTTCTTGCTCTGCTAAAACCTCACCTAACTCATCTTTAATTTGCACTTTGGAGATGAAGGGGTATTTCATGAGCCCATTAACAACTTCTTGGGCAAGCGCCTGATCTAAAGTATGGACCGCGCGCGCAGCCGGAGGCTTACTCGCATCCAGTATATCAATGACGGTTTGATCTAACCGGCTACCTTGCGTGCTATAGTCTTCTAGTACATGTAACGCACTCAAGAAGAAGCCAATAATAAACGCCATCAACACTGTATATTGGGCAAGCTTTATCGCCAACCTATTTCTTACTCTAGGGCTCTGGTTCTTCAAGTAGATAACACTTCCTATTATGTTAGGCGCTTGCCTAAATCAGATATTAACAGTGGTAATCTCATAAATCATTTAGCGCTTTAAGTAATAAAAGTAAGTTTCTATTGGCTACTGACCTATCACTTAATATCCTATTGTGAGTACTTATATTCTAGCTAATAATCAGCTTTTTTCCTCAGACTCAGCAATATAATATAAAGCTATCGCTTAAGCCTGAATGAACATCATACCTCTATGTTATATTTCAATAACATTCGAGGAAGTGCCTCATCAAGATTTGCCACCTCTTCGTCATTCAATTCAATAAGATCGACCCCCATTTTAATAAATTTCTCCTTTTTCTCGATCTTTGCTGACAACATACTTTTAGGCGTTTCTTTACCCCAATACTCAATATAAAGCTGATGTTGAGGTAGATAAAAATCGGCATCTAAATCTCCCTCGCACGGCAAACCTGTCCGATAGGCATGCAACAAGCCGGACAGATAGAGCCAATTATCAATCTTCCTCTCCGCTTCACAAGTAACATTATGGCCATCACAACAAAGATAATCGTTTTTTCCCTCAGAACCCTGTTGGAAGCTGGTCACTCGTGCAGTTAATATGCTGTTGTCTAAAACATCCTCTCGCCACATGATATAAGGAATACCTGTAGACCTATTTTCTCGCTGAAAACCGCCCGCAGCTTCACCTAAAGCGGTTAACAGCCAGCCCTTTCGACCCGCCTTAATCCAACCTAATTCTTGCAAAAGTAATACAATAGTGCGATCAGATAACAACAGTTGAGTAGCCAAATAATCAAAAGATAATAGATGAGAATCAACGCTCACTAAAGCTCGATGTGTGACAGTCTCACTTGGCCAAATAATGTAACGACCAAACTTGGCACTTTCACGGTAAGTCCCTCCTTCGAACTCACCTTTAGATGTTAATAACCAACTATCATCTACACGTTTGATCCAACCGAGTGATTCCAGCTCAGTAAACATCTGCTTAGTCGTTTTATCGAGCGTCTTAGCAAGGGCTGAAGTTGAAAGTGGATGTGATTTATCAGACATCTAAGGTCATTCCTAACAATATTATTTAACTCAGAATAATCAAACTTATTAAGGAGTAAAAGCGATTCACTTTTTTCAGGGAGATAGAGCGCAAAATAAAAACGAAAAGCCTATTTACCCCCCCACCTTAATAAATACTTAACAGGATAAAGCATCTAACTCTAAAAGCTGATATAAATAGCAAATAGAGGGATTAATTCTATCACTTGAGCGGCATTAAAAAGATTCCTCGACTAGGATTAATAATGGACGTAATCTCTGGAGTACTCGCATGGACACAACAATACTCAACTTTTACAAAAAATCTGCTTCAGTGGTATTGTTGACCCTACTCTTCAACACGCCTTCAGCTATAGCGCAAGAGTGGATTTACAGTGTCGTTCAAGGAGACACACTGTCTGAATTCAGTGAAAAACACCTTTACAAAACATCTTACTGGAAACAACTTCAGAAGATTAATAATATCGCTGACCCTAAACGCATTCCTGAAAACACAAAATTACGTATCCCTATTCATTGGATAAAATCTCAGCCAGCATCAGCACAAGTCATCAAATTTGAAGGGGATGTAGTCACCCGAAACCAAGAGGGAACGGATTCACAACAAGTCAGTGTAGGCCAACAGCTTAATCTTGGCGATCATTTAGAAACCTATTCACAAAGCAGTGTATTAATTCGCTTTGCTGATGGTAGTGAAATACGAGTATTGCAAAATTCTAAAATCGATTTTAACCATATGACGAAATATGGTGAGACTGGAATGGTGGATTCAAGAATTCGCCTCATATCAGGTGATGTAGAGAGTCATGCTGAAACACAAAAAGGTAGTGCTTCCCGTTTCGAAATCCATACACCCGCTGCGATCTCTGCCGTCAGGGGAACTCGCTTTCGAACCTCTTATACGGCGGATGATACGAGCTCAAATATTGAGGTATTGGAAGGTGGCGTCGCTGTAAGAGGTGCTAAAACTACCCGTTTAGTTCGTGCTGGCTACGGGACTCATGTTGTTAAAAATAAAGCGCCATTAAAACCTAAAAAGCTCCTACCCGCTCCTAAACTATTAGCCTACCCACAGCCGATCGAAACCATTGGTTCTCAAATCCGCTGGGAAGCTATAGAGGGTGCGCAGCGTTATCGTTTCATCATTGCAGAGTCAAATGAGTTTAGTACAGTGTTATGGGATAGTGACAGTGAACGAAATGCCATCAGCCTTCCTGACCTAAGTGATGATATATACTTTCTACAACTGCGTGCTGTCGATAAGCATGGAATTGAGGGTATAGAACGCGTACAAACATTCACACTCAATGCACACCCTCAACCGCCTTTCCCTATGGCACCAAATAATAAGGCTACAATACGTGGGGAAGCCCCTGTATTGGAATGGACCCAATCCAGCGAAGCGGTCAGCTACCGATTACAGATAGCGTCCGATCAACAGTTTTCTAACATATTACTTGATCGCCCTTCATTAACGAGCAACCAATTTACGGCATCCGAACTACTGCCCACCAACACCTATTACTGGCGTGTAGCCAGTCTTGCTGGCGATGGAGAATTAGGGCCTTATAGCACTCAACGTAGTTTAACCATAAAACCAATTCCTGCGACTCCCGAGCCCGCACTCGTCCAGAATGAACGTGAAATAAAACTCTCATGGGCCTTAGGCTTACCGGATGAATCCTACCAAATACAAATATCTAAAGATCCAGCATTTAAATCCATTATTACAGACTCAAAGCTAACAAAACCTGAGATTACACTGGAACGTCCTGAAGGATATAGATATGTTCGCGTTAGATCTCTAGCAGAAGATGGTTTTGCCGGTGCTTGGGGTGTTACTCAAGAGTTAACACCCCCACCAAATGATAACTGGATCTATGTTTTTGGTTCTTTTGTAGCCACTATATTGTTGCTGTGAACATATACAGACTATGAATAAACGCCGTATCCAGCTTTTTCTTATAGGCTTAATGTTGTTATTGCTGGTTGTTAGCTTCAACAGTTCTGTGCTTAAACGCATAGATCTGATTATTTACGACAGTTTTTTAAATTTCTCTAGTCATCCGCCTCCTGAAGAGATCGTTATTATTGCGATTGATGAAGAAAGCATTGCGCGTCTGGGACGCTGGCCATGGCCTCGAACAGTCCATGCAGATTTACTTAATCGGCTAACTCAAGCCCAAACAACAGCGGTGGGCTTTGATATTTTATTTTCCGAAAAAGAATCCCTTGAGAACGACCGCTTATTTGCTGAAGCTATAGAAAAAAATGGTCGCGTTTTTCTGGCAGTAGCACCCGAGAAATCTGTAAATTCACACATTAGCGAACTACTACCCATCCCTACCATTGCTGAGTATAGTGCCGGATTTGCTCATGTTGATACTGAGCTAGATATTGATGGCATCTGCCGTCGGGTTTACCTCTACGCTGGCTTAGGTGACGCTCATTGGCCTATATTAGGCCTTGCCCTTCAACAAGCTATCCACGATTACCCTTTAATACCCGCTCCAAACAAAACACAATCCAGCGATACCGGCTGGGTCCGTAGCACTCCATTACTAATCCCTTTTTACGGCCCTCCAGGGCATTTCACTCATTATTCATATATTGATGTTTTGAGTGGCAAGATAGGCCTAGAACATTTAAAAGGTAAAATAATCTTCGTAGGTGCGACAGCGACCGGAATGGGAGATGCCGTAAGCACCCCTGTTTCTGGACACCATCAACGGATGCCCGGCGTAGAACTCAATGCAAATATAGCGGCGGCATTACTGGAATCCCGGTTTATCACTGAGATAACACCGTGGCAACAATACTTATCCACTCTCATTTTAACTACATTATTAGTATTAGCTGCCATCGTGCTCCCCAAACGGTACTTTCCAATAAGCTTACCTTTTACATTGCTAGCAGCATTAGTTTTATCCTTTACTCTCTTACGTGAAGCTCAACTTTGGCTTCCTCCAACAAATACTATGCTCGTACTGATTTTAGTTTTCTCGCTCTTTAGTTGGCGCCGTTCCTTAGAAATCCAATACAAACTAACGCAGCTTAACAACGAGGTGTACCAGCAACTTAACTTTGATCCAATAACGCACCTACCTAATAAAACAATGTTCAAGGACCAACTGGCGAGCACACTGACAGAAACACCTAGCACGCAAAATGTTTCACTGCTGATCATCCAACTTAGTGGCATCAAAGAAGTTAATAACCGTTTAGGCCTCAATGCAGGTGATGAAATTCTAGCCATGGCAGCAAAACAAATACAAAAAGCGGTCGGGTTTTCTCATCCAGTCGCTCGACTAAGTGGAATCGAATTTGCTGCAATCATTACCAACCAGTCCTCCCCTTCAGATACTGCAAGAATCGGCCACCGTCTCATCCAACTTCTACAATTGCCTTGCGAATTACAGGGCGATCATTTTTTCTTTAAACCCTCAATTGGTGTCAGTACCTACCCACAAGATGGAGACAGTACCGATATATTAATCAGTAATGCCTATGCGGCCATGCATAAAGCAAAATCCAACAACAAGCGCGGGCTGTACTATTATTCGTTGCATTTAAAACAGGAAATTATCGACGAATCCTCATTAACGCGGGACCTTCACTTAGCCCTCAATCAGAACCAACTGGAAGTCTATTATCAACCTCAAGTCATCAGCGCTACCGGAGAAATAATCGGCCTAGAAGCACTATTGCGCTGGAAACATCCTGAAAGAGGTAACATATCCCCAGCATCTTTTATTCCTATTGCAGAGAAAACTGGACTAATTATGTCTATAGGGGATTGGGTACTGGAAACAGCCTGTAAACAAGCCGTCACTTGGAACAAAGGCCTGAAAAAAGAGATACGTATAGCCATCAATATTTCAGCTATTCAATTTTATGATAATTTTATAGTTGAGCGTGTAAAACAAATATTGGATATCACTGCGCTCCCTGCACACCTATTGGAGCTCGAGCTAACAGAATCTGCTCTTATGAGTAACTTTGAGACGACCATTCAAACTTTACATGAGCTAAAAGATATTGGGATTAATATTGCCGTAGACGATTTTGGTACCGGCTATTCCTCTTTAAGTTACCTAAAGCAATTCCCGTTAGATCGTATAAAAATCGACCAAAGTTTTGTGCGTGATTTAGGGCAAAGTGTAGAAAGTGCTGAAATCACTCAAGCAATTATAACAATGGCCCACAGCCTTAATCTTCAAGTGATTGCAGAGGGTGTAGAGACTCCCCAGCAACGTAATTTCCTGTTAACGCAAACCTGTGAAGAGCTACAAGGGTTCCTCTTCAGCAAACCTTTACCTGAAGCACAGATCAGCGAACTATTAAAAAGCCCTAGAGGGCTAGGCTCTCCGATAAATAATGCTTAATAGGCAAAAATGTATAAACTCTTCACTTCTCCCCTAGTTCAACGTATATATATGTTCAATTGAAGCGGGAGCGCCCTATGACGACTAAAATACTGATGATCTATACTGGTGGAACTATAGGTATGGAATCATCCGCTAACGGCTACACTTCTGTCCCAGGGTTTGAATCATTAATAAGAAGCCGTTTAGCCCATTCACACCACGCTCTGCTCCCAGAGTTCGATATGCTGGAGCTAAACCCGTTAATAGATAGCGCCAATTTAATCCCTAGCCATTGGACTGAAATGGCAGACATTATTATCCGGAAATATGAGGACTATGATGGCTTTATTGTGCTTCATGGTACCGATACTATGGCTTACAGTGCTTCAATGCTGTCCTTCATCTTACAAGGTTTATCAAAACCCGTTATCTTCACCGGCTCTCAGATTCCCTTATCACAACTGCGAAACGATGCACTCGATAATCTAATTACAACACTACTTCTGGCCACTGATAACTCAATAAATGAAGTCTGCATTTACTTTAGCGGACGACTTTTAAGAGGAAATAGATCGAGTAAAGTGAAAGCAACAGGGTTAGATGCTTTTAACAGCCCGAACTTCCCTTGGCTCGGCCAAGTTGGGCTTAATGTCGAGCTACACTCCAACCTCTTTTTGCCCCAAAAACAACCTCGCTTTTTAAACCCCGAGTTTAAAAAAAATGCCGTTGTTATACTGCCCATATATCCAGGAATTAATGGCAAGCACGTTGAATTACTCAGTTCAGACCCAGACTGTAAAGCCATTATTTTGCGGAGTTACGGCGTAGGTAATTTGCCTGATCAAAATCAGGAACTAATTGATGCACTAAAGGCTGCTGCACAACGAGGCGTAATTTTTGTCAATAACAGCCAGTGCTTACAAGCTGAGATCTTTCAGGGGCAATACGCATGCAGCTCAATTTTAAATGAGATTGGTGTTATATCAGGGGCTGAAATGACATTAGAAGCCTGCTTCTGCAAACTTCACTTTCTATTAGCAACACTGACATCTACGGCAATAATCAAAAATAACTTTGCTAAAAGCTTGGCCGGGGAAATCAGTCGCTAAAACATCAAATTAAGGGAGTTCCACTTTAGCTAACCACTCCCGCTCTTCTGGTTCTAAATAAACTTGCTCTAAAAGCTGAACAGCCCAAAAATCTTGCTCTGCAACACGCCTCAATATAGCTACAGCAAGAACTTTGACCACAGGTACTTCACTCCAGATTGAATGATTCAAGCAACGCCAATGGTTGTTATCTTGTAATTTTGGTTTTTCAATCTGCATAAAACACACATCGCAGACCATAAGACAGTGATTCAAATCAGGTAGTTTTGAAACAGCTGCCACCTCATAGATATGCAACTTCACACCATGGTCGCCGCATAGTTCGCAATGTGCCCCACTACGCCGCACTAAATCCTTGCCAAAAATTGACAGCCCACAATTCCGCTCGTGATAACGATCATGACCTTTAGACATAGTTACGTCCCCATGTTTATTCTAAGGGATAGCACATTCTCATTAGAATGGAAGAAATATAAGGGGAACTAAGACTAAGTGATATCGCTTAGAGGGCAACATGAGCGACTAAAATTAACGAGGGGATAGCCTCTATAAGAGATACTATCCCCTCCTGCCGGATGGATACTCCGACTAATCAGCCTTTACAGGCAAAAAACAAGCAATGTAAACGACCAGAATTTTTTAAGCGGGCAGGTTCTAGAGTGCTTCTAATGTGGTTATGACCACTCTGCAGTCTTTGACGTCCACTCTGAAAATACCAACTTAAAAATGCTACTAATTGCTGCTGCCTAAAGCATTAACAAAAACCGCAACAATCAATCTCCCAGTCGATGTATTTTTATTTATCCTCCTTATTTCATTTCAAAAAATGTTTCAAAGGAAGAACTATCTCTAGTCATGATAAAACACATAAAAAACCAAAGACAATTCAATATTTCAAAAAATACAACCGTGACTTCAACACGAAGTTACACTTTTATTATAGAAGACAATTTCCATTCTGCTGGCGATTGCCATAATTCGCACCGTATAATGCTTGAAATTTTTTCACGCTGAGGATTGGACAATGCTACAAATAGGGACTCCTCTATCACCGTCAGCTACACGTGTATTGATGTGCGGCGGTGGAGAACTGGGCAAAGAAGTCGTTATCGAATTACAACGCTTAGGCGCGGAGGTCATTGTTGTCGATCGCTACAAAAATGCCCCAGGCATGCAGGTTGCTCACAGAAGCCATATCGTCTCAATGCTGGATGGTGATGCGCTTCGTGAAATAATCGAGCTAGAAAAACCACACCTGATTGTTCCTGAAATAGAAGCTATAGCGACCGAAACCTTAGTTGATCTTGAGAATGAAGGCTTCAACGTAATTCCAACAGCTCGTGCAACTCAACTCACGATGAACCGCGAAGGAATTAGGCGTTTAGCCGCAGAAGAGCTTAATATTCCCACCTCTAACTACCGTTTTGCCGAAACACATGAAGAGTATATGGCCGCAGTGGAAACCGTGGGTATCCCCTGTGTTGTAAAGCCAATTATGAGCTCATCAGGTAAAGGTCAAAGCACCATCCAATCCACTGACCAAATTGAACAAGCTTGGCAATATGCTCAAGATGGCGGTCGCGCAGGAAAAGGAAAAGTCATCGTAGAAGGGTTTGTAGACTTTGACTATGAAATAACACTGCTTACCGTTCGTCACGATAGCAACACTAGCTTTTGCGAACCTATAGGGCATATACAGGTAAGCGGTGATTACAGACAATCCTGGCAACCACAAGCAATGAGCCCAGTTGCACTAGAAAAATCTCGTGAGATCGCAAGCAAAGTAACATCAGCGCTAGGTGGGCAAGGCCTCTTTGGCGTTGAACTCTTTATTAAAGGCGATAAGGTTTACTTTAGCGAAGTATCACCTCGTCCCCATGATACCGGCATGGTGACGATGATCTCCCAAGATTTATCGGAATTCGCACTGCATGCTAGAGCTATTTTAGGCCTACCTATTCCAAATATTCATTTCCACGGTCCCTCTGCATCGAGCGTCATCTTAGTAGAAGGTGAATCAGATAAAGTACGATTTGGTAATCTACAACAAGTCCTTGCGGAGCCGAATACTCAAATCAGATTATTCGGCAAACCGGAAGTTTCTGGGCAACGACGTATGGGTGTTGTATTAGCCCGAGATGAAACTGTACAAGCCGCTAAAGAGAAAGCTATTCGTGGCTCAACCTCAGTCAATGTAGAACTATAACGTAGAATCAAAGCACTATCTCCAACCGGAATAGTGCTTTACTCTAAATATTAGGGAACCTTTAGTGATTACCAACAACTAAGGATAGAATAAAGTAAACACAATAATCGGAGTCACCTATGGCTGAACCTAAATGCCCAGAATGCTCAATCTCAGGGGTTGAACACATCGTTTCAAAAGACAGCGAAGAAAGAGCACGTGATAGCCAAGCTTGGTTCCAAATCGCTTATTGCAATGGCTGTGGACATATCTATGGCGTTTTCGCCAAACACACGATTCCAGCAGGTAAAAAAGGGCCGCAACTCGTTTTACATCGTTAGAAAATAAATAGATGTAACACGCCTCTTATTGTCATACCGAACAAGCCACCATAAACAGCATAGCGAATCACTTGGCTGATTCGCTTACCCGCAGCGGCAAAGATCGCAATACCAGCAACATCCAGCGGATTAGTGGCAAAACCGGCCATACGGTTAAGCTCGTTTACACTAATAAGCCCCTCGTTCATCAGATCTATAGTGATACCCATAAAAGCGGTTCCACCTGCAATAAATTTAGTCACTATAGGTAGCACTGCTGCTTCAGGTAAACCAATTAGAGCCAGTAACGGGGCGAGTAATGAGCTTAATAAACTAATAACCCCTGTCGCTTCAAATACATTCACTAAAAAGATCGCCAGTATTAGCATAGGCAGCATACCGAACACGATCTTCATCCCCTCTTGACCACCATCACCTAAGATCTGAATAACCGTTTTTTTCTCCTCTTCTGGCGAGGTCGATTTGACGACAGTTTCAGTAGTATCAGGATCAACAAGGTTACGAGTTAGCACGTAGTAAGTGAAAGAAGCTGCCGCTAAGCCACCAATTATAGATGTAATCAGAATTACACCTATATTAAGCCCCATTGCACTTAACGGGAACGTCGCATTGGCTTGTGACATAGCTAAGACCATCGCTAAGGTAGCCGCGATATAACGGCGTGAGGTGCCATTCCTATCCATCAAAGCTAAAGTAGCAATAGGGCCTGCAAAACTAACAAAAAGCAGTTTAATCATGGCAAAAATACCGAGGCCGGGAATACCAAAAATACGCGCCACCGGTGCCAATAAATTGGAGATCCAACTTAGCACGCCTTTAGCATCGAGTAATTTCATAAACGCAGACATTACAACCATAATGGGTAAAAGAATATATAAACCCATGTCCAAACCGGTTCGCCCGGAATCTAGGATAACTGCAATGATCTGTTCCACGATAAATAGCCTTGGCTAGAAATAAGGGGCAATTTTACCAGAGGCTAGAAGTGAAACCAGCTATTTATAAGTCTATACAGATATTAGTGATGACTGCTCGTATCACAAATCATAAGGCTCAATTTTAAAAGCTTCCATGGTATAACCGGAAGCCGCAAGTTCATTCACAACCGTTTCTGTATTTATACGACCACTAATCCATACCGCATCATATAAATTTTCCACATGAGTTCCAGGCTCAAATCGAACATAGATAATCTGGTTGGAGGGCGGAGGAGGCACATGGATACATGCACCAAAATAAGGAACTAAAAAAAACTCTGTAACACGCGTACCATCCGATTCGACCGGTACGACATAGCCAGGAATTTTAATCATCTGACCATCAAAATCAGGCACAGTCGGAGCAGATTGCATAGCTACCATCATCTCATCCAGCAGCTGTTGTGCTTTAGGATCAAAATCATCAATAGCCGCCAACTGCTCAGAACTATTAAATATCGCATCCATAGAGAAATCAGCAGGCATCAACTGTTCCCACTCTACTGGCTTCACTGACTCACCGTTGATCACCTCTCCTGCACTAATAAAACTTGAGCTAGCGATCAACCACACGGCGATAATATGTTTAAACATTCAATATCTCTTGTTATAACTTAATCGACATACCATCAGCTAACGAGTGCCGGTAAGCACGATAACCGGGTACTAATCCAGCTAAAGCTCCAGCCGCGACCACCATACCTACTAGCTGCCATTGCCATAAACTTAAACCTTGTACCGCTAATCGTACCCCAAACTGATCCTGAATTAACGGACTGGCATAAAACATTACTAAATAAAGTACACCAATACCCAATAAAACACTCAATAATGTAACCAATAATGATTCTAATATAAGTAGTGTCAATATATGTATAGGACGCGCACCTACAGAGCGCAAGATAGCCATTTCTCGGCGGCGTTCATTTAAACTACTTAACAGCAAGGCTAGCAACCCAAGCACTCCTGAAACAACCACTAAACCAGAAATAGCGAACAGTGTTTTTTCAACGAAGGAAAACATACCCCACAGCTCCTGCAAAGCAAGTCCTGGTAAAATAGCCATTAACGGCTCATTCCTATACTGATTTATCTTCCGCTGTAGATGAAATGTAGAAAGGCGAGAGTTAAGCCCAAGCATAAACGCCGTAATTTGTTTAGGCTTAAGGTTCATTTTAAGCACTTGCTCTGCCGTTACTTTAGAGCCGGGTAATTGCACCCCAGACTGCCAATCAACATGGATAGCCTCAATCGCCTCCAAAGAAACAATAAGCGTATTATCAACAGGCGTACCTGTAGGTTTTAAAATGCCTACAACATTAAACGGCTTATCATCATGCTTCATCAAACTGGCACTCCCCATACCATGGGCGATCACAACGGGAGAGCCTAAGTTATAGCCTAGTTTTTTAGCAACCTCAGCACCAATTACCACATCGAAAAGCCCTTCAAAGCCTCTACCTTGAGAAAAGGCGAGTGGCTGTTTGGCACCATATCGGTAATGTTCAAAATACGCTGAGGAGGTACCTAAAACCCTAAACCCACGATGAGAATCACCTAGTGATAGAGGAATACTCCATTTAACATTGGCATCTTGGCTAATATTTTCATAGCTTTTCCACGTTATATTATTGGTAGCATTCCCAATATGAAAAACAGAGTACAGTAATAAATTTATCTGCCCACTTCGCGCACCTACGATCAGGTCAGTAGAAGATACAGTCGATGAAAACCCCTCTTTAGCTTGCTGCCTTATAATGTCTACACCTAGCAGCAACACAACACTCATACTAATAGATAGCAACATCATTAATAGAGTGGCCTTCCTATTTAAAAAGCTTTTCCACGTTAAATGAAACAAAGTCATAAGCTATATCCTCCATTAGATGAAGGGGTTAGCCTCAATTTCTGCGAAAAGTGATGTTCTAAAGCGCTATCGTGACTCACAAAAATTAACGTGGAGCCGGATAATTCACATTGAGATAATAACAACGCTAAAAACTGGTCTCGCGCATCTACATCAAGTGCCGATGTAGGTTCATCTGCAATAATAATCTCCGGCGAACCTAAAATCGCTCTTGCCGCACTCACCCTTTGTTGCTGCCCTACAGAAAGGGCCGCTGCATTTTGTTGATAGAGATGTTTATCCATCAAACCTAAACGCTTAAGTAACGCCTCAGCCCCCTGCTCTACAGAACCAAACTCATCGATAGCACGTGCTCTTCGCGTAGACGAAAAACGGCAAGGTAGACAAACATTTTCTAATAAACTCAAAAACGGTAGTAGGTTAAACTGCTGAAAAATAAAACCTATATGGTCAGCTCTAAACTTATCTAACTGGGACATTTTCATGAGGGCATAGTCATGGCCTAAAACTTTGATATCACCATCTTCAGGGGCAAGCACACCACCCAAGATATTAAGCAATGTGCTTTTTCCGCTACCCGAGGGGCCTTTTATGAAAACTTTTTCACCGTGATAAAGTTGAAACTTAGGAATGGTTAAGCAGGGTGTGCCATCACCCCACTTAAATAAAAGATCATCGATAGTTACGGCTAATTTTTTCATTTTAAAAACCAAACTCGAGTAATGCCATTAGAATTTAAAGCCTTTAGAGGAAGGAGTTAACTCAAGCTGCTGAGCTCCCTTATCTGTAATTAGATTCACATGGAGCTTCTCTACTCCTTTAAACGAATCAAACAAACTCAATGTCATATCTGTCAATGCTTCAGGGTTACTACACTTAAAATGATAAGTCGCTGTAATATCAGCATGCCCTTCGTGATCATGCTCTTCATGATCCGCATGTTCTTCGTGATGGTCATGACCTTCATGTTCCTCGTGATCATGATCCCCATGCTCTTCATCCCAAACGACCTCAACATGCTCCGTCAGACAGTTAGCAGAGGCAGAAAGTTTCAAAATGTTATTAGCATTTTTTAATAGCTTTAAGGCTTTCTCTTGAGTCGCTTTATCTTCAGCCGACTTTGCTTCGTATTCAAACCCTACGATATTCGCCATTGGCGAGCGAAGCACAGCTTCTACATCACCTTGATCTGTTGCGATATTTAACACTGCTTCCCCATGCACATGCGCTTCAAGTGCTGTAGCAATAGGGCTTAACATGCATGAAATTAAAGCACTACCTATAGAAATGTAATGGACACGCTGGAACATGATGCCCTCCAATAAAATGATATAATATAACATTACTATACAGTTTTACGCCGGCTTATGACAACAAGCTCAAGCTATCTTGAGGATCAAAGAATAATCGATCGCTGCCAAAAAATAGCTTTAAAGAGGGATAATCCAGCTTCTTATGGTTTATCAGCGCTGCATTTATCCAATAGAATCTCACCCAACCGTTTAATTGCATTCTTTCGCGACGCATTCCAGTGGTGAGCAAAGCTAATACGTAAACAATTTCGATACTGATCTTGTGCTGTAAATAAGTTACCTGGAGTGATCACTATACCTTCCCTACGGGCATCCAAATAACAGTTATCTACTTTATAGTGCTCTTCAAGCTCAACCCATAACGCAAGCCCTCCCTGAGGCTGGCTCACTCTTATCTCGCCAAGTTCACGCCAATATAAAAACAGTAGATCAATCAACTGATCTCGCTGCTCTTTAAGTAAGTACTTATATTTACGCAGATGCTTTTCGTAAGAACCATCATCCAAAAAATCAACTAATCCCTGCTGCGTAAAACGGCTTAAGGCAAGCATATTGACCATTTTTAAAAACATTAAAGAGGATTTCTCTCTACTCGAAACAACCCAACCTAGCCTCAACTCTCTTGAAAGTGATTTAGAGTAAGAGCCACATAAAATGACATTATCATTCCGATCCAGCTGTTTTAATGGGGGAAGACGCGCACCAAATGATAGATCCCCATAAATATCATCTTCAACAATAGTAAAGCCAAACTGTTCCGCTAATTGAATCAACCGCTTACGTTCAGCATCAGGCATCACTGAGCCTAAAGGCGTTGCAAATGCAGGAGTTACTACACAAGCAGCTATTTTCCATTTAGATAAAGCCTCAGCTAAAGCATCTATAGAAATACCCTCCGTTGACGTAACGGGGATTTCAAGTACTTGTAAACCAAGGCTTTCTAATAACTGCAGCACCCCATAAAACCCGGGGGATTCAACTGCGACTATATCCCCTGCCTGACAACAGGATTGTAATGCTAAAGATAATGCATGCTGGCAACCCGCTGTAATTAAGACATCCGGCTCATCAAACCTACAACCCAAACGCTGATACCGGTTAGCAATTTGCTGACGTAAATAAAGTGAGCCTGCTGGCTCATCATAGTATTGATGTTCAGCCCCCCCCTGTTGTCGTAAGGCCCTTGATAAGCAACGATTTAGCTCAGTGATACCTGCAGGACGCTGTGATCGTTTATCAATTTGAGGCGTTATATCAAAAGCAGCGTTGTGCGTCATGATATCTCTCATCACGTCACTCATATCAATCAGATGAGGTTCCGCTGTGATCTGCATTAAAGAGGGACTTTGTGAGGATATCTTTGCCTTGGTATTCAGCTGAACCGAGACAAAATAGCCTGACTTTGTTCTTACCTCCACAAGACCTGCAGCTTCTAAGCGCTGGTAAGCATGAATCACTGTGGCTTTAGAAAGGCCCCTATCCTCACACTGAGCTCGGATAGAGGGCAGCTTAGCGCCCGATGGGAGCAGGCCTAAATGTATGTGTTCAGCGATTTCTTGTTCCAGTTCTTGATATAGGTATTTCATTTAGCCTCCTCATCTGTACCTATTATAAATTATTTTTCTATACCTGTTCCTATATTTTAATTTCTGTACATTGTGCAGCTATCAGTAATTAGAAAAGTGCGTCCTGATGAAACCATCTAGTAGTAATCAAATCCCCTTAACCTCCATTTGTGAATCAGCTCCTCTGCCTGGAAATGGAAAGTTCCATGTAAAGCTTATTGAAGGCTTCTATCAAAATTTACGACGCTTAACCAGCTGGCCTTTACTGGCTCTATTTTTTACCCTGGCATGGGTACGTATAAACGGGCAGCCGCTCATCATGTTCGACTTTGATGCACACCGCATTTTTCTGTTTGGCACTGAACTATCTTGGTATGACCTACCTGCGCTTGCGGGCATCATGATTTGCGGGGCCAGTTTGCTATTCTTTATGGCGGTCGGTTGGGGACGTGTTTGGTGCGGATTTGCTTGCCCACAATCAATATGGACTTGGTTATTTATTCGTATCGAAGATTTAATTGAGGGCCGTGCTGCAAAACGCTCTCGATCAGATCAGCAATCACTCAATAGCCAAAGGCTCTTTAGGCGGGTTATCAAACATAGTCTTTGGTTAATACTATCCTTTATTACGGCTATTACCTTCTGCGGCTACTTCACACCTATAGATCAATTAATCCAAGATCTGCTTCATTTTGATCTCTCCCTTTTCGGTCTATCATGGATCATTATTATGTCCCTCTTAACCTACGCTAATGCTGGCTTAGTAAGAGAGAAGGTTTGTTTGCATATGTGCCCCTATTCACGTTTTCAAGGGGTTATGTTTGATGAAAAAACTTACACTGTGGCCTACAACCCTGCTCGCGGGGAGCCTAGACAGCACTTAAGAGGCCAAGAAGAAAACGCTGGGGACTGCGTAGATTGTGGGATTTGCGTCCAAGTATGCCCTACAGGAATTGATATACGAAATGGCCTTCAAGCCGCTTGTATCGATTGTGCAGCTTGTATTGATGCCTGTGATTCTGTAATGGTTAAATTAGGTAAAAAAACGGGCCTGATTGACTTTTATTCAGAACAGGCACTCTCAACATCAAACCTTATTGAGTCTCAGAAAGATAAAACCCGCTCTTTACTAAGACCACGACTACTAGGTTACTTAAGCATCTGTATTGCCACAGCTTGGGGAGTCACTTATACACTACAAAATAAGACTGAATTGATCATAGAAATTGCTCGGGATAGAGCTTCACTTTATCAAGTCACTGAAGGGCTAATCTGTAATCACTACCATCTTGAACTCGAAGCTTTCACTTCTCGCATAAAGCAGATTTCCGTTGCTATTACCGCCCCAAGCTCTTCCATTCCTTTACAACTCATCGGCCCTAATCATCTGAATTTGATCGATCAAAGTACAACAACACTTTACAAAGTTTGTGCGCCAAATCACATGCTACCAGCGAAAACAGATATTACCTTTATGCTGACATCAGATTCCTTCAGCGCTTCGAAAAATAGTACATTTTTAGCGCCTAGATAATTAGGCCTTACCACTAGGCGAAGAGTTAACAAACATACTAGAGAGACCGATCAAAATTATGATTTAGCAAATATAAACTAAGAGGAAAACTCGAACGATCAATCTACAAGGCGCAGCTTTTCAGCCCTAGATAACTTTTTGATCGCCGCTTCACGTTGACAGGCTGATGATTGATCGGGTTGCTCTTCACGCCATACCATCTGAACCGGTCGGCGCACTCGTGTGTATTTAGCCCCTCCCACTAAATCACCATTATGCTGACGTAAGCGGCGCTCTATATCAGTTGTTACTCCTGTATATAATGTGCCATCAACACATTTCACTATATAGACATACCAACGACTCAGGCCTGTATCCTTAACCATTTATTATCTAATCATCGCATTAAAGTTTCGTAGGATTTTACATGAAAATTGATGCTATCGACCATCTCTCTAACAGTAACTAACCTTAGGATAACAGAAAATAAACCGACACAATTTGTGTAAAGGCTTTGAGTCAAAAGCCGCACAACCCACACTAGACAATACTGATCCCTGCTTTATGACAACGCTCCCTGAAATGACCTGATGAGCTACCGAAATAGCTTAGATATCTAGATCAAAATCTTATTTACATTTCTAAGCATATAAATATTTTAAAAAGGAATGTAAGGACATACTTTCCTTAAAAAGGCCGCGTTTTCTAGGGTTAAAAAAGTCAAGATAAAAAATTAAGTCCACACCTATATATAATAGCTACATAGTGTGGATAAAAATCTAAGCCATCTTTTATATTCAAACAACAAAAACCATAACCTATTGATTAAAATAAACTTTCTAAAAAGATCAGATAAACACCAAAAAGCTCAATGCCTTATAAAACAAGGCTTCCAGCAATCTACCCAAAACTTATCCAACAACTTATGCACAGATAAACTGAGTAACTTTAACACCCACTTAGCTGCACTATTACATTCCCATGAAATCAAGAGGTTATAACAACTAAATAGTGAGTTAGCTAAACAGAAACGAGTACGGAGCTAAAGGTGAAAATCTATTGAAAATAAATACCGACTTAGATATCAGTTTTATCTTTATACTCACAGAGGTCTTCAATAAGGCAGGCACCGCATTTGGGTTTTCTAGCCACACAAATATAACGGCCATGAAGAATTAGCCAGTGGTGGGCATCAATCAGGAACTCCTTAGGAATAAAACGCATAAGCTTCTGCTCAACTTCATTAACATTTTTTCCCGGTGCAATTTTAGTGCGGTTAGATACCCGGAAGATATGCGTATCAACAGCCATCGCAGGCTGCCCAAAAGCAGTATTTAAAACGACATTGGCGGTTTTACGCCCCACACCTGGCAAGGCCTCTAAGGCTTCACGCGTATCAGGTACAACTGAATCATGTAGCTCCACCAGCATTTTGCAGGTTTTGATTACATTTTCAGCTTTGGTATTAAATAAGCCAATGGTTTTTATATATTCCTTTAAGCCATCAACACCTAAGGCATAGATTGCTTCGGGAGTATTGGCAACGGGATACAACTTTCGAGTCGCTTTATTGACCCCAACATCGGTGGATTGGGCAGACAAAATAACAGCAATCAGCAACTCAAAAGGGGAGCTATACTCTAGCTCAGTGGTGGGATGAGGGTTCTCGTCTCGCCAACGAGAAAATATTTCGTATCGCTTTTGTTGGTTCATTATTTGTAATTAGGCATTAAAAATTTTATGAGTCAAAAAGAGTAACCTTATTGCGTCCATTTTGTTTGGATTTATATAAGGCCTTATCTGCTTGCTCTAACCAAGCAGTAGCACTCTGAACTTCTAGATCAATTTCAGACACGCCTAAACTAATAGAGCAGTTAATCTGATGCTCACCATATTGCACGCAGAGTGACGCAACATTTTCACGTAACCTTTCCGCAAAGATCATCGCATTGATACCGTTAGTACCAGTGAGGATAGCCCCAAATTCCTCACCACCATAACGTCCGGCAATATCAGTCTTACGTGCCTGCGCCTGTAAGGCCTGAGATATTACGCGAATAACCTCATCACCCGCCTGATGGCCATAGGTATCATTCACTTTCTTAAAGTGATCAATATCAAACATAACGAGTGAGCTAACAGACTCTGTTCGGCTATAACGCGCATACTCTTGGTTTAAACACTCTTCCCAGTACCCACGGTTATATAAACCGGTTAGCCGGTCTTCGCGGCTTAATTTTTTCAGCTTTTTGTTAGCGTCTTCTAATGCAATTTGCCCTGTTGCGGTATCTGTTACGTCGTAGATCAAAATACCTATATGATCAACATCGCCTGTTGGAGAGGTTAGCGGAATCAAGGTAATATTTTGATACATAAATTTAGAATAACCTGTAATAGGACGGTTATTCTTAAAATGAAAAAGATAAGGACGCTGCTCCCACGAAATATAAGCGGGATTTCTTAATAAAAAAACTGACTCGAGTTTCTGATTTAACCAATTCGCTGGCAATTCTGGAAACCTTTTGAAAAGGTTTTCACCTGCAACATTTTGAGCTGGGATACCTGAATGGTTTGCCATAAAGCCATTCCACAATTTAATGCAGGCTTGACGATCAATAACAACTAAACCTACCTCCAAATTCTGGATTAAACCTAAAGTCCAGTGCAGATCGTCAATCTCATTTAAGGCGGTCCCATTCATGAGAAGTAACTCGCTATAGTTTGTAGTTTAACGAGTGAGTCCTGTGTAAACACTAACATAAGCTCACAGCGGGTATCATGCTCATCCATCTGATAATCGATTGTGATCATCAAGCTTTCATCCCAATTCTCTGCTTGCTCATCGAACCCAAGAAAGTCACGTAGGATATAAGGAGTTGCTTTACTAAATTCAATATCGAGCTGCTTTGCAAAACTGGTTAGGAAAGCACCGATCAAGGCATTTGATAATGACATAAGAAGCTCAGACGTTCGGAACGTCCCTGAATCTTGGAGATCCATAAGTGTAGCAACTTTATCAAAATTACTTTTTTCAATTAATAAAAATGCTTCTCCTGCAACGCCGCCACCGATAAAACCTTGGCTAATCAGCTCATACTCATTATCTTGAGCAGTGACAAGCCTGCTCTGTAAGCTTTGCGGGTCAACCATAGCTACAACGGGAATTGGAAGATGGACGAATGTATTCAGTAGCCTAGCAAGCATCTCTCCGGCTTGCCCCATCGCTATATTGGCTATCTCTTTATAATATTCAGGTAGTCCGATCTCAGACGGTTCTTCAGAGGAGCTCTCAGCTGTCTGCTCTAACTCAGTCAGAAGCCCAAAACGATTTAAAACTTCAGCAATCTTCTCTGGGGTTGTTGGCTTACTGATGAATTCAAGGGCACCTAATGCCAGCACACGCTCTCTGGCTTCTGATTGGACATCACCAGAAATAACGATAACCATGGTGGGTAGGTCATCTTTACGGATCCGCTCTAAAACCTGATAACCATCCATAAGCGGCATAGTTAAATCAAGAAATAGAATATCGCCTTTTCCTGCCCGAACGGCTTCAAGCCCTGCCAAACCATGTTCAGCAAACGTCACCTCAACATTCCATCCACTCAGGACAGAAGCCATTTGCTTACGTGCTAAGCTCGAATCATCACAAATTACAACCGGAACAGGCTGGTTCACATTACACCTTAGATACAACTTAAGAAAATGCTTTAGTAGGTAAGCCTAAAGGATAGCCTAAAAGAACACAATTAACTCTACGTATAATTACTGAACGCTCAATCATTATAGCATATATAACTTATTACATTATCCAGTCACACGCACACGCTCACGGCGCGGGCTTGGACCAGTTTCCCGTTCAGCTTTACGTGCTTGTATACGTGCATCAATAATATTTTTTAGCGCTATAATCAGCCCCATACCAACAAAAGCACCGGGCGGTAAAATAGCAAAAAGAAAACCGGGATAGTCTTCAACTAAAATTATTTTCCAATTTTCAGCTATAGGGCCAAAAAGAAGATGCATGTCACTAAAAATCATTCCTAAGCCTAATGCTTCCCTCATTGCACCCAGTAGTACTAATACTGCGGTAAACCCCAACCCCATCATTAAGCCATCAAGCAGTGAGGCCTTAACTGGATTTTTACAAGCAAAAGCATCCGCACGCCCCATGATTGCGCAGTTAGTCACAATCAGGGGAATAAAAATCCCTAAGATAAGATAGAGCTCATAAGTAAAGGCCTTCATTAGTAATTCAATCGCCGTTACAAACGAAGCAATTATCATCACAAAAATAGGCAAGCGAACAGAATCCGGGACAAATTTACGGAAAGCAGAAACCGTTAGATTAGATCCCATCAAAACCAAGGTACTTGCTACCCCCAGACCTATAGCATTAACAACAGAGCCGGTTACAGCTAAAAGCGGACATAGGCCAAGTAACTGAACCAGTGCAGGGTTATTGCCCCACAATCCATCATGAGTGATTTTTCTATAATCAGTAGCCATTAGCGAGCGACCTCTGTAATTTTGTCTTCAGTTAGATCTAATAACTCTGTGCGGTGTTCGGCAAAATAATCAAGTGCGCGCGATACCGCGCCAACAATCGCTCTCGGTGTAATCGTTGCACCCGTAAACTGATCAAATTCGCCACCATCTTTCTTAACGGCCCAACGCGAGTCACTACTACCTTGTTTAGACAATCCGTTAAAGCTATACACCCAATCAGATTTTTTAGTATCAACTTTATCACCCAATCCGGGTGTTTCTTTATGGGTTAATACACGAACTCCCGCCACAGAGCCATCTGCATTAATGCCTGCGATCAACGTAATGATTCCACTATAACCATCAGGGGCAACTAAAGGTAAAATAACCGAGGTAACGACACCATTTTTACGCGCTCGATAAACAGTTACAGGGGCTGAATGGCCCTGCAAAGTAGGCGAGACTATTTCAACCGTATCTTCAAGTAAATCATTATCTATAGATGAGCGAGGCACAATCTCATATAGTGCTTTCGCCTTCTGCTCTCTCTCATTTTGAGCAATAAGGTCAACGGTTGTTACTTGTGTCGTTGCTATAACAGCAGCACAAACGACAGCGAATAAACTAATCGCGATAGTGCTAGTACGGAGAGCGCTTAACATCTGCATTAGGCACCTCCTTTCATGCCGCGTTTAGCTTTTGCATGCCCATAAGAACGAGGCTGAGTGTATTGATCAATAAATGGAGCTGAAAGATTCATCAACAATACGGCAAAAGCAACCGCATCTGGATAGCCTCCCCAATCACGAATAACAAAAATCAAAAGACCTATGCCTATACCATAGACAACCTTACCTTTGTTACTTGTAGCGGATGTCACAGGATCAGTGGCAATAAAGAAAGCCCCCAGCATTGTTGCGCCTGCGGTAAGGTGAAAAAATGGATCAGCAAATTGATAGGGATCGATAGCATAAAATACTGCTGCTATAAGCCCTAAGGTCGCAAGAATAGCTAAAGGTGTATGAATCGTTAATACTTTACGGTATATCAGAAATATCCCACCCATAAAGTAAGCCGCACTAACCGCATGCCAAGCGCCCATACCTTGCGCTAACACAGGCGCATTCGCCCATACCTCTTCTGTAGTTTGTCCACCTCGATGACGCATGGCATCCAAAGGCGTTGCCCCTGAATAACTATCGATCATGGCGGGTTCGATACCTGAGAAGATAAGCTTAAACGTGTCAACAAATCCCATAACATGCCAGCTTTGACCATCCTCAACCATCAAAAATGGCATAGTCCAGCTGGTCATAGAGACAGGAAAGGAAATAAGTAATAGCGCATAAGCAACCATAGCGGGGTTAAAAGGGTTTTGCCCTAACCCCCCATACAAATGCTTAGCAATCACAATAGCAACAAACACCCCGACCATCGTCACCCACCACGGCAGGAAAGGAGGTAAAGCAAGTCCTAGCAATAACGCAGTGACTACAGCACTGTAATCTTTAAGATAGAAACCCAATGGGCGCTTACGCATTTTAACCACAATAGCTTCAAATACGACCGCTAACAAACAAGCCCAAATGACGTTAATTAAGGTACCCCAGCCAAAAAAGAAGGTCATTGCGGCCAAGCCTGGCAAAGTAGCAAGCACAACTAAACGCATCACATCTGTAGCGTTAACAGCTTTATGAAGATGAGGTGAGCTGGTACGTATCAGCGCCATTGGTTAAATCTTCCTCAATCAGTAAAACGACTTAGTGTCTGGTTCAATTGTTCAGATTTCTGTTGTGCAACGATTAACTGCTGCTCTATATCTGTCAGATCATCCGTTTGTTCTTCTCGCGCTTTCTCTGCGGCTCTTTCAGCTTTAGTCACCGCTGCTCGCGCCATAGCGGCATCGACTTTCAACTGTTTGAGATCAACCCCTTCTGCAGCGGCTTTATCGAGCTGGATCTTCTCATATTCATCCAACTTAACTTTCGCCTCTTCATGCGCAAGAGTAAGACGCTCTACTTCAGCTTTAAGTTCAGACTGATTATCATCTTCCGCTTCATCTAAAGCAGCTTGTGCTTTCTTCAGTTTAGTTCTCATAATAGAGACTTGCTGTTTTAACGCTTTAGGATCAATAGGTTCTGGCTCAACAGGCACACCACCAGCCTGTACAAACGCCTGCGTTAACTGATCCAACTTTGACTGAAGCTTTTCAACACCTGCCTGCATTTTTTCTGCTGCAGGACTATTTGACGCCTGTGCATTAACTAATGCACTTTTAGCCTTCTTGACTTTAGTGGAGAGTGTTTCTATCTCTGCCTTTAGCTCGTCTAACTGGGAAGTATTACTCCCAGTAGAAGGAGCTAGCGCTTGTTCATAACAGGCTTGAGCTTCTTCATACTTAGCTTGTAGTTTTTCCACTCCAGCTTTCATTTTGTCTGCCGCTGGACTAGAAGATGCTACTGCTTGATCTAAGGCTGTTTGAGCTTTAGCTACTTTGGCCTGTAATGCCTCCGCATCAACTTTCAACGCTGCAATCTGTTCTGCAGAAAGTGGCTTGATGGTAACTGAGCTATTTTGAGACGTCTCTTTCTCATACTCCGCTTTACAAGCTTCATATTTAGACTGAAGTTTTTCGACCCCTAACTTCATTTTTTCAACAGCGGGGCTACTTCCAGCAATGGCAACATCAAGAGCTTTACGTGCTTTTTCAACTTTACCTAATGCAGCTTCCATTTCAGCTTTAAGCTCATCGAGCTTAGCACTGTCCTGAGCCGGCGACTGGCCACCTGATTCAGCTGCATCATAAGCCGCTTGAGCCGTTTCAGTTTTAGCTTTCTGCTCGACTAGTTTAGCTTTAAGATCAGCTAAATCACCTTCACCACTTTCCTCAGCTTTCGCGAGCGCTTTTTCCGCTTGCTTTAACTTTGTCCGTGCGACCGCAGCATTGGTCTTAAGCTGTTTAATATCTACTACTGGTTCGGAAACGGCTGGGGCATTCAACGCTTGATCATAAGCTTCTTGAGCGGCTTGCGCTTTTGCTTCTAGCTCAGTCACTGTAACTTTGAGCTTATCTTGACCCTCAAGCCCTTTTTCTTCGGCATTTTGTAAAGCTTTTTGCGCTTTCTTCAATTTAGTTCGAGAAACAGCTGCAGCCGTTTTTAATGTTTTAAGGTCAGGCTCGGCTGAAACCGCCTGTTCAGATTCTGAATGCAGCTCAGCTTTATCTTTTTTCACTGCTTGGGCTTTAGCCGCATCTTCTGCTCGCTGTTTTCTGCGCAGTTCTTTTTCTATCTTCTCTTGCTCTAGACGGGCTTGCCTTGCCTCAAAGCGCTGTCTTGCATGATCCGCTTTCCGCTGCTCAGACTCCTCTTCACGAATCTCTGCTTTTGCAAAACGATAATATTGCACCAAAGGTAGATTACTGGGGCAAACATAAGAGCAAGCACCGCATTCAATACAATCAAACAGATTGTGATGCTTCGCTTTTTCAAACTCTTTCCCTTTAGCAAACCAATAGAGCTGCTGCGGCAATAACTCAGCGGGGCAAACCTGTTCGCACATACCACATCGGATACATGGGTTAGCTGGCGGTGCTGGCGGCATCTCAGCATAAGTGGCAGCGATAATACAGTTAGTTGTTTTAATCATGGGTATAGACTGATCATCTACAGTGAACCCCATCATTGGCCCACCAATAACCATCCGATACAGCGCTTGCTCATTCACGCCTGCAGCGTCAAGCAGTGTTTTTAAAGGCGTGCCAATTAACGCTCTCATATTGTGTGGATGGGCTAAGGCTTCTCCTGTTAGCGTCACAATACGAGAGATCAACGGCATACCTTCATATACCGCTTCATAGATCGCTGCTGCAGTACCAACATTTTGACAAACAATACCTACATCAGCAGGAATGCGGCCACTAGGTACTTCAATACCCGTCAGCAGTTTAATCAGTTGTTTTTCACCACCTGATGGATAGATAGTAGGAACAACTATAATATCCAGATTCAAAGAGGTATTTTTAGCCGCTAACTCTAATGCGCGAATAGCTTGAGGTTTATTATCTTCAATACCAATCATCACATGATGAGGGTTTAGAAGATGAGCAATAATCTCAATACCTTTAATTACATTGTCGGCATGCTCTCGCAGCAACATATCATCAGCGGTGATATAAGGTTCACACTCCATGGCATTAAGCACAAGTGTATTAACAATATGATCATCACCCAGATGCAGTTTCACATCAGTCGGAAAGCCTGCACCGCCCATACCGCTTATGCCATGATGCCGAATAAAGTCAATCAGCGCCTGCTTAGATATAGCCGTATAATCATCTAAACCCTGGTGATCGCACCACTGATCTTTCCCATCCGCTTCAATCACAATACAGGGAGCCTGCATTCCTGAAATATGCGGAACAGACCGCTTTTCAATGGCGATAACCTTACCTGAACTTGGCGCATGGACATTAACACTGATACGCCCGACCGCTTCAGCAATCACTTGCCCTTTTAGAACAGGATCACCGACAGCAACAACAACTTCAGATGGCGCACCTATATGCTGTGACAGTGGAACAACAAGTTCAGCAGGGATTGGCGCAGTTTGAATTGCCAAGCCTGTGCTACGCTGCTTATTTTCAGGCGGGTGCACACCACCATGAAAAGAGAACTGAGTGCTCATTGAACCGCCCCCTCTTCTGCTACTTCGCCACGAAGGTCGGTTACAATAAGCTGTACACCCGGCTTAGGCATATCCCACTTCCAAGTATTCAGAGTCGTTTCAACTGGCAACATATCTATACAATCTACCGGACAAGGCTCAACACAGAGATCACACCCCGTACATTCCGAGACAATCACGGTATGCATCTGTTTTGCCGCACCTAAAATAGCGTCTACTGGGCAGGCCTGAATACACTTAGTACAACCTATACATTCATCTTCACGAATATAAGCAACCGTTTTGATCGGTTCTTCTTCGACACCACCATCAAGAGGAATCGCTTCGACATCAAGTAGATCTGCCAGCGCTTCCACTGTACTTTGCCCTCCGGGAGGACATTTATTGATAGCATCTCCGTTAGCAATTGCCTCTGCGTAAGGTCGGCAGCCTGGATAACCGCACTGGCCGCATTGCGTCTGCGGCAGGATTGAATCAATTTGATCGACAATAGGATTCCCTTCAACACGAAAACGCACCGAAGCAAAACCAAGCAATAATCCGAAAGCTAAAGCCAGCCCCAACAGAGCAAGAACGGCAATTAAGATGTAATCCATTATGTGCTCCCTAAATCTGAACCAGACCAGTGAAGCCCATAAAGGCTAAAGACATTAGACCCGCGGTCACCATACCAATAGCAGCACCTTGGAAGGGTGCTGGCACATCAGCTACAGCGATACGTTCACGCATCGCTGAAAATAGGATTAATGCTAAAGAAAAACCAACCGCTGCTCCAAAGCCATAAACAATGGAATCAATAAAGCCATTCACTTTCTTGATATTCAGTAAAGCGACCCCTAAAACGGCACAGTTAGTCGTGATCAATGGTAGAAAGATTCCCAATACTTTATAGAGTAAGGGGCTCGTTTTACGCACAACCATCTCAGTGAACTGCACAACAACCGCTATCACTAAAATAAAAGTAATTGTTTGCAGAAACGCTAAGTCTAAGGGCTGGAGCAAATAAGTGAATGCCAAATAGCTACATACCGATGACAGCGTCAGTACGAAGGTCGTTGCCAGAGACATGCCCATAGCAGTCTCCAACTTATTAGAAACCCCCATAAAAGGACACAGCCCTAAAAACTGAACCAGTACGAAGTTATTCACCAGTACCGTGCTGATAACAACCAGAAGATAATCTGTCATAAACCTATAACTAACTAAATAGCATTTACGAAATGCGATCGAAAGCTCACGCTCGAAAGCGACCACTTAAAATAAAACCAGAATACTCTAAAGTTTACCGCTTCTGATAAAGTTTAGGTATAGGGCAATCCTGACTTAGCGCAAAGAACAGGAAGGCCAAATGACCTCCCTTATGCACTATTTAGATCAATGCTTGCTGCTTTAGCTTCTCTATCGCAGCTTCCAACTGAGCAGATGCTGTATCACCTGCTAACTGATCTAATTGAAGGTTAAGTGCCCCCTCAATACCTGCATCAGTTTCAAGTATTGAAATCAAACCTGCTTTATTTAATAACCCATCTAATGCCGATAGATTACCATTCAAGCTCGATAATTGAGCTTGATTAAAGGCAACAACAGCACGACCTTGCTCAAACAATACCGCTTCTAAACTAAATAGTATCGTTTGACGCTGTTCGTCAGTACCACCAGATACAGTAATAGTAGCCGCCTGCTGGCCTAAACGAATCACGCGGTCAGCAGCTGATACTTTTGACTCACTAACAAGGTTACTGTCTAGATCTATCACTTGCTGCGAACCATCATTAATGATCATTCCCGCAGCAACCGTTGCATTGGTTAAACGATCAACAATAATAAATGATCCGGTGCCGTGATGAGAGCGATAATCATCGGCAACTACTGGACGCTCAAGCGTAATTTCACACCGACCAATTTCATTTAACTCAAGGGTACTAACAGTACTTTCTTCCAACGTATTAACATCAATGCGGTTATGAACATTGCTAATACCACCCGCAACACGGGTTGTATTCAATTTAACTTCATATTGACGGCCTGCTTGCATCGCCTCTTCAGACATCCAAACAACCATGGCATCAAACCGATTCGTACTTCCTGGCACTGCGTCGGCATGAACTAATATATCACCACGTGATATATCAATTTCATCTTCCAATGTCAGTGTTACTGCCATTGGTGGGAAAGCTTCTTCAATTTCACCTTCAAAGGTAACAATCGACTTCACTTTGCTCGATTTACCTGATGGTAAAACGGTCACTTCATCCCCTGGACGCACTATACCAGAGGTCAACGTACCACAATAACCACGAAAATCTAAGTTAGGGCGGTTGACAAACTGTACAGGGAAACGAAGTTCATCGAAGTTTTTATCGTTTGCAATCTCAACATTCTCTAAGGTTTCCATTAGAGGATTGCCATCAAACCAACTCATTGGCTCTGATGCAGTCACAACGTTATCACCTTTAAGTGCAGAAATTGGCACAAATTGAATATCTGGTAGATCAAGCTGCTCGGAAAATGCCAAATATTCGGCTTTAATCTCTTCAAAGCGCTCTTCGCTGTAATCCACTAGATCCATTTTGTTGATAGCAACAATGGTATGTTTAAGCCCTAACAAAGAAACAATAAAACTATGACGTCTTGTCTGGACTTGCACACCGTAACGAGCGTCAATCAAAATAATCGCCAGATCACAAGTAGAGGCACCGGTTGCCATATTACGAGTATACTGCTCATGCCCCGGTGTATCCGCTATGATAAATTTACGTTTTGAGGTAGAAAAATAACGATAAGCTACATCAATAGTGATCCCTTGCTCACGCTCCGCTTGAAGGCCATCAACCAAGAGCGCTAAATCCAACTCTTCACCTGCATTACCCACTCGCTCATTATCTTTTTGGATCGCTGCAAGTTGATCTTCGTAGATCATTTTTGAATCATGCAGCAAACGTCCAATCAATGTAGATTTACCGTCATCTACACTACCGCAGGTCAAAAAGCGTAGCAGTTCTTTATTTTCATGCTGATGCAGATACTCTTGAATATCAGTGGCAATCAGATCACTGTGGTAACTCATTTTTTTCTCCTCGGAGAAGCCCTATGCCTATACAGACATAACGCCTAAATAATCATTTCAGTATTAACACCCTAGCGCGGGTAAAAACACACAGCGCCAGTCGTCACAAAGTTATCAAGATAAAGCCTAGAAGTAGCCTTCCATCTTTTTCTTCTCCATCGAACCTGAACTATCGTGATCAATTGCACGACCTTGGCGCTCAGAGGTAGTCGTTAGTAGCATCTCTTGAATAATATCAGGCAAAGTGACAGCTTCTGATTCCACGGCACCGGTTAGGGGGTAACAACCCAATGTACGGAAACGCACGCTCTTCATCTCTGGTACTTCACCCTCTTTTAAAGGTAAGCGATCATCATCCACCATAATCATCATGCCATCACGTTCAACAACAGGACGTTTTGCTGAGTAATAAAGAGGAACAATCGAGATATCTTCTAAATAGATGTACTGCCAAATATCTAGTTCAGTCCAGTTCGACAGAGGGAATACGCGAATACTTTCACCTTTATCAACACGGGTATTAAATACATTCCAAAGTTCTGGACGCTGAACTTTAGGGTCCCAACGGTGGTTTTGGTCACGAAAGGAGAATACACGTTCTTTCGCTCTCGACTTTTCTTCGTCACGACGGGCACCACCAAAAGCAGCATCAAATTTATACTTATCTAAAGCCTGCTTAAGGCCTTGAGTCTTCATGATATCAGTGTGCTTAGAAGAGCCATGTACAAATGGGTTAATACCCATATCAACCCCTTCCTGGTTGATATGAACAATCAAATCCATACCCGCTTCCGCAGCCATTTTGTCGCGAAACTCAATCATCTCTCTGAATTTCCATGTGGTATCCACATGCATAAGCGGAAAAGGAGGTTTACCTGGCGCAAACGCTTTACGCGCCAAATGCAGCATCACAGCAGAATCCTTACCAACCGAATAAAGCATGACTGGGTTATCGAATTCTGCGGCTACTTCACGGATGATATGGATGCTCTCAGCTTCCAATTGTTTCAGGTGCGTTAAGCGATGTTCAGGTAAGGCACTCATCAGTAAATACTCTTTCTATTAAACGGTATGGGCTAGAACCTGAATGCACAGGTATAGCTATCCAATGTTGCGGCGCATTATGGCAGCTCCCCACATAAAACACAAAAGAATATATAATTACATTTTAATAACCAAAAAGAATATAAAATACACTAACCAAACCTATTTATGCTACCAATCTACACACCACACCATTTATTCCTTTTTGATATAACAAGATTTCTAATTAGTATTTTGAGTTATAACAAAACAACTATATTATGCCGCCAGTTATTTGTGGATAGGTATACTCATGGAACTTGCATACAGCTTTGCTGGATTAGTTGTTGGCTTTATTGTGGGACTCACCGGTATTGGTGGGGGCGCACTAATGACGCCTATACTTATCGTAGTATTTGGCATTCCACCAATTATAGCTGTCAGCACTGATTTACTTTACGCAGCCGTGACTAAATTTGGTGGCGCAATAACTTATGCCCGCAAGAAACTAATTGCATGGAAAGTTGTCTTATTTTTACTTGCGGGAAGTATTCCAGGAAGCCTATTCACATTAAATTACTTAGAAGGGCTAGGCGGACTAGAAAAGATAGAACATCTAATGAACCTGACATTAGGAATCTCTCTTGTCTTAACCTCTATTGCCGTTTTTTTAAGAAATAAGATTCGCAATCAAGCCATAAAGTGGCAACATAGCGCCGCGGCCAAACATGCCAAAAAATGGCGCCCTTTTTTCACAATAATAATGGGTCTTATTTTAGGCTGCTTAGTAACGCTATCGTCTGTAGGCGCTGGCGCATTAGGCACCGCATTATTAATCGTTTTATACCCACGAATGAGCATGCAAAACATTGTGGGTACAGATCTCGTTCACGCAGTTGTACTAACAGCAATTGCGGGCGCAGGTCACTACCAGATGGGCAGTGTAGATCTAAGCCTACTGGTTTACCTATTACTAGGTTCTTTACCTGGAGTATTTTTAGGCAGCCATATTGGCACTCGCCTATCTCCAACGGTTATACAACCTATTATGGGATCAGTTTTGTTCGCCATCGGCCTGCGTTTCGTAATTGCAGGTTAAATAAACCCTAAAAGTGAGGTGTTTAGCTCATAAATCAGCTAAACAAGGGAAATAGTTAGTTATGTATCAGTATAACGAAGTTGACCAACAATTGGTTAATGAACGCGTTGAGCAATATAGAGATCAGACCCGCCGTTATTTGGCCGGAGAGCTATCAGAAGATGACTTCTTAGCACTTCGCCTAATGAATGGGCTGTACGTGCAACGCCACGCACCTATGTTGCGTGTTGCAGGCCCATATGGCATGTATAACTCAACCCAACTACGTAAACTGGCACATATTGCCCGCACTTACGATAAAGGTTATGCGCATTTCACAACACGGACCAATATTCAGTTCAATTGGCCTAAATTAGAGGAAGTGCCTGATATTCTAGCCGAATTAGCTAGCGTACAGATGCACGCTATCCAAACATCCGGTAACTGTATCCGTAACACAACAACAGACCAATTTGCTGGCGTAATTGAAGATGAGATTGAAGACCCTCGCCCTTACTGTGAGATTATTCGTCAGTGGTCTTCTCTACATCCAGAGTTTGCTTATCTACCACGTAAATTCAAAATTGCGGTATCAGCAAGCCCTACTGACCGAGCAGCGACACAAGTACACGACATCGGCTTACACATCGTCAAAAACGAAGCTGGTGAAGTAGGATTTGAAGTCCTTGTTGGTGGTGGTTTAGGCCGTACACCGGTCATCGGTAAACAGATTCGTCCGTTCCTTGCGAAAGAAGATTTGCTGTCATACTTAGAAGCGATCGTGCGTGTGTACAACCTAAACGGTCGCCGTGATAACAAATATAAAGCCCGTATCAAAATATTAGTTCAGAGCATGGGGATTGATCAGTTCCGTGAGCTAGTTGACGCCGAATGGGAACAGATACGTGATACAGATTTAAAACTACCTAGTACAGAGATTGATCGGGTAAAAACGTTCTTTACTCCGTTTGAGTATGATCAAACAGCTAAGGACGATACGACACTTGAGCAAAAGCTTGTTGAGGATGATGCGTTTCGGACTTGGTATGAACGTAATACGGTTAACCATAAAGTAACGGGCTACCGCATTACTTATATATCGCTAAAACCTTATCTAAAACCAGCCGGCGATGTCACTGACCAACAGTTAGACCTTATTGCTGATTTAGCAGATAAATATAGCTTTGGTGAAATTCGTGCGACACACAACCAAAACTTAGTTTTGGCTGATGTTAAAAACAGTGAGTTATATGCAGTTTGGCAAATACTGACAGACGCCAACCTTGCACGACCTAATATTGGCACATTAACCGATATGACCGTTTGCCCAGGGGGTGACTTCTGCGCCTTAGCTAACGCTAAAACACTCGGTATTGCAGACCAGATCAACCGTAAATTTGAAGATATGGATTATGTCCACGATCTAGGTGATCTGAAGCTTAACATGTCCGGTTGTATCAATGCCTGTTCTCATCACCACGTTGGCCACATCGGCATTCTAGGTGTAGATAAAAAAGGTGAAGATTGGTATCAAATCACCTTAGGTGGTGACGATGGCTCCAATGCTGCCTTAGGTAAAGTAATGGGTAAATCTGTTGCCTCAGACGAAGTCGCAGATACTCTCCAAAAAGTAATTGAAGTTTACGTTGAAAATCGTTTTGAGAATGAACGCTTTATCGACACATTCCAACGTATTGGAATGGCACCATTTAAGGAGTACGTATATGCCCCTGCTAATTAATCGTGAAGTAGTTGCAGATAACTGGTCTTTACTAAATGAAGAAAGTTTCGCACCAGAAGCAACACTAAGCTCAGGCGATATTATCGTACCTTATGCTTTGTATTTAGAACATAAAGCGCGACTCGCCGAGCATAATGGACAAATCGCACTTCAAGTAAATGGCGATGACGACCTAACCGAGCTTCAGGAAAACCTTGATCAATTTCCTATGATTGCTATCGACTTTCCTATTTTCCGCGATGGCCGAGGTTTTAGCATTGCTCGCATACTCGTTCGCGCGGGCTATAAAGGTGAAATTCGTGCGACCGGTGATATTGGCAGAGATCGACTTGCTTATATGGAACGCTGCGGTTTTACCGCTATACAAGTTGCTGATGATCAATTTAAACCTGAGATGCTAGATGCATTTGGTGAGATCAGTAATTTTTACCAGAGCGCTACCGATAATATTCGTGCGGTATATCACCAATAAGCATTGGCCGAATAATAGTGACGGTGAGGGTCCCTATCATGAGTGAACAAATTAGTTCCGAATTACAAAGCAAAGTCATTGCAGCAGCGGCCTTACTCAACAAAGGCTTCAGCGACTATGATGGTTCAATTGTCTTTGCTAACAGTCTTGGCGCCGAAGATGTTGTTATCGCTGATTTAATCAGTAAAAACTGCCCTAACATCAGAAACTTCGTGTTAGATACAGGCCGCCTACCTGAAGAAACGCTTAAACTTTTGACGGATGTTCAAGCCCACTACCCCAACCTAAAGGTTGATGTGTATTACCCCGAATCTGCGGATGTGGAAGGCTTTGTTGCTGAAAACGGAGTCAATGCTTTTTATGAATCACAAACTCTGCGTAAAGGCTGCTGCTTTGTTCGTAAAATCAAGCCGCTAAAACGCGCTTTAGCAGACAAAAAATCATGGATTACAGGTTTACGCCGCGAGCAATCTGTAACCCGTGACGAGATTCAATTTGAAGAGTGGGATGAAGGCAATAATATGCACAAACTCAACCCTCTAGCTGATTGGTCAGAAAAAGAAGTTTGGGCCTATATAAAAGCCAACAACGTTCCTTACAACGAACTACACGATAAACATTATCCGAGTATTGGTTGCGCACCTTGCACCCGTGCCATATCTATGGGTGAAGATGTTCGTTCGGGTCGCTGGTGGTGGGAAAACCCTGAAAATCGCGAATGTGGTTTACATCCGGCCACGCCCTTAAATTTTAAGAATTAAACCGGCTCTAGGTCAAACGGAGTTTGACTTGGACAGGAGACCACAATTCTGCACCTATCTTACAACTCACAAAGTTGCAGCGCCTTTAAATTTAAAGACGTTGCTCTACCATTAGATAGGTTGCAGATTTATGTCTTACAGTTCGCTAATAACAGCTTAAATCTAATAAACCCATCTGCTCCTATGAATACAGCAGTAAAAATAACAAATATCTTATTAGATTATATAAAGACCCCATGCAGCATCTTCCCTATACTATATATTTTCGTATTCTCCCTTTAATCTCTCAGTTTGATAACCCCTAATTTGGCATCTACTGTTAAACTATAGAGACTGAGAATCTGCTTTAATGCTGGAGTAACATTTGTGGATTATTTACCTCTTTTTTTCAAACTCACTGATCAAAATGTACTACTCGTCGGCGGTGGCAATGTAGCTTTACGCAAAGCCCGCCTGCTTTGTCGATCAGGTGCGAGTGTAACGGTCATAGCCCACCATGTATGCGATGAGCTCCAACAACTATTGGATGAGTCCTCAGGGCTATCCATTATAGGCGAATACCACGCAGATCTACTTAAAGATAAAATTCTTGTAATCGCCGCAACCGATGATCAAACACTAAATGAGCGCGTACATTTTGATGCGATTGATCGCAACCTACCCGTCAATGTCGTAGACAGCCCAAAACTATGTACATTTGTATTCCCAGCGATCGTTGACCGTTCTCCAGTAGTGATAGGTATATCATCTGGGGGTAGCGCTCCTGTACTTGCAAGACTGTTAAGAGCGCGCTTAGAAACATGGATTCCTAAGTCCTACGGCAAACTAGCAAGCATTGCCAATCATTTCCGGGATCGTGTAAAAGCAAAGTTCAGTACTGTTAATCATCGCCGCGTCTTTTGGGAAAATGTTCTACAAGGACAAATCGCTGAAAAGGTATTTGCTGGTCGCGATGCTGAAGCTATAGAGCTCATAGAAAATAAAATCGCACATGATGACCCTGACCATCAAGTCGGCGAAGTTTATCTTGTAGGTGGAGGTCCAGGTGATCCTGAGCTGCTCACCTTTAAAGCTTTACGTTTAATGCAGCAAGCCGATGTAGTGCTTTACGATGCTCTTGTCTCTGAGGCCGTATTAGATCTCTGCCGACGCGATGCTGATCTTATCTTTGTTGGTAAAAAACGTGATAACCATGCCCTGCCTCAGGAAGGTATCAACGATCTATTGGTAAACCATGCACAACAAGGGAAACGAGTTGTACGCTTAAAGGGAGGAGACCCCTTTATCTTTGGCCGCGGCGGTGAAGAGCTAGAAACCCTTAAAGCCAATAACATCCCTTTCCAAGTTGTACCCGGTATAACCGCAGCAAGCGCGTGCTCCACCTTCGCAGGCATTCCGTTAACCCATAGAAATTATGCGCAATCGGTCAAGTTTGTTACGGGTCAGCTCAAAAACCGCACTACCGATCTAAACTTCCACGAACTGGTTCATCCTAATCAAACTGTTGTCTTCTATATGGGTCTTCATACCTTACCGATTCTAAGCAAAAAACTTATCGAACATGGCAAGCCTGGAGATACACCAGCAGCAATTGTTTCCCGTGGGACATTGGCAGATCAGAAGGTTTTAACAGGCACGTTAGACACATTACCTGAGCTACAAGAGAAAGCCCAATTACCCGCTCCCGCATTAATTATTGTAGGAGAAGTTGTTTCCCTTCATGAGAACCTTAGCTGGTTTGGAGAAGAGGTACTGGCGCAAAATCTCACGCCTGTAAAGGCAGAGGAGTAATAAGCACTAACGCGTAGTGATCAGCCTTAAAGGATGCACTACGCTGCTTAATAGGGGCTATCTATTTAATAAATTGCCATAGCCACCAGATAGAAGCCCATAGAACCCCTTAGCCACCCTATTTAGGGCAAAATAGAAATCTGACTAGGGGTGATTATTTACTCTGTGAATCCATCTGCTTTTGTTTAACTTGATCAAGTAGCTCAACCGTTACCTTAGTTAAACCATTATTACGTGCTGCTTTTTCAACCTTGTGGCGAATTAGTTTTCGTACAAAAAAAGGCGCTGCATCAACTCGCTCCTTGGCTGCCGGTTCCCACTCTAGTTTTTCTGCCATTCTTTACACCACTCTATAGAACTATATTACGAAGCCCTGCATTATACGCCGACATAAAGATAAACCAAGCGGAAGAATAACCCTAAGAAACAATAAAGAGTTATCCATTTTTTCTGTTGATAACTCTGTGCATTGCTTGGGGGGATAACGCTTAAAAGCCCTATTAACAGGGGCTATAGGAATATGTTCACAATCTAACACATCCCCGCTAGAGCAGTGAATAAGAGCAAATTCACTCCGATATTGATGGCTATTTTTTAAACAAGGAAGGTCTTACCGCTTTGACAGATAAGGTGCTTTCATACTTCTCTTGTGGCGGGTATTTGTCTTTATTGCGCTGCGGCTTCGAACGCTTTTTCTTAGGAGGCCTTAAACTTTCAGAGGACTCGATAAAAGCTCCATTCTCTATATAAGGAACTGGACGTAGTTTTATTTTCTGCTTAATCAACCCTTCTATTCGTTTCAAAAATTCGCGCTCAGCTGGGGACACTAAGGAGATAGCTTCACCCTTCTCCCCCGCTCGTCCTGTACGGCCAATACGATGTACATAAGCCTCAGGAACATTAGGTAGATCATAGTTCACTACATGAGGCAGAGATTCGATATCAAGACCACGGGCAGCCACATCTGTAGCTACTAAAATTTGCAGCTCCCCTGAGATAAATTCACCCAACATGCGGATTCTTTCCCGCTGAGTTTTATCCCCATGTATAGCCGCTGCATCGATTCCCTCTTTTTTCAGGTAATCAGTTACTTCATCGACCCGCTTTTTAGTACGAACAAATACTAAAGCCTGTCCCCATTTCCCCTCTTTAATTAAGTAACTCAACACATCGGCTTTATCACTATTATCAACCGCATATGCAAACTGCTTGATCTGACTTGCCGTCGAGTTACGGGGATTTACTTTGACTTTTTTGGGGTTATTTAGATAAAAATCAGCCAGCACTTCGATGCTTTCGTCCGCGGTGGCAGAAAACAACAAGGTTTGGCGGGGCTCTGCCGCATACTCCATGATTTTCTGAATCGGTTCGATAAAGCCTAGATCCAACATACGATCCGCTTCATCTAAAACTAGGAACTCTAAATGAGCTAAGCTAATCACCTTTTGCTGAATAAGATCCAATAAACGACCTGGAGTTGCGACCAGTATATCCGCCCCACGTTTTAATTTTCGAATCTGATTATCAACCCGCACACCACCATAGATAGAGATCACTCGCATGCCTAAAGCCTGCCCGTATTCCAGTGTGCTATCACCAACCTGAATAGCGAGCTCTCGTGTAGGCGCAAGCACTAAAGCTCTAACATGCCTGTATTCAGGTGACGGAGCCGTCTTGCTAAGCATCTCAATAATAGGTAAGGCAAAACTAGCTGTCTTCCCCGTACCCGTTTGTGCCTCAGCAAGAAGGTCTTCACCTCGTAAAACCAGTGGGATCGCCTTTGCTTGAATCGGCGTTGGCTTTTTATAACCAAGCATCTGCAAGGTTGATTGCAGTTCAGGACACAAAGCTAAATCGGAAAAAAAGGCTACATCGCTCATTCAGGTAGAAACCATCCAGAAAATCATTTGAATCTTATTTTACCTTATCTCTTCTCAACAACGCAGCGTTTTAACTACGATGTATTAAACCTCAACCTTTATCTATTAGTCACTCTCATTACAAAAAGCCTGTATAGACACTGCTTATGATGACCTCACTGATAACATAAAAGATTTAAAACTAGAAAGAGATACTGGTATTCAACCGATTCAAGCAGAAGGGAACAATATTATTTTCGAGGCATGTCACATATCTAACTAAAGATTGAACCAACAGCGCAAAAACAAAAAACCAGACATCAGATGTCTGGTTTTTTATTATGCGAAAAAGAAACAGATTATTGCGCAGCCTGACGCTTCTCTCTCCAGCGCTGCAACAACCCTTTGCGCGGTTCTTCTTCAGCAGTAATCGCCGGTTCACTCATAATCATCGCCTTCGCATTAGCATCTAAGCCACTCATAAAAGCTTCAACCTTAGATGTATAGTCATTATTACCACCTAATGCCTCATTCATCTCTTTATGGGAAAGCTTCTTGCTCACAACCGTTGCTTTAACGCCTATCGAACTAGCTTTAGCTGCAAAAGCGTTAGCTTGGGTGCACGCACCTTTACGGGTTGAAGAACAAGTAATTAAGAAAGGTGGCGCATCTGATTTCAACTGATGTAAAGGCGATGCCTTAACCCAAAAATCTGAACTTGCACCAAAGGCATCGTCATAAAAGCCATAATGTCTTGCACCCATGATAGTAGGTACATCTAACACAGCACTATCCAACAAAATGGTGCCTAACCAAGACTGACCACCCATTGCTTTGTGCGCACTGATAGAAGATGACACTAAACCAAGAAGGTGAGCACCGGCAGAATGACCCATTAAGATGAACTTTTCTGGATTTCCACCCCAACTTTTAGCTTTATTTTGAGCATAGATTAACGCGTTACGTACATCTTCCGCCTGCTGCACAGGATCAGTAGCTCTAGGTAATAAACGATAGTTCACCGAAATAAAAATAAATCCAGCAGGAAGCCAACGCTCTAACTTATTCTGAATTACGCTTTTTGATTCTTTATCGCCCATTTTCCATGCACCACCATGCACCATAAAAACAACAGGGGCATTACTTAAACCATCACGTGTATATACATCAAATTTATTCGCTCGATCAGGACCGTAGGATATATTTTTAAATGTTTTTATATCACTTGCCCCATAATCTGTAGATGTTTGCCCAGTCACACAAGCACTCAAGCTGAGAAAACTGAATAATAAGATCAATCGCTGGATTACTATATTCTTGAAAAGCATCTAATAACTCCTAATCTTTTAACCTGTGTACCAAAATGAATTTTCATCCCTACATAGGCCAATATAAAGCGCATACCAATAATAATTAATGTTAAAGAAGAACCCAAAACCATAGCCAATCCACACTAGTTAGACATGAATTTGGCTTAAAAGTTCTCTATTTATGGAGTCTACAACTACAAAAAACCATAATAACGCCACCAGTATCAGATTAATCAACTGAATAAAGAGTGAATCAATGAATTACAGTGTTAGTGAAAATAGATACAACCGCTCAACCGCTTCTGTAGTTTCAGTTGGCTCTGTAGATAACTGTTGTAAAACATCTAATACGCCAGAAAATACAGCAGGGGTTTCAACGCGTGGCTGCGCCCAATCATAAACAGGATCACCTGTAGGATGAATTAAAAAAGCGGTATGGCTAAAAGTAAGACCATAATCATCACTTTCAACCACTTGTAACTGCTCACCTACATTGAAAACTAGAAATATACGGCCATCAATATGTTTAGCAACTTGGCTATATACCGCATTATGAGGGTTATCTAAAATATAATCTGCGCTCCACGTTGAGCTGCCTTGGTCATAACGGTAATACACTAAGCGCTTCTCAACCGGCCAAACTAGATGGATATTTCCTTGATCGTCAACCGCGGCACTATAGTGGCTTCCGTAAGGGTCATGAAAACCAGCATCAGTTGCTTCCAAGACTACCGGATCACTCCAAGCGTCATTTTCAGCTAACTGAGTAAAGTTCAACGTGCTACGCGCAGCACCACTAACATCTGAAACATCGGTATAAATTAAAGCGATACCTTCCCCAATATTCAAAAGACGTCCAGCTTTGCCGGGGCGTTTGTTTTCAGTGCCAAAGGTACCGTTTGATGTCCATCTAAACAAAGGGTTATTACTTGAATAACTAACCAACTGCACAACTTTATTTAAAGTAGCCCGAGTAAATACAACATGTAGTTTCTGATCTGAAGTGATAGCAATCGTAGGCGCACTGGGCGTTTGGGTTAAGCTCCTAAAGATTCTTTTTTTCTTCAAATTCCACCATGTGGACGTCAAAGCGTCGTAGCTCAAACGGGAATACCAGATCTCTTTATTACAACTGTAAACAATATGAAGTCGATTATTCTCCAACACCATATCAGCAGTGGACTCATTATTACTGCAATTTAAATCAACGGCCTCTTCCCAATCAGTTTGACCAGCCTGCTTAGTCATTAAAGCAAGAGCACCTTTAGATTCACTCTCTCGATCACCAAGATTAAGCATTAAATGCTGAGTTCCATCATCAGTAATAAAAAACCGTTCTTGATGGCGATAAGAGATCATTCGCTCTGCAGTACCCGTAAGATTTGTAAATCCTTGGGTAATAATCTCAGCATTAGAGGCTGTTGGATAAACCAACAAACCCATAAAAAAGACAAAAAATAGGCGGTATTGAATACAGGGGAACTTCATCCTTAAATTCCTATGCGGCAGTTATAATCGATTGAAAAATCCGAAGATTAAAAGCGAACAGAGCTCGTATTGAGCATTTATTGTACAGGGTACTCTTTTACTTAAGAAACTCAATTAATTACGCAAATTTATGCATGAAAAATACTCACTAATCACCTCTTAAATCAAAATCGCGGAGCTTTCTCAGCTCAGATTTATATACCGCTTCCATATTGATCTTGTAAAAGCGTTATATCGTATCTAAATGCGGGCACCATTATAAATAATAGGCTAAAGCATTTATAGCTATTTCCTCTAAACTGTTTTCTTCATTAAATATGAAGTTAGGGGCTTAGCTGTAATTCAGATTAATAGCCGAACTGCGCACAACTCATCTTCAAAAAAGCCATAAATTTGGAAGTTATATATAAATTATTATATGACTTTTTTACCCACACATACTGTGGATAACTTAGTGCATAGTTTTGGGGTAGATTGCTCAAACGCACAAATTACCTTGTTTCTAGCCAATCGTTTAATTTTTAATCCAAGAAAAATTAAACCTTTAATTTCAATAAGTTAAACAAATCAATAAAAATTTATCTATTTTTTGAAAGTAAGACCTGCACACTTGACAGTTTATTTTTTAGCCTGTGCAAAAGAAACGAGAAAAACGGTGAAACCCGAGAGCAACACCGTTTTAAATTCACTTAACAGTGATTATCAGTTTGGAGTAGAACGGTAATGCTCAGGAACCTTCACCTTCTTACCTTTTACAGTTCGAGTGTGACCCGGTACATGCACCTTCTTTTTCCCTTTTTGAGTTTTAGCCATGACTAAACTCCTAAAAAAGAGAAGAACTTGTAGACACCAAGCATGACTAACGAGATAATTCATCTGCGAGTCCAGTTAACCATACTGGCCCTCCAAAGATAGTTCTTCGGGCTCCTTTGGAGGATATGCAAAGCCTTATAAGTGCCAGCTTATAAGGCTTTTTAATTTCTACTCTTCCGGCAGTTCTAGCTCTATATGTGTTTTAGGAATACAGCAGCAAGTTAGAATTTCATCATCCTGAAGATCTAATAAGCTTTCTTGCACATATTCAACTTCACCTTCGATTAAGCGCACTTTGCAACAACCACAATAACCGCCACGACAGTTGTAAGGTGCAGGTATCTCTTGAACCTCTAGCGCATCCAACAACGTAGTTTCATACTGATAATAAAAGGTATGGTGGTTATTAACTTTGATCCTTGATGGGCCAGCCATATAATATGTCCTTAAAGATCAAAGCCGTCAAAATCATCATCGCCCATTTCGTTGTCAATTTGACCAACTAAGTATGAGCTTATTTCTGCTTCCTGCGGTGCAACCTGAACATTGTCACTCACTAACCAAGCATTCATCCAAGGGAGTGGGTTCTGACAAGCAGGGAAGATCTCTTCTAAATTCAGCGCTTTCATACGAACATTTGTAATGTACTCTACATAGTCCGATAAGATTTTAGCGTTTAGACCAATCATTGAACCTTCACGGAATAAGTATGTTGCCCAATCTTTCTCTTGTTGGGCAGCTTCCTTAAAAATCCCATAAACTTCAGGCTCGCATTCCTTCGCAATCTCTTTAAACACAGGATCATCTGCACCAGATGCCATAATATTCAACATATGCTGAGTCCCCGTTAGATGAAGTGCTTCATCACGAGCAATCAGTTTAATAATTTTAGCGTTACCTTCCATAATAGCTCGCTCTGCAAAAGCAAAAGAGCAGGCAAAACTGACATAGAAACGGATCGCTTCAAGTACATTGATAGAGACCAACGTGAGGTAAAGCTTTTTCTTCAAATTGCGTAATGAGGTGTCAAACACTTTACCATTAATGGTGTGCAAACCTTCGCCATGAATGCTGTAGGCACTGGAAAGGTTAATAAACTCATCATATAAACGTGTAACGGAATCAGCGCGGCGAATAATTTCGGGATTCGTTACGATCTCATCAAACACCTCTGATGGCTCAGTGATTATATTACGGATTATGTGAGTATAAGAGCGACTGTGGATCGTTTCACTAAATGCCCATGTTTCAAACCATGTCTCTAGCTCGGGCAAAGATACAACAGGCAAAAATGCAATATTAGGTGAGCGCCCTTGTACAGAATCTAGCAAGGTTTGATATTTTAAGTTACTCAAAAAGATATGCTTTTCATGTTCCGGCATATTTATAAAGTCTTTACGGTCAGTAGATAGATCTACCTCCTCAGGACGCCAGAAAAATGAAAGCTGCTTTTCGATTAACTTTTCAAAAATTGGATATTTCTGCTTGTCATATCGAGCAACGTTGACGCTTCGGCCAAAAAACATCGGTTCTTTAGTTGCATCATGAGTACTGTGACTGAACGTGGTGTACGCCATCGATATATTCGTTCCTGAAATTTTATAATTATGACGCCTGTAATATAAGGATTACAGGCAAGCTCTACCTATCTAATCGGGAAATGCATGCAGATTAAAGCTTGCATGCTCCACCTTCGCACCCAGCATCATCCGCTTGATCTGAAGCACCGTCGCGCGTGTTGTGATAATACAAAGTCTTAACCCCGTATTTATAAGCCGTCAATAAATCCTGCAATAACTGCTTCATCGGCACTTTATCATTTGGGAAACGGGCAGGATCATAGTTGGTATTAGCAGAGATCGATTGATCGACAAACTTCTGCATAATCCCCACCAACTGTAGATAGCCTGTATTATTAGGAAGATCCCAAAGTAGTTCATACTGTTCACGTAACTCAGTATATCCAGGAACAACCTGTTTCATGATCCCATCTTTACTTGCCTTCACAGAAACGTAACCACGCGGTGGTTCGATACCATTTGTCGAATTAGTAATCTGGGAGGAAGTTTCACATGGCATTAACGCCGTTAGAGTACTGTTACGCAGGCCAAACTCACGTATATCTTCGCGTAAAGTTTCCCAGAAGTAATGTAACGGCTCTTCACAGAACTCATCCACTTCACGCTTATAGGTATCAATAGGAAGAATACCCTTAGAGTAAACGGTCTCATTAAATTTTGAACATGGGCCACGTTCTTTAGCTAATGCATTTGAAGCCTTAAGTAGGAAGTACTGCACTGCTTCAAATGTTTTGTGCACTAAACCATTAGCTGAACCATCTGAATACTTAACACCGTTCTTCGCTAAATAATAAGCAAAGTTAGTCACACCTACACCTAGAGGGCGGCGATTCATTGTCGATGTATGAGCCGCAGGAATCGGGTAATCTTGATAATCCAATAAGTTATCTAAGGCACGTACCACTAGATCAGCAAGGTTCTCTAGTTCACTAAGGTCATTAAGAGCACCTAAGTTAAAAGCAGACAAAGTACAAAGCGCAATCTCACCTTCTGGATCGTTTACATGCTGCAAAGGCTTAGTTGGCAATGCGATCTCAAGACACAGGTTAGATTGTTTAACCGGCGCGACAGCAGGATCAAACGGACTATGTGTATTACAGTGGTCCACGTTCTGAATGTAGATACGGCCCGTTTGTGCACGTTCCGCCGCTAAAATACCAAACAGTTCAACCGCTTTAATGGTTTCTTTGCGGATCGATGGGTCGTTCTCATACTTAACATACAAACGTTCAAACTCATCTTGATCAGCAAAAAATGCTTCATACAAACCTGGCACTTCATGGGGACTAAACAGTGTAATATCACCGCCTTTGATCAAGCGGGTGTACATCAATTTATTAATCTGCACACCGTAATCTAAATGGCGAACACGGTTTTCTTCAACGCCTCTGTTATTTTTCAATACCAGAAGTGATTCCACTTCTAAATGCCAAATGGGGTAAAACAGCGTCGCAGCCCCACCACGAACACCACCCTGTGAACAGGATTTAACCGCTGTCTGGAAATGCTTGTAAAAAGGAATACAACCCGTGTGATAGGCCTCACCGTTGCGAATCGGGCTACCTAGAGCTCGAATACGACCGGCATTAATACCAATACCTGCACGCTGAGAAACATATTTAACAATAGATGCAGACGTAGCATTAATTGAGTCTAAGCTGTCACCACATTCAATCAGAACACAAGAACTAAACTGACGTGTTGGCGTACGCACACCAGCCATAATAGGAGTAGGCAGTGAGATTTTAAATAAGGACGTCGCATCATAGAAACGTTTGACATAATCCAAACGTGTCTCCGCCGGATAATCGGCAAAAAGACAAGCCGCCACCAGCATATAAAGAATCTGTGGGCTTTCGTAAACTTCACCGGTAACTCGGTTTTGTACAAGATACTTCCCTTCTAGCTGCTTAACAGCTGAATAGGAAAAGTTCATATCACGCTTATGTTTTAAGTAGCCATTAAGAACATCCCAATCTGCTTCTGAATAATCTTCTAACAGATGCTTATCATAACGCCCGTCTTCAACCTGCTTTTTAACATGGGCATAAAGATGAGGAGGCTCATACTGACCAAAGGCACGTTTACGCAGATGAAAAATAGCTAAACGTGCGGCTAAATACTGATAATCGGGAGAGTCTTCTGATATTAAATCCGCAGCGGACTTAATAAGTGTCTCGTGAATATCGAAAGTACGCATACCTTCAAAAAACTGCAAATGTGCTTTTAATTCTACTTCAGAAGGTGATACGGCATTTAATCCTTCCGCAGCCCAGATAACAACCTTATGAATCTTTTCCAGATCAACCAGTTCTTGGCGTCCATCCCTTTTCGTTACCATCAGATCTTGCTGCATGCGACCTTCCAATTTGAAGACTTTATAATTGTTAGTTAGTACGCTGTATTACGCTTCATAATAGGGCAAAAGAACACCCCTTTAAAAAGCGGAACCTATAATAGTGCGGCTCTCAGCTTTATCTACTCTACTTATTCAGCCAGACACAACATGTAGTAGCATCAATGACTCAAGGCACTAAATATAGTGATCCCAGTGTTTATTGCAACACTTGATTTTGGACTTTGGAGGGTGTAGGAACCATTAAATAAATGCTAAAACATCCATATAGCGGGGCTTACAGCGAATCCATTACATAACCACCTAGATGACATTTTTTTAAAAAAAATTAATCAAAAAAGAAGCATCAAAATACGTGCCAAAAGCAAGCAAAAAAATAATGTAATTCCCCCATCATTTCGCAGGATCCTTATGCACTATTTTTAGTGTAATTTATCAGAGCAACCACCATATTTAAACCTTGATAACACAACTTATTCAGGTTTATAGCACTGATCCTATTTAGATACTGAAGTCAACCCAAGTACCCTTCATACTATCTTTACTGTATAATTTGGGCCCACGTTTTAGCTTAAGCAATGAGGTGGCTATATGCGCTTGGCAGAAATTGAAAATATTGCACTCAACATAGGTCTAGTTGTCTTTGCAGGCTTTATCTTTTTTATTATCTACGACTTAGCAAAAAAATCGAAAGCTGGTAAGTTTGGCACCATCATCTTATTTTTTGCGCTGGGTTTAGGCTTAGCAGCCTTCCTAGTTAAAACAATTATTGTAGAATTGATGGAGGGCGGCTCCTTCTAAAACATCGCTATCAATAGAGCGATAGAACCAAGAATCCTTGTAACACTGGCAGCTAAGACTTTTTCAATACAGCTTCTGATATATGTTCCAGCTCACCTGTCTTCGGCTTAACCACATAAGCACTACCAAAGCCAACCACATACCGCCCCTCAATAGGCCGGAGACAAAAAAGGTAAAAATCAGGCAAACTTCTTAACATACCAACGACATTACCAAACTTTTTTTCTAACTTATCGAGCAGCAATGGATAATGACTCTCACTCGAGAGCACTTCATGGGCTTCACATTTAAACGTCAGACGTTCGCGAGCAAATAAGTTCCGGCTTCCTTCTTCATCCGCTATAAACATTACGGAAGCTAAAGGGTTACGTAATAAATTTTGTGTATGGGCCGCTAGCTCGCTAATGAAAATATAAAAATCACCCTCCTCATCACGCACAAAAGGCGCATAGCTAATTTCTGGAAAATCCTCCCCCAAAGTTGAGAGTAATAAGGTACTACTTGCTTGCTGTAAATTTCTACAATTAGTCTCCAGCAACATTAATTTGTCAGACTCAACATCGCTCATTACCCGTTCTCCAATTCAGCTTAAAACCATAAATCTCTTATAAAAAAAGAATATACTATTAAAACTCCTCCATTATGGTCGATACTATAAGTGGAACACATGAAGAAGTCCTGCTAGGTTTGTGAACGATTACATTGCTTTCGGTCTAAACCTTTAGAAGTCGCAGGTTCATTAATCGCGTAGGGTTGATATCAACAACTACGCAGACAGTGTCGATCAAGGTGTTTGTCATGGGCGAGCAAAAAATATTTATCCGCCATCCAGATGAGTTTCCTATAGAACTTGATTTACAAGAGTCACATCAAACTATATCTGGCACATCTCAGCTCCAATTAGTCTGCCACTCAGAAAAACCTTTCCACTCAGGTGAAGCTATCGCCATAAAAATACCCAGCATTGCATCACAACTGGAAGTAAGTGGAACAATTGATAGCTGTGAAAACACACCTAATGGCTACGAACTAGGCATCACATTTAATGGTTCTGATGCTCTAAATAGAATTCGCATGCTTGAACAACTATGCTACATACAACGCTATCGCAACCATGTACTCAAGGTTGAGGGGCGCACAATCTCCAATCAAGATGCAGCTTTGGAGTGGATAGGAAAATATGCACATCTTTTCCCCTGCGTAGAAGATCCAGTCGACTCATAACAACTAGATCAGTTGTTGTCATTATAGATAGGGTTATAATGCTTCTTTTCCAGTGATGATGGACGATTGATAGCTATGCAGCAAAAAACCATAACGGTCGCAAACATTGAAATAGCCAATGACAAACCTATGGTGCTATTTGGTGGTATGAATGTTTTAGAATCCCGTGATTTAGCAATGAAAATTGCCGAGCACTACGTTGAAGTTACGACAAAACTCAACATCCCTTACGTTTTTAAGGCCTCTTTCGACAAAGCCAACCGCTCCTCTCTCACATCATTTCGTGGCCCTGGCCTTGATGAAGGCCTAAAAATATTACAAGAGATTAAGGAAACCTTTGACGTTCCCTTAATTACCGATCTACATGAGCCCTATCAAGCCGCTCCTGTTGCAGAAGTGTGCGATATTATCCAGCTACCAGCCTTCCTCTCTCGTCAGACTGATCTTGTTGAAGCAATGGCTACAACCAATGCAGTAATCAACATAAAAAAAGCACAATTCCTCGCACCTCAAGAGATGAAACACATTTTGCATAAATGCGAAGAAGCCGGTAATGATCAACTCATTCTCTGCGAGCGCGGTTCAAGCTTTGGCTATAACAACTTAGTAGTGGATATGCTCGGTTTTTCCATAATGAAAGAGTTTGGCTATCCAGTCATGTTTGATGCTACCCATGCACTGCAAATGCCTGGTGGGCGCGCCGATTCCGCCGGTGGCCGCCGAGCACTGGTTGCGCAACTTTCTCGTGCAGGTTTATCGCAAGGTATTGCAGGGCTCTTTTTAGAAGCTCACCCAGATCCAAATCAAGCTAAATGCGACGGCCCTTGCGCTCTTCCTCTCAGCACACTTGAACCTTATTTAGCGCAAATGAAAGCAGTGGATGAACTAGTAAAAAGCTTCCCCCACTTAGATACCTCTATATAAAAGCGCCTGACCTTGCTATAAGTCCTATATATGACAAAGAAATAAGCCCATTATTGAACTATGGGCTTACTCTTTTATAATTCATTGGTTAGCTAATAAACCTCTTATCCAACTCAGTACCAGACTATTAGCTACTGACTTATTGCTACACTCTTATCGATGATAAGCGTATACAAACTAAGGATAGGTTTTAATGTTCCATGAGTGATACTGCAGATTCAATTTATCAGTCGTTACAAGAAGGCGCTATACTGGGGCCTGAGCATCACCGTTTTCAACTGATAGGTAATAGCTCAACACACCTTGTTGGCCAATTATGGCAGGCCAAGGATATTGATGTTGCCGGTAATCCGCTTGTTACCCTCTTGATTATCAACCCCACCCTCCTAAAACAAACCAGTTTTGCAGAAGGGATTAAAAAACATGCAGCCCTAAGCAAACAACTGCAAAATAAACATATTGCAGAATGTTATGGTTTTTTCCCCCACAAAGGCGGACTACTACTCCTATCTTATGAAAAACTGGATGGCCTAACACTTAGCGGATTCATTAAAGCGGGGCAGCAACTTCAAATAGCTCAACGGCTAGGTCTACTCCGACAGGTCGCTTATGCTGTTGACATGAACTTCCAAAAACTACGCAGTCCACACGCTTGTTTATCACCTGATGCTATTTATATAAACCGAAAAGGCGGGGTTAAACTGACCTTATCTGCCTTAAGAGAAACACTAGAATCAATTGCCGATCTACTAACAGCCCCACCCAGCTACAAAGCCTATCAATCTCCCGAAGCCTTCCATCCGGGCAAACTGACTCGTAAAACTGATGTATATTCTTTTGCCGCTATCATTTACGAAGTATTTACCGGCAAGCCACCCTTTGATGTAAATGAGTCGGAAGCAGATCGGGTACGAAAGCAGTTAGAACAACCAACAGATTTAGACGATGAACAATGGGCAGAACTCCAAAAAGCATTTTCCACTGATACAGAGGAACGTTTCGCTAGCTGCACAGAGTTAATGAAAGCTATCTTCCCGCCCAAAGCTGAAGAAGATAGTAACGATGAGTCAGAAAAAGAGCAGCCTAACGCAGGAATAGAAAGTGAAACAGACGACGAGAATAGCTCACCCTCATCTATAAAAGACAAGCTAAAAAGCACAGTTAAACGATCAAAAAAGCTACTAACCGCACCTCCCAAGATTGTAATTTACACACTGATCGGCTGCTGTATTTTTATTGCTGGTTACCTATCGGGCTGGGCCGTTTCAGAGTTAATAAACTTTAAAGAAAAAGACTTCCAAACTTTACAAATTGCCAAACAACAAGAAGCTTTACAGCAAATGTACGATTCTCTACAAGCTCAACAAGAGATACAAAGCCGAGCCGAGCAAGAGCTAAACGACGCATTACAAAACAACTCATTACTTGAACAAGAATTATTATCTGCTCGGAAAATGCTAAAGGCAGCAGAACCTGACACACCGGGTCAACAGATTTTTAAAGATCAGATCGACAACACAACCTACGGCCCTGAGATGGTATTACTACCCTCCGGCGAATTTCGTATGGGTGATCAAGCAGGGATTGGAGACGATAACGAAAAACCTGTGCATCTTGTTAAAATCCGTAAACCTTTTGCTTTATCACGCTTTGAAGTGACTTTTGCTGAATACGACACCTTCGCCAAAGCAACTAAACGCCCTCTACCTGACGATGAAGGCTGGGGCCGAGGCAACCAGCCAGTAATCAATGTAACTTGGCGGGACGCCTCTGCCTATGTCGAATGGCTTAGCCACGAGACAGGTCATCCTTATCGCCTACCAACCGAAGCAGAATGGGAATACGCGGCACGAGCTGGAACCCTAAGCACTTACTGGTGGGGCGATGAACTCAAACCTAACATGGCAGTCTGTTCCGGATGCGGTAGCGAATTTGATGGCGTTAAGCCTATGCCCGTTGGCAGCTTCCCCGCTAACCATTGGGGTCTACATGACATGACAGGAAATGTTGATGAATGGGTGGCAGACTGCTATACCAACAGCTACAAAACAACACCTAGAAATGGCTCAGCTTATACGGAAAAAGTTTGTGAAAGCCGAGTTATGCGAGGGGGTTCTTGGTTTGAGATTGATCGTTTAATTCGACCCGCCAGCCGCTACCGGCATCCAGTAGACTCAAAACGTAACAGCTGGGGCTTCAGAGTCGCACTAGACTTTGAATAAAGAACGGAACGCTTTAGAGCAACAACCAGAAAGCCTAGGTTCATTCTAACATTGATAGATTAGGGACTCGTTCTCAGGGAATATTCCATATGCAAATTAACAAAATCAGTCTTGCTCTTTGCCTCGCGGGATTCACCGTTTTATCCGCGCAAGCCACTACATTACAGATAAGCTCTGAACAGAGAGAATCTATCGACCTAACCTTATACAACCAAAATTTAGGTTTAGTCCGTGAAACTCGCGAATTACCCCCTTTAAAAACCGGACAATCGGTGACCCTTGAAGATGTAAGCAAACAGCTACAAGTCGAAAGCTTACTCATAGACAATGCCGGTAAAATACTTGAGCAAAACCTGAATACCAACCTGCTTAACCAACAGAATTTACTGCAACATTTTGTTGGCAAAGAGCTAAAACTTGCACGCTTAAATCCCGTATCCGGAAAAGAGATTATCAGCTCAGTGAAATTGCTGAGCATCGATGGCAGCCGCGCATTGATTAAACGTAATAACAGTTTTGAAAGCATCCCTCTAAATAACGGCTGGCGTTTTATTTTTCCAAACCTGCCAAGCCAACTGCTCGCTAAACCAAGCGTAAGTTTCCGTTCGTCTGGCACATCTAAAGCCCAACTAACAGGTATAAGCTACCTAACGAGCGGATTAAGTTGGGACATGGATTACGTTATGACGCTTAACGAAGCGGGCACACAAGTCACTCTTGATGGTTTAGCCAGCCTAACAAACAACACTGGTGCTGATTTTAAAGACGCTCAGATCTCTTTAGTGGCAGGAGACTTAAATAATCCAGGCGCACGCCATGCAACCGCACTGCAAGAAGATTTCTCTAATATGGTAATGGCTCGCGGAGCCGCCGCACCTAAATCACTAAGTGGAGAAAGCATTGGCGATTTCCATCTGTTTAGTTTGCCGCGCAAAGTAGATCTATTAAATGGCCAAGTGAAACAGGTATCCTTCCTCACCGCAGAAAAAGTGCCCGTCAGCCGTAGTTATGATTATGAATTTTTGGTTTACCCAACACTGGAACGTAACCAGCATCGCGTTAAACCTAACTTAACCCTCAAATTTTTGAATGATCAAAAGTCTCATTTAGGTATGCCGCTACCGGCAGGAAAAATCAGAACCTTCAGCCCTGATAGCAAAGGCCAACTTCAGTTTATGGGCGGCAGCAGTATCAACCATACCGGGGAAGGGGATGAAGTCGAAGTGACTCAAGGCAAAGCCTTTGACCTATCGATCCACCGTAAACAGATCCACTTCAGCACAGTGTTTAATGGTTTTAAAGTGGGACAAGAACTTCGCATTACTAACAGCCGCTCCACCCCTGCGGATTTAGTTATGACGGCAAACTTCCCTCTCGTTTGGGAGATGGAAAGCAGCAACATCGAGTTCGAAAAAGTACTTGGCGGCAGTGCCCAATGGAAAATAAAAGTCCCTGCAAAAGGAGAAAAGGTTCTTCGCTTCCACGTTAAGATGGAGAAACGGTAAACCTTGCTAACTCATTATTGCTCTGGCTGCGGCCTTATCTCAAACTGGTGCTGTTGCAGCCAGAGCACTCCAACAACAAGTCGCGTAAAGCTTGCACTCCTTCTCCACGAGAACGAACCCTCAAGACCTACGACCACTAGTAAGATCATCTTAAATACCATTCAAAACACCCAAGCTTATCTGTGGAAACGAAATGAACCACCACTCGAGCTAATTCAACAGATCGAAGATAAAAACACTGATGCTTGGCTACTCTTTCCCGCCGATAGGGAAGAACTTAAAGTCCGGCAGCAGGAAATCAAACTGAATACTGGGCATGAAACCCTAATTATTGTGCCCGATGGCACATGGAAGGAGGTTCGAAAAATTGTCCGAAAAAGCCCTTGGTTAGATCAATTACCTCTTCTAGCCTTTGATCCAAAAACGCCCAGCAGATATGACCTAAGACGAAATCCCGACCCTGATCATTTATGTACAGCGGAAACGGTCATTGAACTGCTAAAGCTGTGCGATGAACTTAGTCCTGCCACCCAACTGACTCAAGCCTTTGATGCATTTATCACGCACTACAAACAATCAAAGCGCCATTAATGGCAAAGCCGCCTCTTATAACGGCGATTGCTTCGCTCGCCAATAATCAGCTTTAAGAGAATCAGCTACCTGCTCTAGCTCTCCTTGAGCATAAGTATCAACTAAACGTTTAATCGCTAATTGGTGTCCCTGCTCTGCCGCTTTAGTATAGAAACTTAGCGATTTTTCAGCATTCGGCTGAAAATAATGTTCATACCCATTCTCAAAAATACGCCCCATCTGATACTGCGCTTTTTCATCACCCTTTTCCGCAGCTTGTTGCAAATATATGCCACCCTGAATCCGGTTTTGTATACCATCCCCTTTAAAGTGCAAAAGATGGCCATAAACGCTCAATGCTTTCTTATGGCCGTTATCAGCACAGAAACGAAACAGCTTCATAACGAAGTTATGCTTTTTAAGAGACTTTTGCTGCATAGATGAACGAAATAGAGCATAAGCGACCACAAAAACAAGCGGCGCTAACAGCCTCGAAATAAAGCGCATAACCTTCTCCTACTACAACTATCACAGCAATTAAAAAGCCATAATATCAACTACCGGTAATCTTATGGAGAAAAACTTCATCTAAAAACCACTTGATACAATATATGCTTCTACGCTAAAACTTATATTATCAATCAAACATAAAAATCAGCGCTTATATTCATTTTAGATATATAGGCCATCAAAAGGATTCTAGGGTAGCAAAATGAAAATTTACGAAGATAACTCCCTTACCATTGGTAATACGCCGCTAGTACATCTTAAGCGCCTCGCTCCTGGGCTAAATATTTTCGGTAAAATTGAGTCCCGCAACCCTGCAGGTTCTGTAAAATGTCGTATTGGCGCTAATATGATCTGGTCTGCAGAAAAAAGCGGCGTTCTTAAACAAGGGATAACTATGGTTGAACCCACCAGCGGCAATACCGGTATCGCGCTGGCATTCGTAGCAGCCTCCCGTGGTTACGATATTATATTTACGATGCCATCCTCCATGAGCCTTGAACGCCGTAAAATCATGAAGGCACTCGGCGCCAACATTGTCTTAACTGAACCAGCAAAAGGCATGAAAGGTGCTATTGATAAAGCACAAGAGATTGTAGATAAAAACCCTGATACTCATATCATGCTGCAACAATTTGAGAACCCAGCTAATCCAGAGATCCACGAAAAAACAACAGGTCCTGAAATCTGGAACGACACCGATGGTGCGGTGGATGTTGTTGTTGCAGGTGTAGGTACGGGCGGCACCATTACCGGTATCTCTCGTTATATTAAAAACCAGCAAGGTAAAGCAATCACCTCTGTTGCGGTAGAGCCGGTTGATTCACCCGTTATTTCGCAGACACTTAATGGCGAAACCGTAAAACCCTCTCCCCACAAAATCCAAGGGATTGGCGCTGGCTTTGTGCCTAAAAATTTAGATTTGGCGTTAATTGATCAGGTCGAACAAGTCAGTAATGAAGATGCAATTGCAACCGCTAAACTGTTAATGGAAAAAGAAGGCATTATGGCAGGCATCTCTTGCGGCGCAGCGGTTTGTGCAGCTATGCGTGTGGCAGAACAACCAGAACACGCCAATAAAAACATAGTCGTTATTCTACCGGACTCTGGCGAACGTTACCTATCTTCTGCTCTATTTGAAGGCATGTTCAGCGATAACGAATCGGTTCAATAAATAAAACGGACGTAGCACACTTACAGACACAAAAAAGCCGGATGAGATAACAGATCCGGCTTTTTACTATCCTTTCAAAGATACCTACGATCGCTTAATTACTAACAACTACCTAATTAAGCAATTTTCTAATATCCGCATGGGAAGGGAACACCTCTAAATGATCCGCATGCACTTCATGGTCACTACTTTTAAATACGTTGTACCACTTCGCTCTACGCTGCTGTCCCTGATAGCACCCATTTACTTCATAATTCTCGCCATCTACCGCTAAAATAGCGATAGTGCGAACATGTATATCCGTCTGCATTTTATTCTCTGACCCACATTGTAGTTTTTATACTGACACCCTAGTACAAATCCTACAAATTGCAAGAAATAGAACAAAAAACAGACAGATTAATAAATAGAATGTAGTAAAACTACAATCTCCTAAATACTCTATCCGTTGATATTTTCTAAAAACACACGTGAAGGCGCAAAGAATGCCTGCCCAGTTACCGCTCGGGTATATTTTAACAGGTGATCGGTATGACCTTCACCATCCCCTTCCACCATACTTTTTAACATGAGCGTAAAGTTTTTCGGCGTACAGCAGTAACTCGCAAAAAGAAGCCCACACTCCTGTGTATCACCATAGGGCATGCTATGGCGAAGAATCTCAATAGAGTTTCCATCGCTGTCTTTTAAGGACGTCCTTTTAGTGTGAGCCGTAAGTGCCTTATCTGTAGAGGCGAACTCCACATTATCCTCTTTCGTTCTACCGTATGTCTCTTCCTGCTTTTTTACCGGCTGCTTATTCCAATAGGCCATATTGTGAACATAGCGCTGCAGATGAATATAGGAACCACCCGCAAAGTTTTGATCTTCCTCTCCAACAACGGCAACCCCTATTCGATCATCACCTTGTGGGTTTTCAGTTCCATCGACAAAACCTGTGAAGTCGCGCATATCAAAATATCTAAACCCATCGACCTCCTCAACTACCTGAACCGCATTCCCTAACTCAGCACAGAGTTCCCGCGCTAGCTGGAAATTGAGATCTTTCCTTTCTGAGCGTATATGAAAAAGCAGATCCACTGGCGTATTAGGTGCAACATTCTCACCATTTTCAAAACTAGGAAACGCAGCTAACTCCGCCGGCGCCCCAGTATCGATGATTTGTGACCAATAACTACTGCCTATCGCCGCCACTAAACACAACTCAGCCTCAGGTTCTAACTGGTTATACTTTTCCTCAAGCGCTGTAACATCCGCTAAGACCTGCTTAACACGCTGCTTAGCACCTTCGTTGCGCGTTTGATTTAACGTTAAAAAAAGTGCTGAACGGTTCGCCTCAGCCACTATCCCCTTTTGATACAACGCCATTACTCACCTCTTTATCAAAACAACTTCGCTTAAGTATAAAACCAATACCACCAAGTCACATTAAAGATCATGGATTAATTCACTAATAACAGCTACTGCCTCGTGACAGACAATAAAAAAACCATTAAAAATCTTTGAATTTTGTTATCAAACTGGAGTCTTAAGTACAAATGAATAGTTAAATAGAAGAGTTCACCTCATGAGACTCATAAAAACAGCGCTACTATGCCTATTATCCCTAACCTTCACACTTTCCATAAACACTTATGCCGCACCAAAGTCAGAGCTCTGGGAATACTGGTTACAAAATGATCCGAAGAGCAAGATGGTCATTAGTCATAATCCATGGAATCATTTTCTTTCAACCTATATAGAAACAAATAGCAACAGCAATACCGCCGTCAAGGGTATTAATACCCTCAAATATGCGAGCGTAACAGCAGCGGATAAACAGGCCCTAAAAAGCTATATTGCCACACTCACGGCCCTACCCATTAGCCAATATAATCGTAATCAACAGCGGGCTTACTGGATAAACTTATACAATGCACTGACCGTTGATGTGGTACTCGACCACTACCCCGTCAAATCTATTATGAATATCAAACTCTCAGGCTTATTCACCCGAGGGCCATGGAAGAAAGAACTGATTAGTGTTGAGCAGCAATCATTAAGTCTCAACGATATAGAGCATCGAATTCTTCGCCCTATTTGGAAAGATCCTAGAACCCATTATGCCGTTAACTGCGCATCCCTTGGCTGCCCAAATTTAAGCACACAAGCTTATACAGCAGAAAACATGGAACAACAGCTAGAACAAGCAGCAACTGCTTTTATCAACCATCCAAGAGGCGTAGAAATCAAAGACGGTACGTTGATAGTATCAAGTATTTACAACTGGTTTAAAGAGGATTTTGGAGGCGATGACACTCAGGTAATTAAACACCTAGAACAATACGCTAAAGAACCTCTCAAGCATCAACTATCAAAGGTACAAAGCATTTTTGATGATCAATATAATTGGCAATTAAATGAAGCTCGATAACCCTCCAAGCAAAAAACTCCATGAGCGCATTAGTAGAATCTATCAGCGAAACCTCTTATGACAGGCACTTTTCGAAACCTCTTAGGACATAAACCTCTTAGGACAGGCATTCTTAAATTGACAATAAATAATCCGCCTCCTAAGATAGATTCAACAGAAACTATTCAATTTAGCTACCCATCGATAAAAGGATTTACCGATGACTCGCCCACGAAAGGAACTCGTATCTATACAAGATACTCCCTATTACCATGTCGTTTCTCGCTGTGTTCGCCGCTCGTACTTATGTGGCGTTGACTACTCAACCGGTAAAAGCTACGAGCACCGTCGTCAATGGATTGAAGACCGTATACGCATTTTATCCTCCCTCTTCACTATCGATATCTGCGCCTATGCCATTATGTCCAACCATCACCACCTCGTACTAAAACTCAATCCAAGTGTGGCTGATACATGGTCTGATGCCGAGGTAGTTAAACGCTGGCAGTGCCTCTTTAAAGGCCCTTTACTAATCCAGCAATGGGCATCAGGCGAGACTCTGAGCAAGACTCAGTTAAATAGTGTAACCGAGATAATAGCAGTCTACCGAACACGGTTAACCAGCCTTAGTTGGTTTATGAAATGCCTAAACGAGCCGATTGCTCGCCAAGCGAACCTAGAGGATAAATGTACGGGTCACTTTTGGGAGTCTCGCTTTAAATCCCAAGCCCTATTAACAGAAGAAGCACTGCTGTCTTGCATGGCTTACGTTGACCTCAATCCCATACGCTCAGAGATGGCAAACACGCCTGAAGACTCAGAACACACCAGCATCAAAGAACGCATCGCTCCTCAATTCAATTTACATTCAGCAATTATCGACCATAAAGTACAACTCGCCTTACAGGACTTTAAAATTCCACTCAAAGCTCTACTTCAATTTACCAAAACGACTAAACAAAACGACTAAACAAAACGAGCAACAAGGTATTTTACTCGACTTTAAAGATTACTTAACTCTAATTGATATAACGGGACGAATGGTTAAAAACGATGGCCGGGGAGCAATCGCGGCATCATTACCCCCCATATTAGAAAGGCTGAAGCTCAATAATGAAAACTGGTTCGATAATATCACTCAGTTTGAAAAAGTTTACGCGAAAAGATTTGCTCGAAAACGACGGTCAAGGCAAGCAGCCTAAACCCTCACCCCCCTATTCAAGTTGACGACAAAAAGCAGCTGACTTGCTGGAGATAACCATTGTCTCCAAAACATAAAATAATCGCCTACAACCCTTTAATCACAGTACTTAGCTACTGAAAATTCCTAAAAGCTTTTTTTATGGAATGAATCCAAAAATCTTTCTTCAAAAGTGCCTGACCCTGATTAGACTTGTCTCATGCAGGCATGAGTCCAGAGCAAGTAGAACAATTTCGTGGCGGGTGCTTAGCTCTAGATACCAGCGGTTCCTATGGGTCGGTAGATAATAAAAATGCGACAAAAAGTGCCTCGCGGCGTGCTCTAAAGATATAAATATACACAACAATCGCCATACAATATACACAACAATCGCCATACAACTCTCTGCTACGGAGCCTACAATAACTTTAAAAAGTCGATAGCGGAAAAACTTGATAAACCAATTGCCCGAGTTACAGCAACCGTTGACTATACGCAGCAACTCGGTTGGAAACTTGTATCCACAAACAATACTCAAGCCTCTAAGCATTGTGATCGGATCACTCTTACCGCCGCCACAGCATATCCCGCACACCACTCAAGGGACATCAAATGATGATCGCTAATGTGAATGAGGTTCCTGTTGGCGCAGTAGAAAGCCCCACGGTTCTCATTAACCTACGTATAAAATCTGATAACAAACAATCTGGGAGATGTACCGCAGAGGTCGTTTACTTACGCTGCCCAGCGCTATAGCAATCACTTGCAGATAAAGCAGGAATTAAATACTCTCTCGCTAAAACAAATAAAAGCCCAGAATGGGCTTTTATGATGTGCAGTAAGACTGTCCAAAGCCTGTTATGGGTAGCCTGCTGCTTTTGCTAGTTTTTGGGCTGTGTGTAGATGCATACCTATATTAGATAGATTGGTTGTATCCATCTTAAATTTTCCGAGCCTCGCCACTTCCCTTGCAGGGTAAACATCTGGATTAGCTGGGTATTCCATGCTTAACTTGGCATAAGTAGCTTGCGGCTCTTTAGTGGTTAACCACTCTAAAAAGTCGATCGCTTGAGCTTGATTAGGCGTATTGGCGACGACCGCCGCGCCCGTAATATTCACATGAGTGCCCATCCCCTTTTGATCCGTCCAAAAGAGTTTTAGTTTGGTATCCGGCTCCTGTCTTTTGAACCGTATAAAGTAATAAGAGTTCACAATACCTACATCACAACGACCTTGGTTAATCGCATCAAGCACCTGTATATCATCGCCGAAAGGCGCCACGGCTAAATTATCCACCCAACCGCGCATAATCTGAGCAGTTTTTTCTTCCCCTTCATGATTAGCTAACATCGCGACGAAGGCTTGAGTATAAGCTGACTGAGAAGTGAGCAAGCAGAGTTTAGCTTTCCATTTAGGAGATGCTAAATCACTGTAACTGCTTAGCTCACTCGCCTTAACTTTGGCTGGGTTGTAAACAATTGTACGAGCTCTACTGGCAAAGCCAAACCAATCCTGTTTTGGTGATGTAAGATGGGCAGGTACGTTCTCTGAAAGAGTGCTTGATTGAACCGACGCTAACAACCCTTTCTCTGACGCCATCCAGAAATACTCAGCTCCTGAAGCGATCATCAGATCAGCTTTTTTAATCTCTGCTTGCGTACTTTGCGCTTCATTTTCTAGACGTGAAATCAGCTCCACTGCAGGGCTAACAAGATAGTTGACGGCTACGCCAGTTTCTAATGCATATTCATTTAATAGAGGTTTTATATAACTGGCATTACGTGATGAATAAACCATGAGATCTGCCGCCAGACTAGCAGTTGAAAGTAGAGGTAGCGCTAAGGCCGTAGCAAGTAAGCTATATTTAAATCGCATTATTAAATCGCCTATAAGAAAATCAAAAAGTTAAGAAGGTTTTGCCCATTGGCGTAGCAAGTTGTGATAAATCCCACTCAGATTAACCACTTCACTATGGGTTTGGCCGAGCTCGACGGTGAGTTGTTGAACCGTTTGATCTAGGTTAAACAACGTCTCCCGTTGCTGGATATCGCTCACTAAGCTTTGAATCCAGAAGAATGAAGCGACCCGCACACCTTTAGTGACCGGCGTGACCTGATGTAAACTGGTGGAAGGATAAAGCACCATATCACCCGCTGCGAGCTTTACGGTTTGTGCGCCATATTGCGTTTCAATGCTAAGCTCGCCTCCCTCATACTCATCAGGTTCAGCAAGAAAAATCGTTGCAGAAAGGTCGGTTCGTAGAGTTTGGTTGGTCTCAGGTACCTGCATTAACGCCGCATCTACGTGGGCACCATAAGTCTCATTCTCGCTATAACGGTTAAACTTAGGCGGGTAGATTTTGTCCGGCAACGCAGCCGAAATAAAGGTCGGGTGCTGCGATAAGGCACGCACAATATGATGCCCTAAGCTGATAGCCGGCTCTTTACTATCATCTAGCTGCTGGTTCTTTTTTACCTTACGCGCGATACTACCCGCAGTTTGACTGCCCGCTTGCCAATTAGCGCTCTCTAGATGTGTTCTGATCTGCTCTACTTCAGCCTTAGACAGCAACTCTGGAATGGTAATTAACATTCATTTCTCCGGCTTAAATTTGATGATTCCGTCGTAAGATCGGCCAGCCTAATGTCATTGATCGTGGCGCAACCAGTCATCGCCATAGTGAGCTCAAGCTCTTCTCTTAACAACTTGATCATATGCGCAACACCTAAAGCGCCGGCGACACTGAGTGCATATACCTGTAAACGCCCAATAAGCACTGCATCAGCGCCTAAAGCAATGGCTTTAAATATATCTCCACCAGAGCGAATACCGCTATCTAACAACAATGGAAATCTATCACCGACCGCTGAACGGATAGCAGGCAACATGGAGAGGCTAGCAGGCACACCATCCAATGTTCTACCGCCATGGTTAGATACAATAATACCGGCGGCGCCTAAGGCTTTTAATTCGAGGGCATCCTCACTATGCAAAACCCCTTTTATCAATACAGGTACAGGGCTGTTTTCAAGGAGCCACTGTAATTGTTCTCGCGAAGGGAGGTTTTGCATATAACTTTGAAAAATATGACTTTGATTTCCCGCAGAGGATGATCTACTAGCTGCCATCTGATCAACTAAATTGGCGGCAATAAGGTCGGCAGGAAATGTGAATCTAGCCCGCTGAGCTCGCATACTGGGCTGCTGAATAGCGGCATCTAAAGTCACAACTATAGCTCTATAACCTGCGGCCACAGCCCGCTTTAATAAGTGTTTGGTATCTTTAAAATCCGGCTGAAAATAGAGCTGAAACCACCGTTCTGACCCAGCTTTTTCCGCTATCTGTTCCAAGGTCATGGAAGATAGTGTGCTCGCCACTATGCAGCTATCCGTCGCTTGGGCTGCATAAGCTGCTGCTTGCTCACCTTGAGGATGAACTAAGGTTTGATAAGCAACAGGGGCTAATAATATGGGGTGTTTAAAACGCTGTCCCAGCAACTCAGTTGTTGTAGAGCCTTGATCAACATCGCGTAGAACACGCGGAATAAAAGCGAGCTTTGCAAAGGCCTGTTGATTTTTGGTTAAAGTGACATCATGCCCACTGCCTCCCGAGATATAAGCAAAGCGATCTTGGGAGATAAAGTCCGGTGCGAGTAACTCATAATCCTGAGCAGATAAAATCTCAGGGGGTATATAGTTAAGCGTTTCTAGAATTTTTCTGGGTTCGTACATATATCATCACTTATAAAAAACAGGGCTACTATTGTAGCCCTGCCAAAGGAAATATCCGAAGGGGGGATACTAACTTTAGAAGCTATATTCCATCGTTAGCTGAACATTCCTTTTATCACCAATGTAAGTGAATGCACCTGAACGATAAGCCGCTAAATAATAATCCTCATCAAGAAGATTGTTTACGTTTAATCTAAGTAGCATATCGCGATTAACTTTATAAGACGCAAATGCATCTAATACAGTGTATTCAGGAACACCTCTCTCTTCGTTAGCCGCCGTATCTGGCTGACCTGTATAACGAACACTTTCGTAAGTTGCTGTACCGCCGAAAGCAAAAGCTTGAGTCGCTTGATATCTAAGATGTAAAGAGGCAGATTTATCAGCAAAGTTAGCTAACGTTTTACCTACATTATCTTCGATAATAGATTCTTTCACTTTAGCATTCATCAATGCGATACCTGCCTGAACACTCAGTTTATCGGTAAGATTACCGGCAATGCCAAGCTCAATACCTTCTACTTCGTTTTTACCTGTATTTAAAGTACCGACAGTTGAATACGAATTACCATCTGAAGACTCCATCACATCACTCTTTGTAATACGGAAGAGCGCTGCTGTCGCTAGTAATTTATCATCATTAAAGCGCCATTTAGTACCAAGTTCCCAGCTGTCTGTTTTTTCAGGGTTACCTAAAACAGGGTTAGCGCCTTCGGCACAGATACCACCATAACCACAACTTGTACCTACGTCCGATTCACCACCATTGAGGTTAGTCGCCGTTGAGAAACTCGCATAAACATTCGCTTTAGGGTTGATTTTATAACTTGCCCCAACATGACCATTCCAGAAACCATCTTCATTGATGAAATCAGTCAACTCGCGACCTGTGCCCGGATCATAATTAGCCGTAGTTTTATAGTCATAGTAGTCATAACGTAGGCCACCAAACAGGGTCCACTTATCCGTTATGTCCACTGTATCCATCATGGAAAGGGATATGGTTTTTATATTCCAATCGGAATCCCAATCACCTTTAGATATATCGCGCTGGAGCAATGAGTTAACATCCGAAACTTCAGCACCACTAGCATCATTTAGGCAATATGCAGCACCTGGGCCTCTACGACCAGAGGAAAAACAGTTCGACGCTCCTGTGGCCGTATTATCATACACACCATTAAGTACTTGCTGATCGGTATACTCTAGGCCAAATACAAGCTCATGATTTAAACCACCCAGCTCACGATCCATCAACAGGTTAAACTGGTTAGCAAAATACTCAACTTCCTGCCAACCTTGGTGGGTACTTAAAGTAGCTGAACTATATCCATTAGTGCCGTTTGTTGCATCGGCAAGCGTAGGATAAGCCGTAGTACCACGTGCACCGGTTGTTACATAACCGTTATCAGTTGTGCCGTAACGGGTTAAGTTAACAATACGAGTATCGGGATTAACTTCATAACCTATACGTAGTGTGGCTGTATCAACCTCGGAATCCAGAAAATCTTCATTTTGAAGATACACAGGGATATTAGCTACCGGTTGTCCATCCCCTGAGGTATCAAGGTAGGTACCTAAATCCGGTTTATCATTACCTTCAAAGTGGTAATAATCAGCAGTAATTTCTAAATCATCACTTGGTTGATGAGTAATCGAGAAAGCTGCACCTTTACGCTGACGATCAGCTGGCGCACGATCGGGCACATCCTCTTCTGCATGCAGGATGTTAGCTCGAATTGCCGTATCATAGTTAATAACTTGGTTCGTATCTAAAGATACACGATGATGACTATCTGTACCTATACCTGCTGAAAGCTTAGTAAAATCATATTCAGAACTTGCACGTTTAGTTGCAGAGTTCACAGCACCACCAGTAGTACCACGGCCAGCAAAGCTAGAACTTGGCCCTTTACTAATCTCAACCTGCTCAGTTGCAAAGCTTTCACGGATTGTCATGCCAGGATCACGCATACCGTCGACAAAAACATCACTGCGGGCTTCATGACCACGAATCACATAACGGTCACCAAATGCGTTACCATTTTCACCCGTGCCTACAGTAATACCCGGCTGTCCATCAAGGATCTCGCGCAGGTCTGTGCGCCCAGTATCAGCAAGCTCTGTTGCAGTAAGTACAGTAATTGTTTGCGGCGTTTCCGCAAGGTCACGCGTACGGCGAGGGTCTGATAGCCGTTCAGCCAAGTAAGGAGAGCCTGGTACCGCGTAAGGATTAGTATCTGGTGTGACGGATTCTTCAACAGTCAGCTTATCGAGGGAGATTGTTTCCTCTGCAGTAGCTACACCAGCCATCAAGGTACCTGAAATTGCTAAGGCTAAAGTGCCTGGGGTAAAGGCGCTTTTCTTTCCTATATTTCGCTCTATGCTAGAGGGCTTTTTTGTATTGGCTTGATACATTGTCTGTCCTTAAAATAACTTACGTGTTGGGTTCAATGAGAATTCAATCGGTAGTGTTAAATCTAGTGGGCCCTCACCTAGCTCAGAAGGAATGCTAGGGAATGGACTTGCTCGCAACAGCATATCTGTTGCTTCCTTATCCAATCGAGAATCACCTGAACTTGTGACGATTCTCGAACTTTTTACCCGACCATTTTTCTGAATCACAAAACTAACCACTACCGTACCGGTGACTCCATCTTTTCGAGCACTGCGCGGGTAACGTTTAACCCGGGCAATGCGCACCAAAACTTTGCTTAAATAGCTCTGCCTTGCCGCTGGATTACCACCCGTTTCTACACGCGTTCCAACACCCGTTGCCTTAGTTGCAATCGGTGTTGATTTTGCGCTGCTATCTGCCTCTTTTGCCTTAAGATCGTTAGTGGGTTCACTTATAGGCTGAGGTTTTTTTGTTATATCAGGTCTCTTCTCCGGCTGTTTTACCGGTTCTTGCTTGAGCGTTTTTTTTGTTTTTGGTTTCGGCGTTGGTACAGGTTCAATCGTTTCTTCCTGCTCAGGTTCAACAACTGGCTCTGGCTCAACGATTTTCTCCTGCTTCGCTTCAACAACCGGCTCTGGTTCAACTACTTCTTCTTGCTCTTGTTCCTTTTCTAGATCAGGCTTATCGCTGTTTTTTTCTTCGACTAAATTGCTCTCAACGATCTCATCACGCACTTCTGCAGTTTCAGTGAAACTGCCGGCAATACCAACACTTACCAACAAACCATCCTGCCCTTCAGCGATTGCACCTTCGCTATCTTTACCTAATATCCAAGGTGTTATTAACGCTATATGGATAAATACCGCGACTATTAGGCAGAGTAATACCTGTTTTTTAGCTATCATCATTTATGTTCAGTCGCTATCTGCAAACGCTTAATTTTTAGTTGACGTACAGCGCTTAAAACCGGATCTAATGCCGAGAAAGGCAAATTACGATCTATATGGCAGGTCACTATAGATTCCTCTGAGATCACTATAGGCTCCGCTGAGGACTCTAACGCCTGCAAAGATTCGAGTAATGGCTTCTCTATCTTTTGACCATTGAGATAATGATCGCCATTCAGCAAGATCTGAATCTCTATATCTCTTGCAACAAGCTCACCTTCACTGCTTGAAGCGGGAATCTGTAAATCTGCATTTCTTGCCTCTATATGGCCGGCAATCATGAAGAAGATCAGCAATAAAAAAACGATGTTAATTGCCGGAACCATACTGTCATCAAGCTGACGTTTGCGGCGACTCTGCCTTTTAGTAGTATCTGTTAAAATCATAATTCGACAGACTCACTTAAATTCAGCTGAGTAATGCCGGCCTGATAGCTCATATCGATTAACTCGATAACCTTTTGAATATTGACATTCGCCCCAGCGGATAAACTCACATGGCTATCATTTTCAACCAGAGTATTGAGCAATTGGATAAAGTTTTGCTCGCCTACAATATATTGAGCGCCACCAACCTCAACGGTCCCTTCAGGCTGTAAAACAATCCGGACCACTTCAGCTTCAACCTGTGAAGCACCTGAAGTGGCATGTTTTATTTCGAGCTGTTTCTTTTGACTGAAGGTTGATGACAACATAAAAAACAGTAGCAAGATAAAAACCACATCGATCAATGGGGTAATACTTATAGTTTTCTTCCTCGGGGCGATATTATTCAGCAACACAACCAGCATCCGCTCTCGTATCACTAGGCACAGCCACTAAGGGATTAAAATAAAAGGTAAATACTTGTGTTACCGCATCATCTAACAACCAAGCAGAGCGCTCAGCTTTACGCTCAAGCCAGCTATGTATTGCAGCAACAGGAATAGCAACAGCCAAACCTGCAGCTGTTGTCAACAGCGCTTGCCAAATACCACCAGATAGAACCGCTGGATCAACTTGACTCCCAGCAGCTTCCATCTGCTGAAAAGCTACAATCATGCCTAATACAGTACCCATCAAACCGAGTAGAGGGCTCAAGTTCGCTATTAATTCCAATGGACGAAGTAACGCAGTCAGTTGATTAACATACCCCTGTGCACGTCGTGTTAGCTCCTCTTTTAACATGTGTGGATCTTTACCCTCACTCAAACCACACATAGCAGAGCGAACAATACTGGGCACTGGGCGAGCACCCTCAAGTGCACTTATGGCAAACGCGGCATTCCCCGCCTTCCAATGTTCTAAACCTTTATTAACTAGATCAGTTTTTTCAGGTCGTAGCACAGCAAACTGCCACAGCTTTAGCAGGGTAATGGTGATAGAAACTATAGATAAAATGATCAAGATCCAGACAACAGGCCCACCTACATCTAACATCTGTATTAATGGATCCAGTTTGTCTAACCCAGCATCAGGCAACAGAGTATTAGTGGCAGACGCCTCACTTCCCGACAGACCAAGGGGAGACGCATCCTCGGCTATATCTAACAAAGAATCTGCATTAGCTGCATCCTCTTTCAGCACCTCAGTAGCTGAAGCGTCCAAGGAAGAAACCTTACCGCCTGTACTTTGGACTATTTCAGAATGAACCGATGCATCAACCACCTCTGTAGCTGGAATCTCTACAGCTCCCTCATTAGGGCCTATGTCATGATTTTCTATGCTTGAATTTGTGCTTGAGTTCATTCAAATACCATTTTCAGTACAAATATTAACAATTATCATTTACAATCACATTAAGATTAACGCTTTGTTTCGGCGGGATAGTACGTGAATTGGTTAGCTTTATAAAAGGCGATATCGGAATAATGGTTATGCAAAATGTAAATATTGCTGCTTTGAATGTGGGCCTTTTACGTGTATTACAAGCTCTACTTGAAGAAAGGCACGTCACGCGGGCTGCGCAAAGGCTGAATTTAAGCCAATCGAAAGTTAGCAGGGATTTAAAGAAACTACGGGAAATATTTAATGACCCCTTACTGGCACGCACCCAGTCGGGTTACATTCTGACAGCGGGCGCTGAAAGAATTACAAGCAATCTCAACTGTGTTATTGATAACATCGAATCAATGCTGACAGATAAGCAGTTTGAACCCGCTTCATGTCAACAAACAATCCGCATATACGCTGGCCCTTTAGAGGTTCAGCTCTTTATGCCTGCATTATTTAAACAGCTACATCAGCAAGCACCGAATCTACGCTTAGAGGTACTGGGAGAATCGGAAAACCCTTTTGACTTATTAGCATCAGGACAGATTCACTTTGTAATGAGTGGCTTAACCCCAGATAAAGGGTTAGATCAGTTTTATATGAAGTTTTTATCAAAAAGTTCGCCGATGGTGTGCTTGATGAGATGTTCAAATCCTCTCGCAAAGGAAATACTAACATTAGATCGTTATCTAGCCTCTAATCACGGTTACACAGCCCTAACGGGAAGAGGAACCACTTTTATTGATCAGAGCCTGCAACGCTTAGATAAGTCACGCAATGTGGCCGCTGTTTTGCCGAGTTTTGAAGTAGCTGCTAACTTCTGCGAACAAAGTGACCTTATTGTCACTATGCCTGAAGTGATCGCACAGCAACTCATTAAAGGGAGAACCTTAACCTATCAAAATCTACCTAAAGAGATTCAGTTACCGGAGATAGAACACCGCCTCTATTGGCATGCCCATTGCCATCATGATCCAGCTTGCAGCTGGTTAAGAGGGCTAGTCGAACAAGCCGAATAATCAACTTGAACAGCTAATCTGTTGCCACAGGCCGTTCAGGGTTACGAATCCATTCACTCCATGACCCAGCATAAATACGGCTACCTTGTAAGCCAGCAATCGTCATCGCTAGTTGATTATGGCATGCAGTAATACCAGAACCACACATATGAACAATATGCGAAGGTGCCAGATCTCCTATTATCGATTGCCATTCAGCCCGCAAACGATCTGGAGATTTGAACACACCTTGGTCAAGGTTATCTGTAAGAGGACGATTAACAGCACCTGGAATATGGCCAGCAACGGGGTCAATAGGTTCAACCTCACCACGGAAACGCTCTTCGCCCCGCGCATCCACTAAACTGATCGAGTTTTGAGACAGCTAGGTTTGCAACTGATCAACCGTTAAAATGTATTCAGGTTGAAACTGTCCAGAAAGGTCGCCTTCTGTACCCGGCTCCCTAAATTGACTTTCTTCGCCACCCGCATTTAACCATGCAGCATAGCCACCATCTAAAACAGCGACTTTTTATGGCCTAAACAACCGAGCAACCACCAAGCACGGGCAGCCATAGCACCGCCACAATCGTCATAAACAATAACTTGAGAGTTATTAGATACTCCTGCTTTGGCTAGCCGCGAAACTAACTGCCCCATATCCGGAAGTGGGTGCCGGCCACTTTCTGGGGTGATTTTAGATGAAAGGTCGTTATCCAAATGAAGATAAACAGCACCGGGAATATGTCCAGCTATGTAGGCCGCTTCGCCTGCACTAGTGTCCGCTAAATTAAACCGGCAATCAAAAACAACCCAGTCCTTAGACAAGTGCTCTTTTAAACCTGGCCCGCTAATAATAGTGGTGTACATATTCCCTCTTTCTGTTTCTGCAGTTAAAGGTACGCTGCAAGCTCTTCCTGTAAAACGTCCAGCTCATTCTGTGCCTTCTGTTTTGCTTTTTTCTTTAAGCTCTCTACTTCAGCCATTTTGTCAGCGACAATCTCTTGTGCAGCAGTTGCTTTATCATCCGCAGACTCAACACGCGCCAATAGCGGTTTCAACTGCATCAAAATGCCACGACGACGCCCCTCTTCTGCACGAGCAATCGCTTCAGCTGATTTCTCTTTTTTCTGTTTTTCTTCCGACAGTTGTTCTGCCACATAAGTTAATGGGCGGATACCCGCAGCAATGCGAACCTGCTCAAGCATTGGCGTTGCTACAGAACGAGCTTTATCGGCTCCTTTAAGCAGAACCTCTTCAACACTGCCAAGATCATTCATTAATTCGTTATATAGAATACGTGGCGCAGACAACTTACTATCTAAAAACTCAAACAACTCTTTCTTCGCATCGCCCCACCCAATACCGTTTTCAAACTGCTGACGCATCGCCAAACGTTCTTGTTCATTCGCAAAGCAACTATACAGCTGAAAAATAGTACTGGTATCAGGGTCTTTCGGTTCCCCCGGTGTACGGGTATCTGTTTTGATCTGCTTGATCAATTTATACAACTCATCCGCAGAGCTGAATAAAGGAATTGTGTTGTTGTAGCTTTTCGACATTTTACGACCATCTAGCCCAGGAATAAGCTGAGTCTGCTCATCAACAACCGCTTCAGGCTGAGTAAAGAGCGGGCGATAGGTGTGATTAAAACGACCAGCCACATCACGTGCCATCTCTATATGCTGAATCTGATCTTTACCTACAGGAATAAGGTCAGCATTGAACATCAAAATATCCGCTGCCATCAATATTGGATAGCTAAACAACCCCATAGTCACGCCGTCATCAAGATCCGGATTACCGGCATCACGATTCGCATCGACAGACGCTTTGTAAGCATGAGCACGGTTCATCAGCCCTTTTGAACACATACAGGTTAAGATCCATGTTAACTCGGTAATTTCAGGCACATCAGTTTGACGATAAAACGTTGCCTTATCTGTATCTAAACCTAAAGCCAACCAGGTGGCGGCAATTTCACGTGTAGATTGAGCAACACGCTCAGGATCATGACACTTAATTAACGCATGGTAATCCGCAAGAAAATAAAAATTGTTGTAGGTGTCACCACGGCTCAAATCAATAGCTGGTTTTATTGCACCTAAATAATTACCAATATGCGGTGTGCCTGTTGTAGTGATACCCGTTAGAACCGTTTTCTTTTCCATTTAATTATCGTCTCTTACACCTGAATCTGCCTGAAATAGGCTTATTATTGGCAGTATGGCCGTTAAACCATTTGGATGCTGAGTATAATACCGAAAATTTTTATTGATTTCGCCCAATCCCTAGCCATTGGGCTATCAATATAATGTCGTGATGACCTCACTTGAGGTAAAGTGCTAAAAAGCATCAGACAATAATAATATTTTCGAGATAATTATGACCGAATCAATCGCTTCTTGGATCACCCTTGCCGCAGTACTTTCCAGCATTGGATGGTATATATACCGTCAAACTGAGTACACTATAAACAACATAGTTACCTCAGTAATGTCAGGCATTTTATGTCTATTTGGTGGGCTACTCTTCTCTGGAGCTATAATGAAGGTAGTTGGCAAATTTGATAATGCACTCATACCTGCTCTGTTGGTCTGTACCGGTACGGCATTATGCGTATTAGCCCATACTATTTATCAAAATAAAAAATCTGCTTCCAATCGCGATACAGCAGAACCTCTCTAAGCTAATCGATGAGTTGGATGCAGTGTGGCGTTAAGCAATGAACCTAATTGGCAGCGTTGTAAAAGACTTTGTAAAAAATGGCCTTTTTTGTACTCGCGTAGAAGGTTATGATCTCAATAATATTTTTATTTAATACAGACTGATTCCTATGCTAATTGTCGTATCCCCCGCAAAAACTCTTGATTACGAAACTGCACCTATCACCCGTAGTCATACACTGCCCCGTTTTGTTGAGCACTCACAGGAGCTGATCGACGACTTAAAGAAACTTTCTGTCCAAGATATTGCTGAGTTAATGAAACTGAGTGACAAGCTGGCTAGCTTAAACGTAGCTCGTTATGAATCATGGCAACCCGAGTTTAATTTTGACAACGCCAAACAAGCTATCTTAGCTTTTAAAGGCGATGTGTATACTGGACTCGATGCCGAATCCCTTAGCGAAGAAGATCTGCAGTTTGCCCAAGATCACCTCCGCATCTTGTCCGGCCTCTACGGTGTTTTAAAACCCTTAGATCTTATGCAACCCTATCGGCTTGAAATGGGTACAAAACTGGCCAATAGCCGCGGGAAAAATCTCTATGAGTTTTGGGGCACAACCATCTGCGATGATTTAAACCAAGCTTTAGCCAGCAGCGACACCCCTGTACTAGTAAATTTAGCCTCCAACGAGTACTACAAAGCAGCTAAAGAGAAAAGCATTGAAGGCCGAATCATTACACCAGCCTTTAAAGATTGGAAGAATGGTCAATATAAGATGATTAGCTTTTATGCAAAAAAAGCACGCGGCTTAATGACCCGCTATATCATCCAAAACCAGATTGAAGATCCTGAATTGCTTAAAAACTTTGATATAGAAGGTTATCGCTTTGCAGAAAGCATGTCAGAGGGAGATAACTGGACCTTTATTCGAGATCACGAAGAATAAAGTGCAAACTATATACAAAAAAGCCAAAGCATATGCTTTGGCTTTTTCATATTAAAAATATCTATTGATTAGTTCTGCTGGATACCTACGATAAACCAATCCGCATCCGGTTGGCGCATATCACGAGATAGATGCCAAGTTTCATTGAACTCAGTCGCCTCATCTGTGTTTTCTTTCAACCAACCATAAAAATTGATGCTCACAATAGCTTCATCTTTTTCTTCAATAAAGTTCGCCACTTCCGCCATTACTGAAACAACTTCCGTTGTTTGTTGCTCTGGAGATTTAGCGCGCTCAGCCTTTAATAAGGCAAACATTTCAGGCGAGGTATACGTTTCAATCTCATCCCAATTATTAGCATCCCATGCTTTTTGTAGATTCACAAAATGCTCTTGAGCACCGGTAAGAAAAGCGGTTTGATTAAACCAACTTGGTACTTTTATTTCGTTTGATTCACCCCAACCGGAGCTAAAAGAAGGCATAGGTTTGAACTCAGCTTCAGGCTCAGCTCGAGCTTCTCGCTCCATAGGCTGTGTATGAGGGTTTATCTCATATTGTTGAGCACCGTTTGTATACGCTGACTGCTGCGGTCTCGATTGTTTCCGCATAGACATAATCTTATAAATAATAAAAATCACACCCGCGATCAACAACAGATCCATAAATTGAATGCCATCAAAAGCACCACCAAACAACAAAGCCCCAAAAATCCCACCCGCTAAAAGCCCTGCCATCATACCGCCAAAACCACTACGTTTAGGCGCTGTTCCTGCTGCTTTATTCTGTGTATTAGTTGCAGAAGGTTGTTTTTTAGCAGGTGCTGGCTGTGATTTTTTGGATGAAAAAAAACTTTTACCAAAAGATGAGCCTCCACCTAAACGTTTTGCATCTGCCGTTTCTGCGAGTGGAAGCGTAATAAAAAATACCGCCATCAGTGTGATAAAAAATGTCCGCATCGTTACTCCTAAGCTTGTTGTTTTTTTGATGATGAATTACTGGAAATTACAGCGAAATAGATCCCGCTAAATATTAATGTCATACCCCATAAATGAAAAGCTTGAACCTCCTCTCCTAAAAACATAACAGAAAGTAACATTCCCCATAATGGGACTAAATGAATAAATAAACCCGCCCGCTGCGCACTGAGTTTCTCTACCCCATAGTTCCAAAATAGATAGGACAGTATAGAGGGAAACACCACTAAATACGCTATTAATAAATAGAGACCTGTATTCCATTCGATCGGCGGCTGATTTTGTGCTTCCAACCAAGAGAAAGGCGCTAAACAGATGATCCCAACAACCAGGGTCACGGAGAAAAAGGCAAAGCCACTCATCTCTTTTGGCTTCCAGCGCAGGGCGACACTATATCCTCCCCAAATGAACATCGCGGTTATGATCCAAAGATCACCTACATTGAAGTTTAAGGTTTTTAAAATCGATAACTGCCCCTGACAGACAAGTAGCAAGACCCCCATCAATGAGAGACCAACTCCTAACCACTGCTTCATTGATGCCGCTTCACGTAGAAATATAGTACTTAATAATAGAATCATAATCGGCATAGTTGATTGCATTAAAGTGCCATTTAAGGCAGTTGTCGATTGCAGACCTATGTAAGCTAAGGTATTGAAACTACCAACACTTAAAGCACCTAGAAACACAAGTATAGGCCAATGCTTAAGAATAATACCGCGATGACGATAGATTGCAGGCACAGCAAAAGGCAATAGAATCAGCAGCGCACAGCACCACCTAATAAACGCTAAAGTGACAGGGGAAATATCAACCGAAAAGGCACGGGCCAACACGAAGTTACCCGCCCAAAAAAGCGTGGTTAAAACAAGAAGAAAATAAGCCAGAAGAAACGCCTCACACCATTAAAAATATTTTAGTAGAAACCGAGATAATAAATTATTATTCGCATCGTTCCCCGTTAAAATGTAGTGCAACACGTTATAATTATTCACCGTCCATTGCATACGCTTGTTTGCCTTATTTAGCCCACAGACTAAGATTTCGTCCCCCGGCTGAATAATATCCAATTCACCCGGTAACATATCGACCAACTCGCCACGACGAAGCATTAAAGGAAACGCGTGTAGGTTCCGCCTCCTATCGTGAGGGTCTTTAAAAAACAGGGATAACTTTAATTCAATTCCTTGCTGTGAAGCCTCTATTAAAGCAGGTGTTTCCTCTTCGCCTACAACAAAAGCCCAGCAATCCAGTTCATTCTGGCCAACAACACTACTCATACGGTTGATTAATGTATGCGCCCATACATCATCGTAACGGTTTTGCATCTCTTCAATAAAAATAGGGACTAAAGGCGATTTAAGATGAGCCAAAACACGGTTAGCAATAATACGTCCCTGCTCCATCACAAAATCAGCGCGACTATTTTTAAAGACCAAGCTATTTTCATGAATATTCTGCCTAACAACCGTTAAAATCTTTGGATTCAGCTCGCGCGCGGTCATGATAATCGATAGGTTATCTGCATCATTAGGGGTACCCGCCACAATACCAACCGCATCCATTACTCCCGCTTCCAGCAAAGTACTCGCTTCCGTGCCAACACCGGTTACCTGATGTGGAATATCCTCGATACTCACTGCATCTACATCCACTACCGTCAGATCGACCTCTCCCTCATCAAACGCTCGATAGAGTGCGCGCCCAAACCGTCCATGGCCACAGATAATCCAACGCCCTTTCGTACGTTGATACACACTTGATAGTGGTCGATGGAAAGGGTTATGTATCCAGTCATAGACCAGATGCATATACGGTTCATGCGCGGCTAAAGAGAGATATTGCGCATAAGTGCGGAACGGATCGACCACTAAATCGGTCCCAAACGAGTGTAAATTAGAGGTTGTTATATCCGATTCGGTGCGGCTAATAACCATACGGTCAGGACTTAATAACTTGCTGGCAATCGCTATAGATAGATTAACGTGATCATCATTCGTCAGCGCCATCACCCCTATACATTTATCATGCTGCAATCCTGCCGCATCTAAGAGGTCAGGCAGCGAAGCATCGGCGCAAAGAGCAGGCACTGAGATGGGAAGGTCGTCCATTTCTAACTCATCAATCCGATCGGGTTCAATATCCAATACCACAACTCGAACATCTCGCTTAACCAATTGACGAACAACAACCCGCCCTGTCACACCATAACCACAGACCAAATAGAAAGGCTCATTCATCTTTTTTACAGTGGAGGTAAATGAGCGGCGGCGAAGCATACGACCAAATATAGGTTCTTGTAACAGGGCTAATGCTGTACCTATGCCGTATAACCAAGAGATAACCGTTGCGTAGATACAGAATAACGTCCACATGCGCTGGGCGGCGGTAAACGCATAAGGGATCTCACCAAAACCAATCGTAGAGCCCATAAAGGAGACAAAATACACCGCATGGAAAAAATCCATATGGTAAACATTGCCTTGATCATCTTGGCCTGGAACTAATACAAAGCCTAAGATCGATATGGAGTACACCACGATCATCGTAATCAGCGGCGTTTTTAAGCGCCGCAAAAAAAGGTAGATCACATTATTCATCGTGAATACTCAACATCACCATTAAAGGTAAACACCATTAACGACGCAATAAAGCCGTTTCGACCACCAGCAAGACCACTGAAATAATATTGGCGAGTAATGCACCGCCACTCAGCGAAATAATGCTCGACATCGTAGACGGATCCATTCCCGTACCACTAATATGCTCTGCATATCCCCAAATACCCGCAGCAACAATAAGCTGTAGATCAACAACCAAAGAGGTTGCCAGCATTAGAGCACCAAGATGAGTGCGATCACCAAACTTAATGACCGTACAGATTAAACTTACAACAAGCGCCGCAAAAAACTCAAAAACATTATGATGTTCGGGATCAGTCAGATCTCCTATGAAAAAGCCAAAATTAAGTGTTAACGCTAATACGATGAAAAATGCGAAAATAACCTTCTCTTTGTTCATAGCATCCTTCCTGCAAACTGAACGATAATAGTTGTGATGATTGTAACACTGGCAGTAGTTAATACCATCGAGATCACTTCAACTGCATAAAAACCTACTTTCCACTGGGAACCCTAGCCGCTATTCTTGGTCACTTAATTTTATCTGTAACTGTTTTTTCTTTAGTGTAAGCAAAATAAGGCGTTGTTATATGTTGTTAGCTTCAATTAAACGAGTACAAGCCCCTTTTTTATTCGCCCTTATAAGTTGTCTTCTATTGTCGACAAATCTCTATGCAGAGGTTGATAAGAGCCCAATTGATCCTAAACAATATTCCGCTCTAACCTTAAACAACCAGCTCAGAGTCTTACTTATCTCCGATCCTGAAACTGATAAAGCGGCCGCATCTATGAACGTGGCTGTTGGCTCAAGCGCAAATCCAAAAGATCGTGCAGGTCTTGCTCACTTTTTAGAGCATATGCTGTTCTTAGGCACTGAAAAATATCCTGAAGCAGATGAATACCAAAACTATATCCGTTCCCATGGCGGCGGTCATAACGCTTATACATCACAAGAGAATACAAATTACTTCTTTGACGTGACCTCTGATAGTTTAGAACCGGCTCTTGATCGCTTCGCACAATTTTTTATCGCTCCGCTTTTTAATGAGAAATACGTCGATCGTGAGCGCCATGCGGTCCATTCCGAATACAAAGCTAAAATAAAAGATGATTATCGCCGTATTTATGCCGCAACCAAGCAGGTAATGAATCAAGAAAATAGCTATAACCATTTTGCGGTCGGTAATTTAGAGACCTTACATAACGATAAAACCCGCCCTATCCGCAACGAACTTATCGACTTCTACAATCAGTATTACTCAGCAAATGTAATGACCTTAGTTGTGCTAGGAAAGGAACCTCTTGACCAGTTAGAAGCACTCGTTCGCAGTAAATTCTCGCCGGTAAAAAATAGGCAAGTGACTGAGTTCAAAACTGATGTGCCGCTGTTTGATCAGTCTAAGCTGCCACTACAAATTAACATTCAAACCGTTAAAGATATCCATTCCCTAACGCTGACATTTCCAACCCCAGAGACACGTAGCCATTGGAAAGCCAAACCTATCTATTACATTAGCAGTTTAATGGGTTATGAGGGCCAAGGAAGTCTCCTTTCCTTCCTTAAGGAGAAGGGTTGGGCTACAGGACTCTCCGCATCTCAAGGGCACGATCTACCTACCGAATCCAGCTTGATGATCAATATTCAGCTAACGGATAAAGGGGAAGAGCAATACCTAGCAGTAACGCAAACGGTCTTCCAATACATCGAACTTCTTAAACAACAAGGGGTTCAAGCAACCCTTTATCAAGAAGAAAAACAACTCAGTGAAATAGCTTTTCGTTTCCAAGAACAAGCTGAGCCGATTCATCTAGTCAGCAGTCTAGCGAGCCAGATGCAGCGCTTTCCAACCGAATTGGCGATCTCAGCTAATTACCTATTTGCTGACTTTAATCCAGAACTGATCCAGACATTTTTAAATCGGTTGACCCCTGAAAACATGTTATTAAGTTTAAAATCTAATAAAGAACAAACCGGTAAAATAGAACATTATTACCATGTTCCTTATACTGAAATTCCTTTTACGAAAGACATGTTGGCACAACTACAGGTTGATAAAATCGACCCTGCGATGACGGTCAGAGCGCCTAATCCATTTATTGCCGAAGATTTAGAATTATTAACCACTCAAGCAACGGCAACTATTCCACAAGAGATCGATAGTAGCGAAGGTTTTAGCCTGTGGCATAAAACAGAAACCAGTTTTAACATCCCACAAGCAGACCTCTATTTCACATTACAAACACCGATCGCCAATGCCAGTCCTGAAAACTGGACCATGAATAAACTTTATACCGAGCTATTACAAGAGCAGCTTAATGAAACACTTTATGATGCTCACCTTGCAGGATTAAGTACGACAATATACCCGCATATGAAAGGTTTCACTGTTCGATTATCAGGCTACAACGACAAATTAGGTCTGTTATTAAACAGTGTTATCAACGCGATTCAAAAACCTGACTTTCAAGCCGAACGCTTTGAAATATTCAAGAAAAAATACGCTGATAGTTTAGCTAATGCACGTAAAGATAAGCCATATAACCAAACCACTGGACGTCTATACGAGCTCCTACTACCGCAATGGGATAACCACAGCCAAACAACGGCACTGAAAAACGTAAATTTAGATACACTGAAAGCATTTGCGACCAAACTAACCGCTGCGCCGCAACTAAAGGTTTTAACACACGGAAACTTGGATAAAGCCACAGCAATATCAATGGGTGCATTGATTAAAGAAAAACTGCTAAAAGAAAAGCCTCAGGCCGTTCCCTCGGTTGAAGTAACACAGATACCTAAAGGCCCAGCGATAAAAGAAAGTCTCACTATTAATCACAACGACTCAGCGATCTCTATGCTGCTACAAGGGGAATCAAACAGCATTAAAACAAGAGCAGAAATCTCTTTATTAACTGAGATACTGGCCTCCCCTTTCTATAGCCAGATCAGAACAGAAAAACAGCTAGGTTATATTGTTTTTGCCACTACATTACAAATGAACAAAACACCCGCTATAGCCTTTATTGTTCAATCTCCAATCGCAAGTGCGAATATCTTAGAAAAGAATATCGATCAATTTATGGATGAATGGGACCAGAAGTTATTAAAGGTTAGCGATCAAGAACTCTCCCAATTTAAGCGTAGTGTAATCTCTCGTATCACCCGTAAAGATAATAAACTGTCGGCGCAAACCAGTCGTTATTGGAGAGAACTGGATCGGCAGGAAACCAATTTTGATACGCGTGAGCGTTTAGCTGAATCGGTCAAGAAAATAACGTTAAATGATCTTATTAAGTGCTTTGACGCACTTCAAAATCGACGTTTAATTGTTAGTAATACAGGTAATAAATTTACCGTAGATGCTCCAGAGAAACCGAATACAGCCAGTGAACTATTCAATCAACTAAAAGCTCAACATGTAAACGTACCGGAGGCTTAAAGTCTTGGAATAAGAGGATACTAAGCTACTACAACTAAGTGTCCTCTTATTTTTCCTCAGACGTAATAACTTTCCTGTTTTTCTGCTGCATTTCAATCGGCCTATAGTAAACCGAATCTGTATCTTCTGGCTTCAAAAAGGCCTCACACTTTTGCCCTAATAAAACACACCGCGCCCGCTGTTCATCTTTAGCTATACGCATAAAAACCTTTTCTTCACCCGTTAAAATCGGTGCTTTAACTTGGCCCTTAGCGCTATTATTCACATTATTTTCAGCAAAATGCACAACGACAGCAGGCGGAAGGTCACTCGGTAACTCTTTAGGGCGAATCTCAACCATCTGCTCTCGATCAAACGCCCCTCGCTGCCAATTACGGTAAGCGGTTTCACCATCAACCGTACCGTAAAAATCCCCCTTGGGTGACGTAACTTTATATTCTAGAGTCGAGAAAAACTCCTCCTTGGCATGTCCCCATGGAGAAAAAACACTCATGCTCGTCAAAAAAATAGGGATAAGCCACTTAGTAGGCTTCATCAAATTCCTCTTCCATCGGATAAATAGCCTCGGCATAAACCGACAACTCTTCAAGTATATGCTGCTTAGTTTCGTCCTGATTATGCTCTGTATAGAGTTCATTTAAACGATTATAGAACTGTTCCATCGTCAAATGACCATTTTCGCCTTTGATCAGTTTCCCTCTTCTATAGCTTTCCCACTGCATCTGTTCTTCGTGAGTCAACACCGACGGGCAGTTCCGTGCTTTATAACGCAGCAACATCTCTTCCAAGCGGCCATCCTGAAAAGGTAGATCGATCTCTGCTAGTTCACTCGGACTTGCCATCCGCACTTGATCCATTAATTTACGATCCGTTGGTGAAAAAAATCCACCGCTATACAACATCATATCGGGATCACTTTCAGCTTCAAATGGACTTTCACTATAGATATCGGCAATCTTGCTGGAAAGACCAGTAAAATTTCTCAACATTTGCAGATGAGTACGACATGTATCACCGTCGATCTCTAATTTTGCGGCTTCCTCCTTATTTAACATCCCTGCGGGAGCAATAATTGGACACTTATTAACATGCACCTGCTTGAGCGCTATTTTAGGATCATTCTCATTCAAATCCGTATGCTTGGTATATAAAAGCCGACGAATCTCCTCTACAGGCAAGCTCATTAGAGGCTCGGGGTTATAGCGAAGATCCCAAACTAGCACCCCATTTTTATTAACAGGGTGCGTTGCTAAGGGCGCCACAATAGCAGCGTTACCATGCTGGACTGGATAACGTGAGGAGATGTGTAATACTGGCTTATGACTAATAGGATCCAGTTGAGCTTGAATTGCCTGCTTTGAACGATTCTTTTGTAGGTAATCAAAAAGCTTAGGCTGTTTTTCACGTACCAGCTTTGCCATAGCTATAGTGGCATACACATCCGATAGAGCATCATGGGCGTGTCCATGATCTATATTATTTGCTTTAGTCAGATCCTCTAAACGAAGACTCTGCGAGCCATCGTCATAAACGGGCCAATTAATCCCCTCCGGTCTCAGGGAGCGAGTCAATCGCAGCATATCGATAATGTCCCAACGGGAACATCCATTTTGCCACTCTCTAGCATAAGGATCATAAAAGTTACGATACAAGCCGTAGCGGGTCACTTCATCATCAAAACGAATACTGTTATAGCCCACACCACAAGTGCCTGGCCGCCCTAACTGCTCCATAATCTGAGAAAAAAAATCAGCCTCACACACACCCTCCTCCATCGCTTTTTGGGGAGTAATGCCTGTAACTAAGCACGCTTCGGGATGAGGTAACTGATCTTCACTTGGCTTACAGTAAAACATCACGGGTTCTTCAATGATATTGAGATTCTCATCTGTGCGGATACCTGCAAACTGAACAGGCCAATCACGTTTAGGATCTACACCAAAAGTTTCATAATCGTGCCAAAAAAATGTCAACGGTGCCTTAGCCATATAAATATCCTTGAAAAACCAACAGATCTGATAGTTAGCACGAGATTTAAAGCTATATAAGTACTAACATGTCATTAATTAACTCACTATCATGCAGATTAACATTTCACTGTTAAGGGTTCACCCATGTCACATCATCAGGAAGCGACGCAGAAACCATGTCCTTGTGGTTCCAACAAACCATTTGCCTATTGCTGCGAGCCTCTCGTTCAAGGCCAAAAAGCTGCCCCAACGGCAGAAGCACTTATGCGCTCTCGTTATTGCGCTTTCTCATTAGGCGCTATCGATTACTTAATTGATACTACGGCACCTGAAAACCGAGGGCCAAATGATGCAGAAATTTTAGCTGATCAAGTTAAATGTACCAACTGGACCAGTTTAAAGATTTTAGATACTGATCAAGGCACTAAAACTGACGAAATCGGAATGGTCGAGTTTGAAGCACAGTTTGAAACTGAAGATCAAACTGGTACTTTGTATGAAAAATCTAATTTCAGAAAAGAAAATGGTTTCTGGGTTTATGTGGATGGGGAAGTAGAGGTCAAAACTTAGTATTAACTCACTTAATACTTACGATAAGATCCCCTTTAGGCAAAGTATGATAGCGGCCTTAAAACAATTTCAAGGCCGATGTAAACCCATTCCCAAAAAGATCGGAATTATCACCCTTTATCTTAATTATTATTAAAGATTTTCATACACGTCGCTTTTAACCTCAAAGCCACGTATTCTGGGGCTCTAAGCCCTATCACAGTATAAAACTTATCGAAAACCGTGCAACTTAGGCTTTTTCAGTTAATGTCAACGCTGTCAGCGTTTCAAATCTACGTTAGAATATGTGCCCTTAAGGCAGGTGGAGCTCCATCAAATATCCATCTTTTAATATGCACCTCTGCCAGAGATGTTTAGGACGTTATGTTAGTAAGATTTTTTAAGCCCAGTTGGCAACACAGCAAATCAGACAAGCGTATTAAAGCTATAGCAAAATTACGTGATACTGATCCCCAATCACAAACCATCTTATCCCAGTTAGCATTGGAAGATAATGACGAGCTTGTGCGCTTGGCAGCAATAGAGAAACTAAACAGCCTCAGCTTATTGATTAAAATCAGTAAAAAAACAACATCTGATACGATACAGCAACAATCCTTGCATCGTATTAGTCAGCTCATATTAGGCTCTTCCCCAGACTGTTCATTAGATGAAAAACTCAGTGCACTAAAGACTATTACAGAGTGTAATTTCCTCACTCATATTGCTTTAAATAGCAGTAATGAACAGATTCGTGAGCAAGCAATTCAACAGTTAAACGATGATTATAGCCTTTCAGTTATTGCCGAAAAAAGTCAGCGTGCAGCGGATAGAATCCAAGCAACACAGCGTATTAGCAGTGAAGAAGCACTGAACAAAATCTGCAAAACTTCACGCAACAAAGATAAAGGCGTCTTCAAAGCAGCTAGAGACAAGCTGCAAACAATAGAAGATGAGAAGGCAGAAGCCCAACGCATTCAAGCATCAATAGAGCAACTTATTCACAATACAGAACAACTGAGCCATCAAGCCTTTTTCCCATTATTTACTCCTAAATTATGCTCCCTAATCAAAGAATACGAAACGTTGTCAGAGCATACGAGTATTGAGCAAAATGCTAGATTCAAAACTCATCAACAGCAATGTGAAGCTATTTTGGCAGCAGAAGAAGCGCGCATTAAACAGCTGGAAGCAGAAGAAGCGCTCAAACAAGAGAAAGTAAATCAAAGTCACCACCTTTATTCAGAGCTTTGCGTACTTAAAGAGAGCACAGAAAATATTCTTGATGAATCCAGTCTAGCTGAAGTCGAAAACCAACTACACAACATAGGCAAACAATGGGAAGAGCTTAAATCTTTCAGTTCCGAACAAGAGCTACAAAGTTTTAATAAAATAAGATCTCAGCTTGGTAATTTAATCGCTTGCTACACGATCTACAACAAGGCCTCGGAGCAGATCGAGAAGTTTCTTTCTAGCCTTACAGATGAAAATATAAAACCTGTAACACTTAACAAACAAGCAAAACAAGCACGTCAGCTATTGAATCGACTCAGCTGGCCAACACAGCATGAAAAACCAACCAAGTTACACCAATTAGAAACAGCTTTAGCTGCCGCCCAAACCAAAATTGATCGTAAAGATCATCAGCAAACTCAATTACATAATGAGCTCAAAACACTATTAGATAATCTTACTGAATCGATTCAACAGGGTGAAATTCGTAACGCAGACAAATATATTAAAAAAGTTGAACAGATCAATAAACGCTTAAATGGCAACCTACCAGCCGACTTGGCACATAGAACTAAAATACTCAGCGCTGAACTACAAGAGATGCGAGATTGGCAAGCCTATGCGGTTCAACCTAAGAAAGAAAATTTATGCCAAGAGATGGAAACTCTGTCAAAATCTAACCTCACCGTTCAAGAGCGCGCAAACGAAGTCCGTAGAATACAGAAAGAGTGGAAGTTACTCGATGCAACCGATTCAGTACACTCGCAACAGCTATGGAAACGCTTTAAAAAAGCATCGGATGACGCCTATGCGCCTTGCGACCAACACTTTTCAGAACAGAAAGAGCTTCGCATTACCAATCTTAAACAACGCGAACTTATATGCAAAAAGTTAGATAAGCTAACGCCTCCAGAAGGAGACTGTGCTGAAGAGTGGAAGCTATATGAAGATCAGATCCGCCAAGCTAAACAAGATTGGCGCACATATTCTCCAGTTGATCGCGCACCGGGGAAAAAGCTTCAAGCAACCTTAGATCAGATCTTATCAGGCTGCGAAGAGGCGCTCAAAAACTTCCGTGCTGGGAATATTATTAAAAAACAAAGTTTAATTGATGAAACTACGCGTCTTCTCAACTCAAACAACTTTGCCGAAGCCACTGACACAGTTAAATCTCTTCAGCAACAGTGGAAAACGATTGGGCCAGCACCACGCAATCAGGAACGAAAGCTTTGGAACCAATTCCGAGAAAATTGTAGCCAAATCTTTGAAGCTTTTTACGAGGGCAAACAACCTAACGCGGCTTCAAACTCGATCCAACCATTGTTAGATGATGCCTGCCAGCAACTGAAAGATATGATCAGTTCTGGTTGCAGCGTAAAGTCTTTAGAAGCAGCTATAGATCAAGCCCAGTCCCTAATTACCGAGCTAGAAAGCCAAAACTCTTTAGTTCCAGCCTTTAATCAAGAAACCGTTCAATCAGCTACAGATGCTTTACAACAGCTACAAGAAGAGTTGCAAACATTTGAAACAGAACCTTACATAGCGCTTGAACGTAAAGCGAGAATCTGTGATCAATTAGAACACGCCATATTAGATCAATGCGCGATAGAACAACTACAAAGTATCCAGCAAGCTTGGGAGCAAGAGACAACATCAGAGCACCCTATGCACCCTATGAGTCACGAGATTGCTGAACGCTTCACCACATTGCTTACAATCGCTAAGAACCCCGATGTTTTGGAATCCATACTGAGTGATCAAGAACAAAAACTCAGAAAGATATGTATCCGCTTAGAGATAGCCTCATCACAACCCTCCCCGTTATGTGATCAAGCATTACGTATGGAGTACCAGATGGAGCGTTTACAGCAAGCCCTTGCTGAACAAAAACAAGCTTTTAACCTATCAGAAATAAAACAGTTGGAACATGAATGGTTATGCATCCCATTCGCTGCACATATTGAAGAGTTTAATGATAGATTTGAAAGCAAGCTTGAGCATATCTTTTAAACTCATCATTAATACTATGCTGGCCATAAAACACAAAAAAACCGCACATAGCGGTTTTTTTTAAATGCTAAACATAGTCAATTAAGACATATGTAAACCACCATTGACTGACATATCTGCACCTGTGATGTAACCAGACTCTTCATCACATAAGAAAGTACACATACGACCAATCTCTTCAGGTGTACCAAAACGACCTACCGGAATACCGGCGCAGATCTGATCCTGAATTTCCTGGGCAATTTTAGCAACCATAGCTGTTTTAATATAACCAGGAGACACCGTATTTACTGTTACGCCTTTACGCGCTACTTCTTGCGCAAGTGCTTTAGTGAAGCCATGTATCCCAGCTTTAGCTGCTGAGTAGTTACACTGACCAAATTGGCCTTTCTGAGCATTTACAGAGGAGATATTAATAACTCGCCCCCAGCCCTTATCAATCATGCCATTAATCACTAAACGGGTCATATGGAACATAGAGTCTAAGTTAGCACTCATAACTTCATCCCACTGTTCCCAACTCATCTTCTTGAACTGCCCATCACGGGTAATGCCCGCGTTATTGATAAGAATATCAACAGCACCACCAGCTAGCTCTTCAACCGTGGCGATACACTGCGCACAAGATTCAGCGTTTGTAACATCACCATAAGACACTAAAATGTCATAACCGTCTTCTTTCTGTTTGTCTTGCCATGCTTTCGCTTTACTGTGATCACCACCGCTGTTATAGCCGGCAACTACGCGAAAACCGTTATCTGCCAATGTGCGGCAAATTGCAGTACCTAAACCACCAGTACCACCTGTCACGAGTGCAATCTTCTGACTCATGCTCCATCCCCTTATATCGTATATTTGCTTGTTTGGGTGTTATCTATTTTTATTATGATTTTATAATTCATCTCGTCCTTACCTCGATCATAATGCCATCCATTCATAGATATTAATATGACTTTGGTGGAACAACATTAGCTTACTCCACGCCTGTGAACAATGAGTTACATCACATCCTAGTCAAATAAAATTTAACGCATATGCAGCATTAATAAGACTTGAGGTAAGCCCGCATGGATAACCAAGCAATCACAGCTACACATAAGTTAGCCATCACAAGAGACACAAACATCCCCTGTAAACCAAACAGTTGAGAACCCATCCAAGCGAACGGAACAGTAAAAATAAACAAGCGCGCAAGGCTGACTTTCATCGCCATAAAAGGTTTGTGCAATGCATTAAAACTGGATGCGGTAAGGAAGATTATTGCCTGAAAAGCAAAGCCAAATGGCACAATAAAAACCCATAAAATAATAAGTGATTTGACCTGATTATTATCACTAAACAAAGATGCAACCTCTTCAGCCAATAAAATTAAGATAATAAATACCAAAAACTGCCAAAATAATGAAAACCCAATCACCATACGATATGCAGATTTCACTCGCTCCACTTTACCAGCGCCCACATTTTGACTAATAAAAGGGGGGAGCGTCATAGAAAGCGCCAAGCATACAAGTAAGGCTAAAGATTCAATACGGTTACCCACCCCAAAGGCTGCTACAGCTTCCGGGCCATGATGAGCCACAATATAAGTTAAGACAGCTTGTGCAATTGGCGTCATCATATTAGACAAGGAGGCTGGCAGCGCGATCTTCATAACCGCACAGGAGTGTCTCTTCCAACGGATGAAATTAAATGGCTGAAAAACCAATAGACGTTTTTGAGCAAAAAGCAGATAGATAGCCACCAAAGTCGTTAAACTCCAAGAGATGACACTAGCAATAGCCGCCCCTTGAATTCCAAACCCTTCAAAAGAACCCAGACCAAAAATAAACAGAGGATCAAGTATAAAGTTGAGTAACGACGATGCAGCCATCATTAATGCAGGCGTTTTAGTATCACCCGTGGCGCGCATACAGGCATTACAAACCATATTAATAACCAGAAAAACAGACCCTACTAACCACACATTCATATAAGTCTGAATAAGCGGCATTAAAGCGTCGCGCGCGCCCATAGCTAAAAATACAGGTTCGATAAACAACTGCAGTAATGAGCTAACAAGCACAATCATCACAGCAATCGCCAATAAGTTATCCGTGGCAAGCGAGCGGGCTTCTTCACTTTCCCCTTTGCCCAATAAGCGCGCCAAAATAGCCGAGGTACCTATCCCTAAGCCAATAGCTAAGCTGATAACAGTAAAACAAACAGGGAAAGTAAAACCTAAAGCAGCTAACGCATCAGTACCTAATCGACTGACAAAATAAAGATCCGCAAGATTGAATAGCATCAAACTAACAATCCCAAGCATCATGGGGAATGTCATTCTGATTAAGGTTGGTCGAATATCACCTTCAAGCAGATTGATACGAACGGACATAAGTCACCGAAGAAATAAAATAGCGCACAATCCTACTCTATCCCTCGAAATAACTGAATCTCCTTTTATCGAACATTATATTGCTAGAAATACCTAGTCACTATAAAACCAACGGGAGGAGGAGCTATTAACTACCGTGCAATAGCTTGTGTTTGAACAACTTCCGATTCTTGCAGATCGCAAACCCCGGTGTCTGGATCACAGATTGGTAAAACAACAAGATGGTCAAGCTCGATACTGATACCTAAATCCTCACCTACGTCATGGTCATGATGACAAGCAGTAATACAAGGTAAAACCTCACCATTGGCCAGTTTTACATGATAAAGGTAATGAGAGCCTCTAAACCATTTACTCACTATACGACCGGTTAATGAGCTTTGTTCAGAGTGTTGTATATCATCAGGGCGAATAAGCAACTCAACCGGCGTGCCTGGTGCATAACCTAAAGGTTCATCACCAACCAAACAGCCTAATGCCGAATCCACTGAGTATTCATCCTTAATAGAAGCCTGCAAAAATTCACCTAAACCTATAAAGTCTGCGACAAAACGGTTTTTAGGTTCATGATAAATATTAAATGCAGAACCGCATTGTTGAATCCTGCCATGCTGCATAACCGCAATTTTATCAGCCATCGCAAAGGCTTCCATCTGGTCATGGGTCACCAAAATAGCACTCATCTGCTCTTTTCTTAATATATCCCTAATTTCAGGTACTAGAGTTTCTCGCAAATTCGCATCTAAACCAGAAAACGGCTCATCGAGTAACAACAGATCAGGCTTAGGTGCTATTGCCCGCGCTAAGGCAACACGCTGTTGTTGACCTCCGGAAAGAGAGTGTGGGTAGCGTTCAGCAATATCAGGCAATCCGATCAAATTCAGAAGTTCCTGAACTCTAATAACTTGATCTTTTTTTGACCATTTTTTAATACCAAAAACAATATTTTCTTCGATAGTTAAATGCGGAAAAAGCGCGATATCTTGGAAGACCATACCAATATTTCGCTGCTCAGTTGGCAATATATTTTGCGCATCAGACAGCACCTGTCCACGCATAAAAATACGTCCAGACTTCACAGGTTCAAACCCTGCAATCGCTCGAAGCAAGGTTGATTTACCGCAGCCACTTGGCCCCAAAAGACAGCCAATTTCACCTTTTTCAAGTGATAAAGACGCATTATGTACAACATCCTCCTCACCATAAGCAAGAGTAACGTTCTCAACATTTAGATGTTTTTCTATCTTCATCTCAATCAACTTCCCGCCCGCCCTTTTGCGATAGAACGGCTTAATAAAATCACAGGTATCAATCCAACCGCCACAATCAACAACGATGCAGGAGCTGCATCAATCAAACGCTCATCAGATGCCAGTTCAAATGCCCTAACAGCTAAGGTATTAAAATTAAAAGGCCTCAGAATCAATGTAGCTGGTAACTCTTTAAGCACATCAACAAAAACGATAAGTAAGGCGGTCAAAACAGAACTCTTCATCAAGGGAACATGTATCTGTTTTAAAACCTGCATAGGTGTGTAACCAAGCGTACGTGCAGCACCATCAATACTCGGCTTTATTTTATCAAGGCCACTCTGGACGGCACCTAAAGATACCGCCAAAAAACGTACCGTATAAGCAAATAAAAGCGCCACTAAAGTGCCCGATAACACTAAACCAATATCAACACTGAACCATTTCTTTGCCATTGCAATTAACTGATGGTCCATCCAAGCAAATGGAATTATCACCCCGATAGCAATAATAGTTCCCGGTAGCGCATATCCCAACCCCGCCGTAGCAACTGAAAACCTCACCACCTTTTTAGGGTTCAAACGAGAGGCATAAGCCAAAATTAACGCAAAGCTCACAGCAATGATGGCAGCTAAAAAAGCAAGGTAAAACGAGTTCCACGCTAATTGAAAGAAAGAGCCATCGGAAAGATCTGCTTGGGTTAAGCACCAAAAAGCCAACTGCCCTGCAGGTATCAAGAATCCAAATACTATAGGCAACAAGCAGATCAAAAATGCTACTGCGGCTTTCCAGCCGGATAAATAGATTAATTTTGCTTTAGCTTTAAATTCTGCAGATGAGTGATAACGGGATTTTCGTCTGGAGTATTTTTCAACCAGTACTAATAAAGCGACAAAACTCAAAAGACAAACAGCCAACTGGGCCGCCGCAACAGCGTCACCAAACCCATAAAAAGTTCTAAATATACCGGTCGTAAATGTATTTACACCAAAATATTGCACGGTACCATAATCAGCTAAGGTCTCCATCAATGCTAAGGTTAAACCGGCAATAATCGCTGGACGAGCAAGAGGCAGTGCTAGCTTAAACAAACCTTGCCATTGGTTATAACCTAGCGTCCGACTAACCTCTAGCGTACTGGCCGATTGCTCCAAAAAAGCAGCGCGACTTAACAGATAAACATAAGGATAAAGCACTAGTGCTAACATCAAGATAGCCCCAGCCAATGATCGGATTTCAAAAAACCAATACTCGCCATAGCCTAGGCCTGTGAGCTCTCGTATGGCCATTTGAACCGGACCAGCAAAATCTAGAAGCCCAGTATAGGTATAAGCAATGATATAAGCCGGTACAGCTAAGGGAAGTAATAATGCCCAAGCAAAAATCCTACGTCCCGGAAAATCACAAACGCTTGTCAACCAAGCGGTAGGGATCCCAAGCAATAAAACCCCAAAACCCACCCCAAGCATTAATAATAGGGAATTACTGACATAATCGAACAGCACCGTATGATACAAGTGCGTAAAAACATCGGCAGAACCACTAAAAACAAACCCCGCAATCACAAAGATAGGCAGGGCTAATAATACAGCGATCACAAACGAACTAGATGTCAGCCAGTTTACTCGATAAGGAGATTTTAAGGGAGTCACTACAAACATTTATCCCGTTCAGAAAAACAGAAAACGCCCGCATATAAATCTGCGGGCGTTAAAAGCATCATTCTAACACTTATTAGAATATGAAATGGTAGTAATTAGAGCTATTTCCAACCAGCACGGTCCATAAGCTCAACAGCAGCGCGGTTATTAGTTCCCAACTTACTTAGTTCAATGTCATCCGCTTTAAATTCACCTAAGCCTTTCAAAACGGGTGAAACCTCAACACCTTCAACAACTGGGTATTCGTTGTTTTCAGCACCATACCAAACTTGAGACTCATCAGAAGCCATAAACTCCATCAGTTTAATGGCACTTTCCACATTAGAAGCGTATTTAGTCACACCAACACCGCTCACATTAACATGTGCGCCACGACCATCCTGATTTAACCATGCAGTGCCTAATTTAGCCGCGACTTCGTTATCACTCTCTTTATTACTGTGAACTAATCGTGCGTAATAGTAAGTATTAGCAATTGCCAGATCACAAACACCTGAAGCTGCTGCTCTTAATTGATCCGTATCACCACCTGCAGGTGGCTTAGCAAAATTAGCTACAAGCCCTTTAGCCCAAGTTTCAGTCGCATCTACGCCATTGGCATCAATCATGGATGCAACGAGTGATTGGTTATAGATATTACTTGATGAACGAATGCAGATACGTCCTTTCCACTTAGGATCAGCAAGGTCCTCATAAGATGTTAATTCAGCAGGATCTACTTTACCTTTAACATAAAACACCGTCCGTGCACGTTGCGACATACCATACCAATAACCATCAACATCTTTTAAATGTGCAGGAATTAGCTTATCTAAGGTTTCACTCGTCGCTACTTGAAGAACACCCGCATCTTTCGCTCTATACAAACGCCCTGCATCAACCGTGACAAAAAGATCGGCTGGTGTAGCATCACCTTCAACTTCTAAGCGTTTTAAAAGTGCGTCAGCTTTACCTGTTACTAAATTAACAGCAATGCCTGTTTCAGCAGTGAAACGATCAAACAAAGGCTTTATAAGCGCTTCTTTACGTGCAGAGTAAACATTAACAAGATTATCATCGGCCGATACAGATAAAGGCAAAAACCCTGTAGCAAAAACAGCGGCCATAGCCATTGTAGAAACAACGCGTGTAAATTTCACAGTAAACCCCTTACAAGGACAAACAAATAGAGAAGCTTTAATTTGAGGAGCTTAAATTACCACAACACAAAAGATAATGCTACCGATAAACATTCTCATTAAGATTAAATAACTAATCATTGATCTGGATTAATGGTCGCATCTATTAATGTTGCTCGATAAACTATCCAACCCTACGACCAAACTCACACAACGGTATATATGAACCTAATACTCCTCACAGAAGATGATTTAATTGCGGAAGGGCAAGTAAAACTCGATGACAGGCGTTTCCAACATATTAAGACGATCCATAAACCCGAAATCGGCTCGCAATTAAAGATTGGCATGCTAAATGGGCTAATAGGCAAAGGTACTGTACTTGAATTATCAGACAGTGCTATCAGGTTACAAATAACATTAGACCAAACACCACCACATCCACTGCCTTTAACTCTTCTTTTAGCCCTGCCTCGACCAAAAATGCTGAAACGTATATTACAAACAGTAGCATCTATGGGAGTTAAGGAGCTTTACCTTATCAATTCTTATCGTGTTGATAAAAGCTACTGGGGCAGCCCTATTTTAGAAAAACAGATCATAGAAAATTTACAACTAGGGCTGGAACAAGCAGGCGATACAGTGATGCCCAATGTTCATTTAAGAAAACGCTTTAAACCATTTATCGAGGATGAGCTTCCCTCTTTGGCACAAGGCACAAGAGCGCTGATCGCCCACCCTTATAACGCCACTCCCTGCCCTCAAAGTGCAGCAATAAAAACAACATTAGCGATCGGCCCCGAAGGCGGATTTATCCCTTATGAGGTCGAAAAACTTAATAACTGCGGATTTAACGCCATCCATATTGGCGAGCGAATTTTAAGAGTTGAAAATGCCGTACCCGCCCTGCTTTCCCGACTATTCCCCGTCTAATTTTCTATTTTTTAACTGAGTGAAAAAACAATCCCAATCAAAAGCTGGCCCAGGATCTGTTTTTCTACCCGGAGCGATATCAGAATGACCAACGATTCTGTCATCCATAATAGCTGGGAACTTAGCTTGAATAGCTAAAGTAAGCTCGACTAATTGCGTATATTGCTCTGCCGTATAAAGCTCAGAATCTGTACCTTCAAGCTCAACACCTATGGAAAAATCATTACAATTTTCAACATTCTCATAACAAGAAACACCCGCATGCCACGCCCTTTTATGCAAAGGCACAAATTGAACAACCCGTCCCGTGCGCTCTATTAAAAGGTGGGATGATACTTGTAGATCTTTAATCTCTTGGAAAAACGGATCATCATTTATAGGCAACTGGTTGGTAAAAAACTGCTCTATATATCCGCCACCATACTGTCCCGGCGGTAAACTAATATTGTGAAGAACTAAAAGTGAAACACTCTCGCCTTCAGGCCTTTCATTAAAATTAGGCGACAACACCCGATTCACACCAAACAACCAACCATTTTCGTTTTTTACAACCATCATCCTCTATCCGCTATTACTTAGATTCGTTAGAATTAGCGACCTATTAATCATCGTTATCCAATAATAACAGAGGCCAGCCCTCTTTGACCTTATTCTCATCAGGAACCTATTATGTTGAACCGTGCCGACATACAGCACCTTATTCCAGACGCCGTAACTTATGCACTTAATGAAGATATTGGTAACGGTGATATTACGGCCCAACTTATTCCTGAAGAGCAAACCGCTACCGCTCGCATTATCAGTCGCCAAGAAGCTGTTGTCTGCGGTGTCGATTGGGTTAATGAAGTATTTAAACAAGTTGATCCTAACTTAACATTAGAATGGCAAGTGGATGATGGTGATCTAGTACAACGTGATCAGGTATTGTTTTACGCAAAAGGCTCCGCTCGTAACCTGCTCACCGCAGAACGCGCGGCTTTAAATTTTCTACAAACACTCTCTGGCACCGCAACCATTAGTAAGTTTTATGCCGATAAAGTGATAGGCACCCACGTAAAACTACTCGACACACGCAAAACCCTGCCGGGACTACGCTTTGCACAGAAATATGCAGTGACTTGTGGTGGCTGTTTTAATCACCGCATCGGGCTTTTTGATGCTTTTCTAATCAAAGAAAACCACATTATGGCCTGCGGCGGCATAAAAGAAGCGATACAGACCGCACAAAATAATGAACCTGATAAGCCAGTAGAGATCGAAGTTGAATCTATGGTAGAGCTTAAACAAGCCCTAGACGCTGGTGCAGATATTGTAATGCTGGATAATTTTTCACTCGATGAGATGTGCAAAGCGGTAGAACTAACAAAAGGAAAAGCCAAATTAGAAGCATCAGGCAATATTACTGATAAGACATTGCGCCCTATCGCTGAAACGGGTGTCGATTATATCTCAATTGGTGCGTTAACTAAGCACTGCCAAGCGGTTGATCTGTCAATGCGATTAATTGAACACTAAGCACATTAATTTTATTAGTAGCCATTAAAAATCGTTGGGCAATAAAAAGGCTAAAGTGCCCTATCTTTAGCCTTTCCTCTCTTCAGCTTTAGCTATTCTTTTCTTTGAACCTGTTTTCAAAAAAGTCAAAAGTTACCGGCATGCACTTGATGCTAACTTACGCCACTCGTCCTCTTTCTGAATTTTAACTATATCGTACACTTCAACAGATACAGAGCTGACGCCCTTAGCCGCTAAAACTTTACAGACTTTATCAGCCGCATGATGCGGATTTGTTTGACCAGCAACCACACCAATCGCCAACACTGAGTCATCTTGCCACCAAACAGGACGGGCAGGAAACTCTTCCAACTCCAGCAATGCATTTTCTACTGCGCTTTTAGTTTGCGGCGACAGAGGCTCCGTTAAATTAGAGATATACCAGGTAACACCGACACAAGCGGCGATCAAAATAATGATGATTATTCGTTTCATTTACAGCGTTTCTACTTATCAATAAATAAGATGCAAAAAAGGCGCAAATAGTTTGCGCCTTTTTTCTTGATGCTAACTTTACACTACAAAGTGATTAGTCACACAAGCCTTCACTTACACACCCAGAACCACTATTTACTTCCCAACGAACGGCACCATTATCAAATTCAGCATCTAGAACGTAGTCTGCCCCGTTCAAACCACTTCCTGGGATTGCCTGTGCCGTAATGCTTGCCGTCGCAGACGAGCCAGTACCTGAAGTTGATACACCAACAGAAGCAACAAACTGTCCTACATCAGCACCCGCAACAGCTTTATTTACCGTATTATTGTTAGTAGTGTTGCAATTTTCTAAGCTACCCTCAGTTTGAGCGCATACTTCAACCGCCGTTTTCACACCACCAGTGGCATTAATTACTTCTGAGTAACGCGCTTTGGCAGTATAGGTCTGGTAAGCAGGCAGTGCGATAGCAGCCAAAATACCGATGATCGCCACAACGATCATCAATTCGATTAGGGTAAAACCTTGTGCTTGTTTGTTCATTTTCATTATTTTATCTCCAGCGAAAAAAAATCCTTGGGATCAACCAAGTCCTTTGATTGTAGCGTATTTTTTATGACACGCCAGTTACCAAATCAGTTTTATCTTATAAACCTTATAGTGCGCATTTTCAAACGATGATGCAAATGCTATTTTATCTGTATGATATGTGTCAATTCATGGAACGATAGTAAGGGGTTTTATTTTGCAGCCGAGCCAACCATTAAGCGGACTAGCAAAACGGTTAGTTAATGAAGGTGTTTGCTCTGCAGAGGTGGCCGCTGATGCGGCGTTGCAGTGCCGAGAGAAACAGCAAACCTTTATCGCTTATGTTATTGAACAACGCCTTGTTAGCGCCTATAGAGCCGCCGCAGCAGCATCAGAAGAGTTTGGTATTCCACTATTAGATTTGGATGCCATGGACATGGCCACGCTTCCCCAAGGGCTAATTAATGACTCGCTGATCAGTAAGCATCACGCACTCCCGCTACAAAAAAGGGATAACCGTTTATTTGTAGCTATATCCGATCCCACCAATATTCAAGCATTAGACGAATTTAAGTTTCAAAGTGGTATCACCACTGAAGCGATTATTGTTGAAGAAGACAAGCTTACCAAAGCGATAGAGTCCTTCCTCGACAATCAAGATTCAGCCTTAGATGACTTAGAAGATAGCGACCTTGATAATTTAGAGATTGATGATTCGCTAAATAATGCGCCACAAGAAGAATCCGCAGAAGATGCTGCCAATGATGCCCCCATTGTTCGCTTTGTAAATAAAATATTGCTGGATTCCATTAAGAACGGCGCCTCAGATATACACTTTGAACCCTACGAAAAAACTTATCGTATACGAAGCCGTATTGATGGAATTTTACAAGAGATTGCGAAACCGCCGTCTAATTTAGCCTCCCGCTTATCTGCTCGTTTAAAAGTTATGGCCCAAATGGATATCTCTGAACGCCGCGTCCCCCAGGATGGGCGTATTAAGATGAAGATCTCCAAAAATAGAGCGATCGATTTTCGTGTTAACACCCTACCGACCCTTTGGGGAGAAAAGATCGTACTGCGTATATTAGACCCGAGCAGTGCTCAAATGGGGGTTGAGGCTTTAGGGTTCGCTGATTTCCAAAAAGAGATGTACCTTTCCACCTTACATAAACCACAAGGCATGGTACTCGTCACAGGCCCTACCGGAAGTGGTAAAACCGTTAGTCTTTATACAGGTCTAAATATACTTAATACTGAAGAGCGCAATATATCTACGGCTGAAGACCCTGTAGAGATTAACCTAGAAGGCATCAACCAAGTTCATGTAAGCTCAAAAGTAGGCCTTACCTTTGCGGAAGCGCTACGCGCCTTCCTCCGCCAAGACCCTGATGTAGTGATGGTGGGTGAGATTCGAGATCTTGAAACCGCAGAAATTGCGATTAAAGCCGCACAAACCGGCCATATGGTGCTCTCCACGCTACACACAAACAGCGCCCCAGAAACCCTAACCCGACTAAGAAACATGGGCGTACCCGCCTTTAATATTGCCACTTCAGTGAGTTTAATTATCGCCCAACGATTGGGCCGACGCCTCTGCGAAAGCTGTAAACAACCCATTACACTACCTGAAGTTACCCTACGTGAAGAGGGCTTTACCGACGAAGAGATCAAGAATATGACCCTCTTCGAAGCAAATCATGAGGGTTGCAATAAGTGTAACAGAGGTTATAAAGGTAGGGTTGGTATCTACGAGATGCTTGCTATGTCCCCAGAGATTGCTGAGGTCATTATGCAAAACGGAAACTCTCTGGATATACTAAAGGTCGCCAACACTCAAGGATTCCAAAGCTTAAGACGTTCAGGTCTGAAGAAAGTTGCCGAAGGTGTGACTAGCCTCGAAGAGATGAATCGCGTCATTAAGGTTTAATAACAGGATATATTTGCTATGGCCAAAGAAGCCAAGTTACATACATTTACCTGGCAGGGAAAAGATAAAAGCGGCAATGCCAGTAAAGGGAAAGTTGATGCCAGCAATATTGCAATGGCTAAAGCTCAACTACGTAAACAGGGTATATTACCCTCCAAAGTAGCTAAGGAGAGAGGGGCTGGGCTTTTTAGTGCTAAAAGCAAACCTATAAAACCAGTAGACATTGCCTTTTTTACTCGCCAAGTGGCTACTATGCTTAAATCCGGTGTTCCTCTACTACAAGGCCTAGACATTACCGCCGGTGGTGTCGAGAAAGACAAGCTTAAAGATATTATTTACGGCATTAAAAACGATGTAAATGGGGGGCTTGATTTTTCCACCGCCTTAACCAAATATCCTGAGCATTTCGACGACCTCTACTGTAGCCTTGTAAGCGCGGGCGAACAATCGGGTGCCTTAGAACAGATGCTCGATCGTATTGCCACCTACAAAGAGAAACTGGAAAGCTTAAAGGCCAAAATCAAAAAAGCCTTAACTTACCCCACCGCCGTTATCATCGTAGGTATTGTCGTATCCGCTATATTGCTGGTAAAAGTGGTGCCGCAATTTGAATCAGTATTTGATAGCTTTGGTGCCGACCTCCCTGCCTTTACTCTCTTTGTTATTCATCTATCCGAAGTCGCTCAAGAGTGGTGGTGGATTGTACTGATCGCTATAGGCTTCGCCGGTTATGCTTTTAATAAAGCCCAAACCAAGTCAAAGAGATTTAGGGATGCAGTAGATAAAGCGATGCTTAAAATCCCAGTGATTGGCCAAATTTTACACAATGCCTCAATTGCCCGCTTTTCTAGAACCTTAGCTACAACCTTTGCTGCCGGTGTGCCTTTAGTTAATGCACTGGACTCTGCTGCAGGAGCCTCGGGTAACGCACTCTACCGAGATGCCATACTCCAGATCAGAAATGGGGTATCAACAGGGCAATCACTAAAAGATGCGGTGACCATGACAGGGATTTTCCCTAATATGACCGTGCAAATGATCGCCATCGGTGAGGAAGCAGGCTCACTGGAGATGATGCTAGAGAAAGTGGCCGATTTCTATGAAGAGCTGGTTGATAACGCGGTTGATAATCTTTCTAGCTTACTAGAACCTCTTATCATGGCTGTGCTCGGGGTATTAGTTGGTGGCTTAGTTATCGCCATGTACTTACCTATATTCCAGCTAGGTAATGTGGTTTAGATAACGTTTTTTGATGGAAATATTACAAAAAGCGCCCTAGTAAACGAATCATTTAGAAGATTACTAATGATCCTTAATATCGATCCAGCGTGGGCTATAGCCTGCGCTTTTATTGTATCCCTCTGCGTCGGCAGTTTTTTAAATGTGGTTATTCACCGCCTACCTATTATGATGGAACGGGAATGGTTAGCTGAACATGAGGCAGAAAATACCGAACAACAGGAAGCATTTAACCTTTCAGCGCCCGCCTCCACCTGCCCACAATGTGGGCATAAAATTAGATGGTACGAAAATATTCCTGTAATTAGTTACCTATACCTAAGAGCCAAATGTGCTTCCTGCGGTTTACATATCCCTTTTCGTTACCCCGTTATTGAGCTATTAACCGCGATAGCAGGGGCTATTATTGTTTATATCTATGGTGTAAACCTAGTCAGCCTCAGCCTGACACTGCTGACCTGGGGGTTAATCTGCCTAATCTTTATCGATATTGATCATCAATTATTACCTGACCGCATTACACTACCTTTACTGTGGTTAGGCTTATTCGTAAATAGCTTCAGCTTATTCACCTCTCTGGAAAGCGCTGTATATGGTGCTATTGCTGGCTACTTAAGTTTATGGAGTGTTTATTGGGCGTTTAAATTATTAACAGGCAAAGAGGGTATGGGATACGGTGATTTTAAATTACTGGCCGCTCTCGGAGCTTGGGCTGGATGGGCACAGTTACCCCTTATTATTCTATTGAGCTCTTTGGTTGGTGCTATATTAGGCATCGCGATGATCGCAGCGAAAAAGCATGAACAACAAGCACCTATGCCGTTTGGCCCTTATCTCGCCATTGCCGGTTGGGTTGCCCTTATCTGGGGCGATAATATTACCGGTCTCTACCTTCAATTTGCTGGTTTATAGATGTTTATAGTCGGTATAACAGGCGGAATAGGCTCAGGAAAAAGCGCTGTTACTCGTCAATTAGAGCAGTTCGGAATTAACGTTATTGATGCCGATATAGTCGCGCGAGAAGTAGTAGCACCAAAAGAAGAAGCCCTTCAGAAAATCGCACAGCACTTTGGTTCACAAATACTCACAGACTCAGGTGAGCTAAACCGTGCAGCACTGAGAGCAAAAATTTTTAGTGATCCTGAAGAGCGAAGATGGTTAGAGCAACTACTTCACCCGGTGATCCGAGCACGTATTATTCAACAACTGGGAAACACCCGATCTAACTATGCAGTACTCGCCTCTCCCCTGCTACTTGAAACAGATCAGCATCAACTCACCGATCATATCGTGGTTGTTGATGTACCTGAGGCAATACAGATCGAGCGCACGGTTGCTCGCGATAAAAACAACGTAAAACAAGTAAAATCTATCATCCAAACACAGATGCCTAGAGACCAAAAGATAGCAAAAGCTGATACGATCATTGATAATAGCGCGGACTTAGCAACTCTTGAAACGAAAGTTAGCGCCTTACATTCTAAATTACTTACGCTTGCTAAACAGGCTCATAATCATGACTAAGCCCCAAGTAAAATGCCCTACTTGTCAAAAAAAGCAGACATGGAGTACTGACAACCCATTTAGACCTTTTTGCAGTGAACGCTGCAAACTGATCGACTTAGGCGCTTGGGCAAATGAGGAGTATCAAATTCCTGAATCAAAATCTGCTAGCGACTATAGCAGTGGTGAAAATGAAGAGCATGTAGACCGAGATGGACCTATTCCTCAAGGTCCTGAGACCATGCACTAATACCTGCGACCCCCTGAGCACCATTACTAACAGCCTTATCAAGCAAGCGACTATCTACCCCACCAAGGGCATACACAGGAATAGAGCAATCACTGACCATCTGTTGGAACAGTTCCCAGCCTAAGGGAACCGCTTGAGGGTGGGATTGGGTTTTTAATACAGGTGATAAAGTAACAAAGTCTAGCCCTTTATCGACCGCCATCGCCATCTGCTCAGGATTATGACATGAGGCACTTAACCATCGTCCGCTAAATTGATTTCGCTGCTTAAGCTCCGTTAGCCGCAATGAACTAAGATGTAAAGCATCAGCATTTAAAGCCTCAGCAACCTCAATTGAGCTATTCACGATAAGCGGTATCGACCGTCCTGCTAACAACTTTTTAATACGTTTATATACGATATCAAACGTATCCACAGCGAGATCATGGTTTCTCAGCATAATCCCTTCAGCGCCGTTAGATAAAGCCTGTTCAACAAAGTGAACCACTGTATCTACATTAGATAAATTAGGGGTTATCGCGATAAGCTTAGGTAAAAGGCATGCATTAAGAATAGGCTTATTTGCTGCTGGAAAGGCAAAACTATCAAGCTCGCCTTTAGCGACCCAACGTATCGGTTGCCCCTCTTTTCCCCAAGCCTCCCCATCGAACGCACTTACTTCAAACACATCCAACAAAACCGATTTATCACTGTAATGATAGGGTACTTTTATCAGCGGTCTAGCCTCTTTTACCTCGATACCTATCTCCTCATTCAACTCTCGAGATAAGGCCGTCAGCGCACTTTCACCCTGCTCCACTTTACCACCGGGAAACTCCCACAAGCCACCCTGATGCTGATCTTCCGAGCGTCTTGCTATTAAAACTTCGCCTGCTGAGTTTTTAATAACCGCCGCGGCAACATGAATCAATTTACGCTTCATCTATTCATAACACTCGTTTAATAACTGATAGTGAGCAACCAATAAGGCAACTTAGCTGCGGTAATCCGCATTAATGCTGACATAGTCGTGAGATAGATCCGTTGTCCAAACCCTTTCGGTGATATCTCCGCGATTAAGTACAACTCTAATCAATATCTCCTCAGCATCCATTACAGCCTGCCCCGCCTCTTCGGTATAACCCGCATCACGACCGCCGTTGCTCACTATGCAAACATCACCCAAAAAGATCTGCAGTGCATTCAAATCTAAATTTTCAATACCTGCACGACCTACAACAGCCAAAATACGGCCCCAATTCGGATCAGAAGCAAACAGTGCTGTTTTAACTAAGGGCGAATGAGCAATATCAAAAGCCGTACGTAGCGCTTCATCTTGACTCGCAGCCGACTCTACCTCAACTGTCACAAACTTAGTTGCACCTTCACCGTCTCTAATGATCGCATGAGCGAGTTCTTGCATTACGGCAGTTAATGCTTGTTTAAAAGCTGAAAGCCCCTCTTGATCACTCTCAGAGACAACAACGCCAGACTTTCCTGTTGCCACCAACATACAAGAATCATTGGTCGACGTATCACCATCAACGGTAATACGGTTAAATGAACAGTCTGTCGCTTCTATCAATAATTTTTGCAGCAATTCAGGTTCAACACCCGCATCAGTCGCTACATAACCCAACATGGTTGCCATATTCGGCTTAATCATGCCAGAGCCTTTAGATATGCCAGTTAACGTGACGGTTTTGCCTTTATAAGTGTACTGCTGCGAAGCCCCTTTAAGGCGCGTATCTGTCGTTAAAATACCTTCTGCGGCATCTAGCCAGCCATTTTCTGATAAAACGGCTTTTGCTTTAGGCAAAGCAGAAATAAGTTTCTCGACCGGTAACTTTTCACCAATAACACCTGTAGAAAATGGTAGCACTGCTGCTATATCTACATCACAGAGCTCAGCTACCGCAGAACAAGTAGCTACAGCATCATTCCAACCTTCCTCTCCAGTTCCTGCGTTAGCATTACCTGTATTGACTATAAGATAGCGAGCCGCTGTTTTACTTAGGTGTTCTTTACAGATGGAGACAGGCGCTGCACAAAAAGAATTTTTAGTAAAAACACCGACGACACTGGCACCCTCACAAACTCGCATTAGCACAACATCTTTACGTCCTGGGGTTTTAATACCCGCAGACGCTGTACCTAATTCAAAACCACTTACATTGTGCATTTTAGCTGGGAATGTAGCTGGACCTACGGCCATTTTATAATCTCCTTAGCGCAGAAAGCAGCCAACAGGCTGCTCTCTTAACTGTATTAAAACTGTATCTAAATTATGTAGATAGTTTACCGTGACACTGCTTATATTTTTTACCTGAGCCACAAGGACAAGGTTCATTTCGACCTACTTTTCGCCCATCCCTGACAAAAGTTTCACCTTGCTCATCTACCGCTTCAGCATCATCACTATCATCAGCCATTGCGGAGCTTTGATCATGAGTAAAATCCATCTGCTGACTTTCAGCTTGCTCACGGCGCAGCCGCTCCATCGCTTCAATCTCTTCAGGCTGCTGTACCTGTACATGGCAGATAATACGAATAACATCACGTTTAATATTATCCAATAGCTCCTGAAATAGATGGAAAGATTCGCGCTTATATTCTTGTTTAGGATTCTTTTGAGCATAACCGCGTAAGTGAATACCTTGTCGTAGGTGATCCATAGTTTGCAGATGCTCTTTCCACAGCGTATCAAGAACTTGCAGCATTACCTGCTTTTCAAAGTTACGCATAGTGGACTCACCCACCTGCTGCTCTTTCTGTTTATAAACCGCTAAGATCTCGTCCTGAACTTTTTGATAAAGCGTTTCTTCATGTAAGCTATCGTCTTGATCAAGCCATTCCTGAACCGGCAGTTTTACTGAGAAATCAGCTTCAAGCGAGCGCTCGAGACCTGCTATATCCCACTGCTCTTCCAAACTTTGAGGGGGAACAAATTCACTAAACTTGTTCGCAACAACCTCTTCACGAACAGCATCAATGGTTTCAGATATATCATCCGTTGCCATAATTTCATTACGCTGATCATAAATAACTGTACGCTGATCATTAGCAACATCATCATATTCAAGAAGCGATTTACGAATATCAAAGTTACGTCCCTCAACTTTCCGTTGTGCTTTTTCGATAGCGTTACTCACCATCTTGTGCTCGATCGCCTCACCACGTTCCATACCTAGCGCCTGCATGAGCTGGCGAACACGATCTGACGCAAAGATACGCATAAGGTCATCTTCCAACGATAGGAAGAAACGAGAAGAACCTGGATCACCCTGACGACCTGCACGACCACGTAGTTGATTATCAATACGACGTGATTCATGACGCTCTGTACCAATAATATGTAGGCCGCCATTTTCAAGAACTTGCTGATGACGTTTTTCCCAAGCTGCAGTCACTTCTGCAATCTGCTCATCCGTTGGGTTATCAAGTTCAGCTAACTCGGCTTCTAACTTGCCGCCTAGAACAATGTCTGTACCACGGCCTGCCATATTGGTTGCTATAGTCACAGCACCTGGACGACCGGCCTGAGCAATAATCGAGGCCTCACCACCATGATTTTTAGCGTTCAGTACGTTATGAACGATTTTCTCTTTCTTCAACAGTGTAGAAATAAGCTCAGAAGACTCTACAGACGCCGTTCCCACTAGGACTGGACGCAGAGCCTCTTGGCAAGCACGAATCTCTTTAACGATCGCTTCATACTTCTCTTCTACACTCATGTAGATAAGATCGTTTTCATCTTTACGCGAAACAGGCTTATTAGTAGGAATGACCACAACATCTAGGCCATAAATCTGACGAAGCTCAAACGCTTCGGTATCAGCTGTACCGGTCATACCTGACAGTTTTGTATATAAGCGGAAATAGTTCTGAAACGTTGTAGATGCGAATGTCTGACTTTCATTTTGTACAGACACGCCCTCTTTAGCTTCTACCGCCTGATGCAAGCCTTCAGACCAACGGCGACCTTGCATAATACGGCCGGTATGCTCATCAACAATGACGACTTCATTGTTTTGGACAATATAATCCACATCTTTCTGGAACAAGTAGTGGGCACGTAAACCCGCCAAGACATGATGCAGTAAGTTGAGATTATGAGGGGCATAAAGACTTTCCCCTTCATTCAGCAGACCTTTTTCTGTAAGCAACTCTTCAACAGCGGCATGGCCTGCCTCTGTTAATTCAACAGTACGATTTTTCTCATCAACCGCAAAGTGCTCACTAATATCTTGCGACTCATCCTGCGGATCAATCTCACCATCAAACTTTTTAAGCTTTGGAATCAATTGATTAATCGTGACATACATCTGTGAACTATCTTCGGCAGGACCAGAGATAATCAACGGCGTCCGAGCTTCATCAATAAGAATCGAATCAACCTCATCCACAACCGCAAAGTTAAAATCTCTCTGCACCTTCTCATCAAGACTAAATGCCATATTGTCGCGAAGGTAATCAAAACCGAATTCGTTATTGGTTCCATAGGTAATATCAGCCGCATAAGCAGCACGTTTTGTAGCTGGATCCTGTCCAGAAAGCGCAACACCGACTGTCAAACCTAATGCTTCATATAATGGACGCATCCATTCAGCATCACGACTAGCAAGATAGTCGTTTACCGTCACAACATGCACACCCAAACTGCTTAATGCGTTCAAATATACAGCTAAAGTTGCCACCAGTGTTTTACCTTCACCCGTGCGCATCTCTGCTACTTTACCATCGTGTAAAGCCATACCACCGATTAACTGAACATCGAAGTGGCGCATACCCATAACACGTTTGGACGCTTCACGAACAACAGCAAAAGCTTCTGGCAACAATTGATCAAGGCTAGAACCTTCCTCAAGACGCTGACGAAACTCAACCGTTTTGGCTGCCAGTTCTTCATCTGTTAGTTTTTCAAGATCGACTTCTAATGCATTAATCGCCTTAACGATTTTACCCATGCGTTTTAGTTCACGATCATTCTTACTACCAAAAACTTTCTTTAACAATCCTGTCAGCATATCTTGACTTATACCTATGAAGTCTAAAACGATCCTCAACTCTTCGGAGGAGGAAAAAAATTAACTCAGCATTCTACCTTTATTTGGGGCAGAAATTGAATCTAAAAGGGCGAATAAATAAAAACCTTACATAAAAATGCAAAAAAAAAACCGAACATAGAGTTCGGTTTTCAAAAAAATTAGAAGTTTAAACAGCTAAAACAGGCTTCTGGTAGGAGATCGGTGCACTTTCTTCATTATTTTCGAAAGTGACAATTTCCCACGCTTCTTCATTAGCTAAGAGTTCACGTAGTAAACGATTATTCAAATAGTGTCCTGATTTATCACCGTAGAATTCACCAATTAGGCTTTTTCCTAACAGATATAAATCCCCAACGGCATCAAGCACTTTGTGTTTAACAAACTCATCATCATAACGAAGACCATCTTCATTAAGAATACGATAATCATCAACAACTATTGCGTTATCAAAACTACCGCCTAGAGCAAGGTTTTGTGAACGAAGGTACTCATAATCACTCATAAAACCAAAGGTACGGGCACGGCTCACCTCTTTCACAAAAGAGGTACTAGAGAAGTCCAACGATGACTCCATCTTACGTCCTTCAAATGCAGGGTGATCAAACTCAATTTTAAAACCGACTTTGAAGCCATCAAACGGTTTAAATGTGGCCGACTTACCGTCCGATTCAACAGTAACCTCTTTAGTGATGCGAATAAACTCTTTCGCCGCATTCTGCTCTTCGAGGCCTGCCGATTGAATAAGAAATACAAATGGAGCAGCACTACCGTCCATAATAGGTACTTCTTCGGCACTTAACTCCACATACGCATTATCAATACCTAAACCAGCCATTGCAGAAAGCAGATGCTCAACGGTCGCAATACGTGCACCATCTTTGGCTAAGTTTGTAGACAGCGTTGTGTCAGCAACGTTGTGTGCGTGCGCTAAAATCTCAACCACTGGATCAAGATCTACACGACGGAATACTATACCTGTATTCACGGGCGCCGGCTTAAGTGTCAGGTAAACTTTCTGACCTGTATGTAAACCGATACCTGTTGCTTTAATACTGTTTTTTAACGTTCTCTGCTTAATCATGCCATCTGCCAAAAATAAAAGGGCCATCCTAGCGCGCAATACTAACAAAAAATTCACCTTTTAGAAAGATGAATCCTTGACCACTCTACGCTTATGCAGTTTAGTCTGCCTGCTTTCTTAAGAATGTAGGTATATCTAAATAACCAGCATCGCCTTCTGTACCCGTTTGCTTCAATGCGTCTTCGGCAAACTCTGCAGGACCATCCAGCGCTTCATTCTTTCTTCTACGGAGAATGGTAGGCAAGTCAATCTGCTCTAAGTTCAAACTTCCGTCCACTTTTTTCATATTATCTTGCACAGGACGCACAGCTTCTTGCGGTTTATCTAAGCCGGTAGCAACTACAGTGACTTTCAGCTCATCTGACATCTCTGGCTCAATAACCGTACCAATGACTATAGTTGCATTCTCAGAGGCATACTCTTCAATCTGATTACCTACTTCAGTAAACTCGCCTAAGCTCAGATCCATGCCAGCAGTGATATTTACTAAAATACCGCTCGCACCACGAAGATCAACATTATCTAGCAGAGGACTCTTAATCGCTTTTTCTGCCGCTTCTGCAGCACGATGTTCACCTCTAGCATGACCCGTTCCCATCATCGCCATGCCCATTTCAGACATAACAGTACGCACATCTGCAAAATCCACATTGATCATGCCTGGACGGGTAATGAGGTCAGATATACCTTGTACTGCACCTCTAAGCACATCGTTTGCTGATTCAAATGCATTTAACAAACTACAATTACGCCCTAGAACCTGCATTAGTTTTTCATTAGGGATAATGATCAACGAATCAACACTATCACGCAGCTCTTTAATGCCATCGGCAGCTATAGCCATACGCTTACGGCCTTCAAACGGAAACGGCTTAGTTACAACAGCGACCGTTAAAATGCCCATATCTTTAGCAACTTCAGCTACAATAGGTGCCGCACCTGTACCTGTACCCCCTCCCATTCCTGCTGTAATAAAGACCATATCCGCGCCTTTCAGCATCTCACCAATACGGTCCCGATCCTCCATTGCCGCTTGGCGCCCCACTTCAGGATTAGCACCAGCCCCTAAGCCTTTTGTCAGCGTATTACCTAACTGAATAACAGTTTGAGAAGACATTGAGGAAAGCGCTTGTGCGTCTGTATTCGCACATACAAATTCAACCCCTTCCAAATCACCACTTTCCATGTGTTTGACAGCATTGCCGCCACCGCCACCAACACCAATCACTTTGATTACTGCATTTTGTGGAACGCTATCTAACAGTTCAAACATTGTTAGCTCCTTGAGTGCTCAAGCCAAGCACTATCACCTAATTCGCCACTGATTATCATCAGCCGCCAAAACATTAAAATCGAGTTAAGTTGGTTTAATAATTACTTTTAAACCAAGCTTTCATTTTGTCCAAAACACCTATCCGTGGAACCGTAGCTACATCTTGATTGATCGTCTCTACACTACCGTCCACATGATCATGCTGTGCGTATTGCAATAACCCTATCCCAGTAGCATAAATCGGGCTGCTAAGAATATCTGCCATCCCCCTCACACCATGAGGGGTCGCTAAACGTACCGGCATATGGAAGATCTCTTCTGCCAACTCAATAGCTCCCTCCATTTTTGATGTACCGCCGGTTAATACGATGCCCGCCGCCACCAAATCTTCGAATCCGCTACGGCGTAATTCCGCCTGAATAAGTGTAAACAACTCTTCATAGCGCGGTTCAACAACCTCAGCTAATGCCTGCCTGGATAGATCTCTTGCAGGGCGATCCCCAACACCTGGAACTTTGACTGTTTCGCTACCCGTCGCGAGCTGCGCAAGCGCACAGGCATATTTAATCTTAATCTCTTCCGCATGCTGAGTCGGGGTACGTAGCGCCATAGCGATGTCGTTAGTAACCTGATCCCCAGCAATAGGTATAACAGTGGTATGTCGAATCGACCCGCCGGTAAAAATTGATATATCGGACGTACCGCCACCTATATCAATCATACAAACGCCGAGCTCTTTCTCATCCTCAGTTAATACCGAGTAACTTGATGCCAATTGCTCAAGCACTAAGCTATCAACCTCTAAACCACAACGACGTACGCACTTCTCAATATTTTGTGCAGCATTCACTGATCCCGTCACCAAATGGACTTTGGCTTCTAATCGAACACCTGACATCCCTAAGGGTTCTTTAATGCCCTCAGAGCTATCAATCTCATACTCTTGAGGCAATATATGTAAGATCTTCTGGTCTGCGGGAATCGCTACAGCTCTTGCAGCATCGATTACACGTTCCAGATCATATTCAGTTACTTCTCGATCACGTACAGCAACAATACCGTGCGAGTTCAAACTGCTTATATGACTACCTGCAATCCCGACAGTTACTGAATGAATTTTACACCCAGCCATCAATTCAGCTTCCTCAACTGCACGCTGGATTGAGCTAACTGTCGACTCTATGTTTACAACAACGCCTTTTTTAAGGCCTCTTGAGGCATGAGAACCTATACCTATTATTTCGATGGCGCCATCAACACCGATCTCACCTACTAGGCATAACACCTTAGATGTACCGATATCCAAGGCAACAATCATGTTGTTATCCATCGAATTATTCATTTCTATTACCCTGCATTTTCATCTTCGGCTTTTTCTCGCCACTTAACCGCAACACCATGGGTATAACGGATATCAATTGCTTCTATCTCATCAACTTGCTCTAACAACCTCAGCTGATAAAGATCCAAAAACCGCCGCAAACGCTCATCAATTGCTTCACGTCCCACTATCACCTTAATTTGATTATCAAGCTCAAATGTCCACGCACCTCGAGCTTCTAAATTAAGGCTTACCACATTCAATCCAACCTGCCTCAACATCTGATTAAAATCATGAAATTGAGCCATAACTCGTTCTGTTTCCGGGGCCGGCCCACTTAATCGTGGGAGAGAACGATACTCCTCTTTCAACTCCGGCCAAAAAATATCACCTTGATGATTTAATAAGCCCCGCTCACCCCAACGTGCAACAGGTACCTCTTCTTCAATTTCAACAATCAACTGATTTGGCCAGTCACGCTTAATAGCTGCTACACGCACCCAAGGATATTCTCGAACCAGCTCCTGTATCACCCCGATATCAGCACTAAGCAAGCCCTGCTTTAACCGGGCAGCAATATCTTCTGCCAAATCTTTCCGATCTAAATGCTGAGCATTACCAATTACAACAATCTGCTCTACAGGTTGATCTAACCATTTCCACACATTATGACTAACACCCCATACAACACCGATAAAAATAATCAACGATGAGATCGTCCAAAAGGGTTTCCACCAGCCATCTAAATCAACATCTATCTTAGAGTCCTTATTAACACTAGAGCTCACCGCCTCACGGCTAGCCCCACGAGGCGCTAAAACAGGTTCATCTTCACTCTGCACACTTTTTTTAGACTTAAAAAAGTCAAAAAACTTCATCTCAATGAGCCGTCTTTAAAATTTCAACAACTAACTGCTCGAACGAAACACCCTGCTGTTTAGCTGCCATAGGCACTAAGCTATGATCGGTCATGCCTGGGGCCGTATTAACCTCAAGCAGCTGAAAATCACCATGTTCATCTTGCATCACATCTACACGCCCCCAACCGGCACATCCTACGGCAGCAAATGCTTTTTCCGCGAGCTCACGCAGCGCTTTCTCTTTCTCGATACTTAAACCATGATCAAATCGATACTCTGTATCGTTAGCTACGTATTTCGCATCAAAATCATAAAACTCATGATTAGTGACTAATAATATTGGGGATAGCGCTTCACCATCTAAAACAGCCACTGTATATTCATCACCGCTCATCCACCGTTCAGCAATAACAGTACGGTCAAATTTTGCGGCCGTTTTTAGTGCTTCCGTTAAGCCCGATACACTATCAACCTTACTCATTCCTATGCTCGAGCCCTCATGCGCAGGCTTTACAATGATAGGAACACCTAGACGCTCGATGACATCTTCGAAAGACTCTTCTCCGCTGCAAACAGCAAAGGGAGGCGTTGGTAAACCGGCGCCTAACCAAAGCTGCTTGGTTCGTAACTTGTCCATACCTATAGCCGATGCAGCTACCCCGCTGCCTGTATAAGGCTTACCCAACATTTCTAAAGCGCCCTGAAGCGTTCCATCTTCACCACCTGGGCCATGAAGAATAAGAAAAGCACGATCAAATACTTCCTCTTGTAACTGACGCAATGGCTCCAAATCCGCAGATGGACCATATAAATCGATCCCAAACGCATCTACACCCGCACGCTGTAACCCAGCAAGCACTGCTGCACCACTTTTTAGAGACACTTCACGCTCAGATGAGTTACCACCATAAATTACCGCAACACGTCCAAAAGACTCTCTCAAATGCGAATCGATCACAAAACTCATCTATATCAATCCTCAGCAACTAAAGACAACTGATTTAATTGATGTGCTAACGCCGTGATATCGCCAGCCCCTTGTGTTAGCAGCAGATCACCTGGCTGCAAAATACCCTTTAAAACATCAGCCACTAAATCTTTATCACTAATAAAAACGGGATCTATACGTCCACGTTGACGAATACTACGGCATAGACTTCTACTGTCGGCGCCAGCAACGGGCGCTTCCCCTGCGGCATAAACTTCCAGCAATAACAACACATCAACTTCAGATAACACTTCAACAAAGTCTTCATAAAGGTCACGTGTGCGGCTATAGCGATGTGGCTGATTAATCATTACCAATCGTTTGTCTGGCCATCCTTCACGAATCGCTTTTATAACTGCACTGACCTCACGCGGATGATGCCCATAATCATCCACCAACATCGCATTTCCGCCCTTAACTGCAACATCACCCAATATTTGGAATCGACGACCTACACCTTCAAATTTAGCTAAAGCACTACAAATGGCTTCATCAGAAATACCTTCGTCTGTAGCAACCGCTATAGTGGCCAGTGCGTTTAACATATTGTGATGGCCCGGCATATTTAACGACACATCCAGATCAGCAAAGCCTTCTGGGCGCTTTACCGTAAATCGGGTATACATGCCCTTTTGACAAATATTTTCTGCACGATAGTCCGCATCGTCTGACACGCCATAAGTGATTATCGGACGACTAATCTCCGGCAAAATCTCACGCACAACAGGATCATCCACACACATAACAGCCAAACCATAAAAAGGTAAATTATGTAGAAACTCAATGAAGGTCTTCTTCAATATAGAGAAATCATTACCATAAGTTTCCATATGGTCTGCATCTATATTAGTAACGATAGAAACCATCGGCTGTAGATGTAAAAAGGATGCATCACTTTCATCAGCTTCTGCTACAAGATAACGACTTGTGCCCATTTTTGCGTTGGTACCAGCGCTATTTAAACGCCCACCAATGACAAATGTGGGATCCAACTTCCCTTCAGCAAAAACAGAAGCTAGTAAGCTTGTTGTAGTCGTTTTACCATGCGTGCCAGCAACAGCAATACCATGGCGATAACGCATCAACTCAGCTAGCATTTCAGCACGGCGAACAATGGGTATACGTTGCGCTCGGGCCTCTTTAACTTCTGGGTTTTCCTCATTAACCGCAGTCGATACAACAACCACATCAACATCAGCCACATTCTCTGCACCGTGACCAATAAAAATAGACATTCCTAATTTTTTAAGACGGTTCGTCGTAGCAGATATTTTCAAATCCGAACCAGAAATTTGATAGCCTTGGTTAAGTAACACCTCTGCAATGCCACACATACCCACACCGCCAATGCCGATAAAGTGTATACGGCTAATTCGACGCATTTCAGGTATTTCAAATCGTGTAAAAGCATTTTGCTCTTTCATTTTTTTATCGCCTCAAGACAAACCATTGCCACTTGCTCACTCGCCTCTGGTTTACCAAGAGCGCGCGCTTTATTCGCCATTTCAATCAATCTAGTACGCTGATTTAGCTGCTCTGTAAGTAAACGTTTCAAAACATCTCGACTCAAATCACTTTGCTGTATCAAAATTGCCGCATCATTATCTGCTAAAAAGGCTGCATTTTTGGTCTGATGATCATCCACAGCATGAGGGAAAGGCACCAGAATTGATGCAACACCCGCAATACTGAGTTCGCTTATAGTCAAAGCACCCGCTCGGCATAACACCACATCAGCCCATGCATAAGCTTCATCCATTGCATCAATAAACGGCTCGACTTTACAACCAGAGATATTGAATTTTTTGTATTGCTCCAACGTCTCTTCAATATTACGTTTACCCGTCTGATGCCAAACATCAGGTCGCTGTTCCTCTGGAATCTCAGATAGCACTTCGGGTAAAAGATCATTGATCGCTTTTGCACCTAAGCTACCACCAACAACCAGTAATCTGATCTTCCCACAACGATTATCCATTCGCTCAGAAGGAGGCAACATGTCGAGTATGGCGCCCCTTACAGGATTACCAACCGACTCTGTTTTCAAAGATGGACCAAAAGCACCTTTAAATGCCTCCAGAACCTGTTTAGAAAATCGAGATAAAGCCTTATTTGTCATCCCCGCGACAGCATTCTGCTCATGAATAATAAGAGGGATACCTAACAACCATGCAGCAGCGCCCCCCGGACCTGATGCAAAACCGCCCATACCAAGCACAACATCGGGCTTTACTTTTCGCACAACTTTTAGGGCCTGCCAAAAAGCAACAAGCAATTTAAATGGCGCTAACAGAAGACTTAACTTACCTTTACCGCGCAACCCTCTTACTTCAATGGAGTGCAGTTTTAAGCCTGCCGCAGGGACTAAATCAGCTTCTATACCATGGCGAGAACCTAACCACTCCACATGAACGCCCTGAGCCTGCATTTTTTCAGTTGTTGATAGCGCAGGAAAAACATGACCACCCGTACCACCTGCCATAACTAGCGCAACAGGCGCTTTACTATGCTTCATACTTGCGCCTCCGGTTTAAATCTAGACTGAGTTTTCTTCCCTGAACTTTTTCCTGTTTTGTTCAATTTGTTATCTCCATCTGTTGTAGATGAAGAAAATTGGCTTTTTTTCAATTCATAATCGACTCTTAATATCACAGCCAACATCGCACAGCTCACCAACAAACTACTGCCTCCGTAACTAACTAAAGGCAGTGTTAGCCCTTTAGTTGGTAGGGCACCAACATTTACACCGATATTAATTAATGCCTGCCCAGCAAAAATAATTCCAAATCCATAACAAACATATGCTTTGAAGAAAGCCTTCATTTTTTCTGCCCGTCGTCCGATACGGAAAATATTCACAACTAATACCGCATATAGCACAATCAACGCAGCTGCACCGACAAAACCAAGCTCTTCAGCTAATACAGAAAAAACAAAGTCCGTATGAGCTTCAGGCAGATAAAATAACTTCTGGACGCTGTTACCTAAACCTGTTCCAAACCACTCGCCACGACCAAAAGCTATTTGAGCCTGAGACAGTTGGTAGCCTGTACCAAAAGGATCCTGCCACGGATCAAGAAAGCTCTGTAAACGTGCGACACGATAGGGCTGCAAACCAACGACTGCACCTAACAATCCCCCCACACTAACAATAACCACTAGAAACTGAGAAAAGCGCATCCCTCCTAAAAAGATCATGCCCATAACCGTACCCATTAACACAACCAATGCACCAAAATCCGGTTCAAAGTAGAGCAGCACACAAAAAATACCTAAAGGTAACGTGGGTTTAGCAATACCTTTCCAACTGCTTCTAACTTCATGGAGACGGCGAACTAAATACCCTCCCATATATAAAACCATACAAAACTTCGCGACCTCAGAAGCCTGCAAGTTTAATGGTCCTAAGGGCAGCCAACGATGACTACCATTAACCCCTTTACCTATCCCTGGGATCAACACCAGAATAAGTAAAAAACCGGCCGCCAGCATCCACCAGTGTCCACTACGTTCCCAAAAACTAATAGGGAAGTTCCACACGGCTATAGCACCAATCAAAGCGATCAACATAAAGGAAGCCTGACGAATAACGTAGTAATAAGGCGTTCCATTATTCTCCATTGCAACATCTAAGGAGGCAGAACTGATCATCACAAATCCAGTCAACACTAATGCAATAGCGCAACCCAACACCCATGGATCAAAGGGTAATACCCCCAATTTCGTTTGCGGTGGCAGACTTGATGATGGCCAAAAAGCACTAAACATCAGAGTACCGCTACCGCATCAACAAATGCATCACCACGCGCAGGGAAGCCACTAAACATGTCAAAGCTCGCACACGCTGGGGAGAGCAACACTATATCCCCTAATTCAGCTAGGTCAGCCGCTTTTTCAACCGCATCAGTCATGCTTATTGCCGCTACTTTTTCAAGGTTTCCACAGGCTGCAGCCAAACGCTCGCCATCTTCACCCAAGTACACCAAACCTCGCCCAAAACGTTGCAAGGGTGACGCTAAATCAGAAAAGTCAGCACCTTTACCTACGCCACCAGCAATCAGGACTAACTTTTGACTTCCTGACAATGTTTCACCTAAACCTACCAATGCTGCGACTGTTGCACCGACATTCGTACCTTTAGAATCATTAAAATAACTAATGCCGTTTTTATCAGACACCCATTGGCAACGATGCTTCAAACCTGAAAATGCTTTCAATGCCTTAACCATCGCTTCCATAGGTAGCCCTGCAGCGTGACCTATTGCCATAGAAGCCAATGCATTCGCAATATTATGGCTACCACGTATTTTCAATTCAGAAACGGGTAATAGTTTTTCAAACCCTAGGCTCAACCAATGCTCACCCTGCTCTTCAAGTAAACCAAACGCTTTAATATCTGGTTTATCTAAGCCATAAGAGTGTGTGACTACATTTTTAGATAAGAGGGGTGCTGTTAACGCATCATCCCTATTGATAACAACATGTTTAGCACCGCGAAATATTCGATGCTTGGCTTGATAATAGCCCTGTATCTGGTTGTCATAGCGATCTAAATGATCTGGCGTAACATTAAGAACTGTCGCAACCTCGGCGCGTAATTCATGGGTTGTTTCTAACTGAAAACTCGAAAGTTCCAGTACATACAAGCCTTTTTCCGGCTGGCCTAACATCTCCAACACAGGGGTGCCAATATTGCCACACACACCTACATCCAGACCGGCGGCTTTAGCCATTTCACCAACCAAGGTAGTTACTGTGCTTTTCGCATTCGAGCCTGTAATAGCGATAATCGGCGCTTTCACTTCTCGACAAAAAAGATCGATATCGCCACTGAGCTGCACGCCTTGCGATACCGCAGCTTGAATTGCTGGCTCTTTCTGAGTCACGCCAGGGCTTAATATAAGTTCAGTCGCTCGTTTTAAGTACTCACTATCAAAAGGCCCGCAACGAAGATCTACATCAGGAAATTCGTGCTTAAGCTCATCAGCACCTGGTGGATTCTCTCGGCTATCTACAACAGAAAAAGAGGTCCCTTTAGTCGCCAAAAACCGTGCACACGCCAGCCCAGTCTGTCCTAGACCGATCACAATTTTAAAATTATCACTGGCGATTAATCCCATGACTCAACCTTACTCTTAACGAATTTTCAGCGATGCTAAACCGATTAACACCAATACAACTGTAATAATCCAAAAACGCACAATCACGCGCGGCTCAGGCCAACCTTTTAATTCAAAATGGTGATGCAAAGGAGCCATCCTAAAGATACGACGTCCTGTTAACTTAAATGAAGCCACCTGTAAAATGACCGATACAGTTTCAGCGACAAAGACCCCACCCATAATAAAGAGAATAAACTCTTGTCTAACAATCACAGCAATCACACCCAAAGCTGCACCTAAAGACAATGCTCCCACATCCCCCATAAATACTTGGGCTGGATAAGTGTTAAACCATAAGAAACCTAATCCAGCACCAACAATTGCGCCGCAAAAAATAATCAGTTCACCCGAACCTTCGATATATGGAATAAGCAAGTAATCAGCAAATTTAATATTACCGGATAGGTAGGCAAAAACGCCCAATGCGCCAGCAACTAGAACGGTAGGAAGAATTGCAAGACCATCTAAACCATCCGTTAAATTGACCGCATTGGAGCTACCGACAATGACAAAATAGGTAAATACAATAAAGAAAATACCTAACTCAATCGAAACATCTTTTAAGAAAGGTATAAGTAGTGAAGTTTCTACCGGCATAGACGCAACTGAATATAAAACCACGGCTGCACCTATACCACCTACAGACTGCCAGAGATACTTCCATTTTGCAGGTAAACCACGAGGGTTTTTCTCTACTACTTTTCGGTAATCATCCACCCAACCTACAGCACCAAAAATCAATGTAACAATTAGTGTAATCCATACATAAATATTACTAAGATCACTCCAAAGTAACGTACTAATAGCAATAGCAACTAGAATCAGTGCACCGCCCATGGTTGGGGTCCCTGCCTTACTCAAATGGCTTTGCGGACCATCATCACGAATTGCCTGCCCAATCTGATTGTTGCGTAATTTATTAATAACAAAAGGCCCCACCAAAAGAGATATCAGCAGAGCGGTCAACACTCCCAAAATCCCTCTTAACGTCAGATACTGAAATACAGCGAAGCCGCTGTAATACTCTGATAAATATTCTGCTATTAGTGGTAGCATTTCTTCTTATTCCTCTTTAGACAGGCTGTTAACAACCCGTTCCATTGCTGCGCTACGTGAGCCCTTAATCAGGATATTAATACCCTGACGTGCTACGCCCGACAGCGCAGCGATTAGTTCTTGTTGTGTTTTAAAATACTGACCACAATCTTTTGATTCGGCATCAAATGCCAAAACAGAGTGCCGAGACAGCGCGCCAGTCGCCCAAAGGCTTCCAACCCCCTTCTGCGCTGCTCGGCAGCCTACTCTTTCATGCTGTTTGACGGCGTCAGCCCCCAACTCAGCCATATCCCCTAAAACCAAGATAGATTCACCCTGCAAGCTGACCAATAAGTCGACGGCCGCATTCACTGATCCTGGATTAGCGTTATAAGTATCATCAATAATGAGTGCTCCTTGCCGCCCTTCCATCGGGCACATACGCCCTTTAACCGCTTTAAAACTATGCAAACCATCCGCGATCTGCTGCAAAGGTATATCTTGCGTACTTACCGCTGCGGCCGCCGCCAGCGCATTCGCTATATTATGTTGTCCCATAACACCTAACTGGACCGGTACGGTTTGTTCACCACGATGCAACACAAATGAGAAGCAGCCGGTATCAGACGCTTTCACATCCGATGCATAAATATCAGCGGAATCAAATTCACAGGAGAATGTTTTCTTCTTCTGTCCTTCAGCACCACCGAGCCAAAACTGAGCATATTTATCGTCGGCATTGATAATGGCGTAACCATGAGTTTTATTAAGCTGCGAGAAGATCTCTGCTTTTGCCTCAACCACGCCTAACAAAGAACCAAACCCTTCTAAATGTGCGCCCATAGCATTATTTAAAATGGCCACATCAGGTAGAGATAGAGCCGTTGTATAAGCTATCTCACCGCCCGCACTTGCGCCCTGCTCAACCACAGCTACTTGATGCTCATCATTTAAACGAAATAATGTTAATGGCACCCCTATATCATTATTAAGGTTACCCTGCGTCACAAGCACCGATGCGTTTTGGGACAAAATACTACGTAACATCTCTTTCACCGTAGTTTTACCGCTACTACCCGTTACAGCATAAACGCGACCATTAAAGCGCTGTCGATTAGCCAGCGCTATCTGCCCTAGCGCTTTATGTGTATCTGTAACCAGCCATTGGGCAATAGGTTGCTCAAGTGATCGAGAAACAACAGCAGCTACTGCACCTTTAGCGAAAGCCTGCTCCACAAACTCATGTCCATCAAAATTAGGGCCCTCCAATGCAACAAAAAGATCACCTTGTTTGATAGTACGTGTATCTGTACTAACTCCCTGAAACGAGACATCTTTAGTAATGTCACCGCCAAATTGCTGTTGTAACTGGCCTAAATTCCACTCACCAATCATGCAGCCACCCCTAAAATCTTCCGCGTCATGACTAAATCACTGAACGGATGACGTTTACCGGCAACCTCTTGGTAGTCTTCATGGCCTTTGCCAGCGATTAAAACAACATCTTCTGGGGACGCTTGCATAATGGCTAATTGGATAGCTTCAGCTCTATCCACTTTAATATTTGGTATATGCTGACTAATACCGCTTTCAATCATTTCTATAATTTTCCGAGGCTGCTCATTACGTGGGTTATCACTTGTCACTACCAAATGATCAGCAAAACGGTCCGCAATTTTGCCCATTAACTCGCGTTTACCAATATCTCGATCGCCACCACAACCAAAGACACACCATAAAGTCCCATTGGTATGCGCTCGAACCGCTTGCAAAGCTTTTTCTAAAGCATCCGGTGTATGAGCATAATCAATAATAACCAGCGGCTTATTAGCAGCAACAACCGCTTGCATTCGGCCTGGCACAGATTCCAGTTTTGACAGTGCATCGACTAGTTGCCCATAGCTAAATCCCTGCTCAACCAATACCGCAGCCACAAGCAATAAGTTGTCTAAATTAAAATCACCGATAACTTTGCTACAAAAAGCGAAACCACCTTTAACTGTTTTTATTTCTGCTTCAATACCATGCAGAGCAAGCCGATAGGCTGCCAAACGATAATCTCCGTGAACTCTACCAACAGAGACTTTCTGGCAGTTGATTCTCTGATCCAACATTAATTGACGCCCAAACACATCATCAATATTTAAGATCGCTTTTTTCAGAGAATCTTTGCTAAACAACTTAGCTTTGGCCATGCCATAAGATTCCATAGAACCGTGATAATCCAAATGATCACGAGTCAAATTAGTAAAGACTGCATAATCAAATTCAACAGCATCGACTCGTCTCTGCTCTAAAGCATGGCTTGAGACTTCCATTACAACCGCTTCAGCGCCTGATGCATTTAATTCAGCCAATAGCTTCTGCAAACCTATAGCATCCGGTGTGGTATGCGTTGCTTTATTTAGATCCTTAGGAAAGCCATTCCCAACCGTGCCAACGATCGCAGTTTTAACCTTCAAGACATTCATCGCTTGAGCTAAAAAATGTGCACAAGAGGTTTTACCGTTCGTCCCAGTAATGCCAATGACTGTCATTTTTTTGCTAGGCTCATCATAAAAACGAGCAGCTATAGCGCCTAGTTGAGCCACTAAATTAGGGATGCAGATAATAGGCACATTCACACATGGGCAATCATCTTTTTCACTTTCATCAAGCAATACCGCAACAGCGCCAGCGGCCACAGCACCTATAACAAAATCCACACCACGATGCTGTAAACCTGAGCGCGCCAGAAACAACGTTCCCGGATTAACTGTACGACTATCCTGAGATAGAGTAGACACAACGAGATCGGCGCAGGTTTCATCAACCCACTCCGGTATTATCTCAGCTAGCGCCTTCTCTATTTTCAGCATATTCGTCTCTTATTAATGCCTATTCGCAATTTGCTTATTTACTTCGGGCCAATTATCAGGCGGAACATTCAACAGCCTTAACGCGCCCCCAACGGCCCTTGAAAAAACAGGCGCTGCAACTTCACCACCGTAATACTCTTGCCCTTTTGGGTTATCAATCATGACGACGGTAACTAAACGCGGATTACTAACAGGTGCAATACCTGCAAACGTAGACATATATTGGTCATCAATGTAACCGCCGGGCCCGACTTTATGCACTGTGCCTGTTTTCCCAGCGACCCTATAACCAGGTACTGCAGCTCTACGCCCTGTACCTTTATTACTAATAACTGTTTCCATCATGACGCGTACATCTTTCGCCACACTAGCCGGCATAACGCGCACAGGCTTACCCGCTTCTTTCTGACGAATAAGATTAACCGGACTCATCACACCATCATTCGCCAAAGCCAAATATGATTGCGCTAACTGCAAAGGCGTCACAGAAAGGCCATAGCCATATGATAATGTTGCTCGCTCAACGACTTGCCGCTGATTCAGATATGGCAAATAACCTGAACTTTCACCGGGAAAGCCTATTCCTGTTGCCTGACCTAATCCTACATTATGAAATAGGTTTCGCACGGAGCCTTCTGGCAAACTGAGCGTCAACTTAGTCACGCCCACATTGCTCGACTTTGTAATAATTGTTGATACATCGATCTCACCATAATTACGGTGATCGCGTATGGTTTTGCGCTTAACTCGAAAATACCCTGGTGATGTATCAACCAAAGTATCCGGTGTGTACTGCCCACTCATCAACGCGGCAGCAACCGTCATAGGCTTAACCGTTGATCCCGGTTCAAACGTATCGGTTAAAGACCTATTACGCAAAGCCGTTGAGACTCGCTGGCGCGGATCATTAGGGTTGTAAGATGGCTGATTAACCATAGCCAATACCTCGCCCGTCTTAACATCCAACATCACCAATGAACCGCCATCTGCGTTATGCGCTTTTACGGCTGTCTTTAATTCTCGATATGCTAGGTACTGCAAGCGCAGATCAATACTTAACTCTATATTGTTTCCATGTTGGGCCGACTTCACTTCTCGAACATGTTTAATTGTTCGACCCAGTCGATCTTTCATCACCAGTTGTTTACCTGATTCTGCTTTCAACCAATCTTCATAGGCCAACTCCAACCCTTCCTGACCTTTACCATCTAAATTAGTAAAGCCCACTAAGTGAGTAGTCACTTCTGCCGCGGGATAGTAACGCTTATATTCTCTATCCACATGTACACCAGGAATCCGCAACGCTCTTACTTTCTCAGCTAGTTCAGGAGTCCCTTGTCTCTGTAAATAAAGAAAACGCTTAGTGCGATAGGTAGATAACTTAGCAATCAGTTTTTTCTTATTACTCTTAAGTAAAGCCGCTAATTTAGCTATACCTGCATGCTGTAAATCCATCATCTTAGGATCAGCCCAGATCGTCGCGACAGGTGCGCTGACAGCCAAAGGTTCGCCATTGCGATCCGTTATAATCCCTCGATGCGCAGGTACTTGAACCGTTCGTAAAGTACGCTCATCACCCTGCGTTTGTAAAAAAGCTTGATCTTCAACATAGAGCGACAACATACGCGCAGTAATACCGACCGCAACAAGCAGCAAAAGAATCAGCACCAACCACAGGCGCCATCCTCGTCCTACTGTAGCCTCAGCACTATCACTGACTTCGTTGTTATCGCTCATTGCGAATAATCTCTATTTGATTCACTTCAGGCACCTTCATGCCTAATTTACTTGCGGCTTGCTGCTCAACACGGTTATTTGCCGCCCAAGCACTTTGTTCTAACAAAAGCTGGCCCCACTCAACCTGCAACTCATCTCTCTGCTGTACCAACTCTTGGTGGTAATTAAAAAGCGTTCTATACTCAAACGCACTCAGCACTACAACAAGACATGTAGCCACTAGCAAAACAACCAAAACAAAAACAGTTAAAAAAGGCCTCAGCAAGGCTTCTAAGTTACAAAACTCACTGGCTTCAACTACATCAGCCTCAGGCGCTAGCTTTTTTTTCAACAACCGCTGAAAAAAATCAACACGCACTTAAGCCACCTTCTCTGCTATACGCATAACAGCACTGCGCGCACGAACATTGTCTTGTGTCTCACTATCACTAGCCTTCACGGCTTTACCTACGCCTTTTAAACGAATCTCTAGCATGTCATTAGTAAAGGGAATCCCTCTTGGTAAATGTTCATCCCCTTTTACATGCTTGCGAATAAAACGTTTAACAATGCGATCTTCAAGCGAGTGAAAACTAATAACAACCAAACGCCCACCTATCTTCAGCATATCTAAAGCCTGATCTAGACAGCTTTCCAGGTCCTCCAACTCCTTGTTTATATGAATACGAATCCCTTGGAAGGCGCGGGTAGCGGGGTTTTTACCTTTTTCCCACGCAGGATTCGCTTCAGCAATAATTTTCGACAGTTGAGCCGTTGTGGTAATGGCTTCTTCTTGACGCTTAGCAACAATCGCTTTAGCCATCCGACGGGAGAACTTCTCCTCACCATAGGTATAAATAACATCCGCAATCTCGGTTTCATCTGCTCGCGCAATCCACTCAGCCGCACTTTCGCCTGACGATGTATCCATCCGCATATCAAGCGGACCATCATTCATAAAACTAAAACCTCTTGATGCATCATCCAGCTGAGGGGATGAAACACCTAAATCAAGCAGCACACCATCAACTTCACCTGCCATACCATGCTCAGTAACAAACTGCTCTAATTGCGCAAAACTACCATGAGCAATCGAAAAGCGAGGCTCATCTGTAAAGCGTTCTTTCGCATGAGCAATCGCTTGCGGATCTTTATCTATACCTAAAAGCCGACCATCCTCGGCCAACTGTTCCAGCACTAAAGCCGAGTGGCCACCACGACCAAAAGTTCCATCGATATAGAAACCAGAGGAATCCTGCACTAAAGCATCAACAGCTTCTTGTAGCAGAACGGTAATATGTTTAAATTCCTGGCTCATCGATAAATCTCATTAGCGTTCATTTTTATAATGAAAGGTTTTGTAACTCTTCGGGCATTGCCATGCCCCCATCCACATCCTGAAGATACTCTTCACGGGTGGCTAACCATCTTGATTCATTCCAGATTTCAAACTTCTGACCTTGACCAAGCAGTACAATTTTTTTATCTAATTCTGCGTATTCACGTAGCGGCGCTGGCAGCAACAAACGGCCATTGCCATCCATATCCAAATCAGTAGCATGACCGATCAGAAGCCGTTGAATACGTCTTGCCGCGGGGTTAAAGCTAGGCAGGGCCTCGATTTTCTCTTGAATTTCTTCCCATTCATGTAGCGGATAAAGCAATAAACAGCGTTCTTCAGTATCAATCGTTGCCACGAGCTGCCCATCACAGCAGGTCGTGATTTTCTCACGATACCGTGCTGGGATCGCCATGCGCCCCTTAGCATCTAGATTGATTTGATTTACGCCTCTAAACATTTCTCGCTCTCTAAACCCACTTAATTTACAGAATTACCCACTTTTACCCACTTTATCCCACTAAAGCACACTATAGAAAGGAACCCCAATTAAAGCAAGGCAGAATAAGCTTCCAAGAAGGGTTTAATCACATGGTTTATTAGATAATTTAATAATGAGAAACAAGCATCAGAAAAAGCACTAAGAAAGACACTTAAAAAACAAGGAATTAGAAAATTTAACGAGAAAAACAATAAGAAAAGCTAAAAGAAAAGGATTTCTAAGATGAAAAAATAAAAATTGAGGAGCTTGCCGGTAAGCCCCGAGCTGTTCTGAAGAGTCGTCGTGGACAGTCATTTATCGGGATGCGCATCCAACTGCTATGCCGCAGGCTCCAAACAAACAATATAACCATTTACAAAAAAAATTGAGGAGTTTGCCGGTAAGCCCTGAGCTGTTCTGAAGAGTCGTCGTGGACAGTCATTTATCTGGGATACGTATCCTACAACTATGCTG
>NZ_LUTR01000010.1 GCF_001597725.1 Neptuniibacter marinus
GGCGTCCCATAGGGGGTTCGAACCCCTGTTACCGCCGTGAAAGGGCGGTGTCCTAGACCTCTAGACGAATGGGACGCAACAAGCTTCACCAGCTCATTAAAGCGGGGGAAATAATACTGATCTAACATTAAAAATACAAGTATTTTATTTGATTATTTACCTATAAAATCAGAGCTGTTTCCGATAGTGTAAAGTGATTAGAAATAGGACACTTTCATGAGCCCAACTTACATAGCAGTTATTATTCTTTGTGGCGTTGCTCTCATGGCCTGTATAGCCTTTGTCATACAGGATATTGAAAACAAAAAGCGTGAACGTAAGCTTCGCTTAATCAGTTTAAAGTCTGGCATTCGTAGGGCATCTCATCTACTGGATGCCTTCCCCCCCATTCTAATGACTACCGAAATCCGTTCCCTACTTTGCAAATATTTAGAAGCTCGCTGGACAGCAGTTGTCGAATTAGATTCGAGCGAAAGCAATAAACAACAAAGAGCCACCTTTCAAGCTCAAGCAGCTATTTTGCCAGAACCAGTAGCTCATCCATCCGGCTCCATGACCATATTTAAAAGCCATACAGAAGCAGCCAGAGCAATGGGAATCATAAAAGAGCTCGCTCAATTCATTACCGACATAAAAAATAAAGGCGAAATCAACCACGACATTGCTGATAACTTAACAAAAGGTGCGAAACAGACCTATGCACGTATAGAGGTCGATGTAGAACTACTAAATGCAATGGAAACGGAGAAGTCTAGAGGCCCTGAAGTTGTTATACATCATTACCGTAGCTGTTTTAGCAAACTGCAAAATCTCAATCACCACCAAACACTCGATCGGCAGCTATACGAAATTCGCACACACGTCGGCCAACTGGCAGAAAAAATAGATGCGGCAACAGAAGAAAAAGCAAAAGAGAAAGCAGAGGAACAAGACTCAGGTAAAAAGTTTAACTTCTAACCACTGAAAGTTATTGCTTCCGATCAACAAAAGTATCGGTCAGACCTGCCCCAGCCCACATAGAAGCCAAAGCAATCCAAGCCGTAATAGAAAACGCAGAACCTCCAGTTAATCCTGCACCCACGGCACAGCCACCAGCCAGCATCCCTCCCATCCCCATTAGGCATGCACCCATAATGTAGCGCACCATACTACTACCATCTTTAAACCCCTCAAGCTTCAACGTACGGGAAAAGAAAGCAGCTAAGAACGAACCGATAAAAACACCAGGCACGAGCCCAACATCAAAATCCATTGGCGCCCCACCCGGCGTCAGAAAGTACATCAAGGTATCAGCAGAAGGTCCTGTAAACGTCATGCTCTCAACTTGTGTAGATTCGAATGTTTGATAAGACATATGATAAGTAAACCACCAGCCGCCTACGACCATAGATCCAACACCCATAGAACCAATCCAAGCCCACGGCGTCAGTTTATTTTTTATACCATAGATCACAGCCACTACAGCACAGGCGATACTGATATATATGCCGGCATAATCACCTAAGCCAAGAAAACCTAATAATTCCAGCCCCCCATCTTCATGTAGTAAAACAGAATGGGCAACAGCATCCCTAGCCGGTGCAAAAATACCCCGTAAACTCGCTTGCGCTATAGCAGCAAACAATAAGCCTGAAAACAGAGCACGAAGGTTTCCTGTGGCTGCTAGCACAAGCAAGCGTGCTCCGCAGCCTCTCGCCAAAATCATACCCGCACCAAACATGAGTCCGCCAAGCACTGCACCCGATAAACTTCCATAAGATGCCAGCATTCTAGAATCAGTAATATCCAGCTCACCCATCAGAATAAGCGCTTGAGTCCCGCCTACCGCAGCAGAAAAAGTTAACAGCCAAATAGCCACCTTAGGCCCCATATTTCCACGCACAAATTCAACAACCGCGGCTCGTAAACAGAACTGACTTCGCTGGGCAAACACACCAAACATTAGCCCTAACATCAGTCCACCTAAGGCTGTTGCGCCATCTTCACCTAAGCTATCAATTAAAAAATCGAAATCCATAATGGCTAAACCTATACATAAACGTTAAAGCTAATAGGTACGGTAATCCTCCCATTTTTAACTGGCGCTAAAAGTAGAAGTTATGCCACCATTAACGGTGATTTACCGCCATTGGCTTTGTGCGGCCGCTCATGATTGTAAAACCATAACCAGCGTGTTGCATAGTCCTGTACTTCCTCCAGTGTTTCGAATAGGTGCTTGCTAACCCAGCTATATCTGAGTGTGCGGTTGTGACGCTCAATATAGGCATTTTGTTGTGGGTTGCCTGGCTGAATATATTCGATGCGTATTTTGTACTTCAGCGCCCACTCTGTGAATTCATGACTGATAAACTCTGGGCCATTATCACAGCGAATAATCTGTGGCTTACCTCGCCATTCAATCAACTGATTAAGCGATCGTATGACTCGTATTGAGGGTAATGAGAAGCCTGCGTCTATCGCTAACCCTTCGCGCTTGAAGTCGTCTATCACATTAAACAGGCGGTATTTCCGGCCGTCAGATAACTGATCATGCATGAAGTCGATGGACCACACCTGATTTCTGCGTAAGGGCTGTTTCAAGGGTTCTGGTTTATGTCTCTTCAGTCGCCTACGTGGCCGTATCCTGAGATTGAGCGACAACGCGCAGTAAATACGGTAGACCCGCTTATGGTTCCAATGAAAACCTTTCACGTTACGCAGATACTCAAAGCACAGACCAAAGCCCCAATCAGACTCTTTATCTGTCAGCTTGATTAGCCAATCAGCGATTTCGGCATTCTCTGAATCCAGCTGCGGCTGATAACGATAACAGCTTTCGCTGATGCCAAAGGCTACGCATGCCAATCTGATGCTAGATCCTTGGGTGGCAACGGCCTGTTGCGCCATCTCTTTTCGCTGAGACGGCTTTACCACTTTTTTTGTAAAGCCTCTTGGACAATCTCAGCCTTGAGGCGTTCTTCGGCATACATCTTTTTGAGACGCCGGTTCTCTTCTTCCAGCTCTTTCATACGGGCCATTAATGAAGCATCCATGCCGCCGTACTTTGCACGCCATTTGTAGAATGTTGCTGAACTCATGCCGTGTTCACGGCACAACTCAGGCACTGGCGTGCCTGCTTCAGCTTGCTTAAGGATTGCCATGATCTGGCTGTCGGTATAACGTGATTTTTTCATGAGAATCTCCTGTGTCTAGATTACGAGAAAATTCTACTTTTGAGGACCGTTAATTTTCGGGGGGATTACCGCACCGCGCACAAAAAAAGAGACTCACAATCTCACGCTCAATTGAGAAAGGAATGACCACTGAGGGCTATTAGATTATTTCTGGATGGAATAATAACAAAACAAATTAGTATATAAATTGACCTATACCAACAGGCGAGCAACTTTATTAACATTAACTAATAAAGACAATTGTCGGATGTAGTTGGTACTGGAACTGAGTTCCAACTTAGCTGGATTGCCTAGACCTCTTGTATAGCAAGGCGTTCAAGTGATTTCATATCCTCTTATCTAGCATACATAATCCAGTTGAAGATGGAACTCGTAAAACTAGATCTTGCAATTCCACTATCTAGGAATGATTACCGAGCATTGGGGTAAATACATGAGATTATTTTTTACTATAGACAGCTAGTCACAAGAAGCCGTAATCAGCGGAAAGCTCGATTGCCCTCCCTTTTGCTTTAAAAGCCCCCTTAAAGCTCTCATCCTTTAATAGAGAAATATTCATAGGTTCGTTTACATCTAATATTTCAGTCTGAATGAGTATTAGTGCATCTACATCTAAGAGTGCTAAAACAGAACTATCTACACCATACTCTGGGGTATTAATCATCTCTGTAGCAGTAGCAATGGGAAGCCTTTTGTACCATTCTTTGAAAAAATCGGGCACTTTATCTAACAGCCTCTGTACTCTTTGACCGCCTATTGGCTCTCTCACAATATCGAATCTTATTCTGTCTTCGTAAACATCGAGATCTGTATAAATTGTTTTACCAAGCAGTCCCTCATCAAGCCGAAGAAACACACAGTTTTTGGACCGCATATCTATAGCGAATGTTTCGCTTACAGGGTAACACCCAGAAAGAATCTCTCTTCTGTCATCATCTATTACGTTTCGAATAAAGATATAAGTTCTTAGCTGCGGAGAACCAGGCATAGCTCAGGTCAATAGCTTGAAAGTGCAAGCTAATCGATTTATGTAATGATTGGTAACTGAAAAGGCCAATAACCCCTAAAGCCAAACCAAAGACAAAGGTTTTTAATTTTTTCACTTTAACAAACACCTCCACACTTAATAAATCAATAGTTTACTAGTGAAAGACTAACCATTAGTATTGCCTTGTTGCCACTTAGGCATTTCTCCAGTCTTATACACTCGACGTAGCTTATTACATTGGGTAATGAGGCTACCTGTGGCGGGCACAGGTACAATATGGAGATTGCTCATGTTGAAAGTTGTTGATGTACGTCAGTACACTCGCTTCAGACTAGGCAAGCTTGAGATAGTGTGTAAGCACCGTCGAAGGCTACCTAAGCGATAAACCCCAATGCCTTTGTGGTGACAACCTCATTCCAACATTCTCTGGTAATGGTTTAGATCATCCATTTTGTCAAATACCATCTTGAACCTTTCTAAGTAAATTTCTGGCTGAACATCCATCATAAAGCCCATATTAGTAGGATCAGAATGTGACTCCCTGTTCACATAGCGATAGAAAGACTTAAACCCCTGATTAGGCTCTTCGTCAGCTAATTCATTAAGGATGATACCCAGTTTTTCTTTCTTATGAACAAAACCAAAGTAATGCTCAAGTATATTTCTCATTACATTAGGTAAAACCACGGGATCAGTGTTCGAATCCCTGACATCCTTCAGTATCTGCCAAAGCGACTGATAGTCATTTTTTATATCACCAGACTCAATAGGGCTTATCTTTGAAAATTTATTCTTGCTAATTCTGAATAAAGAATAGTTATTATTAAACCTTTCTTTATTGTTCGGAGATAGCTTTATAAGCTCGTGATAGAAAAATAAGCTATGCGTAAGAACAAGCACTCTTTTAAATCTAGCTCCTCTAATCAACTCATTATGAATTAGGGAAGCAACATCGTAGACATAATTCTGCGATAGACTAGAAATAGGGTCATCAATCACTATGAACTTTTCAGAATCATTAACATCCCCGTCTTTTCTATCACTACCATTACACAGCTCAATAAAGTACAAAAATGCAATTAAAGTTTTCTCCCCCTCACTCAAGCTTCTAAACACATTATCTTCGCCTATTTCTCTACTAATTTTAAAAAAGTTATCTTCCTCACCTTTCTTATATTTTTCTATTTGAAAACCAACCAAACCAAGGGATAATAAGTTAGCATTTATACGTTCAATCGTTTCATCAATATTAGACGACTTCTTTCTCAATAAAAGAATTCTATCTCTAACCTTCCTACCAACCTTTTCAACCCTATCTAAATGAGCAACCTTTTCATCTATTTTAACACCTAGCTTTCTTTTCCCCTCAATCTCAAGGCGAATTATATCGTCAACCTGACCTCTTAAAACGCCCCACATTCTTTCTTTTAAATCTTCTTTGCTTTCTTTTATTTTAGCCGTCTTAGAATTAACAGCTCGAACTTCCTTATTGATCTCAATCGCTACCGAGGCTAGATCAGAAACTTTATCATTACAAAATCCAGCCTCTACAATTCTATTAAGATCTTTGCTCTTCAAAGAAATCTCTTTTAAATTATCATTCAGATAAGATTCAACAAGTTCAATCAACGGTGATACTTTATGTACACCATCATTAAAAAGAGCACAATCTAAAAATGCGGAATTCAATCCATCAATATAAGTCTTTATGCTATTCTTGTACTTATATTCAATTTGAATTATTCTTTCTAACCTCTGTTCATATGATTTGTCAAAAAGTTTTCTAAGCTCATCATGAAAGTCTATAGAGATAGTATTACTCTGACAGAAAGGGCATTTTTCCTGACCTTCTCTCAAGTACAAATCTCTTCCTTCTTTAACCCAGCTCAAACCATCAATCTCTTCAATAAAACTGGAAAGCTGGCTATTATCAGATCCTACAATAGGCTCCTTCAATATCAACCTTTCTTCATCTGTTAGGTCTCCAAAAACAGGCAGCACAACTTCCTTTAAAGAAACACCATCAAATTCAATGAGCGAATCCATTTCACTGACCAAGTCAGACAGCATGGTTTCTTCTAGTGGCTGATAGCTTTTAACTTTATTATAGAAACTAGATTTAGGTCGAATAAAGCCCTTCAAGAATTGTTCTAAAGAGGTCCCCTCCACCCCTTTCTTTTTCTCATAAACTTCAGAAATTCCCTTCTCATTAATTCGAGTTATCTCGAGTTCAAAATCAGTTTTCTCTCCCTTTAAACACTTATACTTTTCGCCAAGCCTTTTCCTTAGTTTTTCTTTGGAGGCAATCTGTCTTTCAATATCCCCATTATTCTTACTGAGTGTGAAAACTCCTTTCTGCTCCTCTCTATTAAAAAAGTTATCATCAATAAACTGATGATTATAAACTAGAGGAACACATTCGCCGTCTAATTCAAAGCCACACTCAGAGTATTCATGAGTCTCATTATAGATATACCTTGATATTGTGGACTTCCCTGTTCCATTAAGACCAAACACAAAGATATTATTCTTTGATAAGTCCAGCCGCTGTTCTTCGTCAGGGTGATAACTGGCCACTCCCTTAATACTTATATAATTACTCATAAAAATCCCTCTTAATAAATCAATTTTCTATGTATAGCTCTGTGATTTTCTGGAGAATAGATTTTTTAGAAGATTCAGAATTATTCAACAGATCAAAGGTCAAACTACTAAAGAAAAGTTTAGTCACTGGCTGCTCTAACGGAGCAAGCTTGTTACCTTCTCTATCAAACACTAGAACGTTCCTTGTCAGGCGCTGCTTATCCATCGTTTCCTGAGCGGGTTGCTGCTTCGTCACAAAGTACCTTGCACCATCAGTGCCACAATCCTGGATAAAGGTCCTGTATCTAGTTCCTTTTGAGCTGTAGGTCAGATAGTAAGGTAAGGGAGTCTCTTCTACTTTATTCGTCCTTGAGATCCCATCTGCAGATCGACTTCGCTCAACATTGTCGAATACTGTGTTACCAATGACGTTTGGCACTCTTGCTGAATGATAGGAATTAAGAATCTGTCCCGAATCTTTATCATGGATGAAGAAATGGTTATCCCTTAGACCTTCGAAAATTGAGTCCGCCCATGGCATAGTAACTGGCTGTAAGAAATCGTACTCAAAGCTGAAGCGACCTGCAGTCTTGTCGTCATACCTTTTATGAGAATTAATCTTTACTCCTGACTCCCCAGTGGTGACATCTACCACGGAGACGTAAGTACGATATCTGCGCCCCAAATTGAACCTACGAACATAGAACAACTCAAGATTCGCTTCAGGAAGAGAAAAGCCTGTAACCAGCTTCTTACGAAATACTGACTCTTTTAGCCATATCTCATTTCGTACTTTCTTGATGATATTCTTATTGAATTTCTTCAGTTCTAATGACGAATCAGCTACATCCCCACCAGCAGACTTTACTTTCTTTGATACCTTGAAGACATCAACACCCTGTATCACACAAGGAATCTCTTTGGATAGTCTCTCTAACTTTGCTTCAGTGTAATAATCCAATTCAATATCACATTGAGAAGCCTTCTTAGCAAGCGCTTTAGAGAATGACTTCAGTTCTTTACCATCTTTCTGGGTACGGATACTCGTACCCTTTGATCTATTTAGCTGATTCACCACTAAATAGTTCTTTTCATTCTTTCCTATAGTTTCAATACTTGGAGCATCCTTTAGCGGAATAACTGAAGAAGCACTGAATTCAGTCATCAGATGATCATGAAAAGCGTCTTTGATTTCATCTGTCTCATAGCAATTCAGCCCATCAACAATTACTAGTTCATCGCTATAAGATTGGTCAGGCTTAACAAACACCTCACAAACATGATCCGCACAGAACACTAATGGTTCGTATCTAATATGAGCTTCTATGAGGAGACTGATTATCTTGTTCTGGATATCTGTTTGGTGAAAGTTAATCGAGTTGTCATAGCGCGAAAGAAGCTTTTTCTCTTCTTCCTCACGTGACTTCAAGGTCAGTCCCATATAAACGCGCTGAGACTCTTTAGTGGAGTTTAAGGACTTGTTGACCCTGTATTTGCTCTTCTTGGAGCGAAAAACAATAGCCCCTTGATCACCTTCGGCCACAAAAGTATCTATAAGAGAGCAGTCAAAAACTTCTCGATGGAGAGACAGTGATATCTCATCAAAGTCTGAGTAATAGATCTCATAGCTAAGTGCTTCAATGATGACATTCCCATCAGGCTTTGTATCTCGAATGAATGCCCCCACGAACATCTCATCGTTATACAGCACAGGCTGAATATCATAAATTTCAGCAGCCTCTTCAAGGTAATCAAGCTTTATAAATAACGAAAGAAGAACCTGGGCTGCCTTTTGAGTTGAAATACTATTTTCTTCTAACTCAGTCAGCAGATCTTCTGATTTGGAAGATTTTGTCCCCAGATAAAAGAAAACCGCTTTCGAGTTTGAGATTCTTCCACGCGAATACTTAACTTCATCCTTGGAATTTAAACCTAGCTCATTTCGAATGTACTGTTTAATGGCACGATCAAAGCGCTGGAAGTACTTCTCTGTATCTTCTCCTGACGCTTTTTGGCAGATCATAATACCGTAACAAACTTTCCCCAGAGGGCGATCTATCAACATCAACCGATCAATTACACTATCAATTGATTCAATGACACTAAGCATGTTGGTCCGTGCTACAGGTGCGCCCTCAACCTTCTTAAAAATGCTTTCCATGGAAGTATTACCCTTTCAAAAGCTCAATAACAGTCTGGTTAATATTGATCATCTGCTTTACTACAGAATCATTAGTCCTCTGCCCATCTCTAGCCTTCTTGTCATAGTAGCGATGAACGATTTTAAAGAGATTCAAAAAGTACTGAGTACCCCCATCATGATCCTCTCTTCTTATAAACAACTCATTCTCATCATAGTGTGCATTCACATAGATGAAGACAGGAGTAATGCCCTTGGCCTTCAATGCCTGTGATACTTGGTCCATTTTTCTTTTTGATTTAGCAAATGCTTCTCTGGAGTTCGTTTCCTGATCAAATCTACTAGACCAGCTTTTCACATCTACGCACAACATTCGATCATCTGACTTGATGTAGAAATCAAATAGCTCATATGAAAATGATCCTATCTGCTCAAAGCTTTCTTCTACAGTGAGTGGTTCTAGCTCTAGCTTGTCTAGGCACTTCTGGAATATGTACTCACCCACATTACCCTTAAAGAGGGGAATAACCGCTGGATTTGGAAGCCAGCCCTGATCCTCGGTGTCACTGAGATCAAATAGATATCCCAATATGCTAGAAGCCGTACCATCTTCATTTTTGGAAGCTTTGTGATAACCAGGAATAATTGACTCATATGGTCGGTATACGACCGTTCCCCCCTTCATGTCTGAAAGATGGTTTTGGCCTTTATTAGTTCGACATATAACTATATCCGTTTCAGTATCTTCAGGCTTAATGTAGAGAGCATTGATGATCGAGGAGAGATAGCTATCCTTCTTAGCTTCAGGCAACGCTAGTAACCTATCGATATATCCCTTGGGGTTAACAACACAGTCAATATGTCTAAAAGCTTCGTTCAGCTTAACTGCAGTTAGATCTGAAGTACGTCTTACATCATTCAACCTGCGCCCTTTGAAATCACTCTTAAAGTACTCATCTATTGATCGAGCTTGCTTTCTTATATGCGCTTCAAACTGCTCTCGCGCTTTAACGTCACTGAAAGATCGTTGATCAATGAAGTTCATGCAAAAACTCATGAGTTTATGATTCAACAAAGACATACTTTCAATACTGAGCTCGTTGCCTTGCTTCTCCAGCTGCTGGAACTGAATTGCTATATCCTCAATAAGATCTTCTGGAAGATAAATCTCAGTACTGATCCTGGTATCTCTTCTTTCAACACGGCCTACAGCCTGCATAATTTGACTAAGGATAGCCATTCGATGCTCGTTCATGAGTATCTTGTAGTTATCCCCTTTAGTCAGATTCACATCGAACTCTTTGAGCTGTATAAGTTTGCCTGAGCTGGCATAGTGCTTAAGAAGCAGGACGTAATTTGAAATGCTGTTCAGTCCAGAATCAGTCTTTATAGATGAATAAAATGGACCGTTCGCAAGAACCAGCCTTTCAAAGTCTTCAGTAATCTCTGACCCCTTGTAACGAACAAACAAGTTAAGCCCTGTTCCTGCGCTCTTATATGAAGAAACAAAAGCGATTTTTAAGTTTGGATCATCTACTTCTAGCCACTCATCCATCTGGCTTGTTTTTGGCAAATCAGCATCAAACAAAACCAACCTGATTGCCGTCCTGTCTTTGAAAGGAGTAAGCTCAATTACCTTCTGCGTTTCATCAAGAACATTAATGGATGCAATCCTGTCTGCAGCAGAAGTTTTTAGATACTCTCTGAAAGCCTTAGAGAAGTTATTCGTAAGTGAAAGAGTAAGTGTATTTTTCCCTTCATAAGCAGCGAGAAGTACTGACTCTAACACTCTGGATAACTCTTTACGGTGGTACTTATTCTTACTGCGAAGGTGCTTCTGCAGCGGTGTATAAAAAGCTTTGAATACCTTTTTAAATAAAGCATCTTCTCTAGAGCCGTTTATGACATCATTTTCGGAATCTTCAAAAGCTCTGATATCTATATTTCTATACAGCTCTCTCTTTTCTCGAACTTCAACAAGCCTAGCTATATCCGAAGACGTTCTTGAGTACACTTTGTACCCCAGATTCCTTCTCGCATCTTCACCAAATAGAGCCATGGGCTTACGTGCGTAATTTCCGCTATAGATGTCACTAAATCCGCTCGTAGCACTGAGAGTAATCACCGAGTTTCGAGTGCCATACAGTACCCGCTGCAATGTCACTTCAGGTAACTCTTCAAATAGATCAAGCTTAAAGTTAACGAATATTTTGTCTTTTAATTCAGGAGCCTGGTACGGCAAAGAATCAATTTTAGTAATGGAGAAGACGATCTTAGGAGTAAAGTAGGTAAAGAACTCATCAATATAAAGACTGTCATCTTCCACTCGATCAAACAACGAAGAGAGGCTTACACGCGATTTCTTAGCCCTCATAATGAACTGCTTGAGAGGCGTATTCTGATTGTATTCGTTACCATCACTGATCATCGATTCAAAGTGTTCATCTTTGATCCTTGAACATGCGTAGAAACAACAAATAATCACCTGCATGATGTCATACATAGTGGGATTAGGATCGTGCTCTTCTCTCTCATAATAGATCTGACAAACAGTATCATTGTAGAGAGATTTTAAACGTATCTTCTTCAATGCCTGTTCATTAAAGAACCTTTTAGGTGTAAGGCTAAAGACGTTCTTACATATTTGGATAACCTGCTCAACCTCAGAGCTGTCGATGAAAATATGCTCGACACTACTGCGGAATAAACTGAGTATTTCAATCAGAGTGTTGTCAGATACGACATTGCACTTGGAACCAAAGGTGGAGATCAGATCATCCCTGAACTTCCTTTTGGTGTCATAAAACGTTATTTCATCAGTGCTTTCTTTGGTGCCTTCAATGGTGGACACAATCCTGTATACGGCAGAGAGGATATGGTCCATTTTGAAGTTGTTATCAAAAAGCTGCTTGTCACAACTATTGAAGAAGAGCTCGTAAGCTACATGCTCTTCATCCACAATCAGGGTGAAATCGATACTGTTCTTTCTGAAGAAGTTGTCAGGGTCTAAGACAAAATAATTATGCTTTATAAACTCCACTTGCTGCTCGAACGCCTGACCGTTCATATCTGCCAGCGTCTCTTCTTCTAGTTTCTTTTTTTGACCCAAGATGTAATCGAAAGGCCTAGAAGTAATTGCTACTTCATTGTCGTCGTTTGTTACAGCTATATGGATGTTGTAATCAAATTTACTTGAGGTAGCTAGTAGAATACAAGGAAAGTACTTCGCTCGTTCAAACGGAAGAACAAAGTCCAGAATCTCAGCATAGTAGGCATACACATTTTTAGGCTTACCATTTTTCAAAATTTCTTTTGAAAAAATAGCCTCGGATGTGAGTCGTTTGTCCTTTCCAGCTTCTATGTTAAGAATCTCTTTTGCTATATCTGATAGCGTCTTAACCATAATGTTGGAGTTTTTCTGGAAGCTTTCTCTAGCCTCCTTCAGGTCTTCAATTATGCCATAGCTTTCAAGTTTCTCAATCCTATCCGTCAAGTACTGAGCGTTATTCACCTGATACTTAAGGCTGCTGATCAACTTCTTAACTTTTGCTGCACCTGGTCCATCAGCACTAAAGAAGTTTATCCAGCGTTCAAAGACGTATCTGTTCTCTTCATTAGTAATCCAGTTTTTAAATTCCAGCCCAGACATATCAGGACGTGCCAGAAAGCTGAGAATATGTATACCCTTAGTACGAGCGTTCTCAATAAGCTCTGGATCAATATCAATCTGAGCCTTAAGGGGAGTAATAAAGAGAAGATTACGGTGCCCATCTTGTTCACATGAGGGATCTGTCTCATCAATGTACTGAGCTATAACGCTGTAAGACTTACCTGTTCCAGTACCATCATTAGAGTAGGTAATAGAAGGGTTGAGCTTGAAGTATGAGTCATAGAGCTTGCCTAACTTCGCTCTTGCACCGTTTATTTCTTTCTTCTCATCTTCAGGAATAAGCTTGTTTTCTAGTTGATTAGAGTCTGTTTGTTTAAAAGCCATTGTGTATGATCCGTCATGTTCAGGTCTGATCAAACGTTCATCTATAGCGACTTTCTTAACCAGCAAGAATGGGAGTTTAGATGAACAGGTAAGACGAATTGCTTGATCGATATCGCTGACACTTTCAGCATGCTTACGGAATGACTCTAAAAGGCGCTGTTTCTGATCATCAGATATAGCTGAAAAGTTTGGATTAACGGTCAAACGAGAAATTTCAGTTTCTGTAACACGCTTTATCCCAAACTTCTTCGTGCTGTGACTGTGTTGGTAGTGAAATAAAAAACCCATCTTTGCCATTTGATATAGAATGGCTGCTTCATCCCTTTCTAAACTTACAGATTCAGATGATGCAAACTCTTTATGAATCCTGATAAGGACTGGGGAATTGAGATCAATCTCCTTACCACAAGATCGCAAGCCATCCAGATTTTCACAAACAATCTTAAATAGCGTTTCTCGTTCTAAATTAGTCCATATAGCCACAAGTACATCCTTTAAACTTGTTTAGGCCTACTGGGAAAAGAGTTACAGGAATACTGAAGTATTCCGAGGTAAAAGAAGGGAAAAAGAGCTTTACAATAATCCCTGTAAAAACCTGACCACAATCCCAGTGCCAGTTTCGTAACGAATATATCTTTAATATCAGTTAATTGGGTAATAGTCTAATGACATCCCTCTGGGATGTAGTTGATCTGGAACAGGGTAGTAGTTGAATCCAATTCAACTTGTTGCCTAATGAGGAACTAAGATATTACTTCTGTTTGCTCAATCGGGCTAAAACTTCCCGATCAGACAGAATTCCATTTGATGCCAGAGAGATTAAGTCAACCGGCTCATCCTTCAGATCAAAACCTCAAAGGTTTATATTGCCCTTCACAATACTTAAAAGCGCATCGACAGGAAGGTCAGATGAAATCATGGGCGATAACCTTTAAAGGAGGGATAACTCTAAGCCCATATATCTAGCGACGTAACCGCTCCTTTCTGTATTCGGCTAAGAAAAACCTCAGAGCCAATCACTACCGATCAAAAAACTAGGCTAGGTCTTGTGATGTATTAATATTTTTTAATGCAGAGGACTTTGCATCCATTTCCACAAAATAGATAGGAAACTGCTTATACCATTTATAAACAGCTCGCTCACCGCTGGAAAGCCAATGGGTTAATTCAGTGCCAAATCTTATAGGTATAACCGCATGAAGAAACTGCGGTTGATCACCCGTTTTTAACACCACAACCTTATCTCGATGCTCTTTGGCGGCCAGTAATAAACGCTCTATGACATTTTCATCCAACAGAGGCGTATCACAAGGTAACACCATTAAATGGGTATAAGCATCCAGTTGACGCATCGCCGCATGAATACCTGCCAGCGGCCCCTGATAACCATTGGTCTGGTCTTTTACTAAGGTACAGCCAAAAGACTCATACTGATCAAAATTACGGTTACAACTAATAACCACGGTTTCTAACAAAGGCTTTAAACAATCCAATGTCCAGCAAACCATAGGCTTCCCATCATAGAGCACTAAGCCTTTATCTTGATCTCCCATTCGACTCCCCTGCCCTCCAGCCAAAACGACCGCAGCAATCTTTAACGGGGAATGCTGTGTCAAAGTATGGGACATAAACAACCTAAATAGTAGATACGTTAAAAATCTACATACCGATAAAATGAAAGGATTACTCCGACACCGCAATATTATCTAAAGCAGTCACCAATTTTTCAAAATCAATCGGTTTCCAGAGAATCTCTTTAACATTCCCAGCATCAAGAATATTCTTAATCTCACGCCTTTCTGCTTGCCCAGTGATCACGATACAGGGTTGCTCTGGAAATTTCTGACTGATGTAATTAACCACCTGATCACCAGTCAAAAGTGGCATTTTCACATCGGTGATAAAAGCATAACAATCACCTTTTTCCAATTCAGCCAAAGCCGCTTTAATCGAACTAAAACAGTGCGGTTCATAGTCCAAGTTTTCTGACTTAATACGACGCTCCAAGCTTTTGAGCATCATCTTTTCATCATCAAGAATGATAATTTTACGCATCTCAACACCGCTCAGTTTTCAACAACCCCTTATATTAGGAGCTATACACTTTTATAACGCTTTAATTATAAACCACAAATTAAAAAACAGATCGACTCAATTTCTCTTTGCACTCACTATAGCCAACCAAGGTTGCTGTTGGCGCGGCATTCCCTCTGGACGGTAATAATGATGTAGCACCTCAAACCCAGCGTCACTCCAGAAACGTTGACTCACATCAAACTCCATATAATGGCCATAACGCTGCCCATTCCAACCCTCATCATTCCCTCGAGGATTAGAACTAAACAAAATACCACCCTCTCTAAGCGCTCGATGGCATGCATTTAAAACACTCGGTAATAACTGACTAGGCACATGAAACAGGGAAGCATTTGCGTAAATACCATCAAAACATTGCTCGCCTAAATCCAACTCAGCAAAACTTTGATTCAAAACATCGCAACCACTATGCTCCTGCGCCATCTTACAAAAAGTCTGACTACCATCTAAACCAACTGCTCGATGACCAAGCCCTTTAAAATAATGAAGATCGCGACCGGGTCCACAGCCTAAGTCCAAAAGGTCTAATCCTTCACGCTGCGGAAGCGCTTTTAAAAACGCCTCAATATTTTGACTAACATCATGATCACGTGTTCCCTGCCAAAACGCTTCTGCATTCGTTTCATAATGACCTAAAGTAATACGTTCAATCTCTTCAACTGCATCATCGGTGTGTTTCTTTGTCATACCTACCTTCCAATTTATATCTTTTACTAAATATTCGAACCGAGATTGAGGCCGTTTTATTTGATTTACATCCAAGCTTAAAACTAAATGACGGAGTAAAGTAGCTTTTTTCAACTAAGAGGTGGTTGTTATGAGTGAAATCTACGATGTCTTAATAATTGGTGCCGGCCCTGCAGGGCTGAGTTTTGCTCGTTCCTTAGCAGACCTGCCGCTTAATATCGCTATCGTAGAACGATCATCAGAAACAACACTGGCAGAACCTCCCGAAGATGGCCGAGAAATAGCTCTCACCCATCAATCCGTAGAGATCATGAAAGCTTGTGGCGCATGGCAAAGACTACCCGCGGAGTCGATCTCACCTATCAAAGCAGCCAAAGTGTTTGATGGTGAATCAAGCTACAGCTTAAATTTTGATAACTATATTCAAGATTTAGAAGCCTTAGGCTACCTAGTCCCCAACCACCAGATCCGTAAAGCTTACTACGCAGAACTCATATCTCACCCTCAGATAGACGTTTTAACTGAAACCCTTGTGGAAACAGTGACAACAGATGAATACAACGGCACAGCAATTCTCAGCAATGGCAAGGAACTAAAAGCTAAGCTAATTATTGCTGCGGATACGCGTTTTTCTGAGATGCGTCGTAAAATGGGGTTATCTGCAACCATGAAGGACTTTTCAAGAAGCGCAATCGTCTGCCGAATGGAACATGAAAAGTCACACCAGCAAACTGCATTTGAATGCTTTCATTATGGTCGTACAACCGCAATCTTACCCATGAACGGAAACCGCTCATCCATTGTAGTTACTGTTAATAGCCGTGAAGCACAGCACTATGCTGAAATGAAAGAAACTGACTTTAACCAGACGATAGAACAGCAGCTAACTGGCTTACTTGGTGGGATGCAACTGACCGGTATACGTCATATCTATCCATTAGTTGCTGTACACGCTAATCAATTTGTAGGATGTCGCTTCGCCTTAATCGGTGATGCCGCTGTAGGTATGCACCCCGTCACAGCTCACGGTTTTAATCTTGGACTTAAAGGACAAGCAACCTTAACTAAATTAATAGCACAAGCTGTGGCCGATGGAGAAGAGATTGCTAGTGAAACACTGTTAGCCAACTACGAATCAGAGATGATGCGCACTACTCGTATCCTCTACCACGGCACAAACTTAGTGGTAGGCCTATTCACAAACGACACTTTGGCAGCAAAAATAGCACGTAAAGCGACCCTACGTTTGGCAAATAATATTACCCCGATAAAGCAGCTTATTACCCAATCTCTGACTGAAAAAGAATTAGATCAAGCAAACCCACTACAGGTATTAAAAAATTACCTACCGCCCCAACCAGCTTCCCTACCTATAAATAAGGTAAAACAGAACTTAGAAAAGAAGATATTGAACAAATTTAATCCGGCGGCGTTCTTTAGTTCTAACTAAATTATCCCTTATAGGGGCAAATGAGTGTTGAAGATCATTCTGCCGAAATTGCAGCAGAGCGGTAATTTAAAACCAAAATTCATCAACAAGCGTTTGGCACGCCTACCTTAGACGTGCCCTTTTTCCAAAACCTTACCTAATTCAGCCTCACAGCTAGGTAATGAATCCCCTGACCTGATAGCTGAGGCAAAAAGTAAATATCTCTATATTGAAAATACTGCTGTCCATTGATGGTGACCGACGCTGCGCCTTGGGGCAAAGCGCTATAACTGTTACCCAACTGAAAGTTGCTACTCCGGGTAGGTAAAATAGTCGTACTACGGATAATCGTGCCACTCGGTGCTTCAACTACACGGTAATAGCCATTATCAAACACATAGTAAATGCCTTGAACAGCATAATAGGAGCGCCCCTTTACTATGACCTTTTCATGTCCATTGGGTAGATAACGAATTTTTAAACCCAACGGTGGACGAACAACCGTATAGCCTTGATGACCATAGCGATAATAGAACCCGTCATTAAAGACAAATGACACACCTCCAAAATTAATGGATATTCCCTTCGCTGGTGCTTTATGAACAACCGCACCGGTTTTATAAACCTTCCGCTGCGGAACGCTATGCTGGCGATATACAATTGTCTTGTGCGATACAACTTTAACCGGAGCACCCTTATGATGACCCGGACTCTTTTTCGTTTCCTTGCCCTTAGATTGTTTATTCTGATTCTTTTTATTTTGACCTTCTATAGATTTAGTCTCTTTATAGTGTGCATCTTTATACTGTGAGTCTTTTCCTTGAGCGGCACCCGTCGTTGGCAGCACAATCAAACTCATAACAAGGGGTAATAGGATAGTTAATTTCATCGCGTTACCTATCTAAACCAATTAAGTTAATAACCATACTACGCGGAAAAAATAACAAAAAACTCGACTTAGCATAGCTTTACACTACCTTTGCACTTCTTGACGGCCCTTAACATTTAACGATGAACTGGTGCACCTTCATAGACACATTGATTTCTTTCTAACCAAATAAGCCAGATAAAAAAGGCACAAATAATACGCGTACTAAGCTATACCAAGATAGAAATAGCATTCAGGGAATAGGCATAAAAACGTTAAGCTAGGATCTCTTTAGGGAAGGTAATCCGAAATCTGAACCTCATCAATCTGATCAGGGCTCATGTATTCTTGCGCATAAACCAGATAGGCCTTTGACTCTAAAAATAAGCGAAAGATATCAGGATCAATATGTTGGTTATCTACCATAAAAGACAGAATTTTAATGGATTCAGAGAGCATTTTTCCTTTTTTATAGGGTCGATCAATCGCAGTCAGCGCTTCAAATATATCAGCAACAGCCATCATTCGAGCGACAGGAGACATCTCTTCTCTCATTAAACGTTTAGGGTACCCTGTACCGTCCATCTTCTCATGATGCCCACCAGCAAGCTCGGGAACCATGCGTAAATGTTTAGGGAACGGGAGGTTATCAAGCATTTTTATGGTCTGAACAATATGTTCATTAATTTTATAACGGTCTTCTGGTGTTAGTGTTCCCCGTTGTATTGACAGATTATGTATCTCACCACGGTTATAGAGAAGTTCAGGAACATCCATTTTAAAGCCCCAAGGATTGCCTTCTGGAAGTTTTTCCGATTCTGGCCTCTCAAAAATATGCTCAAGCCTATCAGCGAGTAAAGGCTCTTTTACTGGTAGTTTAGGGGCAACAATCTTATTTTTCCTTTCTAGCTCCTCATGGGATATACCAATGCGATCATCCAGCGTTCGAGTCCAAGTTTTTTGAGCGATAGTATTCATACGATCTTGCTTGCTCTCGTCTAAATACTCCCCCCCTTGATTAAGCTTAGCGATAAAGGCGAAGTCATCATCAAGCTGGGAAAGCTCTTCATGCAATGCCATATCATCACAGGTAACACCGGCTGCACTAAGAGCACTGCGCAAGAAACGAATCTCTGCTTCGCGCTTCATCACCTCTACACGCATGCGAATCTCATGAATTCTATCGTAGAGGGTTTCGAGTTTTGTTGCCTTATCGACTATGAATTCCGGTGTTGTGATCTTGCCACAGTCATGCAACCAAGATGCAACATGAATCGCCTCCCAGTTATCACGAGACAAATTAAAATCTTTAAAGGGACCTTCATCTGCCTCATTCGCCGCTTTTGCGAGCAACTTAGTCAGCTCAGGTACCCTTGCACAATGCCCTCCTGTATAAGGACTTTTCGCATCAATAGCGCCCGCTATAAGCTGAATAAAACTCTCAAATAGATCACGCTGGGCCGCAATAAGTCGTCTCGCTTCAACTGAAACAGCAGCCGACCCCGAAAGAGCCTCAGTAAAACGCACTAAAGCGGGGTCAATATTTGTTTCTTCAAAAAGCAGTATTACCCCAACAAGTTCGTTACTTCTATTAAATAGAGGGGCTGCCAATAGGTGTGACGGCGTAACATCCAAAACCGTTCCGAACGTTTCCAATCCCATACGCTCGAGCTCTTCACTCGAAGCTTTCGCATTCTCTGCATTTTTGTTTTCAGCAACACGAACAACTAAAGCCTCATCTAGCGAAAGCGGCACCGAAGGTATACTAATGTCAAGTGTTTGCTCACTGTCGATACGCGAGACAAATGGAACTAACGCAGTTTCTTCATTATCAGTTAGATAAAGAACACCAGCTTGGGTCTCGGTGGTGGCGATTATTTCGTCCAAAAGCTTCACAAGCAGTGTATTGAAGTCTTCTTCTGCCGCAATCGTTCGATTGATCTCTAAGAAGCGAGAAACAGTAACGCGCAACCGATCAATCGTATCGGCTAATTCCGAAGCCTCCCTAACCCTAGAACCCACACTGACCGGCTGAGTGAAATCGAAAGATGCAAGTTTTTGAACGTCCTTAGAGAGTTGGCTCAAAGGCTTAGTGATTTGGCGAATTATAAAAATGCCAAAAGGAATTGAAAGGCACAAAATAATCAAAATCACTATGCTTTGATCTCGAATAATTTGTCGTGTTGAGGCAAATAAATTATCCGCAGGTACAGCCAACAAGAGACGTGCTTCGGCCCCCATTCCAAAATCTAGAGGCCGGCTAGATACTACCCACTCCCTTCCCTCTGATTCGATAACACCATGTTTATATGATCCAGACAGGCCCATTTCTACAGCAGCTTTACTTAAAATCGGTGATTCAAGGCCAGATATATTCTGACGCACAATTTTACCGGAATCCGCACGCCTAGCTATTTGAGTAAGGTCAGGGTGAGCAATCAATGTACCATCACTTTCTGTGATAGCAATTTCAGAATCTGATGATAACTGAAGGCTTTTAACTTCCGCCGCCAACTGACCAATAGTCGCATCAAATCCAACAACAGCAGAAGCGTTCACGGAACGCTGCGATATAGTCACGCCAATTTTATCCGTCGTAAAAAATGCATAGGGCGCACTCGTAACTGAACCAGACTTTCCCTCACTAGCCTGAAACCATGAACGATCACGAGGGTCATAAGTATAATCCGACTTTACCTTCACCGCTTGTAAACGAAGGTTTTCATCATATAACCGATACTCCCCAACTCGATTACCGTTCACATCGATAGTTATGCTTTGCACAAGAAATGATGTCGTTTTATCTAACTGAAATAACGACCTAAGCTCATCATTATCTATTTTTTTAGCAAGAAAAAACTCACCATTCACATAACCTACATAGATATTACGAATGGTCGGATTGTTTTTAAGCGCTTCGGCTAGTACCGGCAATCTAGAAAGCCGTGTACTTAAATCTGAAGCAACTGTAATTTGATCATAAATCAGTATGCTCAGTTGAGATTGCACAGGCTCGACTAGCCGACGAGCACGTTCTTGGATCATCATACCGAGTGTATCAAACTGCTCCTCCAAAGCGGCCCTTAATCCATTGTTCGCACCAGTATAGCCAAGCACTAAAACCGTACTACCGAGCGTCAATGCAAGCGCAAAACTCGCTGCAATAAGCAACGTTTGAACAGATATGAGATTTTTTTGGGGTCTAGCGTGTGGCATAAGAAAACAACTCCATTGCATACAAAACATTCCATTTATGCCACTTAGAAACCGGCGAGACTACACTCTCTTTTAGCTCAATATACACAAAATAATCAATAGCGTTTGACTATTTTTTCGAATAATCTGGCTTAAAATCATCTAGAAATTTTTAGACTTAGAGGTCTCATTTTGCAGCCAATCGTTTTAGCCCTAGCATTATTTATCACACTAACATTAGATGCTTCAGCTGACAGCATTGACCCATACGGCTGTAAGGACAAAGAAATTTCTGTTGGTATTACTAAGTCTGGTGTCATGTATCATGACGGGCATGGCATAGACCCTGATTTACTTGCACTCTTAAGTGACATAACCCATTGCCAATTCCATTTAATCCCTATTGCCAGGAATGACGCATTCAATTTGGTAGAGCAAGGTAAAATAGACTTTGTTCCCAGCGTAACTCGCGAGCCGCACCGCGAAGCATTTGCATGGTTTATTCCTTATTACCAAGTTAAATTTTTACTATTGGCAAATACAAATAAATTACCGCTTATCTCTGATTTAGAGCAGTTAAAGAAAAAACAAAACATCAGCATTGCTCGCTCAGAAGGCAGTGGATACGGCACTTATTATAACTACCACTTATCTGAAATGAACTCACTCGGGATGCTTAAACTTTATCCTGATTATGGCGCAACCGTCGCCGCACTATTAGACGGAGAAGTCGATGCAGCACTTAGCCTACCCCTTATTTACCGTTTATTCTTTGCAGAAGGCGAAGAACCGATCCCCCTAAGTTTTACAGACCTATCTCCCGCCAATCCAATAACTGTTTCACTTATGCTCGGAAAACACCGCTTTTCAAGCTCACACGCTGCTAACTGGCTACGCGTAATTGAAACCTTACGTTTAGATGGCCGCTTACAAACAATAATGGAACATTACGTATCCGAAGATGAAGCTAATGCGATGATGCTAGGCACCTCCGCCCATCACTCCAATTGAAATCGGCCAGTCGCCCAAATATACAGATTGCTGAATAGACTTAAAAAAGCTGCCCACAAAAAGCCAATAACAGTTTTATTTCAGATAGTGGCTATCAATCAGCCAATCAGCTGATCAAATTTACCCTAGGGAGTACTTCCTGTTCTGTTATTACAGGGAATAGATCTCTCTACGCATCTATTAAACAAGCCAACATTTTACGTTCAACCTTTTCCCAATCTAGCTCAAACGGGCTAATAATTTCGACTCGAGAATCGCGGCGGTAAGCGACCTTATCAAAATCAGATCCGTCCTGAACCCTATTGAACAAAACCCAATCACTACTAATTCGGATTACGCCCTTAATTCGATTAATGCCCCGAATACCATTAAGCACCTCTTCCAACTTCCAATAGTCGAAGCAATCACTCCGATGAAAAATCCAACCACAACTGTAAAAACCACTCCCATTACCTATTTTTTTGATAGGAGTTCTTGGTTCTGGCCATACGTCTGGATCGGAATGATTATGGTGATGATGAGGATGCCCATGGGAACCGGGCAATTGATTACAAAACTTACCCTCTCGCACTACATCAAGCAGCTTAAGATCAATCAGTCCCCGAGTCGTTCTACCAACATGTTGTTTTGGAGGGAACATATTGTTGAGACTTGTTTCAGCTATTTCTATAAACTCTTCAGCAGCAAGATCACATTTATTGATGAGAACAATATCCGACATGCTCAGCTGATCCTGGGATCCAGCAAACACACTGTCGCCCGTACATCCAGGATATCTTTAAAAGAACGATTCATAAGGGTATCCATAATACCTTCCGGATGCCCTAGACCTGTAGGTTCAATAATTAGACGGTCAGGGCTGGCATGCTCAATGAGCACTGAGAGCGTTTTTGACAATGAAGCTCCCATAGAACAACACATACATCCACCAGCAACCTCATTTTACATAAACGCCATCATTGTCAGGCAACATTTCCTGATCTATCCCGACCTGACCAAATTCATTAACTAAAATAGCCCAGGATTCACTTTCAGGTTTACTAGCTAACATTGCATTTATTGCTGTGGTTTTCCCGACACCCAAAAATCCAGTGATAATATTTGTAGGGATCTTTCGTTTCTGATCATTCATTAATTTTCTTCGCTATATTGTGAAGCAGGATACATCATCGAGGCTAAGTAACTTGAAACGCTTCAACGTGACACAAGATTCATAGATAACTGGTAGGTATGGCCGTTCTCAAAGGTAACGGCCATATTACAGGGCTATAACTTAAAAACTCATAGCGGAAGCGCAGCAAAGTTCTTAGCATCCGTTCTAGGAGTTTATTTTAATTTCTCTAGAGAGATAATAGCCTTTCCATAAAAACATCTTTTACACACAGGTAATAATAAAACCCCAGATAAAGCAGGTCTTTAATCCTTGCTGATGAAAAATGGACACCCCATGATTTACGCAGAACGGTGTCTAAAGCACCTAGAAGAAAATCAGGTGAAACGGACTTACCAACGGTATAGCTACCACAATGAAATGAAAGAAGCTTGGAAGTTACTGGAGGAACAGATTGAGCTATCAATACTTCAAGCTGCAAGCAAAGTAATAACAGCTGATTTATCACCTATGTGACTTTCGCTTTCAAGCGTCCCTGATTATTACTTACTCCGAGCCTTAATTGTCCCACCAACTCCCTTAAATTTCTCAACAAAAACCGATATTTTCTGAAATACAGACTGCTTTTTCGTTTTGTATTGTGGGTTCAATGGGCTCATCTTCGGCAGAGCCTCATTGAGCGCTGTGCCGTTTTCACTGGCGTATTCGCGCTTTAATGATGAAACGATATAGCGCTTAGCAGCATCTTCGTTTAAACCTTCTGACTCAATCAGCTCTTTGGCTTCTCTCTGCAACTCTGCTTGAGCAAAAGTGAAGAAAGCATCAATAATACTGGCTTTATCATTTATTTCGTCAAGGTTTGTCTGATTGATAAAATCGACCACTAAGCCCTCTTTTGCTCTATTACCTAAACTAGCGCGTATTAAACGGCGGACTTCTTCGATCAAGGCCTCTTTGCTCTTGTTCTTCTTATTGTGATCAAAAATCAGCTCAAGAATGTAATCGAGGTTTATTTCTTGTGATTTAAGCAAATCAACTTCAAAGACCACATCGTCCCAGTCTACCGTTGACTTATCTTTGTTCTGACCTTCCTTATCGCGTCGTAACCAGTCGCGGGTATCGTTGTAAGTAGAGCGATAATCTTGGATAGCACGTTCGCTTGGCATATCGATGGTTTGCATTGCCTCGATGTCAGCATCGTCCAGATAGTGCTTTGACTTAAACTCTTCGACGGCTTGTTCATCACTGGTATCTAAGCTTTGCAGTGCTTTTAATCCAGCAAACTCATCGTAGTTTTGTAAAATATTTTCTACTTTTAGGTATTCACCAAACAGCTTTGCAAATTCTTTTTTATCTTGTTCTTTTTCAATATTTTCTGGGTTTGGAAAGCGTTCTTGCAGTTCTTTTACGATATCAACAAAACCTCGACGCGCTTGGCCAGTGGCAATATCGTTAAAGCCTTCCATGTATTCTTTGTAGCTCTTCTCCAACACCACGTTTTTGGTGTTTTTGTCACCAAACAAGGTGATGGCATCAATGGTTGCCTGTTCCAAGTCCCGGAAGGTAACAATATTGCCAAAGGTCTTCGTCGCATCATAAATGCGATTAGTTCGAGAAAACGCCTGCATCAAGCCGTGATAGCGCAAATTCTTATCGACAAACAAGGTGTTAAGCGTAGGCGCATCAAAGCCCGTTAAAAACATACCGACTACGATAAGCAGGTCTATTTCTTGATTCTTCACGCGCTGGGCAAGGTCACGGTAGTAGTTCTGAAAGCCATTACTGTCCACGCCATAGTTAGATTTAAACATAGCGTTGTAATCAGTGATCGCGGCGCTCAAAAACTCTTTTGCGCTGCTGTTCATGGCACTGACTTCAAAGCTCTCATCTACAATATCACCAATGGCGTCCTGCTCTTCATTGGCCGCAAATGAGAAGATAGTCGCAATACGCAACTGCTTTTTATACTCGTTCCCACGCTCCTGCGTGGGAACGCCGACGCCATTTTGTATCTGCTTAAAGCTTTCATAATACGCTTTAGCTGCATCAACACTACTGACCGCAAACATGGCGTTAAACCCTTTGGCACCAGAATAGGCTCGATGCGTTTTCTGGTTAAAATGGTTCAGAATATACTGCGAGATTTCACCAATGCGCATTGGATGTAAGAACGCTTTCTTGTTCTCCGCCGCACTAAGCTTCTTATCATCCTGCTCAGTCTCAATGCTCTTAAATTGCGGACGAACATCGTTATAGTCCACTTTGAACTTGAGTACTTTTTCATCACGAATGGCATCAGTTATCACATAAGTGTGCAACTGCTGGCCAAACACGCTGCCCGTGGTTTCAGCACCCAAGGCGTTTTCAGGGAAAATTGGAGTACCGGTAAATCCAAACTGGTAGTACTTTTTGAATTTCTTCTTCAGGTTTTTCTGCGCTTCACCGAACTGGCTTCGATGACACTCATCAAAAATAAACACGACTTGCTTGTTGTATATTGCTAAATCGCTTTCGCTTTTGATTAAGTTGTTGAGCTTTTGGATAGTGGTGACGACAATCTTGTTATCGTCTTTATCCAGGTTACTCTTCAGCCCTGCGGTACTGTCTGAACCGTTCACACTATCAGGTGAGAACCGCTGATACTCTTTCATCGTCTGATAGTCGAGGTCTTTTCGGTCCACCACAAAGAAGACTTTATCTATACAGTCTAAATCGGTGGCCAAACGTGCCGCTTTAAAGCTAGTGAGTGTTTTTCCTGAACCTGTGGTGTGCCAAATGTACCCGCCGCTTTCGGTGTTGCTCCAGTTCTTAGCGTTAAACGCGCTCTTTATCTTCCATAAAATGCGCTCAGTGGCCGCAATCTGGTAGGGGCGCATTACAAGTAAGGTATTGCTGACGTCAAACACCGAGTAACGCAAGATCACTTCAAGCAGCGTCTCTTTCTGGAAAAAAGTTGCGGTAAAGTCTTTTAAATCCTTGATCAGCGTATTGTCTGACTTCGCCCAGTTCATCGTAAAGTCGAAGCTATTTTTGTCGCGCTTAGTGGTATTGGCAAAATAGCGCGTGTCGGTGCCATTCGAGATCACAAACAGCTGCAAGAACTTGTACAACGAGTTCTCAGCATTAAAGCTCTCTTTGCTGTACCTATGAATTTGATTAAATGCCTCACGGATAGCCACACCACGCTTTTTCAGTTCAATTTGCACCAAAGGCAAACCATTGACCAAAATCGTCACATCATAACGGTTAGCATGACTTCCCGTTTGCTCAAACTGCTTAATGACCTGCACTTTGTTACGAGCAATGGTCTTCTTGTCGAACAGGTATATGTTTTCTATATGGCCATCATCAAAGACAAAATCGAAGATATAGTCACTGTGCACCTTGCGAGTTTTATCAAGAATATTATCGCTTGGGGTGTTTAAGTATTGCTCGCAAAAGCGAGCCCACTCGGCATCGGTAAACTCGACCTTATTAAGGGCTTGTAGCTGCTTGCGCACATTCGCCAGCATAGCGTCTGGCGTCGTTAGCGCAGGTAAATACTCATAACCCTGGTTGCTTAGGTCTTGAATCAGCTCACGTTCTAAATCTGCTTCGCTTTGAAAGCTTTCTGCGACTTGCCAATTTTTGACGTATTTATCTAACACAATAAAGTTATTAGATTCTGCCACCGTTTTATACGTTGTCATTCGTTTACATCCTTTTTTGTTAGCCGTGGTGTTTTCCAAAATGGAACCAGCCACTGCATCGCATTATTCAATGACTTGCCAATGGCCGGTTTTATCTGAACCTACCCGAGTTAACCTGCCTTCTTTTTGTAGTTTGCTAATGGCGCGACCAATGGTTCTAACGTCTTTATTCAAGGTATCAGCGAGTTGTTGTCGGGTTAGCTCGGGCGTGCTAGTAAGCAAGGCTAAAATAGCCTCAGGCGTTTTAAGGCCCGTTACATTGATAAGGGTATTTACAGGGGCGTTTTTACCTTCTCTTAGAGGGGCATTTACAGAGACGTTTTGTGCTAGCGTTTGCTGAATAACCGACAACATAAAATGAATAAACGGCGTGCTATCCGCTTGGTTATCGGCCTGCTCAAGGGCGTGATAATAGGCTTGCTGATGGTCTTTAATCACACTTTCTAGTGGCAAAGATAAAAACAACGGATGCCACTTGGACAAAATCAGCGTTTGCCATAACCGCCCCATTCGGCCGTTACCATCGGCAAAGGGGTGAATAAACTCAAATTCATAATGAAATACACAACTGGCGATCAATGGGTGATCTTTTGTTTGCTTAAGCCATTGGATTAAATCAGCCATTAAACCGGATACCTGATGCGCAGGCGGCGCAACATGGTGCACTACACCAGCTTTATGGATACCCACGCCTTTACTGCGAAACTCACCGGCATTCACAAGAATATCTGACAGCATTAAACCGTGAGCCGTGAGTAAATCGGAAATCTCGCTGGGTGTGAATGCAGGCAGTGCATCATAAGCGGCAATCGCGCCTTTTACCTCGGCCAGCTCGCGCACGCTACCCAGCACGGGCTTACCTTCAACAATGGCGGTAATTTGCTCTTCGGTTAAGCTATTACCCTCAATCGCCAGCGTACCCGTAATGGTTTTAATGCGGTTTTGTTTGCGCAGTTGCGGCGAGGTATTGAGCTGGCTGGCGTTTAACTCACCCACCTGCTGGCTGATTTGTGCCACCAAATTGAGAATCTCGGTGGTGATGGTAAAAGGTGGTTGGTAGGCCATTAAGCCGCCTCATCTGAATGAGGTTTAGGGAAGCTCAGCAGCAAATCTCGGTAATATTCGTATTGCTTTTGGCGGAGTTCTATTTCGCGGGGCAGACCTTCGGTAATGGAGCTCGTTAGAGTGTCAAATTTGTCGAGAATAGTAACGATGCGTTCTTGTTCCGAAAGAGATTTCTCTCTATTGCTAGCAAATGGAATAGGAACCAAATACTCCATGATTTTTGGCTTATTTCCTCGTGGCATTTTTGCGCCTTTTGCATGTTGCATGTTGTATTCAAAAAACTTGTCATCAGCTAAAACTTGATACAAATATCGTGGATTTATAGCTGTATCAGTAGGGTGAACCACAAGAACATCACCATTCGTGCCGCCAACTCGATCTGCATACCATATCTTCTTCAAATAGGGACGTATATTCCCTATTAAGATATCATCAGGATTGTATTGTGTAAGATTTCCACAATCTGGGGTTCGAGTGGAGTCTATCTTACCAGCTCGATTCTGAAGTAAGCTTTCAACACCAACGTAATTGCTGTCATCTAGTTCTGTGTAACTAATACGAGCCTTTGAATACTCGGCCATTTCACTCAAAGCCCTCCACTCAACGTCACCTTGCGTTCCCACGCTGGAGCATGGGAACGAGAGCAACTGGTCGCGGTAGTAGTTGTATTGTTTTTTCCGCATGTTAAGCTCGGCGGTCAGCTCGGCGGTCATGGCGGTAAATGCGTCCAGAATACGCACTATTTCAGCTTGTATTGCCAGCGATTTTTCTGGGTTATTTGGGCATGGGATGGGGATTTGAATCTTTGCCATATCGGTCGCAGAAACATCAATAACTTTAGTTCCTTTTGCAAGTTTTCTCTTCGCGGAAAAAAAAGTAGATGTTTGCGTGAAATACGCAAAGTATTTGCCGATTATAAGCTTGCTGGGCTTAAAGATGGTTGCGTGACCACCGGTAACGGCTTGCTGCTCACCCAAATATACTAAAGCCTTTCCCACGTCATCAAGATTTTCGCTTGTATTCGTTATTACAACATCACCGGTGTCCACCTTTTTTAGTTTTTTGGCTGTTTCAGGCGAAACGAAAGATAGGGTTGTCTCGGTAGAAAGCCCATAGTGAGTGTAAATCTGTCCGTAATGAATGGCTGGCACACCCGTGTCCGTAAAATCGGTTTTGGGTAAGCCATTTCCACGGACTAACTCGCCTAGCTCAGCGAGCACTTTCCACTCTACCTCAACTCCATCTAACAGTTTCTCCATATAGTTCAAATGACTCATGCCTCATGCTCCTCACCTTCAATCTCCGCCCCTTCTATTTCTAAAACGATGGCATCAATATCACTGCGAAGTGCATCAATTTTAGCAACAGTGGTTTTAAGCTCGGCATTAAGCTCTGTAATGTCCACTAGCTCGCGGTTGTCTTTGGCTTCCACATAACTGCTCACCGATAGGTTATAGCTATTGGCTGCGATAACATCCAAATCAACGGATTTGGCAAAGTGATCCACGTTCTCTTTGCTGGCAAACACCTTGATGATCTGCTCAATGTGCTCATTGCTTAGGGTGTTGTTATTGGTTTCTTTTTTAAACAGGCCACTGGCGTCAATAAACTGGGTGGTGGTGTCGGTTTTGTGTTTAGACAGCACTAAGATATTCACCGCAATGGTGGTGCCAAAGAACAGGTTAGGTGCCAGTGAAATCACGGTTTCAACATAGTTGTTATCAACCAAGTACTGGCGAATTTTTTGCTCAGCACCGCCACGGTAAAAAATACCCGGAAAGCAAACAATGGCTGCACGGCCTTTGCTTGATAGGTAACTGAGCGCATGTAATACAAAAGCAAAGTCGGCTTTTGATTTAGGCGCAAGTACGCCAGCGGGCGCAAAGCGGTCGTCGTTGATTAGGGTTGGATCGTCGCTACCCATCCATTTCACCGAATAAGGCGGGTTTGAGACAATGGCATCAAAGGGTTTGTCATCTAAAAAGTGCGGTTCGGTTAAGGTATCACCCAACTGAATATTGAACTTGTCGTAGTTAATGTTGTGCAAAAACATGTTCATACGCGCCAAGTTGTAGGTGGTGTGGTTGAGCTCTTGACCAAAAAAACCATCTTCAATGATATGCGCATCAAAGTGCTTTTTAGCTTGTAAGAGCAACGAGCCCGAACCCGCCGCAGGGTCATAGATTTTATTCACACTGGTTTGACCGTGCATGGCCAGCTGCGCGATCAATTTTGAAACGTGCTGAGGGGTGAAAAATTCGCCACCGGATTTACCCGCATTAGCCGCGTAGTTAGAGATAAGGAACTCGTAAGCATCACCAAATAAGTCGATTTGGTTATCTTCAAAATTACCGAAGGTTAAACCTGCCACGCCTTTTAACACAGCTGCTAGCCGTTTGTTTTTTGCCTCTACCGTATTACCTAAGCGATTACTGGTGGTATCAAAATCCGCAAATAAGCCTTTGATATCTTTTTCTGAATCATAGCCATTGGCTGAGTTTTCGATTGCAGCAAAAATAGCGGCCAAATCAGTATTTAAATTTTCATTCTTGTGCGCATTGGCCGCCACATTGCTGAACAACTGGCTAGGGTAAAGAAAATAGCCTTTGGTTTTAATGGCATCTTCTTTGGCAAAACCGATGTTTTCGTCATCGTCAGACATGGCAGCATAATTAACGCTCTCATCTCCGCCTGTGATGTAGTTGACAAAGTTTTCACTGATAAAACGGTAGAACAGCGTACCCAGTACATATTGCTTAAAATCCCAGCCATCCACTGAACCGCGCACATCGTTGGCAATTGCCCATATTTGGCGTTGAAGTTCGGCGCGTTGTTGGGTGCTTGTCATGTAATTGTCCTTGTTGAAATATGAATCAAAATATCCACTATCGAACCTTGAAGAGACCAAGCGCATTATATCGTAGTTAGCGCTTTATAAACCAAAACTCCTTAGGCAGAGATACTTTATCTAACTGCACGAAATTATGTAATAACTCATCAGTCAACTCCGTGTATGTATGTATCACATCATATGCGCTCGAACATCAACAGACACCCCTTTGCTCAATCTTTCCCAAAACCCAATCATCCACTTCACTCACTATCCAAGCAACTGCAGGCTCGCCCAATGATACAGGTTTAGGGAACTCTCCTTCTGCCACATACTTATGGATAGTGGAGCGCCCCAATCTGGTATTGCTCATTACTTCTTTCAGTTTGATTAATCTCATGACGTATTCCTCATCAGCGTTCATAAGATCAATCCCTCTTACTCGGCGTTATCGCAGGGTATAACTGAACTAAAAACCAAGAGACTTAATGCTTCGACTAACATATAGAAGAAAGAGATAACTTAAAGGAAAAGTACGATCAATTAACACATACACTAGATCAACTTCGTAACTTCAGATAAAGAAATGTGAACTGAAAAGCAGCCTCTATTAATACGGCTAGTAAGTTGTAAATAGCAACGAGAATCGAGCTTCCATCTAAACTAGAAAGAAGAGAGACCGAAAACAATCAGAACTTATTGATTTTATTGGTCGGGATGAGAGGATTTGAACCTCCGACCCCTTGCACCCCATGCAAGTGCGCTACCAAGCTGCGCTACATCCCGACTAAGAACTTGAGAGCGAGCGCTCTTCAAGAGGGCGGTATATTAACTTAACCGCCTGAATCTGTGAAGAATTTTTAAGAATTTATTGTGTAATAACCTCTTCCGCTATCACCATTACAGTAGCGGTTTGATTATAGTGACCAATGGAGCCACCTTGTGTTGAGCCCTGCTCGCCAAATGTATTAAATCCAATTAAAGGCACCTCTTCTCCGCAGACCTCTTGCAGCAAACTGAGGTCATCGACTTTTAGACGGCATTTAAGTTCGTGGCGCAGGATACAGTTAAAGACGATTACAGCAGCGATTTTTTTAGGGCTGCCCGCATCAATAATCGCTTTTTCCAAGGTTTCTTTAAAACGTTGCTTGGCGATTTCCGCATCGGTTTTCATCTCCCGAAGAAAAGCGCCTTTAGGGATCTCCGCATAAAAGCTGACGCTACCATCTTCATGTACCTGTTGCGCACTTTTGATTGTGTATTCTGCAAACACATCGGAAGATTTAATCCCAAAGGGGTTTTGTATAAAAAGTTCAGGCGTTAGGTCGTCACTTTCTAGCAACTTTTCAAGCACCTCTTTTGCTGGTTTACCATTGAGGCTTATCACTCTACGACCAGAAGACTTTGTAACTACAGCACCTTTACTGGCAGGTGTGTAAGGATGCCCCATCGCTGTACCAATTTTTAACCCGCTACTAAAACTAGCAATGGCGGCAGCATCTTGATAAATCCCATTACAGATCTGATAGCTTTTACTGTCAGAGAAATCGGTAGCGGTCGACCCCCCGATAATTTGCGATACAGTTCCAGTTTCAAGAATAAGGCTACGTAAAAACGCTTCCTCTTGTGCCGATGTACCATCCGGTAACACCATGTTAATACAAGGCTTAATACGAGAGACTTCATTTGCCCCTTTACTGTCTAGCGCAATCGCCATAAGGGACATAACAGCAGGGTTTGATAATAAGTTAGAGTAGGCATTACGAATAGCGTCTTTAGCCGCCTGTTCTGGCTGAGCGGTTAAGTTTTCACCTATGCCTAAACCAACGCTGAAGTAGGAACTTTGCAGGGTCAGAATAACAACCGTACCTGTTTGGGGCTCATCCATTAAACTGGAAAACTCTCCCCAAGCACTACCGCCAATAATTGGGGTATTTTCACCTACGATTGATCTTACATCTGCGTAAGCTTGATGAATGTCTAATGAGAAACTAATAAAACAGATTACTAGATCTGGTTTAGGTGTTTTCTCCATTGCTTGGTTCGCAGCAGTTGCTGCATCAGTCGCGTGACCTAACCCGACTCTAACAATAGCCATATCCATATCTCGCCGTTATTATTTTTGTTACATAATAGTAACTGAACAGCGATATCTAAACCAATAGTCTAAGAAAGAAACAGTGCCAAAGAGGGAGGGTATTGAAACTATGTATGTAAAACAGTTGTTTTAATAGATCCAAATATATAGAACTAAAGACGTATAACTAGTTCCGTTTAGACGAAGCTAGAATTGCTTCCAGTTCGGTAATTGTTTGCCGAAGCAACTGTTTATATTGATTTTGATCATCTTCGTTATTCTCGCCAGATAAATACTGCTTAGCCCCGCTCAAGGTATAACCTTGATCGTGTAATAAGCTTTTAATTTGGCGAATTAGCAGAACATCCTGCCGTTGATAATAACGACGATTATTACGTTTTACAGGCGATATTTGGCTAAACTCTTTCTCCCAATAACGCAGTACATGCGCTTTGAGATCACAAAGTTTAGCCACTTCACCAATAGTAAAATAACGCTTACCCGGAATAGGGTTAGGGTCGTTACTCTGCTCCGTCTCCAGCATAAGTTTCGACACGATCCTTCAATTTTTGACCAGGTCGGAAAGTCACTACGCGGCGAGCCGCTATAGGTACCTCTTCCCCCGTTTTGGGATTGCGGCCCGGTCTTTGACGCTTATCGCGCAGATCAAAGTTACCAAAGCCGGACAGTTTCACCTGCTCGTTATCAGCCAGACATGCACGGATTTCATCAAAAAACGACTCCACCATCTCTTTGGCTTCGCGTTTATTTAACCCAAGCTCTTCATTTAGGCGTTCAGCCATTTCAGCTTTTGTTAACGAACTCATGATAAATCACCTTTCGCTGCTTACTCTCGCAATGTGGCACTCAACTTAGAAGCTAGTGCTGAAACAACTGCGTCAATTGCGCTGTTTATTTCTTCGTCATTAAGAGTGCGCGAAGGATGCTGCCACGTCAAGCCCACAGCAAGACTTTTTCGTCCTGATTCAATACCTTGGCCCTGATAAACATCGAAAAGAGTGACTTCTTTAATAAATTCGCCTGCATGTTTCTCTGTAATCTGACGAATTGATTCAAATGCTACAGACTCATCCACAATCAATGCTAAGTCACGACGCGACTCTGGAAATTTAGAAATCTCATCATAACGAGGTAATTTACCTTGGCATAATGCAGCTTGGTTAAGCTCAAACAGATATACAGTGCCATTCAAACCCAGCTCTTTAATCAAGTTAGGATGTAAAGCACCGATAAAGCCAATCGCGTTACCGTTACGCTCGATACGTGCGGTCTGCCCAGGATGCAAAGCGATATGACGGTCAGCAACAAAACTGAATTCATCCGCAGCACCACCAAGAGCTAGCAAGCTCTCCAAGTCACCTTTAATATCGAAGAAATCAACAGCGTCTTTACCTGCGTTCCAGCCTTCAGGGTCACGAGGGCCGGTGATCACACCCGCTATCACGTTTTCTTGAATAATCTCATCGCCGTCCGTAGGTAAAAAGCGCTGTCCGCTTTCAAACATGCGTACACGGTTTTGTTGACGGTTCTGGTTGTATTGAACGGCTTTAACAAGACCGGGCCAAATACTTGTACGCATTACAGCCATCTCAGCGGAAATTGGGTTAGCTAACGCAATCGCTTCGTATTGATCATCAAACTTTTTCTGCAAACCCGCTTCAATAAAGCTGTAAGTAATCGCTTCTTGATAACCTAAGGCGGTCAGAGCACGGCGCACATTGTGAATCGTTACAATGGTTTCATCATTCGCTTTGATCGGCATAGACGCCATTGGTGTGCGTACAGGTAGATTGTTATAACCATAAACACGGGCCAACTCTTCAATAAGATCAACTTCGATAGCGATATCAAAACGATAAGAGGGTACAGATACGCTCCATTCGCCTTCTGTGGAAGTCTTCTCAACACCTAAACCTAAGCGTGTCAAAATCTCTTCAATTTCAGCAGCAGGCATCTCAAACGCTAACATACTGTTCACTTTGCTTTGACGCAGAGTAACTTGACGAGCCGATGGCAACTCATCTTGGTCAACAGTTTCAATAACGGGACCTGTTTCGCCACCCACAATCTCGAGCAATAATGCCGTTGCGCGATTCATCGCTTTAGTTTGTAGCTGCCAATCTACCCCACGCTCAAAACGGTGAGATGAATCTGTATGCAGACCATAAGAACGCGCACGACCCGCAATAGTAATCGGATTAAAGAAGGCGCTTTCTAGGAAAATATTTTTAGTATCGGCGGTTACGCTAGTCGGTTCACCACCCATAATGCCGGCCATAGCAACAGGCCCTTTAGCATCAGAGATAGTCAGCGTATCAGTATTAAGCTCAACCTCTTGCCCATCAAGCAGTACAAGCTTTTCACCCTGCTCTGCACGACGAACAACGATGCCGCCTTCTAACTTATCTAAGTCAAAGGCATGCATCGGCTGACCTAATTCCAAAAGAATGAAGTTAGTGACATCAACGACTGGGTCGATACTACGCACACCAGAACGCTCAAGCTTCTGTTTCATCCACAATGGCGTTTCGGCCTGTGGATTAATATTACGAATCACACGGCTAACATAACGCGGGCAATCAGCACTGTCTTTTAAACCAACCGTAAATTGGTCATCAATGGTTGCAGCAACCTCAGGTGCGTCTATAAAGGTAACCGGTGCTTTATTAAGTACACCCACTTCACGAGCAAGGCCGGTAATACTTAAACAGTCTCCTCGGTTAGGCGTAAGGTCAACATCAATAATATTATCATCAAGACCTAAGTAATCACGGATACAGGCACCTATAGGTGCTTCAGCCGGTAGCTCCATAATGCCGCCATGGTCTTCAGAAATACCTAGTTCATCATCCGCACATAACATACCGAAAGATTCAACTTGGCGTAGCTTAGCCTTCTTAATCTTAAAAGTTTTACCATCAGGCGTTGGGAGTACAGCCCCCACTGTCGCAAAGGCTGTTTTTAAGCCTGCACGTGCATTAGGTGCACCACATACAACTTGGAACTCTTCGCTACCACTTGATACAGTACAAACCTGTAATTTATCAGCATTAGGATGCTGTTCAGCTGTTAGAATCTCACCGACAACAACACCACTAAAATCTTTAGCTGCCGCTTCTACTTCGTCTACTTCAAGACCTGCCATTGTGACCTGATCAACAAGACCCTGCGTATCAATTGCAGGGTTTACCAGTTCACGTAACCACTTTTCACTGAATTTCATTTTGCTTTCCCGAAAATCCTGTTAATAACCACTAAACGTTTATTGATCAGTTAAACTGACCTAAGAAACGCAGGTCGTTTTCAAAGAACAAGCGCAGGTCATTTACGCCATAACGTAGCATTGCCAAACGTTCCACACCCATGCCGAAAGCAAAGCCAGTGTACTCTTCAGGGTCGATACCCGATGCTTCAAATACTTTTGGATGCACCATGCCGCAACCAAGAACTTCCAACCATTTGCCATCACCACGATCAATATCAACTTCGATAGATGGTTCTGTAAATGGGAAATAAGATGGACGGAAACGTACACGTACATCTTCTTCAAAAAACTCACGAAGGAACTGCTCTAACGTGCCTTTCAAATCAGCAAAACTAATATTTTTATCTACAATCAAACCTTCAACCTGATGGAACATCGGTGAATGAGTTTGGTCGTAATCACAGCGATAAACTCGGCCGGGACAGATAATACGTAGAGGTGGCTGCTGTGTTTCCATAGTACGTACTTGCACACCTGAAGTATGTGTACGCAATAAGGTATTGGCATTAAAATAGAACGTATCATGCATCGCCCGCGCAGGATGGTGCGACGGTATATTTAGAGCTTCGAAATTGTGATAATCATCTTCAATCTCAGGCCCCTCTTCAACGCTGTAACCAATGCCAGCAAAGAACGCTTCTATACGTTCCATTGTTTTAGTTACAGGGTGTAAACCACCAAGTTCCTGACCACGACCGGGCAAAGTAACATCAATTGTCTCGTCTGCCAGTTTAGCTTCCAATGCCGCAGATTCTAACGAGGCTTTACGCTCGTTAATCTTATCTTGCAGTGCCTGTTTAGCTTCATTGATTTTGGCACCCGCCTGTGGACGCTCTTCAGCAGACAGCTTACCCAACCCTTTTAGCAGGGCTGTCAGCTCACCTTTTTTACCCAAGTACTGAACTCGTACATCGTCCAACGCTTGCGTAGTCGTTGCCTTAGCAACAGCTTCAGTACCTGCTGCCAACAGGCTTTGAATGTTTTCCATTATCCGGCTCCAATAATCAGGAGAAAAAGACCATAACCTTTATCTATATGAGAAAAGTAGGTCCCTACATAAAATCAGTTTCTTTGCGCAAATTTCATCAATAAATCTGTGCAAAAAAACCGAAAAAATAGGGGAAGAGCTTGCACCCTTCCCCTATTTCAATCGAGTCGTTCACACGACACTGGGTGCTTACTTACGCTAGAGAAGCTTTCGCTTTCTCAACGATCGCAGCAAATGCGCCAGCTTCGTGAACAGCTAGATCAGCTAGAACCTTACGGTCGATTTCAATGTTAGCCTTTTTCAGACCAGCAATGAAACGGCTGTAAGACAAACCATTGATACGTGCACCAGCGTTGATACGTGCAATCCACAATGCGCGGAATTGACGTTTTCTCTGGCGACGGTCACGGTATGCATACTGACCAGCTTTAATAACAGCCTGTTTAGCAACGCGGAATACACGGCTACGAGCACCGTAATAACCTTTTGCTTTTTTCAGGATTTTTTTGTGACGACGACGGGCAACAACACCACGTTTAACGCGAGCCATAACTTTCCTTCCTTTCTAAATTCTATTAACTAAAAAAATCGTTTAAATATAAGGCAACATACGACGAACTAGAGCCTTATCAGCAGCATGAATCTGCATCATCGGGCGTAGCTGACGCTTACGCTTAGTCGATTTTTTAGTCAGAATATGACTAGTGAAGGATTGCTTGTGCTTGAAGCCGTTAGCGGTTTTCTTAAAACGCTTAGCCGCACCACTATTAGATTTCATTTTAGGCATTACTAAAATCTCCACGCATTCGTTAATTTTTTTTCACTCAGAACAAACGACAAAACCCGCAGCTAACTTTTTAACGAGTTAGTCACGGGTTAAGGTAAGTAACGAGTTACTTTTTCTTCTTCGGAGCTAAGACCATGACCAATTGACGGCCTTCCATCTTAGGACGCTGTTCAACTACGGTTGTCTCTTCCAAATCTTTTTCGATTCGTTGGAGCAACTGCATGCCCAGTTCCTGATGAGCCATCTCACGGCCACGATAACGTAGTGTTATCTTGGCTTTATCTCCTGCTTCAAGGAAACGTATCAGGTTGCGTAGTTTTACCTGATAATCACCCTCTTCCGTATTTGGACGGAATTTTACTTCTTTAATCTGAACCTGGTGCTGTTTCTTCTTGGCTTCATTTTTTTGCTTTTTCAGCTCATATAAATGTTTGCCATAATCCATCACCTTACAGACGATAGGATCCGCTTCAGAAATCTTCACCAGATCAAGACCCGCTTCTTGAGATGCCTCAATAGCGTCTTTAATCGGTACGACGCCTATCTGCGTTCCGTCTGGACCAATCAACCTGCATTCTTTAGTTACTTTAAGCAGGTTCTCATTGATCATGGGCTCCTCTCTGCGAGCGCCCCTTTTATTATCACGCCTGATAGCTGTATCTCCTGACCATTATTTAGTCTAATTATTCCTGACGACCTTTCTTGGCGACATCGCTACCAAGAAGGTTTATAAATTCATCTTGAGACATGGAACCAAGGTCTACACCTGTTCTCGTACGTACCGCAACGGTACCTGCCTCAACTTCTTTATCGCCTATTACAAGAAGGTAAGGAACCTTCTGTAAAGTACGCTCGCGAATTTTAAAGCCGATCTTCTCATTTCTCAAGTCCGACTCGGCCCTGAATCCGTTATTTTCAAGATTTTGGACAACTTTTTCACAATATTCTGCTTGTTTGTCCGTAATATTCATCACAACAGCCTGTACAGGCGATAACCATGTCGGTAATGCACCGGCAAAGTTCTCGATCAGAATACCAATAAATCTTTCAAAAGAGCCCAAAATTGCTCGATGGAGCATGACTGGAGTCTCACGTTCGCCCTGCTCATTTACAAATTGAGCACCTAAACGACCGGGCATTGAGAAATCTACTTGAATAGTACCACACTGCCAAACACGACCAAGACAATCTTTCAAAGAAAATTCAATTTTAGGGCCATAAAAGGCGCCTTCGCCTGGAAGTTCACCCCATTCAAGGCCAGCAGCATCTAATGCATCCGCCAGAGCCTTCTCGGCTTTATCCCAAACTTCATCTGAACCTACACGCTGTTCTGGGCGTGTAGACAGTTTGTATATAACTTCGGTAAAACCAAAATCATCATATACTTCATCAAGAAATTCGATAAAGCGTGCAACTTCTTCTTGAATCGAGTCTTCAGCACAAAAAATATGCGCATCATCTTGCACAAAGCCGCGCACACGCATAATACCGTGTAAGGCACCTGATGGCTCATTACGGTGACAACAGCCAAACTCAGCCAAACGTAAAGGCAGATCTCGGTACGAGCGCAACCCTTGGTTAAACACTTGAACATGACAAGGGCAGTTCATTGGCTTAATTGCAAAATCGTGGTTTTCAGAGTGTGTTGTAAACATCTCTTCTGAGAACTTATCCCAGTGACCTGATTTCTCCCACAAGGAGCGTTCAACCACTTGTGGTGTTTTAATCTCGTTATAACCATGCTGGCGCTGCTTAGTACGCATGTACTGTTCGATCTGCTGATAAAGCGTCCAACCATTTGGATGCCAAAACACCATGCCCGGTGCTTCTTCTTGCAGATGGAACATATTAAGCTGTTTACCCAGCTTACGGTGATCACGTTTTTCAGCTTCTTCTAAGCGGTGCAAGTACGCTTTAAGTGCTTTTTTATCACCCCAAGCAGTACCGTAAATGCGCTGTAGCATTTCATTATTAGAGTCGCCACGCCAGTATGCACCGGCAACCTTCATCAATTTGAATGCTTTAATATGACCCGTAGATGGCACGTGTGGGCCACGACAAAGATCAATAAAATCACCTTGAGAGTAGAATGAAAGATCTTCAGCATCCGGAACAGCCTGTAGCAGCTCTACTTTGTACTTCTCACCCATCTCATCAAACATTTTAGTCGCTTCATCACGACTCATAATTGAACGGGTAACCGGTAGATTCTGCTTTGTTAGTTCAGCCATTTTCTTTTCGATCTTTTCTAGATCTTCTGGCGTAAACGGGCGTTCGTAAGCAAAGTCGTAATAGAAACCATCTTCAATAACAGGCCCGATGGTTACCTGAACACCTGGAAAAAGTGCTTGAACTGCCATTGCCATCAGATGCGCGCAAGAGTGACGAATCACTTCTAAACCTTCTTCATCACGGGAAGTTATAATCGCGAGGTCTGCATCATCTGCAATGGTAAAAGAAGTATCAACTGGCTGACCATTCACTTTACCAGCAAGGGCAGCTTTCGCTAAACCTGCACCAATATCAGCAGCAACTTCGAAAACAGTAACCGGATTAGCAAACTCACGTTTGCTACCGTCAGGTAGGGTAATTACAGGCATGTTATTTCCTTAGTTTCAGTGGTGACCCATACGGAAGGCCACATAGAATAATGGTTAAACTCGCATATCATACAAACCAAGTACGCTGCGGCGCGCCATTATATTCTATTGCAGAGCAGGTAGCTATAACGCACTTAAGAAACACTCGACAAGGCATTGCATTTAAGTTTATTCACGAAAAACCCAAACTTATTCGTATTATTTAACAACTTACCCTATATCTATGTCGCCTTAATTATTTCCTATGTACTGTATGAAAGTACCTTTCTTTGCTTCACTTCAGCAACACGTAACATAAATCCATCGATACTCGCCACACCGGCACCATAAACAATAAGCTGAACCAGTAAAATACCCCATATATAGTGAAGATATAGTGCTGCAGGTGCTATTTCGACCAAACTAATGACAGCCACATAGTTGACAATAAACAAGCCTAACGCCGTAAACCGTGTAAAAAAGCCTAATACCAACAGCACAGGTAAAACTAGTTCACCAACCGTGCCTAAATAAGCGGCAAGTTCAAATGGTATCAACGGCACTTGGTACTCCTCTTCAAAGAGAAACAACGTTGTATCCCAATCTTGTACCTTTGTAAGCCCAGCTAAAAAGAAAATCTTTGCTATATATAATCTTGCTAATAGAGCAACCCAGCTATGGGCGGTAACAATCTTATCTACCTTTGTAAGATAGCCTTGATAAAATTTACTCATGATAATAATCACTCTTAAAATCTTTTAAAAAATCAAATTCACAATGGAAACGGACGAGATCTGTTTCAACGTAAACCTTCTAACCACTGTTCTTCAATTGCAACACTTAACCAACCTGATAGATCAAAGGTTACATATTTTTCCAATAACTGGTCTAAACTCAAACCTGCCAACACGTCTATTAACCAAGCCTGTTCTTGTTCGGTTAATCGCTCTACGCAAGGCACAGCTTCGCGCTGATAAATAACAATACGATGCAGTTCTATAGGTTCCTTTAAAAGCACGGCTAATTCATTAGTGTCAATTTGGTTTTCATCTAATTGATGCAACATCCAAATTTCATCCACTGGATAGTGAAAACTCAGAACCTTCAACGTTTTGGATAGTTGAATAAATACACTCTTCAAATTCTGCTCGGATAAGCGAGCCAGTGAATTAACATTGAGTTCGGTCCCTACGCCTCGAGCGGTTTCATGTAAGAACCACTCAAATGATGCAATTTCTGCTAAATAAGGGTGCTGATCATACAATTCAGTTGTCATAATTAGTGATGAAAGCTGCTCACCCCAATCAGCCCAATCACCTGAAGCTGGAAGCTCTATATGCAGTAATTTCCGCGTTAAACCGCTTAATGCCTCACGCCCAATCATTTTATCAATTACGGGGTATTTTAATGATAAGGCTCGAACTGCGGTCATCAATAAGTTGTTCTGGTAGATTTTTAAGCCTTTGCTCATCTGATCCTCTTCTTTATTTTCGAGCATTGATTGTTCGGAAAAGATTAGGGCTATTAAAGCTTCTTGGCGGCGACATAAAATATCGAGTTCAGATTGCATTTAAAAAGCCCTCTTCACTCATCGGTACGTTTTTCATAATGGTTATCCCACTCATAATAGAGCGCGCCTTGGTCGCCTGATCTAATAAAACAGGCCAACTTGGCAAGTTATTATCCCATTCAATCAACGTTGTTACCGCCCCAAACTGCTTTAGTGCCGTGCGGTATAGCGACCAGCACTCATCAGAAACAGGCTGACTATGATCATCAATAATCAGTTCATTCTCAGCAACCGGTGTATAACCTGCTAAATGAATCTCTCCCACTGCACCAGTAGGTAATTGCTGCAACCACTGTGACGCAGTTTGGAGTGAACTCTCATCACTAAAATTATGCGCGTTCACAATTAAGTTATTCAGATCCACCAGCAATCCACATCCTGTGCGATTTACAAGTTCAGTTAAAAACTCTGTTTCGCTCATATTTGAAAACCGAAATTCAACATAAGAAGATAAGTTTTCAACTAGAATTTTACGCCCTAACACTTGCTGAACTTTATCTACATTTTCAGTCATAACTTGCAGGTTTTGCTGGCTAAACTCTAGAGGCAGAAGATCTCCCGCATGTACAGCATTTCCATTAAGGTTACTCCAAGTGAAGCAGGCATGATCAGAGATCAATATCGGGGTAACTTTCTGTGATAAGCGCTTTAAACGCTGCAGATAATCTCTGTTTATACCTACAGCCGAGCCTAGCCCCATGGAGGTTGAATGTAAGCTAATGGGATATTGCTGCGCGATATCATCTAAAATCGCAGGTACAATCCCACCTTCAGCAAAGAAGTTCTCGGCATGCACCTCGACAAAATCAATGGAAGATGACCCAAGCAGCGCTTCCTTATAATGAGGGTGGCGCAGCCCGACCCCAACCATTGATGAAAGAGTCTCACCTCTAGTATGAGCTGTATTTAAACAGGACATCTTCTTTCTCCTAGTGTTTTACTTTGCAGTAACCGAACAGCTATTTCTGCGCTTGATAGCGCTCTTTCGCTTCAGCCTTTAACATGCCACCCATATCTTCACAGGTACCTTTTGCTACGAGCTTCCATTCACCAGGATCGTTATCTACCTTTGCTTGACCTGCACACGAGTGCGTCCCAGCCAGATTGCCACAATCATTTTGGCCGGCTAATGCCACGCCGTAACACTTTTCTTTACCTGCGGCATTAGCTGCAGGAAGGGTTGCTACTGATGCCAGCGCTACGGCTAGCGCTGCAGTGGCTATACGTTGTTTACTGTCCATAACTTTTCTCCACTTTATTTAAAGTTAGCTAGATGCTGCTCGGCCATATGGCTAATCTGTTGATAGGCTATAGACCCCATCTGCCGATCCAGCTCTGCGTCTTTACTTAGAAAAACTAAGGTTGGAACCGCACGAATATTGAACTTATTTGAGAGTTCCGGCTGTTGATCAACATCGACTTTCAATACGCGAAGTTGACCTGCATATTTTTCAGCAAGCTTTTTCATAATGGGCACCATTTGCTGACAAGGTCCGCACCAATTAGCGCTGAAACAGATCAACGCTAAAGGTTCAGAGTAGTCGTGCCCAGTCGCTGAAAATGTCAATTCAGACTTAGACATCAGGAATTAATCTTCTGCGTTTGTGACAGCCACTGAAAGATCTTCAATACCCGCCCAAATACGATCAGCCGATTTCACATGGCCCGGTACATCTGTTAACCATTTTTTCTGTACATCTTTATTCAAATTAAGATAAAGCTTACCTTCCTGAATGTAGAACGCCTGAGGATCCACATCTAACTTTTTATTAAGCGCAACACCCATTGCACAATAACCACCAAACTGTGGTGCATATCGATCAGCATCGGCATTAAACAGGTCGCGATTTTTAGCACTTGCGAAACGATAAATTGCGCCATCATGTGTAGCCGTATATTTAGCGGAGCCTTCCACAGCTTTATCTTTTGTGAAATATGCAACAGGATCGTAACCGTGAATCGCTACATCGTTTGTGCCAATATTCACAGAAGCTGCAAAACTCATGCTGCTTAGTAAAAGCGCACCAGCTGCTGTTGCTAACTTTAGTGTTTTAGAAACTTTCATACCTTTTTCCTCATTTAATGGTTAAATAAACAAACTAGACAAAAGAAATCTGTCCCGTTGTTGTTGAGGTATAGATTACGGACAATTAAGAATGGAAAGGCCTCCATTCATCTGCAAAAAAGCGCCAATCGTCCAAAAGGGGGTGTTCATGGATAAATTAAGTCACTTACTGCAAAACTTAGAGATCAATGCGGAAGTTTTTTTTAGTGGCAATTTATGCGGAATTCAACGCTTTGACGATAATGAAGAATCGGGCTTTCTACATTTAGTACAATCGGGATCATTAACGCTCAAGACTGAACAAGAACATAGCCTTAAGATGCATGCAGGTTCAGTGATCTTTTTCCCTAATGGAATCAGCCACCAAATCGAAATAGCTAAATCAGAAGATGCTCAGATGATTTGTGCTGCGATCAAGCTGCCCTCCTCCCAACACAAACAGTTGATTAGTCATCTCCCTAAATTTCTCTATTTTAATAAACTAGAGGAACAAGAAACCACTGACACAGTCGAGAAAATTTTTATGGAAGGCTTTGCTGAAAAACAAGGGCGTAAAATAATGATTGATCGCCTGTGCGATATTTTTATGGTCCAAACATTACGCAAGGTTGTTGAACAAGGGACCATAGAGTTAGGCCTTATTGCAGCGCAATCTCACCCTCAACTTGCCCGTTTGATCGAGGCGATTCAAAAGCAACCTGAACGAGAGTGGAGTCTTGAAGAGATGGCGGAGTCTGCCGCTATGTCTCGCTCAAAGTTTGCCTTAGTGTTTAAAGAAACCGTCGGGCAAGCACCCATGGGTTATGTAACCAGCTTACGCATGGCTATGGCAAAAGGCTTACTGCAACAAAATAAACCCGTAAGCCTCATTGCTAACGAAGTAGGCTATGAAAACTCTTCCTCTTTAGCCAAAGTATTTAAAAAACATTTTGGAATTACGCCAAAAAAATGGCTGCAAGAACATCTAAAGTCGCGCTAACAGCTTAATAAGGAGTGGGGTTGTAACAATTAAATAAAGTGGAGTCCTCTGTAAAAGGAAGGCGTTACACCGTTATCATTAAGTAGGGCTTTAGAGGTCACCCAGCGACCTAAACGCAAAGCGGTATCTTCGGTAAAGGCTGCGTCAACTTATATCTGTCCCTGCTTGGCGTAACCATTACTAACACTAGTTAAGGTGCCAATGCTTTGGTCATCGTCACTATCATCAAGCTTCACGTTAGCAAAAGCTGACGCACCCAATGTAATCATATCTGTTGCGAGGACCCGCGAGTCAATACGCAAGGCTTGCGTTAGGATGTTCGATCCGTGTTCCCATCTTTGAAATCACAATAGAATGTTCTCAGGCTCAGGTCCGCTTCCCGCCGCCACACTGACTGTTGCGAATGAAGTAATGCTTAACATGGCAGCAGCTAGAGGCTAAACCTTTTTTCCGAAATAAGGCATAGTGTCAGAATCCAACGTTATTTATTATGGGTGGGATACTAAATTCTAGTAAAGAACCATTGGTTTATTTCGCTATATTGTAATAATTTGCAGTGCATACCATTCGTATCGCGCACTCAAAAAACACCGTTCAAGCTGTCGACTTATAATACAAATACATAGTCCCCACGTTACTTAACTATAAGTACCCGTGCAAAAAAAAGAGAATCAACATGATTCTCTTTTTTTTAATGCTTAAACAGAATTATCTGTGCTTAAGACTTTTATACCTATTGGTCTTCAATAATGACGATATGTAAAACCTCAGGGCCGTGCGCCCCTTGAATAAGTACACCTTCAATATCCGTAGTCCCACTCACACCAGAAATAAGACACATATTACGTGGCGTTCCCCCCTTTCTAGCTATCTCACCTGCAATTAGAGCATAGTCATCCATATAAGGGAGTATTTTCGATTTCGGGATAACAGCAAGAAGATACAAAGGCAAAAAATTAAGAAGAATAGGCATATCCGGCCCAGAATGAACGACAAACGTACCCGTTTCCGCTATACCATACTCCGCCCAACATAGCCCAACAGTATTATCGTTTTTAATATCGACTTCTGTTGTAATACCCTGCCAATTTAGTGCTTTTAATCGCTCTATCTCCTGAACCTTAAGCTCCGCAGGTAAAGCATATTTAGCTAAAAACTGATTAACAGAATCAGGTAACTGATCAAGGGAAGCAATCTTTTCGCAGCTGGTGCCTATAACTAGACCCGCTTCAATTCTTAGCGTCAATGCTTCAGCTGCATCTTCAGCTAATAGGGCAGGACGTGCAAACTCACTTTCACCTAAAATTTCAAGCGCTTCATTCTGAATGGTATTTACATCCATTGAAGTAGTGGGTGCTGCGGCTTTGATCGCACTAAAGATATTAGCTCGACTCATTTCACTTTTTTGTTTATTCATTATTTACGCACCATCACTTTTGGCTTTTTTCATTGCTTTATATTGCTGCATAAAGGTTTTTGATTCTGGCTCAATCAAATCACGATTACGCGTCCAACCACCTGCTAATGGCATTGATTTAATCCACCCCTGACGACTACATAACCTCATAAAGATCACGCCACAAGAGGAAACCAATTGAAAGAGCTTAGGGCGTTTAGCTAAAGCGGCGAAAGCTTTTACAACAAAACGGTTTGTTAACGGTTCGTACTTCTTATCCCACGACTGGGCGCGTAGCGAACGTAATAATTTAGGGAGAGGAATATTAACCGGACAGACCTCTTCACAACGTCCGTTTAAGGTACAGGCATGGGTCTGTTTATTCGCCACTTCCAGGCTATTTAAATGGGGTGTTAACACTGACCCCATCGGACCTGGGTAAACAGAGCCATAGGCATGACCGCCAATATGTTTATAAACCACGCAATGGTTCATACAAGCGCCACAACGTATACAACGCAGCATCTCTTCCATACCGTCAGCCAACATTTTGGTACGGCCATTATCGACTAAAACTATATGGCACTCTTCAGGCCCATCCGCATCATTCTGGCGCTTAGGTCCGTTATGAAAAGTAATATACTGGGTAATTTCCCCCCCAGTCGCCGAACGGGTCAGCAATCGCAATAAAGGTACCGCATGAGCCATTGATGGTACTAATTTTTCAATACCCGCCGTCACAATATGGACCTTAGGCGGCGTAATCGTTAGCTCCGCATTACCTTCGTTAGTAACGGTACAAGATGAACCGCTATCCGCCAGTAAAAAGTTAGAACCACTGATACCAATATCTGCGGTTAAAAACTTAGTGCGAAGATCTCGACGCGCGCTGCGCACTAGATCAATAATCTCTTCAGAATAAGTAGGGTCTTTATGGTATTCGCGGAAGAGTTTAATAACATCTTCCCGACTACGGTGCATCGCAGGCCAGACAATATGCGAAGGGGGATCACCCGCCAACTGAATAATATGTTCAGCCAGATCCGTTTCAACTCGCTCTATCCCTGAGTTATCTAACGCATGGGACAAACCGATCTCTTCACCTAGCATCGATTTACTACGTGTCACTTTCTTCGCTTCATGCTGACGGCAAATATCTAAAACAATCTTTGACGCTTCTTCTGCGGTACTGGCCCAATGAATGATAGTCCCTTGTGCCAACGCATTTTTCTCGAACTCAGCCAAATAGTGATCCATATACTTAATCGTATGGTCTTTGACTTTCTGCCCCTGTTTACGGGCATTTTCAAACCCTGGGAAGTTAGCAATCGCCTCCGCACGTTTTGCTTCTGCTTTATCGGTCGTGCGCCGAATGATCATTTTCAGATCCGGTTGTGCAAGCGCATCTTTAACGTTCTGGTAGAAATTTTCCGGTTTATTTGCTTGCATTTTCATCTCCCAAAATCTGTGGAGCTAAGCCTGCTAGCACTTCCGCCGTATGTAGCGCTTTTATCTCTTTATGGCCTTCTCGATTCAGCTTTCCCGCCATATTCATTAAGCAACCCATATCACCACCCAGCAAGTAATCCGCTTCAGTCGCTAGAATATTTTCAGTTTTCTCTGCAACAATCTCATTAGAGATATCGGAATACTTCACACAAAATGTTCCACCAAAGCCACAGCATTCAGAGTGGCCATTCAGCGGGTTATGCTCTAAGCCTTTAACATTAGCCAACATCTTTCGAGGCTGCTCATAAACATGGAGCGTTCGATAACCTGAGCAGCTATCGTGGTACGTGTATGATCCTTCAAGCTCAATACCGCTGGATTCAAATTCACAAACATCCACTAAAAATGAAAGCAGCTCATGAGTTATGTCAGCCAAATGCTGTGCTCGTGCAAGCCATTCTGGTTGATCTTTAAAAACCTCAATAAAATTCTTTTTGATCATTGCAGCACATGAGCCTGAAGGCACAACAACATAATCAAAATTCTCAAACTGTTTAATCGTCTGATAGGCTATCTGACGTGTTCCCTCATCATCACCCGAATTAAAAGCAGGCTGACCGCAACATGACTGCTGCTCCGGAACTTCAACGGTACATCCAGCCTCCTCCAGTAATTTTAGAGAAGCAAAACCTACCGATGGTCGCATAGTGTTGACTAAGCAGGTGACAAATAAACCTACTTTCTTTTCAGATATATTCAGGCATTTAATCGTATTGGATTGTGCGCCCTTAACATCGGCATTAATAATTTCTTGAGACATTTACCCGCCCTTGTTAATGAAGGTGACGTTCTTTTTATTGTTATACGAATCAACCAATAAGCAGTTTCAGGCAATGCTTGGCTAATCCACTAATCGGACCAACGTTTCGGGATAAATTATCATCGAATACAGGCCACCATTAAAACTTATGCAAGACACACTAAACTCTATTTCAAAGCAAAAATAGACAGACACGCCAACTGGTCTGACCAGATAAATCAAGAAAGCTAAGATTGATTGAAAAAAACATAATGTGAATAAGTATAGGGCAATAAAACAGTACTGGATGGGAAAAACAGGCACACCTAGATTAACCAGCGCCTTCCAACTGACTACGTGTATAGTTGATATGCTCTGTGGCTATTTTTTTTGCAAGCGGCGCATCTCTATTCATTAGAGCTTGATAGATCTGTGTATGCTGGGCACCAATGCGATCAGGGTATCGCCCAAATTTTTTCAGTGTGAGATCAAGTACGCCATAAATAGCATTAAAATAGCGATCATAAAAAATCTGGCTAAAGGACATTACTAAAACATTATGACTTGCTTCAGCGATCATCATATGGAAACGAAGATCTGCTTTCGCTTTAGCTAAGGTGGTCACGCCACTCGAACGCGCATGTACAATTTGGTATTCCTGCTCTATTTTTTCTAGCTGCTCATCTGTTGCTCTTAAAGCTGCATAAAATGCAGCCTCTCCTTCCAAAGCAGCCCGCATCTCCATCACTTGTAATTGAAACTCCAAGCTATGTCCTAATCCTCCCAACGGCATATCTAAGTGAGGTTCAAGTAAATTGAGACAAACAGATCCTCCACCCGGATAGGTCTTCACCATTCCTTTCAGCTCAAGATCTTGTATTGCCTCTCGCACTGTAGACCTAGAAACTTGATAAGTAGAAGCAAGCTCTCGCTGAGAGGTCAGCTTATGGCCGGGGCAAATATCGCCGTATAAGATATCTTGTTGCAGCTTTAGACTTAACTGCTGACTAAGACCCTTAACATCCGAACCTGTTTTTTTAATAGACATAATAGATGATACGAATAGCCTTCTGGACAGACCCGTTATCAGTTTAACATTTCTCTTAATTTTATCCTGAACTACTTTTTGAATTGAATGCATCCGCTATTTATAAGCTAAGCCTTGAACGGCTTGTAATAATCTAAATGGGAAATAACAAGTCAGTGAATTTTAGGTCATATTCAGGTAAACAGTGTTCGTGTGATCTCGGTGCTTTAGGCTATCTAGCAGATAATAGACATAAAAAAAGAGCGATCCCTTTTTCAGAAATCGCTCTTTTTAAATAGGAAAATGTTTAATTAGTTATAAAGTTTTTCCAGATTTCCTACACCAGCTTGAAGCACACCGCGCATAACATCTTCCGCTTCTTTATCTGATAGGCCCGCAGCATTAAAGCTTGTTTTCCAAGTCATTACAGAGCCGCCTTTGCCATTTGGCTTAACGGTGATTTGCGCTTCATAATCAGAAACAGGCAATGGAGAGTCGGTGATCGCATAGCGATAAGAGTGATTTACATTATCTTCTTCTAGAAGAATTTCAGTAACTTTGCCGCCATCACCTAATGTCAATACACGAGTATCACCTGTGCGATCGCTGGCAACAATACCTGGAAGCCAACGGTTCAGGCTATTAAAATCACCCACTAAAGCCCATACACCAGCAGGCTTAACATTAAGGTTTGCAGTTTCTTCGATATTAATATTACCCGCCGCAAAAGCAGTACTAGACAACATGCCTGATGCTGCAATTAATCCAATTAGAACTTTGCGAGTAACGCTTTGTTTCTGTTTCATTATCCCTGACCCTTTTAATTTTAATTTTTAGTAAAGCAAAATGAAGTTAATTTAAAGCCTAAAAAATCCAGATAAGCATGAACTGTATATTCTGGTTTTTAAATCATTCTTGAGGCTTAGTTCCAAAATAGTGTTTCCTGCCCAAAAAGTCACCCTTTGAATCGATTTCCTAAGGTTTAAACACAGTGAAACCTAAAGCAGCACTCAAGTATCTACACTTTCAGCCGATAATTTTATTACCTCTTTTTAAACAGAAAGAAAAAACTTCGCAGAGGAATGACAACCTAATCCCACGATCAAGGCAAAAGGTTAGAAATGGAAATAAATGAAATCAGTAGCAGTGCAGCGGTCGCTAGTGAGCATACAGTACCCACTAACCACTCGATAAAATCTGCAGAAATGGCTAACAACCAAATTGAGAAAACGGGCGAGCAAGTGATGCAACTGTTAGAAGTCACTGCACCCGGAAAGTTACGTACCGACCCTCTAAGCCCATTAGGTTCACTGCTAGATGTCACCGCATAAAAGCGGGCGAAAGCTGCCTATTTTTCCGCAAAAAGATTAAAACAGTTTAATTTGCGGTGCGACTAAGTCATCAAAATCCTCACCTAAAAACTGCATAATTGCCTCAGCTACCGGCCGAATCTGTTTCTCTAGGTAATGCTGGTAATCCAATGAAGACCTCACAAACTCGACTGGTTCTGGGCCATTAACCGTTATTACATATTCGATGTAACTTCCCGAACGGTACGGACTTGGCTGATCAAGCTGTTCATATTCGCGCTCAGCTTTTAAGCCTGCTTGAACGTGGGGCGGTTTATTTTTGACATATTGATCTAGGCGCTGCCTGATCCGTTTTCGATACACAAGCTTTGCATCAACCTCTCCCTGTTTCAGCTGCTCCACTATATGTTTTAAAAGTGACTTCCACTCCTGCCCTTTAAATACGCGTTCATACAAGTTCTCTTGCAACTCTCTAGCAAGCGGAGTCCAATCTGTTCGTACATTTTCCAACCCTTTAAAAACCATCCGCTCAGAACCATCAGACAGACGCTTTAATCCCGCATAACGCTTCTTTGAACCTTTTTCAGAGTGTCTTATGGTCGGCATTAAAAAGCGGCTATAGTGTGTCTCGTACTCTATCTCCAATTGAGTATCTAACTGAAAGCGCTGCTGTAAGTTTTCTCGCCACCAGCCGTTTAAAAATTCAGCTAACAACTCACCTTTTTTATCTGCATTTTCAGTAGAAAAGTCATCGCCTAACCACACAAAGACAGAGTCGGTGTCGCCATAGATTACTTTGAAACCAAAGTTATCCTCTATGCACTCAGCAGTTTTTGTCAGTATTTCATGTCCTCTCAGTGTAATAGAACTTGATAACCTTTGATCATAAAACCGGCAAACATTTGAACCAAGCACGCCATAAAACGAGTTCATAATTATTTTTATTGCCTGAGAGAGTGCGGCATTTTTCGACCGTTTAGCCTGATCTCTAGCGGCCCACAAGGTTTCAATTAACTCAGGGAGAATCGTCTTGCTACGCGAAAAAATAGCATGATTGAATCCAGGTAATAGATCTTCTGGGAGGCTATCCTCTTTTAGTCCTTCAGCTAAACCATAGGGATCTACTTTAAACGTACGAATAATACTCGGGTATAGGCTTTTAAAATCCAGAACAAGTACATGGCTGTATAGTCCTGGACGGGAATCCATAACATATCCACCAGGTGCACTTAGCCCTGAAACTCCCGATGCGTATTCCGGCGCAACATAGCCTTTGCGATGAAGATGAGGTAAATACTGGTTATCAAAAGCGGCCGCTGAGCCTCCTACTTTATCTAAAGACAATCCAGTCAAACGGGCTCGCTCAATAAGATAATTGATCAGATCTGCTTTCTCAAAAATATCCCAAACCAACTTACAATCTTCGAGGTTATAGCGGGCTAAAGCTTCTTTATCATCACGAAAAAGCCGTTGAATTTCATCCCCTCGAACCTCGACATGGTCAATCAACTTGCCACGATCCAACATCTGACGGGAAACATTTTCTAAGGAGAAGCTTTCAAATTGGTAGGTCGCACCTTTAAGAGTGTCTATACCATCCAACACCATGCGCCCCGCCATACGGATAAATAACTTCCCTTGACCTGACTCATGTAACTGTATTGGCTGCTTATCACGACCTAAACGTAAAGCAATATGCAATGCATCAGCTCTATTTTTAAGGACCCTAAAATCAAAACCAACAACATTCCAACCTATAAAAATATCCGGATCATATCGTTCAACTACATCAATAAAAGCAAGTAAAAGTGATTTTTCACTAGGATAGTATTTTATTTCTGCCTTATCTTCCCCTTCCCCAAGCATTAACACTAAGCGAAAGTCATCTGCATAAAAGGCTGCCGATAATATTTTATCGGCGCGCATAGTGGTTTCTAAGTCGATAGAGAGAATTCGAAAACGAGGGAATACTTCTGCAGGTTTAAGCTTAAATTGGGAGGCGCATTGCGTAATGGCAACACCACCTTGAATAAACCGCTCCATTAAAAAGCGATCAGTAAGGCGAATATCTTCCTCCATCATCACAATGCCTGACAATCGCAAAAGATCCACGATTTGCCGCATGACTTTAAGGCTACGGCAATAGAGGCCGTGCACCCCTTTATAATTAAGGTCAGTTAATTCAAGCTTAACTATTCGCCAACCTGAAAAACGCATTAATATGCGTTCGACCTCTTCAACCTGCTCATCTAAGACAAAGAAAATCGTCTCTTGATTAGGAATCGTAACAGGAAAAACTTGATCTATTGTGCGAACCCAGTAGGTAAGCACAATCCCAGTAGGACTATCCTGTTGCTGACGCGTTAATATAAACCCCGTTGTCGATTCCAACGCTAACAAATCTCGATTAGGCATCAGGGATCACAGATAACTTATCCAAACGGCGCAACAATATCTACGTCCATTAACTCAGGAAAAGCATCTCTTACTTGAGCTTCAGACTCACTATGGAAAATCAACTTTAAGTTGGGACCCGCATCCATAGTTAAGTAAACCTGAACACCCGATGCTCTTAATTCCCATAATCTATGCATTGCTGCAACAGACTCGGGCTGCCAATAAAGTAAGGGCGGCCAAGAACCTATCATAGTGGCATGCATAGATAAGGCATTCTGCTCCGCAGTTTGACCTAATAATTCTAGATCCCGATTCTTAATAGCCTCTTTAATCACCCTCAAATCATTGGCAGCTTGCTTCGGCCATGAGTTATAAAGTGGTGCGGATTCAACTGTGCGCTGCATACCTGAACGGGAATCTATTTTTTTCTCGCCGGTTGCAACTTTTAACAGACCAATCCTAAATCCAGGCCATTGTGCAGCTAAAGGCTCAGCACAACTATCCATACCATCTGTTCGAACACCTAAATGCCACTCAACAAAACCTTGGTAAATGGAACGAGAAGCACTGCCACTCCCCATGCGAGCAAAAGCTGATAGATGTTCTTTCTTCAACCCAAAACGATAAAAGTCATTTACCGCTAAAGTCAAAGCAGCAAAGCCCGATGCAGATGATGCCAAACCTGCCGCTGTAGGAATATTATTTACAGTCCTCACAGTAATAGGCTGATCTAGATCTCGCCGAAACAGCTCAATAAACCTAATCACTTTACTGGCAAACTTACTATCTGGTTCAAGCAACTCATCGTTTAAATAAACCTGATCCTCTCCTGTGTCAGACTCATTTATTGATGTATGACTGCCCAGCTCACCTAACGAAATAGACAAAGATCCATTAATAGGCAGATTAAGCTCTACGTCTCGTTTCCCCCAATATTTGCATAACGCAATATTACTAGGCGCAAATGCCTCAGCTTTTAGCCCTGCCTCTGTTCTTTTCGGCAGGTAATTTGCGATCACATCCTTTTTAGAGATACTCAAGACTCACTCCTTGTTCTGATACTGCAACCTCTATCTGTTCATAAGGCATAGTTACATCTGTCACCTGCCCTAAAGCTAATACGCAATCACCTAAACCAGAACCTGATATTTTAACGCCTTGCACATCTGTACCGGATCGTAATCGATAAACCATATCTGAAATAACGCGATCAGATACGCCTAACGCATCCATTAAGCCTTGATAATGGTTCATCAGACAGCCAAGGTTCTGCCAATCTTGGTCTACAACAGCTTGTTCTGCTTTCAGTGTCACTTGCCCCATTAGCTGATAAATCTGTTGATATATCTCAGGATTAGCACGACTTAATTGCTCAACTTTACATAATACATCTGGGGTTTTTGTCTTATAACCTGCATAAAATAGAGAGATTGCAGGACATGCGGGCAGCTTTTTAATTGAACAAGGGTTAACACTATAAGCGACAATAGAGCCGTATATGCTAGCAACTAAATCTGTACCTGAACCACGTCCATCTTGCACTTTGTGCACGACAGCTAACGCTTTTTCAAATAAGGATTTATTATCTACCTTAAGCTCAGCATAGGCGGACAAAACAGCTACAACACCCGCTGTTACCGCCGCCGAAGAGCCCAATCCCACCTTATGGGAAAACTCTGACTCAATAGTTAACCGGAAGCCATTTGGCAGCTGACTCGCAAACAATTCAATCGCAGCTAACACAAAAGTTAAATTTGGATTAGCGGTAAGCTGAGCTAAATCAGATCGGTAATACGCTAAAGCAGAATCAATTACCACTTCAGGTTCTGACAGAGGCGTTAATTCAACAACAATATATTTATCTACAGCACAGGCCAATGCTCTCTCGCCAAAGAGCACTGAATGTTCACCCATCAGCATAATGCTACCGGGTATTTTTGCACGAATCTTACGCACGATGGGCGCCCCTTAATTGTTGCTGTAAAGGTGTTAACTGAATGCCGAGCTGTGCACTTAAGAGCTCAGTATTTTGTTCAGGAAAATACACTAGCACTTGCCCCGCCCCCTCACCTCGATGAGCTCCTGCACCACAAATTTTAGCTGCGCCGCCTAGCGCTTCAATACGCTCGATTAGCTGCGATACCGATAAAGGTACAACACCAATTTCTTGTAATAAACGATGATTTAATCGAATTGCGGAAAGCATCTCTGTAGGTTGATTGACACTCATCTCAACCCTTTGAGTTACTTCAGAAAATTGATCCCAAAGATGAGACTGATTTGAAAAACGTTCCCGTACTTCCGCAACTGTTTCTCCCGTTGAACAACAAGGCTCTCCCGAGTGAAAATGATACCATCCCTCTCCAAGCTCTACAGATAAAGGCGTTACATGATGATCTTGTACTTTAATTAGCCCGCCATAAGTCACCGCAGCAGCATCTATAGCACTACCTCTACCATGCTGTAAACGCTCACAATATTTTACTTTCTGGAAAAATATCTGCTGGTCAGCAGTCTCTTTTTGCATAGAGGAAGAGGGGTCAAATAGTTGAAGCAAACTCGCTATGACAGCAGCCGATGACCCCATACCTGCACCGCTAGGTATCTCACTATTTATGATTATGTTTCCAGCACGTAATCTATTTGACTGTAACGCCGTATAATAAAGAAGATCATGGGGGGTAGTTAAAATATCTTGAACCGCAAGTTCGCCAGACAAAAAACGCTCAAAACGCTGATCTATATGCTCAACTAAGGTTGCTAGTTGCTCAAAAGTACGTCTATCCTGCCCCAACACAGTGGAAGTAATAGCTAACGTATCGGAATCCGAAGGAGTATAGCTAGCTGTGACAAAATGGTTCACAGCTAGCGCAATGGCAGGCGCCCCATAGACAACTGAATGTTCACCACTCAGTATCAATTTTCCAGGAGCTTTAGCAGATAACATATTCTCGTTTATGACCACTGATTGCAGCTAAACGATAGCGTCCTGTCGTGGACTCAGAAATATCATGATGCCCACCATCTCTGGGGTCAGGATAATGATAGAGCGTGAGATACTCGTCATAGGTTACTTCTCGACGCGCGTCCAACATACTTTTATGTGTCAATGTATGTAGACATTGTTCATAACCTGACACAACAGTGCCCGAGAAAAACTCAGCTACGCACCCTGAACCATAACTAAAAAAGCCAACTTTGTGGCCCGCAAGGTTTTCCTTACAGTTTTCTAGCAGCGAGGTTAGGCCAATATACATTGATGCCGTATAGCTGTTACCAATCACTCGATTGTAGTGCAGCGTATCTTCAACCTGCTGCTCTATTTGGTCTAGTGACAAGCCCGCTTTATTCACTTTAGCTAAATGCTTATGTGCCTTCTCAGCCATTCGACTAAAGGGCAGGTGATAACAAAAGTGAGAAAAGTCATTAAATGCTAACGAACTCACTTCAACAAAATTTTCCCAAGCCTTTTTAAGCGATTTTAAATAAATCTTGGTGGAGTACTTACCATCCACAATAGCTGTAGTACGATAGTTAGGACGCCAAAAATCCATTACATCTTCGGTGTAATTTCCAACTTCAGGGTCAATTTCAACTAACCGAGGGTTCGTTGAGATGAGCATGGCTACAGCACCACAGCCTTGGGTCGCTTCACCTGAAGTATCCAGGTCATAACGGGCAACATCAGACGCGATAACCAGTACTTTTTTATTCGGCTGACGAGCAACTAAAGCGCACGCCATCTGAACCGCAGCGGTTGCGCTGTAGCAAGCCTGCTTTAATTCAACGACACGACAATTTGAATTTAGCCCTAATAAACGATGAACATAAACGCCAGCAGCTTTAGACTGATCGATCCCTGTTTCTGTAGCGAACAACAAGGTACCGATCGTATCTGCACCGACACGATCAATTAATGGATTGGCTGCATTTGCAGCCATAGTCACAACATCTTCATCTGGAGCGGCCATTGACATTTTTTCTTGCCAAATGCCTTGATAATACTTCCCAGACTCAATCTTTTGAACGTCTGCAAGAGTTCTCAGGTCTAAAAAATAATTAGATGTATAGAAACTAATTTCGTCAATACCAACTGACATTATGGGGTCTCGATCCTAACGCGCTTCTAAAATATGGGCTGGGTTATTAAATAAAGCGGCAACATCCCGAGCACCAAGCAGAAACATAGCAGTTCTGAATTCTGTTTTAATTTTTTCTATTTCTGCGACAACCGCTTCGCTTGATTCCATCGCCGGTTTCAGCAATGGAGCGGCCATGCCACATATTGAGGCGCCGAGTATAACAGATTTAACCATATCAATCCCATCCCTTAAGCCACCACTTGAAACTAATGTGGCACGATCGGTATAAGGATTTGCCATTTTCAGCGCCATTGGCGTAGAAATACCCCAGTCTTGAAACTTCAACCCTAAGTCACTACTGTCTTGACGACGATGATGTTCAATGCGACTCCATGAGGTACCACCGCTCCCTGCCACATCAAAGATAGATATACCGGCCTGCAGACCAATCTCAATATCCGCTGGAGACAAACCACTACCCACCTCTTTCAAAAGTACCGGGATATCCAACTTGTTAACTAATTCGGCAATGGCACTACCTAAGTTAGAAAAGTCCGTATCGCCTTCAGGCTGAACCGCTTCTTGTAAAGGGTTCAAATGCAGATAAAGCCCATCAGCCTGCAAGCAATCGATCGCATCTTGGACCTGTTCACCAGACATACCACAATTCAGTTGTACTGCACCAATATTACTAATCAACGGCACATCAGGGGCAAAATCTCGTAATTGGAAACTCGCTCTTGCGGAAGGCGCGGTAAACATCACCCGCTGAGAACCCACAGCCATTGCAACACCGCAGACTTGGGCCGCCTTAGCTAAATTCTGATTCACCTGTTTAACAAGCTGATGATCTCCACCGGTCATTGATGAGATCAACATAGGAAAGCTCAGCTTTTTTCCAAGGAAATCACAGGAGCTATCTACCTTCCCCAACGCTATCTCAGGAAGAGCTCGATGCATCAGTTTGATCTGATCAAAATAATGACCTGAACGATCGGTTAAAGGATCATTCTCAATAGCTCGAATATGCTCAAGTTTACGGTCATTGGTTAGATCCGTCATTATCGCTCCAACTTAAGATGCGCTTCCATAAGCTCACCTGGATTTGTCTGTGCCGCCAATAAAGAAAGCTCACCACACAACACCGTCGCGGCACAAATAGCCGCTAAACGACGCGCATTTTCACCTGGCGCCCTGTCTTCTTTACAGCCCAGCATCGCAAGATTATCTTCTACAAAATCAATCCCTTTACCATTCCCCACAGAACCCATTATTAGATTAGGTAAAGTACAGGAAAAATAAAGATCATCCCCCCTCACCTCTGCATGCACTATCCCTTGAGAGCCTTCAATAATATTCGCGGCATCCTGACCTGTTGCCAAATAGAATGCTAATAGCATATTAGCAAAATGGGCATTAGCACTCCGCAAACCACCGGCCACCATAGTACCTATTAGGTTTTTCTTAATATTAAGATCAACCACTTTCTCAGGTGTCGTCTTTAAGCGCCGTTCACAGAGCTCACGTGAGATTAGAATTTCACATACAACATACTTGCCTCGGCCAAGAATACCATTCACCGCAGTTGCTTTTTTATCTGAGCAATAGTTACCCGATATGGATGAATACCGTAGCTGGGGATATTCATTGAGTATCCAAGGAATAATCTTATCCGCTGCATTAGTTACCATATTATGGCCCGACGCATCCCCAGTGGTAAACTCTAACCGCAGGTAGATCATATTCGCCACAATCTGGCTATTCATATCTATCAGCTTTGCAAAACGACTGCTGGTTGCCACCACAGCGTTAATATCATCCATTCTAGCCTTAATTGAGCTCAACGCTTTTAATGCTTCACAGGCATCATCCGCTTCCAAGAGAATTGAGCGACTCATACGCTCATCAATTACCGTTGTTTTAATTCCCTCAGTTAATACAGAGATCCGCGCTCCTCGACCCACAGAAGGCCAAAGCGGTGTTTCATAGGTCGCCAACGGCACCGATATTTTTTCATCCAATACAGGGCCACTAATCTTAATAGGGCCAACAGTTCGCATTGGGATTGGGGCTTGGCTAATTTTATGAGCTTTCATTTTGGCACTTCACATAAAGAAAAAAGGGCTGCCAATGGCAACCCTTTTTCAAACAATAAGGTTAGGGAGTGATTGTAATGAACTTCACACACCTTTTTCAATAATAGAACAATTCTATTAGCCTTTATTTATTCATTTATTTAGCGTCAGCTAACTGATCTTTTGGTTCTACATCACCCAAATTAGGTTCGGGTAACGAAAGATTAAAGCTATCCAATAGCGTACCCATACCATTAACGACACGATACTTAGCTACTAATTGATCATGCAACGCATTAGTAAGATCGTTTTTCGATGAAAACACCTCATTTTCAGTATCCAATAGATCCAATAATGAACGCTGACCAATATTGAACTGCTTTAGATATGAATTACGCGTCTCTTGGCTTGAGGTAACATGCTGTTCTAAATAAGGAACTTGGCGACTTAAAATAGAAAAAGCATTCCACGACAACTCAACACTCTGCATAACCTCACGGTGAGCATTACTCTGAACTGCTTTTGCTTCCTCAATCTGGTGCTGGGTTTGACGCACTTTCGCCTGATCAGCGCCACCATTGTATAAATTATAACTCATACGAATCATAGCGGTTAGGTCTTCATTCATACCATCAACGCCATCTAAATCATTATTCCATGTACGGTCTACTTCAAAATCAACGCGAGGATAATAATTACGTTTGGCTGCATTATACTGAGCGACGGCGGCCATCGTGTCAGCTTCAGCCACTTGAAGTGTCGGATGATTACTCATCGCCATCTCGGTAGCTTCTACAACAGTTTCAGGAATAGTTATATTCGCCGCTTCAGGGTAAATAATCTCTTCAGGAGCCGCAACGCCTACCACCCGCTGAAAGTTAGCCTTGGCATCCAATAAGTTGTTTTCAGCTGCCAATACGTTAACTTCAGCTAAAGCTAGACGACCTTCAGCCTGCTGAATAGAAGCTAACGCACCTAAACCAGACTCGGAACGGCGCTTAATTCGATCGTAAATTTTAACGTGATTAAATAAGGTTTCTTTAGCTTGTTGAAAAAGAACATTGCGACGATTCAATTCAATATAAGCGCGAGTGGCATCTAACGCATAAGATTCAGCTGTTTCAATCAGGCGTTTATCAGCCGACAACGCGCGAGCTTTTTGACGATTAACTTCGCTTTCCGTAGCAAAACCATCAAAAAGCATTTGACGGATGCTTAGAGCGCCCTCGCCCCTTTTTAATTCAACATCGTCCAAACCGTTAGCACCGGTAGTCGTGTTATTTGTCCATTCGTAACCATAACCAGCTGACACATCGACAGTAGGCAGATAGCCTCCTTTGGCTTGCCTAACTTCTTGGTACACCGAATTACGATAATTAATTGCTTGTTTTACACTGGGGTTGAGTGATAACCCCTGTGTAACGACCTCCTCCAAAGAGGCTGAATAGGAAACCGCACTCACTGTTCCTATAAGCACACCAGCAACTATTGACCTAAACATAAATCTTCCGCCTTCATTTAATAAATAGTTTGTAGCCACCACCGCATTACTGCTAAACCGCCATAGAAGGCGATTTACTGGCCAATAAGACCAGCGAAACTCTGTCTGAAACCCCTGTTTTCTGAAAAATAGAACTCAGGTGGGCTTTAACTGTTCGTTCAGTAATGTCAAGCTCGCGGGCAATTTCCTTATTACTAGCACCCGTCACTAAGACTGACAGTACCTCTTGCTCACGACTACTTAATCCTTCAAAACAATCTACAGACTCTGCGGTGTCCACTTTACTATTTGATGCAGGCAAATTACGTAATAGCCGCCGAAGCAACTTTTGTAATAATTCGGGGCCAGCCCAAATATCACCACGGAGTACAGTCTTCACCACTTCTAAAAGCAGTGAACCTGTTACATACGTGTTGGTATAACCATTTGCACCCAACTGCAACACTTCAACACCCTCTTCTTCATTAGGCGTATCCGTACATACAATTAAAATACTTTTAGGATTATTTTTTTTATAACTAAATACAAGCTGACTTTCAATGTCATTAACTGAGCTTAAATGCATCAGTAAAAGACCACCATTTGCCAACTTAGCTGCTACTTCATTTGCGCCAACCGTCTCAGGACTCCAATCACCTAATAGGTGATACCAACGTTCCAGAACCTTCGGTCGGTTACTAATGAAGAATAACTGCATAATTACTAGAATCCATCGCTCCAATTATAAACTTAAGAAATGATAACAAGTACATTACAACGAAATAAAGACAAATAACCATAACTTTATTATTGTTATTACGACTATCCTTTTTATAACTGAACATAAGCTGACTGAATCCATAATCAGGCGCTTAACCAGTTGTTTTTACTACTCTATCCACATTAGCCACCCCAGTATTTTATAATAATATCGATACAGAGTGGCATCAGCCTATTTAACCGGTTTTGTTAAATCACACCCAATAAACATGCTTTATAATTTTTTAGACTGACGCTCGGATTTACCTTCAGGTATTTAGGCTCGCTCTATAGCTAAAGAACTAATTACCACAACGCCCACCCTCCTCATAACAAAAAAACATGCATGATGTAATCCTTAGACTATAATTTAAATACACGTTTTCTTTTAAACTCAACCCTTTGTTTCCATTAGAGAAATCTTAATCAACGTTCAGTTAATGCTTTTTCTTTAGCTTTTAATACCGGCTTTAATAAATAATCCATTACCGTTTTCTTTCCTGTCAGGATATCAACTCCTACTGTCATGCCTGCAATCAGTGGTAATTCAGTTGAAGCCGTGCCTATATAAGGCTGATCTGTTTGTAAACGAACGAGATAATAACTCTCCCCCTCCTCATCTAGAATAGTACTAGGGCTGACAAAAACCACCTCCGCACCTACGCCACCATAAATCGAGAAATCATAAGCGGTTACTTTAATAACGGCTTTTTGCCCTTGTGCTATATTGGCAATATCCGAGGGCCTGATTCTCGCCTCAACAAGCAATGTGTCTTCCCATGGAATAATATTTAATAACTCATCACCCGGCTGAACAACACCGTCAATAGTGTTAACCAATAACTGCTTAATTGTCCCTTTCACGGGAGCTTTTACTTCAGCCTTTGCGATACGATCATTCATACCGGCCAAGGCTTGAGTGATTCGAGATATTTCCGCACTAACTTCATTCAGCTCTTTTTGAGCCTCATTACGATACTGAAGCTCAAACTCTCCTAATTTTTGCTTGGTTTCTTTTAAGGTTGATTCAATACGAGGAATATTTAACCGAACACCTGATAACTCCCCTCGTAGATCATTTAATTGACGCTTCAAACGCAAAAATTCTACTTCGGAAATAACCCCCTCTTTCAATAAAGGACGAGTTATATCAAGTTCACGCTTTAATAAACTATAACTCCGAGCAAGTTGCCCCTCCTGAGATTTAGCAGCCTTTAACTCTTGGCCTCGCTGAGCAATTTGCTGCTTTAGCCCTTCCACACCAGCTTGCATTTCAGCCTTACGGGTGGAATAAAGGTATTTTTCTTGCTCAACCATCGATTGATACTTGCCCGGAAAGTCACTAGGACTTACAAACTCCACATTATCTGCTTCCGCTTTCAAGCGTGCTGCTTTTGCAATAAGCTCATACTGACGAACTAAATTTTCCTCTAACGAACTAGAGAAACGGACATCATCAATACGCAAAAGCACTTGCCCTTTTTCAACAATCCCCCCTTCTTTAACCAAAATTTCTGATACGGCTCCCCCTTCCAACGTTTTTATAATTTGGAGTTGGCTTGAAGGTATAATCTCTCCATCACCTCGAGTAATTTCATCGAGCTCAGCCCACATTGCCCAACCTATAGCGATAATAACGAAAAGAACCATTGCCCATAGTAGAATACTAGCGCCTCTTGGTGCTTGCTCCACAATCGCTTCGCTCACACTAGACATATACGAAAGATCTTTTTTATTGTGATTCATAGTACTCATTTCTGCACCTGAAGACGCCCTTGCTTCAAGGCATCTAAAACAACATCTTTAGGGCCGTCAGCAACAACTCTGCCCGAGTCCATAACTATGATTCGATCAACTAAAGAAAGTAATGACATTTTATGCGTAACCACTAACATCGTTTTATCTGCAGTGTATTTTTTCAACATAGATTTAATATGCTCTTCTGAAGCATTATCCATCGATGCCGTAGGCTCATCTAAAATCAAAACATTAGGGTCATGCACTAAAGACCTCGCTACGGCGACGGCCTGACGCTGCCCTCCCGAAAGAGATGCGCCACGCTCACCAACCGACATATCAAAGCCTTGCGGATGTCTATTCACCATATCCGATACGCCTGATAGATTAGCTACCTCTACCAGCCTAGAGTCTTCAGTCTGAGGGGAACCAATCACAATATTGTCACGTACACTCCCTGCAAATAACATAATATCTTGTGGCATATAACCAAAATTCCGACGCAGATCAACAGGATCGATTTGATTAATATCTAAGCCATCAATACGGACGGAACCCTCTGTCACATCATATAAGCCAAGGACTAATTTCTCGATACTAGACTTACCCGACCCTATACGCCCAATCAGTGCAACCTTTTCACCCGCTTTAACATTAAAAGACACATTATCCAGAGCCTTTTGCTGCTCACCCGGATAGGCAAAACTTACATTTTTAAACTCAATTGCACCTTTTAATTCATCACGATAAACAAACTGCTGGTTTTCTGAACGCTCAGATGGCATTTCCATAATTTCATTCAAGCCTTTTAACGCCGTTGAAGCTTGATGGTAAGAGATCACTAAATTGGCCACTTGGCTCATAGGCGCAATAGCCCGACCTGATAACATAACGCAGGCAACTAAAGCCCCCATCGTAATCTCTCGTTCACTAATCAGATAGACACCGGTAATGATAATACCTACCGATGTCAGCTGCTGAGCAAAGGATGCAAAATTGACGACCAATGCCGACAACATCCGCGACTTCAAACTCCATTTAGCGATATAACCTACAGCTTGCTCCCAGCTCAATTGCATCGACGAGCTGGCGCGCTGGGTCTTTACCGTTTCCATCGCGGTTAAGCTTTCAATCAGCGTAGAATTCTTTTGTGAATTAGATGCAAATGTTTTTTCTACAGTCTCTCTAAGGTAAGGACGCACAATAAACGAAAACAAAATAATCAAAGGAATTATTGCCAATGGAACAATGACTAATGGGCCACCAATAAAGCCAATAACAACTAAAAACAAAATAGCGAACGGCAGATCAATAAAAGCCACATTAGTCGTAGAACTTAAAAAGGTCTTAATACTATCAAACTCTCTTAAGTTACTCGCAAAAGAGCCTACCGAAGCAGGTAATGCACTATATTTTAACGACAGAACCTTCTCAAACAGGATGGCTGATAATATGACATCACCTTTTTTACCTGCTATTTCAATAAAGTAGGAACGTAGCATCTTCAAACCAAAATCAAACAAATAGACAATGAAGACACCTATAGCCAACACCCATAATGTTTCAATCGCATTGTTAGGTACAACACGATCATAAACATTCATAACAAACAGGGGATTGGCAATAACAAATAGATTAATAAGAAAAGAGGCAATAAGAACATCACGATATATAGCAGATGAGCGCTTGATTGTTCCCCAAAACCAATGGCCTTTATGCCCCTCTAGCAGCTTTGACACTTGCTCCTGAAAGCGATATTCCAAACGAACAAAAACAGCATAACCAAGGTAACTATTTCTTAGCTGCTCAATATCTACCTTATGTTCACCGCCACTCTCAGGCTGCACAATAAGCGCTTGTCCAGTTTCTTGATCAATCTCCTGTAAAACACAGGCGTTATCACCTTCTAATAACAAAACGGCAGGAAGAACCATTGGGGAGATATCATCGAGTGAACGTTTCAACACTTGAGCAGCAAAACCGGCTCGTTTGGCCGCCCGCACAAAGAGTTTGGGCGTTAACTTATTATTAACTAGAGGGAGGCCCTCACAGAGCACTTCAGGCGTGGAAGGCTTATGATTTTGCTTACTTAGATGAACTAGACAACCGAGCAAAGGATCCTGAACAGCTTTCATTTACCTTGACCTTAACCTTATATGAGAGAGATACTCAAAAAAAAAGCGCATGACAACCACGCTTTAAAACCCAACCAATGTAGCAAATCAATATGTTATACGCCATACGCAATGAAGAAGGACGCATTATCAGCCTTTCTGAAACCTTTCAAACAGGAGCAGAAGCGGTCGATATAAAAAACAAAGAGGTTCTAGCATTCCTCTCGATCAATGATAACGAATTTTCTGCGGAAGAATTCTTAGAGCAATCCGATGCGGCAGTATCTCGTATCTTCGAAGATCTAATTGATGTGCTTGTCGATAAAAACATCATTATGTTTACCGACCTCCCTCCTATGGCGCAGAAAAAGCTCTTAAGCCGAAAACTCGCTCGAAACCTTAATAGACAAGAAAGCGATTCGGAGACCCAAACATCAACATCATTTTTAATTGTAGATGACGATGAAACCATTTAACGTTTAGCCTTGATCAAAGCTCCTGACTCAGAGGGTCGTTACGAGGCATCTCTTCGGGCTGAACCAGCAAATTATATTGCTCCACAAAGCGCTTAAACAGAACCTTATAACGCTGCTGTTGTTTCGTGGGCAGCGCGCCAAAATTAACCGTTGAAAGTACATCGCGCACAGAAAGCAAAATCCAAATAGCACTCTCGCCTCTTTTCGCTTTTTCAATACCCGCTTGCACAAGGTTAAGTGCTATACCTGTATGACTAGGGAGCAGCTCATGGGCACGGCCGAACATTTGGAATGCCCTATCTAAATCTCCACTTCTAAAACTCGTCATTGCGGCATAATTAGCTTTACCCCACTCCATTTCAATCATTTTTCTAGTCAATTCTTTACGACGCTTTTTCACCTCGTCATCAAAACCTGTATCACTAGCGGTATCAACCATGACATCTAGCCACTTGCACTGACTATCTAAATCCATTCTTAAATAGAAATTCCACGTTTGTTGCAACATCTGCTGTAAACGAGAAGCATCAGACTCCATTCGGAAAAAATCACAGTTAATCAATTTTGCTCGAAACATTACCTCTTGATTATCAGGGTGGTCCAGCACAACATCCTCAAGGATTCTTATAACATCATCTTCTATCTCAGCTAAGCGCTGAGTATTTGCTTGAATAAGTGCCCGAACAAGCCCAAAGTAATATTTAGGCGACTGAAAAATTGAATAACGGGCATAACGTACCGCTTGCTGGTATGCCCCTTTAGCTATCTCCCACTCCTCAGTCTGACTAGCAAGTTCAGCTAGCTCCCCTTGCAACGAAGGCACAGTCGGTTGCAGCATCACTGCTTTTCGCATCAACGCGACAGCCAATTCAAGCTCCCCCCTAATCTGATGGGTTCGAGCTAACCATGTATAAGCCTCGACGCAAATATACTGCTGATTCACCACATTATTTAACGATGATAATGCATCTGAATATTCACCTAAATTAAAATAAGCAATCCCTTTCCCAACCTCAGCCCAAGGTAATGACCGCTTCTCAGTCAACATCAAAAACAGTGCCTTTGCTTGACTAAAACGTCGCATACGAATCAGAGCAATTCCCGTAATACGCTGTAGCACAACATTTAAACCAGGGTAGTGTTTTGCCAGTATTTCAGATTTTTCTATCACCTCATCAAAATGCTCCTCATCCAACAATTGCTCTATTGGTTTAATGGCATCTTTTATTCGTAATAACTTTTCTAAACGTTGACGTATCTTAGCCTGATCAAAAGGTTTAGAAAGGTAGGTATCTGGAGAGTTTTCTAAAGAACCAAAGAGAAGCTCTGCGTCTTTAGGATCAACAATAAGGAAGTACGCACTCGATGATGGGAAAATATATTCAGCATTGGCCTCATGTAACAACTGAAGACCATTTTTTTCGCCTTTCCCCATATCGTAGGCAGCAAAACAGAGGTCATAGGAAAACTCCCTCATTAAACTAAGCGCCATATTCACCGACGAAGCTACCTGAATCTGTCCCACACCTATACGACTCAGGATTTGTCGCAGCGTCCCAAGGTCTTCAAGCTTACTGTCTACAATGAGAGCCGACTTTCCTGAGTAATTAATTTCCATAGGCGTCATAAAGATTACGTATCAGCAAAAGTAGCATATAAATCAGGATATTATCAAAGTTTAAGCGACTCTCTGGACAATAAAAAACCCCGCAGGACTAGTACGGGGTTTTTAAAAGGGTAAGTAACAACTTAATCTTCTAAAAGATTACGTCCTTTACTCGCTGCAATACGCATACGTAGTGCATTCAGTTTAATAAAGCCTGCCGCATCTTTCTGATCGTAAGAGCCTGCATCGTCTTCAAATGTTGCTATACTTTCATCAAAAAGACTGTCATCAGAACGACGACCAACGACCTCAACAGCTCCCTTGTAAAGTTTAACGCGTACATCACCGTTAACGACACGCTGAGAGTAATCAATAAGCTGCTGCATCATTTTACGCTCTTCTGACCACCAGAAGCCGTTATAAATAGTTTTAGCATACTTAGGCATCAATTCATCTTTAAGATGAGCCGCTTCACGATCCAAAGTAATAGACTCAATCGCACGATGCGCTTTCATCATGATGGTACCGCCCGGCGTTTCATAACAGCCGCGAGATTTCATGCCAACAAAACGGTTTTCAACAATATCTAAACGCCCAACACCATTCTCGCCACCTACTTTGTTCAGGTATTCAAGAACCGTAGCTGGACTCATTGCCTCACCGTTAATGGCAACAATATCACCTTTCTCATAGGTCAACTCAAGGTAAGTCGCCTGATCTGGAGCATTCTCAGGAGATACAGACCAACGCCACATCTCTTCTTCAGCTTCAGCCCAAGGGTCTTCTAAGATACCACCTTCATAAGAGATATGAAGAAGGTTAGCATCCATAGAGTAAGGGGACTTTTTCTTGCTTTTCGCGTAATCAACTTCAATATTGTGCGTTTCACAATAATTCATCAAAGATTCACGGGAATTCAAATCCCATTCACGCCAAGGGGCAATCACATGAACGCCAGGTTTAAGCGCATAAGCACCTAACTCAAAACGAACCTGATCGTTACCTTTACCTGTAGCACCATGAGAGATAGCATCTGCACCCGTTTCATTCGCAATTTCAATCAAACGTTTTGCGATTAACGGACGTGCTATAGACGTACCTAATAAGTACTCGCCCTCATAAATCGTATTAGCACGGAACATAGGGAATACAAAATCACGTACAAACTCTTCACGCAGATCTTCAATATAGATCTCTTTAACACCTAGCGCTTCGGCTTTAGCACGTGCAGGCTCAACCTCTTCACCCTGACCTAAATCAGCAGTAAAGGTAACAACTTCTGCGTTGTACTCATCTTGTAACCAACGAACAATTACGGACGTGTCTAATCCACCGGAATAGGCCAGAACGACCTTTTTGATCTCGGACATTCTCAAGCTCCAACTTGCGAACAGTTTCAGCCGAGAAGTCGACTGAAAGGGATGATTCAAATTTAGCGCGCTAGTATAGCAGAAACTATGCTGGTAACGAAACGGCTCGAAAGCAACAACTACAACTCAAACCAATAGAATCACAACAAACAGGCCGCTTTAATCTCGCTCTAAACGAATTGTCACACGACGATTTCGATCACGATTCGCCTTAGTGTTATTTTCAACAACGGGATAACGCTCACCATGATAACGGGTCGTAATCGCATTCGGATCCAAACCTAAACTAATAAGATAAGCGGTCACCTCTTCCGCTCGACGTTTAGACATATCACGATTCATTAAACGGCGCCCCATACTATCTGAGTGCCCATCAACATAAATCGCTTTTACGCTATCATCATTTTTCACATAAAGTGCAATCATATCCAAACGTTCGCGCGAAGCGTCGGACAACCGCCACTGAGAAGAAGGAAACAAAATAGCAGTACGCGCAACTTGGCGGTAATTAACAGGGAGCAGCCCTTCGGTACACCCTACATAATCAGAATAAGCAGATTGAAAATTTACAGCAGATACAGAGACACGGAGCGACTCCTCTGTGCCATACCACTGATTAGAAGTAAACGTAGGCATCATTCCCTTATAAAGCGCTGCTAACATATTTTTTGCATGCACTGGCTTGACATTCAGATAGCCGGTGCCCTCTTCAGCCTTCAGAGAGCCAATAAAACGAGGGGCAATTCCAGACTGCCAAGGTGATGCTTCTGCAACGAGCTTCGCCCCATCTTCAAAATGTACATTTTCAGTAGGCTTGAGGATAAAGCGCACCGATTCACCGGCCTCATGTTCAAATACAGCACTACCAAACGAGGGAATAAGCTGACTTAGACGACAACTGAATTTTGAAGCTTCAAGGTCCCATTTCGCATCATCAATCGAGCTGCGAAATGTGATAGCCTGCACAGAATAAGCAGACAAAAAAATGATCAATGGAATAATTAAACGAACAAACACAGAATAAACCGCCTAGGAAATTCAATAAACACAACAACACCTACTTCTTTTCGGCCAAAACATCATTATCTTGAGGAGGTAATTGGAGTGACTTCAATTACACTGTTAGAATAACCTCTGATTAAACGGAAACCTCGCCAAGTAAGGGCAGCACTTGAATAACCTTCATGATACAAAACATCCCATGGCAAACCGCTTCCGCGGATTTTTACCTGTTGTTATAGACGTCGAGACAGCAGGTTTTAATGCCCGCACTGATGCGCTACTAGAAATTGCCGCAGTAACACTCACAATGGATGAAAATGGCTTTTTAATTATAGACCAAAGCTTTGAAGCTCAAGTTGATCCCTTTGAAGGCGCTAACATTGAGCAATCTGCACTTGATTTCACAGGCATAGATCCTTTTGATCCAAATCGGGAAGCCGTTCCCGAACGCGAAGCACTTGAAGAAATATTCAAAGCCGTTCGCAAATCGATCAAAGTTCATGACTGTAAACGTGCCGTATTAGTCGGCCATAATGCTTCTTTTGATCAAGGCTTTGTCAATGCCGCGTCTAATCGTGCCGATATCAAACGCAATCCATTCCATCCATTCTCTACATTCGACACAGCCACACTAGGCGGACTAGCCTTTGGCCAGACAGTATTAGCTAGAGCTTGCCAAGTTGCGGGGATAGATTTCGATGGAAAACAAGCCCATTCTGCACTCTATGACACAACCAAAACTGCCGAGCTTTTTTGCATTATTGTCAACCGCTGGAAAGAGCTAGGCGGATGGGACATGGTCGATAACTATGATGATTACGAATAACCACCATCACGTATAAATCCCCCCCCTTTACTATCAAACACAAAAAAACCCGCAATAGCGGGTTTTTTTTATAAAAGCGCTAAAATTACAGCTTATCGCCTTCTTCGGAAAGATAAGAAGCAACACCTTCAGGAGATGCAACCATACCTTTATCACCTTGATTCCAGCCCGCTGGACAAACTTCACCATGCTCCTGGTGGAACGCAAGCGCATCAACCATACGTAGCATTTCATCAACGTTACGGCCAAGTGGCAGGTCGTTCACTACTTGATGACGAACTAAACCATCTTCATCAATCAAGAAAGAACCACGGAAAGCCATACCACCAGCAGATTCAACATCATAGTCCTTGCAGATACTATGCGTCATATCAGCAACCAATGTGTAGTTAACAGGCCCAATACCGCCTTCGTTAACCGGCGTATTACGCCAAGCATTATGTGAGAAATGAGAATCAATAGAAACACCGATCACTTCTACATTACGCTTTTTAAACTCTTCGATACGGTGATCGAAAGCCAATAGCTCAGAAGGACAAACAAAAGTAAAATCAAGCGGATAGAAGAAAACAACCGCTTTTTTGCCTTTGATAGCTTCAGACAGTGTATAAGAATCAACAATCTCACCGTTACCTAGTACAGCTGCTGTGGTGAAATCAGGTGCCTGCTTACCTACAAGTACGCCCATTGTAATAAATCTCCATTAAATGATATCTAGCGTTAGGGATAATATGATAGAAAAGATGCCCTTAAAATCAAGCGCATCCTTCTTCAAAATTTATTCTGCATCCGTTGCTTCTGAATTTGCTGCCGATTCTTTGATTAAGGTTTCAAGCTCACCGCTTTCTGCCATCTCACAAATAATATCGCAACCACCAATTAACTCACCTTTAATCCACAACTGTGGGAAGGTTGGCCAATTAGCATACTTTGGCAACTCTGCACGAATCTCTTGGTTTTCCAAAATATTGACAAAGGCAAAACGTTCGCCACAAGCCATTACTGCTTCAGAAGCACGAGATGAAAAGCCACACTGAGGGAAACGAGGCGTCCCTTTCATGTAAAGCAGAATATCATTACTCTCAAGCTGTTCTTTAATGGTATCTATTACACTCATTCGTACACCTATATTCTTTACTAATTCTGAAAACATTTCTCACGGATATTGTGGCGAACAATATACCATATATCCGACCATCTTACTCTGATAATGTACATTTGCATTTCTTAATTAGGTCGATAAATAATTTCTATCATTATCAACTACCTTATCAACTACCGAAGTCCCCTCTCTAAAAAATTACTGACTTTATTGATACAAAATCTTGCCAAAGCGATCAAAGCTGCCTATTATTCGTCCTTTAGATTGGCAGCCTTGGCTGCCTTTTTGCGTTGTAGGGAAATATAAACATGGCTGTAGAATCTATCATGACTACCTACAACCGGTTGTCCGTAGCGTTCGAGCGCGGAGAAGGCAGCTGGTTGTTTGATATAAACGGTAATAAATACCTGGATGCATTAAGCGGTATCGCTGTATGTGGCTTAGGCCATGCACACCCAGCTGTTACACATGCCATATCAGAACAAGCAGGCAAACTTCTTCATACATCAAATTTATATACCATTCCCAATCAGCAGCAATTGGCAGAACGCCTAACCCAAATTTCGGGTATGGAAAATGTTTTTTTCGGCAACTCTGGTGCCGAAGCCAACGAAGCTGCGATAAAAATTGCTCGCCGCTACGGCCACACAGTTCGAAACATTGACAACCCTGCCATTATCGTTATGGAAAACGCATTCCACGGCCGCACCATGGCTACATTAAGTGCTACAGGTAATCGCTCAGCCCAAGCGGGTTTCGAGCCTCTCGTTAGTGGTTTTGTACGCGCCCCTTACGATGATATTGACGCCATCAAAACCATTGCAACAAACAATCCAAATATCGTTGCGGTTTTAGTAGAGCCGATCCAGGGCGAATCAGGTATTCATATACCTGCAGATGATTACCTCAACCAAATTCGTACCATCTGCGACGAAAATAACTGGCTAATGATGCTCGACGAAGTGCAAAGCGGTAATGGCCGTTCGGGTAAATATTTCGCCTATCAACACAATAATATTCTGCCGGATGTTGTCACAACAGCCAAAGGCTTAGGCAATGGCGTACCTATTGGCGCTTGTTTAGCGCGCGGTGTAGCCGCTACTATTCTCTCTCCTGGTACTCATGGCTCAACCTATGGTGGTAACCCGCTTGCATGTGCCGCTGCACTTGCTGTCGTGAACACTATTATGAATGAGAATTTATGTGACCGCGCAGAAAAATTAGGCAATAAAATTGCTGAGGGTTTCCGCAGCGAAATCGGTACAGCCGAGTACGTTAAAGAGATCCGCAACAAAGGCATGCTTATCGCGATAGAACTCACCGACGGTGGTAGCGAACTGGCAGTCTTAGCAAAAGTGAAAGGAATTCTATTGAATATTACTGGCGGCGGGAAAGTCGTAAGGATGCTCCCTCCTCTAACAATGACCGACAGCGAAGCTGAACTTTTGGTCAACACGCTTTCACAAATTATTAGGATTTATGCGGCTGATGAACGCAGCTCAAATGATCTCCCAGAAGCACCCAATGGCGACCGCAGAGTATAATGACTATTAGACACTTTTTAACACTAAATGACCTAAGCTCAACTGAACTAGGCCGCCTGATCCGACGCGCAAGCGAACTCAAGGCAATTAGGAATCGCGGCGAAGTCTATGAGCCACTAAAAAGCAAAGTAATGTCGATGATCTTCGAAAAGTCATCGACTCGTACCCGTGTTTCTTTTGAAGCAGGTATGGCGCAATTTGGTGGCCACGCAATGTTTTTATCCCCGCGGGATACACAGTTAGGCCGCGGCGAACCAATTAGCGATAGTGCCAAAGTTATATCTAGCATGGTTGATGTGGTCATGATTAGAACATTTAGCCACCAGCTGGTTGAAGACTTTGCCGCCAACTCATCTGTACCGGTTATTAACGCACTGACCGATGAATACCACCCCTGCCAACTGCTTGCAGATATGCAAACTTACTTTGAACATCGCGGTGAGATTCAAGGAAAAACCGTGACTTGGATCGGTGATGGCAACAACATGTGCCACTCCTATATTAATGCGGCAAAACAATTCGATTTCAAACTTAATATTGCCTGCCCAGAAGGGTTTGATCCAAATATGGAGCTGGTTGAGGAAAATAAAGAACGTGTATTTATTACACGCTCTCCTCAAGAAGCAGTTACAGGCAGCGACCTGATCGTCACCGACGTATGGGCCTCCATGGGTCAAGAAGAGGAACAAAAGGAACGAGAAAAGAAATTTTCTGGTTTTCAAGTTTCTCCAGCACTGATGGACCATGCGAATAAAGATGCTTTATTTATGCACTGCCTTCCAGCTCACCGCGGCGAAGAAATTAGTATCGATATGATGGATGATCCTCGTTCGGTCGTATTCGATGAAGCTGAGAATAGACTGCATGCGCAAAAAGCATTATTAGAGTTTCTACTTGTCAAATAAAGCAAGGTAACCACAGTAATTTTCTGGGTTACCTGCTCTTCTTGCTCCAACGTACTATACTGCGTATATTCCGATTATAGGATCACCCACTAGAGAGACGAGCAAATGGTTGAACTTCGACATCTAAAAACACTGTCCGCTTTACGCGACGCCGGTAGTCTTGTCGAAGCAGCAGATCGAGTTCACCTCACTCAATCAGCCCTATCTCATCAGATTAAAGACTTAGAAGATCGTCTTAACTGCTCTCTTTTTATTCGTAAAACAAAACCTATTTGTTTTACCAGCGCAGGCCAACGCCTACTGACACTAGCCGATGAAATACTGCCCATGATTCGCAATACAGAACGCGATATTGCACGTCTTGCTGGCGGTGAAGCGGGCAGACTCAATTTATGTATAGAATGTCATAGTTGTTTTGACTGGCTAATGCCAACCATTGACCATTTCCGTCAGCACTGGCCTGAAATTGAGCTTGACCTCTCAAGTGGATTTAGCTTTCAACCCTTACCCGCACTCGCACGTGGCGATTTAGATCTAGTTATTACATCCGATCCAGAACCCCGTAATGGTATTACTTACACCCCTCTGTTTACCTACGAATCTCGATTAGCGATAAGTAAACAACACCGTTTAATGGCAAGACGCTTTATCCATCCAGAAGACTTAGCGCAAGAAACCCTTATTACCTACCCAGTAGAACACCAGCGACTGGATATTTTTAATCACTTTCTAGATGAAGCAGATGTAGAGCCACAAACCATAAGAACTGCTGAGCTGACTATTATGATGCTTCAGCTAGTGGCAAGCGGTCGCGGTGTAGCTGCTCTACCAAACTGGGCACTGCATGAGTATATTCAACGGGAATATATTGCCTCCAAACCTCTAGGCGAAAAAGGCATATGGTGCACCCTTTATGCAGCGATTCGCGACGACCAAAAAGATGCAGAATTTATGGTCGACTTCCTTAATACAGCAAAAGATATCTCTTTCCGTAATTTAACGGGTATTAAGACCGCTTAATAAATGATATAAATAATTAATCAACATTTAACAAGATAAGTATTTAAACGTGAATCGTAGCAATATGGATGCAGTAACCCTGCAGTCAAACTACATTACCTGCCCCGCTTTTTTTCTATACTCCTATTTTATTTAGGTCTGTAGACTTCGTGCTATCTGCACAAAATTTACAGGCCGCCTCCGTTCCTCTTTTCAAATAATCTTTATTTTTTAGCTTTAAACTAGAACACTCTAGGATGCAGAAAATGACCACACAAATATGGACACCGACTAGTTGGAGAGATAAACCTATTCTTCAACAGCCTGAATACACTGACCAAAAAGCTTTAATGGATGCCGAAGCAACATTAAGCAAAATGCCACCCTTGGTATTTGCCGGCGAAATAAACCAACTAAAAAAAGAGCTAGCTAACGTTGCTCAAGGCAAAGCTTTTCTTCTCCAAGGAGGGGACTGTGCTGAAAGCTTTAACGAATTTAGCGCCGATAAGATTCGCGATACCTTCAAGGTCCTTATGCAGATGGCCATTGTCATGACCTTTTCGGCAAGCAGCCCTATAGTAAAAATAGGTCGAATTGCTGGCCAGTACGCTAAACCTCGCTCCAGCGATATGGAAAGCAACAAAGGCATTGAATTACCTAGTTATCGCGGCGATATCATTAACGGTATTGAGTTTACGGAAAGCGCCCGACAGGCGGACCCTGAACGTTTAATAACTGCTTACCACCAAGCCGCATCGACGCTTAATCTGCTAAGAGCTTTCTCTAGTGGTGGCTTTGCCGACCTCCATCAAGTGCATGCATGGAATCAGAGTTTTATTAGTAACAGTCCACTGACAGATAAATACCAAAACCTAGCAGACCAAATTGATCAATCTATTCGTTTTATGGAGGCTTGTGGTATCAATTCATCCAACACGCCCCAGCTCCATGAAACGGCACTTTATACCTCTCACGAAGCGCTGCTACTGAGTTATGAGCAAGCTTTAACTCGAACAGATAGCCTAACAGGTGATTGGTATGACTGCTCAGCACATATGCTTTGGATTGGCGACAGAACACGTCAACCCGATCACGCCCATGTGGAGTTTTTACGAGGCGTCAAAAATCCCATTGGGATTAAAGTAGGGCCAAGTACAAAAGTTGACGACTTAGAGCAGCTGTTAAATATTTTGAATCCGGAAAACGAAGCTGGACGTATTACACTAATTGCTCGAATGGGAGCCGATAAAATCACTGAGTATCTGCCTAGACTTGTTCGCGCTGTCAAACAGAGCGGCCATCAAGTGATATGGAGTTCAGATCCTATGCATGGTAATACGATCAAAGCCTCCAGTGGCTATAAAACACGTAGTGTTGACGCCATTCTTAAAGAGGTCAAAGGATTCTTCGAAGTACACCGAGCGGAAGGCACCCATGCGGGCGGCGTTCATTTCGAAATGACAGGGCAAAATGTAACAGAATGCATAGGTGGCGCTTACATGATTAGCGAGCAAGGCCTAGCTGATCGCTACCACACTCATTGCGACCCCCGTCTTAATGGAGAACAAGCTTTAGAACTTGCTTATCTAATTGCCGACACACTAAAAGCCGCTCGACGGTAAGCAACCCATCACTCTAAATTAAAAAGCCTGCTCATGCAGGCTTTTCTATGTAAAGAAATCGACTGTATTTAAACGCCCAACACACCCTTTAAAACGATACCACTATAACTCACAACACCTAAGACCTTACCATCCTTAATAACAGGTGCATGCGCCAAACCAAAGTTCTCAAACAAACGTGAGCAATAACGAATATCCATTTCGGGATCCACGGAAACGACCGGCTTCGCCATTACTTCATAAACGTTGACTCGCTCTGGTGAACGATCTTTAGCTACAACATTCTTGGCCACATCAGATAAAAGTAACAGCCCATATTCGTCATCTGGGTTTCGCTTATTAATGATAAGCACTTCAGAATTTTGTTGCTGAAATACACTTAAAGCATCCTGCACAGTAATTAAACCATCAATGATAGCAAACTCATCCGTCATTACATCGCGGACACGGACTACTTTCTTTTCTACTTTCATAGCTCATCCTCAACGATATTCGACAGCTCTTTCACTTGATGAGCAATCCCTACTGCATCCTCTATATCAACTTGTATTGCTATTCCACGACCAGGATGCTCTTCAAACTCCGCAACGTTAGAAATTGTTTCTAGAATCTTCCGACTTAAATGCTCTTCAACAATAAAGAGTACAACATCACGCTGAGATACAAGCGTTAATCCTAAAAACGTTTTAGGCTGATTTACACCTTCTCCGCGAGCATTATTAATGACAGTAGCGCCTGTAGCACCCGCTTCGCGCGCAGCTTCCATAATCGCCTCAGTTTTTGAATCTTCTACAAAAACCACTAATAACTTGAAATGCATAACCGCCCCTTCGACTACTATTAGTCCGTTATCTTGCTACGTTTAGTACGTAGTTCTGCAATTTGCGCATATGCCATAACCGTTATTATCGGAAACAAACTAGCAAATGCAATCAAGCCAAAACCATCTATTAAAGCACTACGTCCCGGCACCGTTTCAGCCAATCCTAAGCCTAACGCAGCGACTAACGGAACAGTGACCGTTGATGTTGTAACCCCACCAGAATCATATGCCAACGGCACGATCATTTTAGGGGCAAAAAATGTTTGAATAACAACAATGATATAGCCAGCAATAATAAACCAGTAGATCGGGTACCCTGTAACTATACGCCAAGCACCTAAAGAGATTCCTATAGCAACCCCTATAGCAACCGCAATTCGAAGCCCCCAAACACCTATAGAGCCCCCCGAAACCTCATTCGCCTTCATAGCTACAGCAATAAGAGAGGGTTCGGCGATTGTTGTACTAGCACCTATAGCAAAGGCAAATATATACACCCAAAAATAATCATACCAACGAAGGCCCATATCGGAAGGGCCACTCCAAGCACGAATAAAATCAGGATCTGTTAACTGCTCAGCCATTAAACGACCAATAGGGAACAACGCTTTTTCTAGTCCTAACAAAAATAGTGCAAGGCCAAGCACTACATAAACAAAACCAACTAACACCTTTCGAAGGTTGGCTATACGCCGTCTGATCACACCAAACTGAAAACCAAAAAGAATAACCACAATGGGCATTACATCTTTTATGGTAGCAAGTGTAATATCAGAAAATTGCTCCCAAAATCCCATTACATCAACATTCCATAGGCCATTACAAAAATCATAGGAGAAAGCGAAGCAAAGGCAATCAACCCAAAGCCATCGATCATCGGATTACGTCCCTTTATAGAAGAAGCCAATCCAACCCCCAGTGCCGTCACTAAAGGCACCGTAATAGTTGAGGTAGTGACGCCACCCGAATCATACGCTATTCCAATTATTTCTTTAGGCGCAAAACAAGTCATAATCACCACTACAAGATAACCACCAATAATCATATATTGAATTGACCACCCTTTAAGAATACGAAGCACCCCCAAAACAATGGCAAACCCAACAGAAAAAGCAACGGTGTATCTAAGACCGGACGCATATTCAAGTTGAGCTTGAGGCTCCATAGCGATCATACCACCAGCTGCAGCCACCTGAGCCGCTTCAGCCGCGACCGCAATTAATGCAGGTTCAGCTACAGTCGTTCCCACACCTAGAGCAAACGCAAAAAGTAATAACCAAAAAAGGCTCCCTTTTCTTGTAAACTCATACGCCATACTCCCTCCAATAGGAAAGAGCCCCATTTCTAAGCCATAAATAAAAAAAGTAAGGCCAGCAACGACACACAAAAAGCCAACAAGAAGGTTAAAAAAATCAGGAATCGGCTGCTGTAAAACAACAAGCTGAAAAAACGCAATGACAAGTACAATCGGCGCCAAATCACGCAAACTCCCCAGCATTGATCGACCTAATGCAAACACACCCGCTTTCAATACAGTCCGCTCTCTATCAGTAAAGAAATAAGTTATAACAGAAAGGTGAGCGTTTTAGTCCACCCCGACAAAAAATACAGAAAAAAAAACCAAGGCAATTGCCTTGGTTTTTTATACCAAAAAGATACAGAGCCTAACGAGACACAGGAGAAGTAATCGCGTCATTAACACCCGCAAACAGCGTCTCATGCTGTAAGTCAGTGTATTCATTTGTAGACTTAACAATATCAACCATACCGACTACAGATTGAGCATTACCACCAAACACTGCGCCATTAACCGTACCTGTTACGACTCCATCCACGGCACTCAAGTTACCTGAATTTGCCATAAAGTTAATGCCATCAACCGTACCATTAGTAACAGCAAAAGCAACCTGACCTACAACATTAGTAGCTGTTGTACGAACAAGGCCATCACCTTGAACATCGCCATTATTCCAAGCACCATTCCATGTATTATTGCCAAAATCGATGGATGCCGCGAACGTACCTCCATGCATGGTAATACCGCTATAAGAAGCGATGACACCATTAGAACCAGTATAATCATTTAACTGATCCAAAGAGGTTGTAATACCCGCCCAAACAGCGCCATTAGCATTATCAAAACCAGATGGGGATAGAGTACTGCTAGACCAAGTACCCTCTGCAACACCTAATAAAGGAAAGAAGTTTGAGAAAAACACATCAGAATAACTGTTACCTTCCAGTTTAGCTAAGCCACCCCAGCCATAACCAAAAGTACCTGTAGCCTCATCAACCACTAGCTCATAGCCTTCATTGCCTTGTACATCAAAGGAACCGGCAATACGAGGAAACAATACTCTTTTCCAAAGAGGGCGATCCGCATCCGCTTCATAAATATCGGCTGTAAAAGTACCTACATCACCAACAGCAAATCTTGGCGGTACAGGAAGTCTACTTCGTTCGCCTTGAGACGTAGGGGCCGAATTTTGTGAATAGCTAGATTCTCGAATGGTAACAAACCCACAGATTGCACCGGCTTCGCATAGCGCAATATCTACTGGATCTACTGGATCTATTGGATCTACTGGTACATCAAATCCAGGTTCATTTTGTCCATTACGACCAGTCTCACCTTGACCTACACCAGCAAATGCTAATCCTAAGGCTGCTGTGTTAACTTCACCACCTGCCGCAGTTGCAAAATTTTGCGCCCACTTGCCCCAAGACCTTACAGAATCCTCTTCTTTATCAGAAGAACCTGTATTAGCCGAAACCGACAACGCTGAAGTTAAAAGAATTGAAGCTATTGATACAGAAACTAGATTTCGCTTAAACATCATTATATCCCTTATTTTAATGAGCGACCCAGCTCCTAATGTTGAAACATAGGCGGGTAAAAGTATCTTATATGTTCATATTTTATACATATAAACTCTGGTTGTAATTGTACCAAGGTACAGGTGGCACTCTATTTGACGATAAAAACCCTCATCGCCAACAATAGGGCATTCAAACAAACTCGGCTTTAATTAGGTTTTAGATTCACAACTACTTGTTACTAAAAAAACTACCAGAAATAGCAGTATTTAAGGTACATGGCTCTGAAAAACTACCGAGCATGAAACTACAAAATTAAAACAGAATACTATAATAAAGAATCGACTCTTTTGACTTAATCAGCCCAAATCTCTATTTTTCTGCATCGAAAACGAATTTAAAAGAATCCACCCTGATAATTCAACACCCAACTAAACCTACATAAATTGTAGTTGAACAATCTATTTTATCCAATAAAAAAGGCCTCTAAAAAGAGGCCTTTATTACTAGATACTGTATTTAGAAATTAGAACTTTTTAGCCAAATTAATTGATAACTGATTACGATCATATTCATACAACTCAACATTAGAATCAGCTTCTACTCTCATCCATACAGCAGACAACTCTAATTCGTTAGCAAAAGTATGTTTACCACCGATAATAAGCTGAATCTGCTCATCATCCCTAACTTTACCAACACCTGTTACAATACCTTTAAAATCAGACTCATTGTAAGATACTCGGCTAAATAAGCTCGTCATAGGCTGAACTTGCCAATTCACACCAGCAAACACTTCCCAACCATTGTTAGAAAATTCAGCTTCGTTAGCATCATTTTCAAAACTTTCAAGCCCAGCCTGAACACCAATAGTATTATTTCTATACCCTTTACCTAGTGCTATGCCAACAGAGTAATAATCAGAGTCACGGCCTTGATCGCTAGCTTCCTGAAAATTACGATCTGTAAACTCAGCATCAACCGTCAATTCTGTACTGCTATCAAATGACCATGTCATAGATGGCTGAAGACCAATATAATTAGCAAGATCATTTCCTCCCAAACGGATATGATCCACCTGCAGTGCAACATTACCTCGCCATTTTTTATTGGTAATAACCGCAGGTCCTGTACGTAGTGACAACACATCTAAATCAAAATCATCTTCAGTATCATATCCACGATGATAAACAGATGCCCCACTCTGCCAAAACAGCATACCCGTGCTCTGTCCTAAACGGAGCGTTTTACCCGTACGATAACTATGATCATAACTACCGCTAACCACTAAAGCATTATCACTAACTGGCGAACCACCTGTAATAGTAAATGGCGTCCCATTAACATTAACAACTGAGCCCGAAGGGCCTACATTTACGTTGCTATCAAACAACACACCCGCTGACAAATTAAACTTATGGTCATGCTGTGGATTTAACTGCTCTTCATCTCTTTTCAACTGAGCTAAGAATGCCAATATAGATACGCGCACGCTCGCTGGTGTTTGAGGATCATCTAAAACTTCTTGCGCTTGCTCTTCAGCTTCTCGGTACTGCAATGTCTGCATATAAGCCACAGCCAATTCCAAACGAGCACGATGTAATGATGGCTGATTACTAAGGATAGTTTGAAATGATTCTATAGCACTATAAGGAGCTCCTTTTTCACGCTCCTCCATTCCTTGTTTGAAAAACTGCTCTGGATCAAACTGCTCTGCTGCGCTTTCTTCTGCCATGACAGAATTCGCCATCATTGACAATAAAACACCAGACAGCACAGAAACCCCGCTGTAATTCCTCATTTTTAAACTCCCCGTCCTTTATATGCACGCTATTTATTAGAGACTAGCGTTATTAACTGCGAGTATAACTACTGAGTATATTTCACACAACAAAAAAGGCACTTTAATAAAGTGCCTTTTAGTCGAACAGCTCTACATAACCCCTTTAACTAAATACCCTTTTATTGAGGTACTTGAAGGTCTGCACTAAAAGTTGTTACATGAACAGCATCAACGTACCCTGCAATATTTTCAGAAACGATGCTAGGCTGAGCGACAGTTTGTGTTTTCACTATATCAGCAACACCACCAATTTCACCTGCATTGTCGCCAAAAAAGCTAGCATTCACAGTTCCTGAGACTGTACCCTCCAAGGCACTTAATGCATTAGAGTCCGCATTTAAATTAATACCATTTATTGTACCCCCATCTATGCTGAAACCAACCTGCCCCACGACAGTAGTGCCATTTTCACTGGCATACGCCATAACATGACCTTCTAGCCCTCCATTAAAAGAGCCACCCAAAGTTTGATTGGAGAAATTAACACTCAGCTGTACACCTGCTCCCCAAGCACTATGCCCTCGATACTCAGCGACTAGGTCACCACTAAGTTCAGAAAAGCTATTCATGGTATCCAACTTAACCTGTAGAGCAATTAAGTCATCCAGTGTAGATGTAATACCAAGCACAAAACTACCTAAAAAAGTCTGAGCACCTCCACCTTCTTGACCGCCAGTGCTAGAAAACCAAAGCCCATGGGACAAATTACTACCTTCCAAGCCTCCTAAATGTCCATAATCCAACCGCATATATGGAGCAAAGCGTCCCTGACAATTACCTAAGCACCTGATAGATGTATCAGTTAATCCATCTAATCTTAAATTATCATCATCGTAACCATAATGAGCGACCATAGAACCTAGCCACATACGTTCATCAAGTGGCAAAGATGATAGATCAACGTACCGGCTATCACCGCCATTCGGTGCAACAGTAAATCCTAGCGCATCGTAACGCCTTATTCTTTGCTCACTCTCGGTATAACCTTCCATTGAAAAACCCGCCACAACAGGTGTCAAACTGGATACCCCTCTCCGAACAAAAAATCCACTGGAACGATGGCCTTGTCTGTCTGGGACCCTTGCATTACCTTCAGAACCAGACATAAGAGGATAGTAAGTCGCATAACCACAAGGCATTCCAGGCTGACAGCCATTCACTAATGGATCACCTCCCCCTAGACCTTCTATTTCTGGATCAAAAAACACATATTCAGGCCCTGCACCACCTGCTAAAAGCAAAGGATTTATAGCTACTTCAGGCCCTGCGGCTGTTGTTACCGGCATAGTCCATGTTACCGGCATATCCCAAGGCCCCCACTCATGAACAGAGCCTTGTTCCTCTCCTTACTGCTGATCTGCAAAAACAGAAGGTAGACTAACGCTGCTCAAGCAATTCTTTTGAAGTCCATGGCACACCTCCTTAAAGAGCTGCAATATCCAACTCCTTAATCTATCTTTTTCTTTCAATTAAAGAGTAGCTCTTAACAGCAAAGAAGGTATAAAAAAATACCCGAAAATAAATTGTATTTGTTGCATCTTATTAGTACATTTCAGGACTATCTGTGCAGCCCGTAAAAACAACCAAAACGATATAAACCTCCGCACTTATTGGTTACGCCATATAGTTTTAAATATGAACAGTGGAATTTCTGGCCTAGTTAGATATGCTCATAAAATCTATATATTGAGATCGCTGCCAATGAGAGCATCCTATCCACTCCTAATAATAGGAGTCATTTTATTAATCCCCTTAACATGGTCATCCCCGACCTATGCAGGCCTTTTTGGTTCACAAGAACTACCGCAGCGCTCATTAAGTGAGTTGCCCGATTGGCTCAGCTACATGGAACGACACTTAAGAGAAGATACGCCAGAACAGATATGCAGAGAATCAGGCTTATGTAATTTAAAGCCTTGGTATAATTTTCTTAATAGCATTAAAGGGCTTCCGAAAAGGCAGCAACTCGAACGGGTAAATCAATATGCAAACCGCCAACCTTATATTCAAGATATTGATAATTACGGAAAAGAAGATTACTGGGCGGTGGTAAGGGAGTTTCTATCTCGTAGTGGCGATTGCGAAGACTACTCATTAACTAAATTTTTCTCCTTACGACTATTAGGCTTCAGCAACGAAGAGCTACGCATAGTGGTATTGCAAGATACCAACTTACGTATTGGTCACGCGGTGTTAGCCGTAAAGTACGGTGGTGATGAACTAATTCTAGACAATCAAAGCCGACAAGTTATTTCCCACCGCAGCATTAAGCATTACACCCCTCTATATACAGTTAATGAAAAGCGCTGGTGGCTACATATGCCTGTTTACTAAGATTACTGCTAGTATCTAGCTAGAATGAAATAATTTACTCACACACTTTGGATTATCAGCATGAAACGTATTTTAACCACTGGCTTTATCAGCCTCACACTTATCTTTATGATATGTATGTTGTTAATCAACCGTTTCACTGAGAATCAACAAACGCAGAGTATCCAACATTGGCAAACAACCTTATCAGCACTCGCTGATAACCAAAGTTTAAGCGCAACAAGGTGGATGTTTTCTACAGAAGCCCCTCTCAAAGAGATTGCAGATAACAATTCTGTTCGGTTATACCTTCAACGATTAACAGGCAAAACATCAGCCGAACAAGAGAAAACCGCACAAATTGATTACCTTAGAAACCTCATTATCGCAGCCGCTAACCGTGAAGGTTATACTGATAAAACAAGAAGCAGTGTAAACGCTAATCTTCGAGTGATAGCCAATAGCTCTCTTGCTCTATATGACGCTAATTTAAAACCCATTGCTGGCACCCCAGGCTTAGCACCTATCAATAAAGAGATTCATGACACCATTAAATCCAGCTTATCAGTGGGTACAGTCGCTGCCACCCACATATGGATGAATGAAAATCAAACAAGTCAGATCGCTTTTGTCAGCGCTATCACAGGGCTTCCGCAATTTGGCGCTGAAGGTAAGATCATAGGCTATTTGGTAGGGATAAAAAATGCTGAAAAAGAACTCTACAGTTTGCTCCGTAATTATAGTGTTGAACTACAATCTCTGGAATCTGCACTACTACAGAGAAAAGACGAAGGCTTAGTTTACGCTAGCCCCCTACGCCAAGATAAAAGCTCCGCATTGGCAAAAGTCATTCCGATGAATGGGCAAAGTGCAGCAGCACTTGCCTTCAATGCGCCTGGACAATTCATTCAGGCGAAAGATTATCGTGGCATAGATGTATTAGCGGTTAGCCGGAATATTGCCAGCACAAACCTTAAACTCATTATTAAGGTAGACCGTAACGATGCCCTAGGGCAAAGCGCAGAGGAACAAGCAAACCTACAAATGATGCTAGTGCTTGGCACACTCGCGCTTTTAGCAATGCTAGTCGCTGCGGGTTGGTACGGACACCTTTTGAAAGAACAGAAGTCAAACGAAGAGTTGCGAACCACCGCTCTAGCCTTAAAAGAAAAAACAAGCCTGCTTGATGCGATTAATAACAATGTAACCGATATGGTCATGATCGTTGATACTGATATTAACCTTGTATTTATCAACCATGCACTCGCCAGCAAAGTTTCAATCAACCCCGAGGATAGTGAAGGCAAAAATCTAAACTCCGTACTGGGGAGCCATTACGCTGAACAACTGTCCCCTCTGATAAAAGAATGTTTTGAAAGCCAAAAGGATGGATCTTATAAAAGATCATTGGAGCTCCAAGGAACGCTCAGTACTTTTGTAATTAGCTTAGTGCCTATGCTCTACGGTGACACAGCATCGGTAATGCTCCACTTCCACGATATTACTTTAATTGAACAGCATCAAAAGCGACAAACTCAGCTACTTCGTCAGATCATGCAATCGTTGATGAACGCGATTGACCTACATGACCCTTATTCAGCCAACCATTCGCAAAAAACCGCCAAAATAGCACTTGCGGTTGCTGACGCTATGGCGCTTGAGGAAAATGACCGAGCCTCTCTTGAAATTGCAGCAAACCTTTGTAATTTAGGGAAACTATCTATCCCTCAGAGCCTGTTAACAAAAACAGAGCCTTTAACAGATCAAGAGAGAGAAGTTGTCCAAAATGAGGTCCAACATACTCGTGAAATACTACAAAATATTGAATTTGACGGGCCGGTATTAGAAACAATACTCCAGAAACATGAATACTTAGACGGCTCTGGCTCTAACGGAATATCTGGTGATGAACTCTTACTCAACTCTCGAATACTTACAACAGTAAACGATTTTGTCGCTATGATTAGTCCTAGAGCCTATAGAGAGAGCTTACCAGTAGAAACGGCATTAGCGATTATTCTCAAAGATGCAGGGAAGCGCTATGATCGCCAAGTGGTTGCATCTCTATTCCATGTAGCGGAAAACAAAATCGATTTCGATATACTATAAGACTGTCTACTAAGTTCTTAATGGATAGTCGGTGGGGCTTTAGGTGCATCAGGCACAATAATATGACCACTACTATCCAGCACTAACACACCCTGCTCGACGCCTAACTCAAGCATCTGCTGGAGCAACATCTGGGTTAAGTGGGCACTAATAATCAAACCTGCCGGCGGATCACCATCAAATAGATCTTCATCCATCATATCTTCAGGCCTTAAACCAAGCAGCATTGGATTCTCAGCAACAAGCGGGGAGATATCTTCTGGTGCAAACACTGAATAACTAGATGATATATCAAGCGCCCGCTGATAAGGATCGAGGTCTCGCGTACTTTGCTGCAATGAGTCTAGATATTCTGACTCTGCGGCAGAAAATATCTGAGACAGCTTACTCGCCCCTCCTATACTAATATTACGCTTTGCCGTTTCTGACTGGCTGTAATCAATATTAATCGGATACTGACTATCCTTTAGCAACTCTTCATCATCAACTAAAATATGCCCTTCATCATCAGTTTCCAGCCATTCACGATCGACAGCAACGGCCAGCAAGCCTTCTAAAGCTGCTGCTAAAATATTACTACAAACAATAATTCCAACGGAGGGGTTCTCACTCGCCTGTTTATTCATAATAAAATCACCAGCGCGGGCTGCGAGAAGTGTGGGATCCTGTTCTATTATCTCAGCTAACAGATCTGCTTCAAGAAAAAGCCTCTCATGGCATAAACGTTCGGCCGTTAAATAGGGCTCATTACAAGCCGTAGCCTGCATACGCGATATATATTCAACACGAACTTCTTCGAGTAAAGCTGTTAGCAATCCACTCATATAACGCCTAATTCCAAGAAAATGATAAAAATTTAAATTAAAAAGCTAAGGTTAATAAAACAATGGTCGATTGTTACTTAGGAAGCAACTAAAAAAAACAAGGAAGGGGAAACAAATGCGCACTTTATTTAAAGCAGGCGAAAAACAAACTGAAGATGAAGAAGGCAGCGTTTATATTCTCTCAGACAACTGAGAAACTAAGACGCAGAAGCTCATAACTAATGATCAAACTGCGTCCATACTTCACATTTACGGATAATCTCGAAACAGATTAATGTAACGTAATCCCTATGGGAGATGCATCCTGTTTAACTTCGTCAAAATAATCACGTAAGTCCACTAACTTAGTTAAACCATGATCTTCAGGTGATTTAGGTATTTCGAACCAATCTAATGCCCATACACGCGTCATCAGTTCATATTCACCTATCAATGCATCTAGATAGATCATAACCGCTTCTACCCTAGGATCCATATCCAAAACTTTTGGTGCATTTTCTAAATAGATCTCTAGATGCATACGATTATTTACAACATTTACGCGACACCAAAAATCATGAATTTCACAAAATTCATCACCAATATTCACCGATAAGGGAATAGGATCGTAGCGGTTATTAAACGCCTTAAATTCTATTCCGGTCAATTCTGGCGCTGCGCCTATTACACTTAACACAGAATGGATTGATTCGGGAAAACCATCACAACCAAAAACCATCTCTAAAGCCCCCTCTTCACCCTCATCGCTCTGAAAATGAAACGTCAGGTTGCTGTCAATCTTTTGTAATTGCTCACGGTATTGCTTTAGTAACGGCTCCGCCTCAAAACGATCATCACTCCTACTCGATAGAAGTTGCTCAATGGTTTCTTGGAGCTGGTCCCAAAATAAACTAATTTTTTCGTGCTTTAAAATCATTTATAGATACAGTCAAAGTTAAGTACGAGGAACCACAACACCAGTCTGACCCTGATACTTACCATCGCGATCTTTATAGGAGGTTTCACAAACCTCACTTCCCTGAAGAAACAGCATTTGAGCAACCCCTTCATTGGCATAAATTTTAGCAGGTAGCGGGGTGGTATTAGAAAACTCCAACGTTACATGACCTTCCCACTCAGGCTCTAATGGCGTGACATTAACAATAATACCGCAACGGGCATAAGTGCTTTTGCCTAAACAGATGGTTAATACATCACGAGGAATTTTGAAATATTCAACAGTACGCGCTAGCGCGAATGAATTTGGCGGGATAATACAGACATCCGACTGAACATCTACAAAACTGCCGTCATCAAAATCTTTAGGATCGACAATGGATGAGTTGATGTTGGTAAAAATTTTAAACTCATTCGCGCAACGTACATCATAGCCGTAACTAGATGTTCCATAAGAGACGATACGTGATCCATTAACCTCACGAACCTGACCCGGCTCAAAAGGTGAAATCATATCCTTCTCTTCCGCCATACGACGAATCCAACGATCAGCTTTAATGCCCATATTGGCCTATCCAGTAGTTAATAATTTTCTAGCCGCGCATTGTACCTTTTTTAATAGAGATGAACAAAGTTCAATCACACTAGCCACATATAAAAAACGACCCTTTAAGGGTCGTTTATTTTATTGATTAACAATATCTAATTAAATGAAATTAATTTAGCAGGTTAGCCGTCTTTTCATATTGATCAGCAAGCCAGAACTCTGCCGCAGTATTGCCTTCATCTCTCAAGCTATCAGCTTGTTTCCGAAGTTCCCTTGCCATATCACTACGGGAAGGTGCTGAAGGCTTTACCTGTATCTCTCTAATATCTGCTGTCTCTCTATAATCCATAACAACATCCCTCATTTATTTTTATATGATCCGTCTAATCGTCGAACTATCAGTGTAGACAATATTTTAGAGACCAACCAGATAACCTGGTTAATTTTTGATCTCAATCAAACTATAAACATTCGCAAAAAGCACCAACCTTAGCCTGTACGTAAAATATTAATCGTCAGAAACAACAATGGTAGGCACGGCAACATAGTTAGCATTTTTTGTAGCTAACCTAACTGCTAACTTACGTGCGACCTCCCGATATATTAACGCATAGTCGCACTCAGAATCAGCAGCTACGGTAGGTGTCCCTGAATCAACTTGCTGACGAATAGATAAGGCTAATGGTAATTGACCTAAGAGTTCCGTATCGTAGAGCTCTGCAATCTCTTTCCCCCCCCCATCGCCAAAGATCGCTTCAGTATGGCCACAGTTGCTGCATATATGAGTACTCATATTTTCAATGACCCCGAGTACATCAATATCGACTTTACGGAACATCTCTATCCCTTTTTTCGCATCCAGCAAAGCAATATCCTGCGGCGTTGTTACGATAACCGCCCCCGCAACCGGTACCTTTTGCGATAACGTCAACTGAATATCACCGGTGCCAGGTGGCATATCAATAAACAGGTAATCAAGATCATGCCAGCGTGTTTGCGTTAACAACTGCTGTAACGCACCTGCCGCCATTGGGCCTCGCCATACCATCGCCGTATTATCTTCGATTAGATAACTCATCGACATCGACTGTAAGCCATGCGCTTCAATAGGGTTAAAATGCTTCTCATCATGTTGAGAAGGGCGAACTCCCTCGTCTACACCGAGCATCATGCCTTGGCTTGGGCCATAAATATCAGCATCAAGAATACCTACTTTTGCACCCTCAGCAGCCATCGCCAGCGCTAAGTTAACCGCCGTGGTCGATTTACCAACACCCCCTTTACCTGAAGCGATGGCAATAACATTCTTAACACCTGACATCGAAGGAAGCTGGTTTTGCCCTTGATTGGAGGCAATCTGATGACTCAAGATCACCTCACATTCAGACACCTCATCCAAGGCCAACATTTTTTCACTGATGCGTTGTTTAAAAGTTGCTGCAACACCTTCACTTGGATAAACAAACTCAATGGCAATAACTAATTTACCAGAGGTTAGAGACACTTCTTTAACATGGTGCGCAGTAATAAGATCAGTCCCCATCAACGGATCATCAATTTCCGCTAACAAGTCAGTGACTTTAGATTCAATATTTGACACGGTTCTCTCCGCTTTCTGAGCTTTAGAATGTCGGTTAAAAAACTGTTTAAAAAAACTCATTATGACCTTCTAATTTTATAGACTCACAGTATAACCCATAATAACCAAGCAGATTAGTAGGAATTACATAAAACTATGCAATACCTACTAAAACAAAGTATGTTCGCCGCTTTGTTTATGCGGGGCGAGCCATAGCCTCCGCCATCTCTCGGGCCGCACTAAAGTTCGTTTTACCACTGCCTAAAACAGGGACGGCCTCAACGCTATAGATATCCGCCGGTACCATCATCGGCGCCATTCCACCTTTGACCAAACGATCCCGCACATTTTCAACATCGATCCCTTCGATGAGAAGAATCACCTTTTCACCCTTTTTCAAGTCAGGCAGATTCACCGCGACCAAAGGCTGCTCTGTCAGCTCTAATATACGACGCACCTCACCCTCTATCGCAGTAAGACTCACCATCTCCCCACCCAGCTTAGCGAAACGACTATAGCGATCGACAATCGTTAAAAACCCATCTTCATCTAAATGGCCTTTATCGCCACTTTTATACCAACGAATACCATCCATCTCGACAACCACTTCGGCTGTTTTTTCTGGATTATTTAAATAACCCTGCATGATTTGAGTACCCCCAATCAAAATCAACCCATCTTCACCTATAGGGAGTTCATCTAAGGTTTCTGGGTCCACTATGCGGAAAGTCGAGCCGGGTAAGGCCATACCAACCGTACCGGGTTTGTTTCCCACCTGTACTGTCCACCAGTCTGTATCTAAAGCATCAGGTAAATTAGTACTTGCGACAGGAGTGGTTTCTGTAGAGCCATAACCTTCGACAACAGGTACATGGTATTTTTTCTCGAATCCCTCTCGTACAGCAGAATCAAGTTTCTCTGCACCGGCCACTACAGCTCGAAGCGACTGGAACATAAGTGGGTGAACCCGCTTATTCCGTGTATATAAACGCAAAAAGGTGGAGGTGGCACACATCAATGTTGCTTTATAACGTGCTACACCTTTACCTATTTTAGGCGCATCAGTTGGATCAGGATGGCAAACAACCGGCATTCCCTCAATCAACGGCATAAAACAAGTTACCGTTAGGCCAAACGCATGAAATAGGGGCAAGGTAGCCATAATACAATCATCTTCACGTACATTGAGCACATCTGCTGTTTGGCGAAGGTTCCCCATAATATTCCTGTGACTTAACATCACTCCTTTTGGAGCTCCCTCGCTACCGGAAGAGAATAATATAGCTGCGGTTTGATCAACATGTGCTTTATGACACAACCAAAATTGTAACCATGAAGTCGGCATCAGCGATACTAACCCTAAAGTTAATAGCCCTTCAGCTTTACTGATCTGTTCTTTAATATCTTCCATATACAGCAGTTCTCGTCCCTCAAATAACTCCGAAAGATCTGCGCCACGTGCTTTCAGCTTAATCACAAAACGACGCGAGGTAACAATAGTCTTCACATCCGCTTGCTCTAGCGCAGATTTCAGAGAGCCTACAGGTGCAGTAAAGTTGATATTAACTACAGTTTTTCCCGCCATTAATGCTGCCATATTAGCAATAGCACCAGCACTCGACGTTGGCACAAGCAAACCAATATTATTCCCTTCTGTTCGTACCATTCTTTTTCTAAATAAAGCCGTAGCAGTTAACAACTTTCTATGGCTTAACGGCCCTCCATCCACATCCGCTATAGCATATCCACCATCGGCACTTTTCATACTACGCACAAAGGCGCTTGGGAGTGTTTCAAGAGTTTCTGTATATTGTTCCCAAGTTCGAATCGATAACTCAAACACCTTCTGCTTAACTTCAGCAGCACAACTATCAATCGACATTGGCTGACCATAAGCGACGATGACATCTCGTTTAGAACCGTTACGACGAATGGTTTTCATTTTATCGGTCGAACGGGAGAAACGACTTCCCCACAACCCACGCATATAGAAAGGTACGATGACACCGTCCGCCCCTTCACAGGCTTTTTCAAAACCGCGCCTAAACTCTCCTAACTGTCCTATATGGCTGATTGCGCCTTCAGGAAACAAGCACACTACTTCGCCGATATTAATCAATTCACGTACCTGTTCAAGCGCTTGGCGACTCTTACCTTGAGAGATAGGAATAACTTTAAATAGATCTAAGAACCAGCGAAGATACCAGCGCTCATATATACTTCGCTCCATGACAAAGTGAATATGGCGAGGACAGGCCATCTGAATCATTGCCCAATCTAACCAGCTTATATGGTTACCTAATAGCAACGTCCCTTTACCCGCTTCAGGTAAGTTTTCAAAACCAAGTACCTGAAGATTATATTTCCGGCGAAACAGGAGCATCACCAAGACTTTGATAAATGCCTGTGGCAAGGTAATAATCGCATAGATAGCGCCCCCAACCCCCAGCGCGGCCAGCAACCAAAGCAACCAAAGTCCATCAATACTGTTCCACGCAAATAGCACAGTTAAAGACAAGAAACTCAGCATCATAAGGTTCTGAATAAAATTACTACCCGCCAATACCCGTCCGTTTTCAGCTTCACCTGCATGAAACTGTACCAATGCATTTAATGGCACACACATTAAGGCACCAAAAAGACCAATCGAAAAGAAGACAACCGCCTGCATAAGCATAGAATCAAGCTGAGGTAAAAGAACAAGCCCGCCCGCAACACCCACAGCCCCAACAGGAATCAAACCGACATTGATATAGTGCTTAGAAAACCGTCCAGCCAAGATAGAGCCCAGCATTATCCCTATACCTGCAAACGCCATGATGCCTTGAATTACGAAGGTATTATGTTGATCCATATGTTCTTCGGCAAACGCAGGAAAGACGGCCAGCATCACCTGACTAATTGACCAAAAAATAGATAGTCCAATAATCGACAACCAGATAGGACGTTTGCTTTTAAGTAAGCCAAGGTTGCGTTTTAAAGCTCGACCCGTTAGATAGGCCTTAGTATCAAAAACCGCTTTCTTATCGGTTTCCTGTAGTTCAGGCAGCTGGTACGCTAAATAGAGTTCAACAACCGCACCAGCAACTAAAAGCCAACCTAGGGGTGCGCATGACATTAAACTCTCTTCCGGTGAAAGCTGTACCGCGCCATCCAAACTCAATTCAAATAGTAGTGAGAAAACAACAATGCCACTTAAAATGGCGACCATAGTCACCGCCTGAACCCAGCTATTACCTTCGCTCAGGTTATTCGCGCCGACTAATTCTTTTATATATCCGTATTTAGCGGGCGAGTAAAAAGCACTTTGCAGCGCAAGTACAAAAGTCAGTCCAAAAGCAGGGATAAAAAGCCCTAAGTAGTAACAGGTTGTGATTAACAAAGTAATAACAACGCCGCCCCACGCAGATAGCTGCATCACCTTATTTTTAGGGTACTTATCAGCTAAGAATCCCGACGGGGTAAAAAGCAAAATAAAGGGAAGTAAGATCAAACCATTAACCACGGCGGTCAACAGTATCTGTAAATCACCGTCATAGGCCTTAAAGAGCGTATTTTGAATAATTATTTTATGACCAAGGTCGACAAAGGCATTAATAAATGCGACGCATATAAATGCAAAAAATCCGTTTAACTTTAATAGCTCTTTCATGGGGTGCTCCAGCCTATTCCAAACTCATGCTACGGTGCTTACCATACTTAGATCAAGGAATTACGACAGTTTTATGGGAATAAAGAACCACTTATGACTTGAGAATCATATGAACGGCTCCCGCTGTAGAGAACTATATAAAAAGCCGGCTAAAAACCGGCTTTTAATTGGAAAAGTATCGTATATTGCAACCTAATGGGTTGTGCTCTAAGCCTGCCTACTATTTGCGTGTAAGATAGACACCACACTCTAAATGCTCGGTATAGGGAAATTGATCGAAAATAGCAAAACGCTTTAACTCATGGGTCTGAGTCAAGGTTTCCAGATTTAACTTCAATGTTTCAGGGTTGCAGGATATATAGAGAATATTTTCATAGGACTGTACTTGCTTAACCGTTTCATCATCCAAACCTGAGCGAGGCGGATCAACCAATACCGTTGTAAAATCACAGCTATCCAAGCCAAGATCTTTAGTTCGACGCTTTTCCACCGCACCACTTAGAACTTGGGAAAATTCCTCCGAACTAATACGAACAACATCTACATTTTCAATACCATTAGCCTCAATATTATATTGAGCAGCACGAACAGAGGTTTTTGAAATTTCAGTCGCTACGACACGGCGAAAGTTTTGAGCCATCGGCAAAGTAAAATTACCATTACCGCAATATAACTCGACCATATCACCTCCAGCCCCTTGGCTCGCATCAAGGGCCCATTTGATCATATGACGACAAACTTCGCCGTTCGGCTGGCTAAAACTGTTTTCTACCTGTTTATAGATATAATCCCGACCATTAATATCCAACGTTTCTATGACAAAATCCTGATCCAGCAATATTTTTGCTTTTCGAGAGCGTCCTACCAACTGAATATTAAATTTCTCTTTAAGCTTTTTAGCTTCTTCAATCCAGTCTTCTGCTAAAGGACGGTGATAGAGTAGTGTGACCAATAGCTCGCCACTTAAAGTGCTTAAAAAATCGATTTGGAATAGCTTACGTCGCAGCACTTCACTCGGGCGTATCTCTTCAAGCAGTTTGAACATCATATCGTGAATACGTTCAGCCACCATTGGGCAGTGATCAATACGTATACGGACGTTTTTGTTACCCTTTTCAAACATCACATAGAAAAGGTCATCACCCTCATGCCAAACACGAAACTCGCAGCGCATACGATAATGACTACGTGGAGATTCATAGACTTCGAGTTCGGGTAGATCAAAACAAGAAAAAAGCGATTCAACACCGGATTTTTTAACCGCAAGTTGAGCTTCATACTGTTCAGGTTCGACAACTGAGATTGACATTTACGCCTCTAAAATAAGTGCTATAGGCACAAAAAATGCGCCCACAAAAAATTGGGCGCATTTTAACAGTATGCAAGTCTCAGGCAAAACATTAAAAACAGGAAGCGGCAGGATTAAACAAATCCAACTTGTGTTTGATAATCTGCTGTAATTAGCTGCCAATGATCCAGTTCCGTCTCCATCCCAATTCGCTTGATGTAATCCATACTCAAACGACTGGACATATCACACCCAACAACGCTTGTAGCAGGTGGTAATAACGCATCCGCCACATGGACAGCCGTTAAGGGTGTAAAAACATTTTCAGGGTTAGCCTTGGGGAAATGGTGAAATAATACAGCCTCAATAACTCTAGGAGGTAAGTTCCATAAAGCCAGCATATACGCGCCCGCTTCAGCATGAGTAACACCTAACTCAAGCTTTTCAATTGCATAAACCGGTTGGTCCATTAAACTCGCTTTACTAATGATTCGATGATATTCAGCAGGGTTCTGACTGGCGAGAACTAAAATACCAAAATCATGTAGCAAACCTGCTAAAAACGCTTGGGCTTGCACATGACGGTCAGCTTTCACTGAACGCGCTATATGTTGAGCAGCGCGAGCGACGGCCATTGAACGCTGGTGAATTTGTTTAAACGAAAAACTTTTCCAAACATCGGTTTGCGGATAAGCATCAAATAGATGGGATGTTAGTACTAAATCACGAATCATTCTGATACCAAGAATAGCTACCGCTTCCTGCATTCTATTAATATCACGACTTAAACCAAAAAAGGCTGAATTAACCCACTGCATGACTTTAGCAGTCATCACTGGGTCTTGCTCGAGTATCTGCGCAATTTGCCGAGCATTTGAGCGCTCAGAACTTAACGCTTTATTTAACTTATCGTATACATCCGGCAAGACTGGCAGAGTTTGTAACGAGGTAATGTAATTCTTCACTGCAGGTTTATTAATCAATCCTGCGACATGAATACTGTTGGATATATCCTCGATCAGCTCATCAGGACTACAGTCTAAAGATAACGAGTGATGCGCCAACTCAGATGCTCTTGCGGTTTGCAACGGGGTTAAATAACCAGATAAAACTACTCGAATAACATTAGGATGTTTTTCAACCACTTTGGCAAGTAATTCAAGTACTTGTGTCGGATTATCACCTAAAGGTAATACCAGCACATCGGCAGGATTACTATCAAGAACCGCCAATAACTCATCTAAGCGTTTGACTGAAACAGTATTCCAATCGGTGGTATCAGATATAGCCTTACCTAAACGTACACTTTGAGGGCATACCTGACAAAAAACAGCTGAATGTTTCAATATTTGGGATGTCATCTGCGCGTCCATAAAAAAACCATCCAATTAACCCATCCTTAGATAATACCTTTACTCTCTCAATATAGGTTTAGCTGGGTATTAGCTGAGTGTCCAGAAAATAAACAGCTACATGAAAACTATTCAAAATAAAACCACACTAAAATTGTACAATAAACAGCCTCCAGTTTAGCACAATCGGTATTTATTAAAAAACGTCAAACATAAGCTATCACCCTACCAGCACACTAAAATGATTAAGCGCGATATCATGAATAACTTACACACTTCCCTTATCAAGTATTTATTCTCCAACTCTCTATACAATCTGCATTCATAATGGTTCATATAATCAACTAAAAAGCGTAGAATCTGGCCTCCTTATTTCAATGATTTCAGGTTTTCAGGCAGCCCATGACTGACAGCAAACGTAAGATTCTTGTTACTAGTGCCCTTCCATACGCTAATGGTCCCATTCATTTAGGCCATTTAGTTGAATATATACAAACTGACATTTGGGTTCGCTTCCAAAAACTCCGGGGCAATCAATGTACTTACGTCTGTGCGGATGATGCTCACGGCACACCTATCATGCTGAAAGCCGGTCAAATGGGTATTTCACCGCAAGAGCTGATTGACAAAGTTAGTGCTGAACACCAACGGGATTTTTCCGGTTTTATGGTTGGGTTTGATAACTACTACTCTACCCACTCAGAAGAAAACAAATACTTCGCATCTCATATATATACCGCATTACGTGACGGTGGGCATATTGATAAAAAAACGATCACTCAAGCCTATGACCCTGAAAAAGAGATGTTTCTGCCTGATCGCTTTGTTAAAGGCGACTGCCCAAAATGTGGCGAGAAAGACCAGTACGGCGATTCTTGTGAGAAATGTGGCGCAACCTACAGCCCTGTTGATCTTAAAAATGCTTATTCTGCAGTGTCTGGTGCAAAACCCATTGAAAAAGAATCTGAACACTATTTCTTTAAGCTAGGTAATTTCGAAACTTTCCTTCGTTCATGGGTAGATAACCACGTTCAAGAGCAGATGATTCATAAACTAAATGAATGGTTTGAATCAGGCCTACAGAATTGGGATATCTCTCGCGATGCACCTTATTGGGGTTTTGAAATACCAGATGCCCCAGGCAAATACTTCTATGTATGGCTAGACGCCCCAATCGGTTACATGGCGAGCTTTAAAAATTGGTGTGATAAAAACAACGTAGATTTTGATGAGTACTGGTCAGAAGCCTCAGAAACAGAGCTTTATCACTTTATCGGCAAAGATATAGCCTATTTTCACACTCTTTTCTGGCCCGCTATGCTTGAAGGCGCTGGCTTCCGTAAGCCTAATGGTGTTTTTTGTCACGGTTTCTTAACCGTAGATGGACAAAAAATGTCTAAGTCGCGCGGCACCTTCATTATGGCTGAGACCTACCTGAATCACCTTCGTCCAGAGTACCTGCGCTATTACTTTGCAGCTAAGTTAAGCTCTGGTATAGATGATATCGATTTAAACCTTGAAGATTTTCGTATGCGCGTCAATGCGGATCTGGTCAACAAAGTCGTCAATATCGCCTCTCGCTGTGCAGGCTTTATCAAAAAGAAATTTGACGGTGAAATGTCTGCACAATTAACCGAGCCTCAGCTTTATAACGAAGCAATTGCCGCTGGCGATCTAATTGCAGATGCCTACGAAAAACGCGAGTTTGGCAAGGCTATGCGTGAAATCATGGCCATTGCAGACAAAGCAAACCAATATATTGATACCGCTGAACCTTGGGTTTTAGCAAAACAAGAAGGCAAAGAACAGGAAGTACAAGATTGCTGCTCCATGGGCATCAACCTATTCCGCGTTATTGTTTCTTATTTGGCGCCTGTATTACCTCAAGTGGCTAAAGATGCAGAAGCGTTCTTGAATATTGACCGTATCACTTGGGATAGTATTAAAGAGCCACTGCTAAGTCATAAAATTAATAAATTTAAACCGCTAATGCAGCGCGTTGATGAAGATAAAATTACGGCAATAATTGATGACACAAAAGCGGCCATTGAAGCCGCCGCTCAGGCTTTACCACCAGCGGTTTCAACACCTTTAACCGATGAACCCATCGAAGAGACAATCGAATTCCCAGATTTTGCCAAGGTTGACTTACGGGTCGTGCGTATAGCTAAAGCTGAGCATGTTAAAGGGGCTAATAAACTTCTGCAACTCACCCTAGATTTAGGCGGAGAGACCCGTAATGTCTTTGCCGGTATAAAGTCAGCTTACGAACCAGAAGATCTTGAAGGAAAACTAACCGTTATGGTTGCTAACTTAGCTCCACGTAAGATGAAGTTTGGCGTATCTGAAGGAATGGTATTAGCGGCAGGGCCTGGCGGCGAAGATATTTGGATACTAAGCCCAGATGACGGTGCACAACCAGGTATGCGCATCAAATAATCCAAGCTTAGATCTTCCACTTAAAAAGCCTATAAATCCACCTTTGTGATTTGTAGGCTTTTTTATTTCTACAGAGCAAACCAGCCTACTTCTGCTTACCCCTTACTGTTCAGCGTCACTCTCAAATGCAATACGACTTAAGCATCCTATTAAGAGATAGATAAATATAACTCTTGATTATTGAAGGCTTATATTTAGATAAAATTAAGTCTATGCTGTTCACAAGTACGTCGTTGTAAGCAACTTTATATAGTTGCAGCCACAAATATCTTGCCGTGAATAACTCAGGAGCGCATATGCCATACAACGAAGAAATCATGCAGGAATTGAATGTGTTAAACCTTTTCAACCTCAACACCACTCAAGAAGGAATCAAAGTCCACTCCTCTGCTCAATCAGAGGTTATTGCCGCTACACAAAGACTCTTTGACAAAGGATTGATTACTCAACACGACGGTGGCTACCTTACGCCACTAGGCCACGATGCAGCAGAAAGCACGCAAACCTTACTTACCATTCTAATAACAGAAAGCAGACTCTAATAGACAAAACAAAGGGCCTTATTAGGCCCTCTGTTAATCAATATTATGCTGGCGAGTGTATCGCCAAGAAATGCTCCATTACACGTCGGAGCAAGCTTGCATGAGCATAATCTCCACTGCGCTCTGCATGAGCAATATCATCAAGAATAATCTTTTTGATCTTGTCCTCACCGTCATGCTCGACTAAGTAATTACCTAGAGCCATAGCAATCATGGGATCAACATGTTCATGCTCAGCGATGGCATTAACTTCACCAACAGAGAGTCCACTCATTTCAACACATTCGTTGTAAGTTAACATGACACTACCCTCGCTTAAAAGTAATCAATCCTTCAAACCGGAAAGCAGACTGCTTAACTCCCTCCCTCATACTCAGTCTAGTTGAAAACTATAGATTCGAAGTGAATAGCGACTAAACACGAGTAATAACCCTGTCATAACTGACCTCTATCAATCTATTGCATATTTGACCAATATCACTAAGATCATTTGCCGCCAGAAGATTAAGACAGAGGATTACACCCTAATGACGCTGAATGACTTTATAAGCAAGCTTGCAACCAGCTCAGAGCTGGATTTTGAAGATACTATGCTAGTGATCGAAAGTAACTATAGCTATACACCTACCGCATTTGACAACGGCTCGATCAGTAATGATGCTGGGCAAAATGAGGGGAGCTGCAAAATCTTTGCTTTTGCTAAGCTAAATAACCTAGATGAAACAAGCACTCTAAAATGCTTTGGCCGCTTTTACCAAGATGTATTAAATACACCTGATGGTGATGATCATGGAAATATTCGCAACTTTATGCAGACCGGCTGGGCAGGTATTCACTTCTCAGGCGAAGCCCTTAGCTAATATAAAAACTTAGCTAATATAAAAATCTTAGCTGCTCTCAATAGCTGACCATCCATATAAAAAGACCCTCATCATTGGTGATCCAACGATGAGGGTCTTTTTACAACTTAGACCAGCAAGCGTTTTATAGCCAAAGGCGTTTAGGCTAAACGATCATCCGCCACTTTATAGCTTGGGTCTTCAATCATATTCACTTCCACAAGGCTTCCAGCCTTATTCAGAAGCTTACAACATTCAGGGCTTAAATGACGCAGACTGAGCTCTTTACCTGCTTTATCATAACGTTCCGCTAAAGACTCTATTGCCTCAATACCTGAGTGATCCATGACCCGACAGTTTGCAAAATCTACAATCACTTCCGGGGGATCAAACTTCGGATTAAATTGATCGCGAAAAGTTTGAATAGAAGCAAAGAAAAGCGGACCGTTTGGAAAATAAACTTTAGTATCGTATTCGTCACGTACTTCAAAAGACATATGGCTTGCATGTTTCCAAGCAAAAACCAACGCAGAGATAATTACGCCAACAATAACGGCAATCGCTAAATCCTGCCAAACCGTAACCCCAGTCACAGCAATAACGACAATTAAATCAGAACGCGGAATTTTTCCCCACAGGCGTAAACTAGCCCACTCAAATGTACCAATAACAACAATAAACATTACACCGACCAGCGCTGCAACAGGAATAACTTCGATAAGGCCCGAACCTACCAGAATAAAAGCAAGTAAGAAAAGAGCAGCAGATATACCTGATGCACGGCCAAAACCGCCCGAATTAATATTGATCATACTTTGACCAATCATTGCGCAGCCACCCATGCCACCAAAAAATCCGGTTGTGACATTCGCCACACCTTGGCCTATACACTCTTTATTACCACGACCACGCGTCTCTGTGATCTCATCAATCAAGGTCAATGTTAACAATGACTCTATCAAACCAACAGCAGCTAAGATCAAAGCATAAGGCACAATGATCTGAAATGTTTCCAAGGTTAACGGCACCATCGGAATATGGAACTGGGGCAGACCGCCGGCAATAGTGGCGTCAGCGTTACCTGTCATATCAGCTAGAACATCTTGCACTGTGCGCGTATCAAGATCTAAGCCGATAACAAGCAAAGTCACCGCAAGAATAGCGGCAAGTGTAGATGGAATAACACGCGTAAACTTAGGTAAGAAGTGAATGATCGCCATCGTTAAGGCAATTAAGCCAAGCATCACAAACATCTGCTCACCCTGCAGCCACTTAATAGCGCCATCATCATCCATAAACTGAAACTGCTTCATTTGCGCAAGAAAGATAACAATAGCCAGTCCGTTTACAAACCCCAACATAACCGGATGTGGTACTAAACGGATAAACTTACCTAATCGAAAAACACCCGCCAGTACTTGAAATATCCCCATTAATACAACAGTTGCAAAGAGATATTCCACACCATGATCAGCGACTAAGCTCACCATCACTACAGCAAGAGCACCCGTCGCACCCGAAATCATTCCTGGACGACCACCAATAGCAGCGGTAATAAGTCCAACCATAAAAGCGGCATAAAGGCCTACTAAAGGATCGACACCGGCTACAAAAGCAAACGCAACAGCTTCAGGCACAAGCGCCAATGCAACGGTTAATCCAGATAAAACATCGCTTTTAAGTGATTGTGTCCGCGACACAAGCAATTGAATCATTTACCACCTCAGCCATATACTGGTTCTTTTTTTAACCAGACTTGAAAAGCGCGCGAGTATAACAAATCTACGGGCTAATTTCAGGTATCAAGAACGAATAGTTAACATAAGTTTCTGCCGCAGACCTTGCATCTGTGCAGATGCAATATCTGAGGCTAAGATAGAAAGTTCCTTCTCTTTATTAAAGCATTTAATAACAATTAGTTGAGCAAGATTATCCCACGCAGCTGGCAACTTATTGCAATGCGACATCATTCCACCCGCTTTATCTTCAGCTAAATAAATAATCTGACCTATCCCTGAGGCTAAAATCCGACCGCAGCACATAGGGCAAGGTTCTAACGAAGAGATCAGCTGCAAGCCTTCTCGATCCTTATAATCAGGAAACATATTTTCAAACTGATCAAGAACTCTCATCTCCGCATGCGCGGATGAATTAAACCCTTCACTAAACACCTGATTAGCAGCCTCAGCTAAAAGATTATTATCCCGATCGACCAAAACAGCACCAACGCCATAGTTTCCCTCTTCCAAAGCTTCCAGCGCTAATTCACAACAACGAAACGCCCATTTATGTTCCCCTAATCGGTATTCAGGCGCATAAGTAGCTAAGCGAATTTTCAAACTCTCGATATTATTGTTGTCAGTGCTCATCGCGCCACCACCTTATAAAGCTTTCACTTAAAAATTAAGACTTATCTAGTAAGCTTAGCTGCAAAGGTTGTTCTTTGGTGCTTTCCGTTAATCTATATCCTACCCCTATCAGCCTGACCGGGCGTTGACCTCGATTGAAAGCATCCATTAATAGCTGGCGAAAATGGGAAATGTTCGGACAAGCGACCTGATGTTCTGCTGTCGTTTGGACAAAATCACAAAACTTAACTTTCACCACAATCCCAGCAATCGACCGAGTCTCCTGTAAGCGCTTATAACGTAAAACTAGCTTTTCTATTAACATAGGCAATTGAGCTATACAGCTATCAAGATCTAAAAGATCCTGAGAATAAGTATGCTCCACGCTAATCGACTTTCTTATTCGACTGAATTTAACTGGACGCTCATCGATACCACGAGATAGGTCAAATAAACGTTGGCCGAACTTTCCAAACCTATCAACTAATTCAACCAAGGATTTCGCACGTAGATCTCGACAAGTTTCTATATCCATTTTTTTGAGCTTCTCGGCGGTTTTCATACCAACTCCGGATATTTTTTTAACCGGTAGATTCAATACGAATTCATCTACTTTACGAGGGTGAACAACATAAATACCATCAGGTTTATTCCAATCACTCGCCACTTTGGCTAAAAATTTATTAGGCGCAACCCCGGCTGAAATAGTAATCCCTACCTCATCTCTTACTCGGTTTCTTATCTGATCCGCGATTAACGTTGCGCTACCTTGGCAATGATTTAATCCTGTAACATCAATAAATGCTTCATCTAGTGAGAGCGGCTCAATAATATCGCTATATTCAAGAAAGATGCTCATCACCTGCTGGGAAACTTGACGATATTTAGTCATATCACCTGGGACGACCCGTAAAGCTGGACACAACTTTAATGCCTGAGCGGTAGACATCGCTGATCGAACTCCAAACTCCCTAGCAATATAGTTACAGGTAGCAATCACCCCTCGTCGATCAGCACTACCACCAATTGCCATGGGAATGGATCTTAATTCTGGGTTATCTCTCATCTCAACTGCCGCAAAGAAACAATCACAATCGCAGTGAATGATCTTACGTTGCATAAATACCACCAAGATACTGTTTATATATACAGCATTGTAATAAAAATAGCCTAAGCTGAAAATCTATTTTCAGTCGTCACAAAACCGTCACGTTTCTGTAAAGAGTTAGTCACCTAACTCACCTATATTTGTCACCTTATGAATACACCTGAAAATACCCTCATCATTAAAGAGCCAACTATTAACGTAGAGAAAGCTCTTGTAAGCAAATACCCTGCTTTTATTGATAAGCCGGCGCCGTTTAAACGCTCTGCTCTATTTATGTTGAAAAAACTGGTTCATGAAAATGAGATAAATAGTTTTCTCGACATTAATAAAGATGCAACAGGGTTTGAATTTATTGAACGGGTTCTGGAATATTTCAATTTTGGTTACAGTATCAGCAACCATGATAGAGCCAACATTCCATCCTCCGGCCGAGTGGTGATTATTGCTAACCACCCATTGGGGGCCTTAGATGGGCTCGCTTTACTTAAAATGGTCGGCGAAGTTAGACGCGATGTAAGGATCGTAGCTAATGATGTTCTTATGAACTTCGACCCTATAAAAAACTTGTTTCTCCCTGTAGACAACTTAGGCAAAAGCACGCGTAAAAGAGATATAGAACGTATTGTTGAGGCCCTTCATCAAGAACAAGCAATTATCGTCTTTCCGGCTGGCGAAGTATCAAGAGCAGGCATAACAGGCGTTAAAGATGATAAGTGGAACAGCGGATTTATTCGTTTTGCCCGCAAAGCTAACGCACCTGTACTTCCTATTTTTATCGGTGGAAAAAACTCATCCTTGTTTTATAGCGTTTCTTACATTAACAAAACCCTCTCAACATTAATGCTAGCTAGAGAGATGTTTAATAAGCGCTCGGTCACTATCCCAATGCGTGTAGGTGAGCCCATTCCATTCAGTCAAATAGATGCGGTACCTGTATCCACAGCTGAAAAAACTAAACTGCTGAAAAAACACCTTTATCGTATAGCAAAAAATAAAAAGCCCCTTTTTCTAACGGAAAAAACGATCGCCCACCCTCAAAATCGCCAGAACCTAAAACAGGAACTAAGAGAGTCCGAACTCTTAGGTGAAACCATTGATGGAAAAAAGATCTATCTCTTTGATTACAAAGCAGAGTCAGCAGTTATTCAGGAGATAGGGCGTCTGCGGGAGATCGCTTTCCGCTGTGTCGGCGAAGGAACTGGAGATAAAAAAGATTTAGACCTGTATGACCAATACTATCGTCACCTTATTTTATGGGATGAAGAGGAGCTAGAGATTGCAGGGGCCTACCGCCTTGCTGAAGCGGGAAAAATGGATCCAACGGCAACCGATACCGGCCTATACAGTGCAACCCTGTTCAAATATGGAGAACAGATGAAGCCCTATTTCGAGCAAGGAATAGAGTTAGGCCGAAGCTTTATTCAACCCAAGTACTGGGGAAAACGTAGTTTAGATTACCTCTGGTACGGAATTGGTGCCTATCTACGTAAACACCCTGAAGTACGCTATATGTTCGGTCCTGTAAGCTTGAGCAACAGCTACCCAAGAGTAGCTAAAGACATGCTTGTATGGTTTTATAGCCACTATTTTAATGATAACGAAGACCTTGGCCATTCATTCTCCCCTTATGTTTTAGATCAAGAAGCTCTAAATAATATGGATCGAATGTTTAGTGGTGACAATTACAAAGCTGACTTTAGAGTCCTAAAGGAACAACTGGAATTTTTAGGCGTTAGTGTACCAACGCTCTACAAACAATATAGTGAACTCTGTGAAGAGGGAGGCGTGCGTTTCCTTGATTTTGGTGTTGATGCCGACTTTAACTACTGTATTGATGGGCTTGTGTTAGTCGATATTGAGTTCGTGAAGGCAAAGAAACGAAAACGATATATAGGCGAAGATCCCATAGCAGAAACACTCTAAGTGTGATCAAAGCTCGCAACCAATAAAAAAGCCCCAAGAGCAAACACTTGGGGCTTTTTAGATTCAGAATGTAAGGCTACACCTTAGCTGTAGTAGCTCAGACTTGATCTGACAGTTACCCGTTTTTTATCTGGTGTCTGTCAGTTTAGATCTGGGCTAAATTCT
>NZ_LUTR01000099.1 GCF_001597725.1 Neptuniibacter marinus
ATACACGTATGCGCCATTTTTCTGTGGGGTAAACATAGAAACATCAAGCAAAAGCAAGCTTTGTCGATTGCCCAGGTTAATAGGCACCAGTACATTTTCCAGCTGAATTTCAACCTGTTGCATTTTGGCTGGCTCTGGTTCTTTCGGTGAAAGCCAAGCGGTGAAGGACTCCATATTCAGCGTATTACTTTGGTAAAACCAGAAACCTGTGACCGAGAGCGCGAGAGTAACGATGAACGTAACGAT
>NZ_LUTR01000100.1 GCF_001597725.1 Neptuniibacter marinus
GTCGGTTTAGAAGGTACGCTTGAGCACATTAGTGCCGATACAACAACAGATGAAGAAGGCAATAGTTACTATCTAGTCCGTATTCGGACAAAAGAGACAAGCCTAGATAAAGATAATTCGCTACCCATTATTCCTGGTATTACTGCTTCAGTGGATATTATCACTGGTAAGCGAACCATATTAGAATATCTGCTGAAGTCAATTTTTAGTGCGAAAAACAATGCTTTGAAGGAATAGACGATAT
>NZ_LUTR01000101.1 GCF_001597725.1 Neptuniibacter marinus
CTGAGTCGAAGTAAGAAAATTGATCGACTTTGGTGCAATTAGGGATTGTCATAATAAATACTTTGATTATCAAATATAATCAAATGGTAGATAACTTGACTGTCAAAGTAAATATCACCCACTAAAAATACAGATAACTCACTGGATTTGGATGAGGAGCACTCAAAGATACTTATACCCCTCAAGATAAACGAATCGATCCGGATCATGACTCGTGCCAAAGTTGCCAGTAAGAATCATTAA
>NZ_LUTR01000102.1 GCF_001597725.1 Neptuniibacter marinus
AGTATTATTATGACCGTTCTGAACGAATTGAAGATCATGACATTGATGTCTACGGTATGGTATTGAATCAGCTGTTTGCCCAAGATTTGCCGGCAAATGAAATTTACAAAGGGCACTTGGTTTCGGATTTAGATGAGAATCGGCACGATGTTGAAGTGCAAAGTATTTGGACACCGAACAGTGATTACCGCTTAGTTAATACCTTGGCTTATCGCCAAGATCACGTCAGTTCTAAGACGTAT
>NZ_LUTR01000103.1 GCF_001597725.1 Neptuniibacter marinus
CTGGTGGATTTGTTGTTCTTTGGTTTAAGCCTTGGTTCGGTATTGCTGCTGGCCTCGATTGGTTTGGTGATCACCTTTGGTGTGATGGGCGTCATCAATATGGCCCATGGCGAAATGATCATGCTAGGCGCGTACACGACGTATGTGGTGCAGCTATTGATGCCAAATTACATCGACTACTCAATTTGGGTGGCGATTCCAGCCGCCTTTCTCGTTTCAGGATTAATGGGCGTAGTGATTG
>NZ_LUTR01000104.1 GCF_001597725.1 Neptuniibacter marinus
GTTCCTTTTGGAATCGTCGAATTAGCAGGTGATATGGATACCGAAGTTAGCGTTGCACTACTTACCGTGATCATGCTGCTCTGCTCCATACCGCCAAATTTCGCCGTGACACCCGCTTGGCCTAAAGCTAAACCATGTACCGTTCCGGCGCTTATATTACCGGTTTCAACGTTTACTAAACTCTGGTCCATCGATGCCCAAACCGATTGCAGAGTCACATCATTCGATGACCCGTCACTA
>NZ_LUTR01000105.1 GCF_001597725.1 Neptuniibacter marinus
GAAGCTGCCTTTGTAAAAATAGTAAGAGCTTAGGACTTAGCTAATTCAGTCAACAACATTGCACGGTTGGCTGCACCAGCAAGTTCTTCCCCTTTCTTAACGAAATGGCGCTTGAAGTAGCTTGAGTGCTCGTCATGCTCATGGAAGTTGTGCGGTGTAAGGACCGCTGTCAAAACAGGAACTTCTGTTTCCAGTTGAACTTGCATAAGGCCTGTGCAAACAGCTTGTGCAACAAAATC
>NZ_LUTR01000106.1 GCF_001597725.1 Neptuniibacter marinus
GTGCAGGAAGGGCGGGCAGGGGAGTCACCCAATACAGTGGCACCCATGACCTTCGCCCTCACCACTGACGTCCCTTCGATGGAGAGCGTCCTCGCCCTGTACGACTCCGTGGGCTGGAGTGCCTATACGAGCGATCCTGAGACGCTGGGTCGTGCCCTGCACGGCTCCGCGCGCGTGGTCTGCGCGTGGGAGGGGGACCGACTGGTCGGGCTGGCACGGGTTATCAGCGACGGCGCCA
>NZ_LUTR01000107.1 GCF_001597725.1 Neptuniibacter marinus
AGTTATGTTAAATACAATTTTGAAGTCGTTTTAAAAATTTCATAAATCACTCAAATCACATTGCTTTAACACTTAAAAAAAGATTGTTTTCTGGAAATACGATACAAAAATAGCTATAAATAATAGAAATAACAAAATACATAGAGGGATGCATTTATGCCGTATTACAAAATTGATGGTGTTACACCAGTGGTAGACCCGAGCGCGTATATCCACCCAACAGCCACGCTTATTGGCG
>NZ_LUTR01000011.1 GCF_001597725.1 Neptuniibacter marinus
TGGCTCTGGCTCTGGCTCTGGCTCTGGCTCTGGCTCTGGCTCTGGCTCTGGCTCTGGCTCTGGCTCTGGCTCTGGCTCTACAGTATTGTCCTTAGCTGCCATTTCGATCACAACATCTGTTTCTTCGATACTCTCAGAAACTTGATTCTTTTCTTTTTCTTCGGCCGCCATCTGTCTATTTATGGCCGCAATCTCTGCTTCAGTATCTATACCTGCATCGGGATCCGACAGAAGAGATTCTAAATAATCAAAAACTAATTTCTGAACACCTTGAACTTCATCCAACGTTTCTAGGTTCTTTTTGGACTTACTCATAGAACCTCCTGCTTTTGACGCTCAAGCAACGAACGCAATAATCGTGCATATGAATGAACCCCTCGGCTGCTTGAATCCATAACAGAGGGAACAAGTCCTCGGATACTGGCATTACGGAACTTGGTATCTACTGGTATGACTGCGTTGGATATTTCATTCGGGTATTTATTATGTAATTCACGCAAACTACTAACAGAGGCTTGGGTACGGCGATCATAAAAAGTTGGAATAATCGTAAATGATAGTTTCTTATTTTTACTGCGGGCCCTATTAATCATACTAATAGTACGCACCATACGTTCTAAGCCTTTTAACGCTAAAAATTCTGTCTGCACGGGAACTAATAAATGCTGACAGGCAGCCAAAGCATTAACCATCAATACACCTAAAACAGGTGGGCTATCAATCAGTACATAATCATAACTATCACGAACTTGAGCCAACGCTTTTGCCACCTGCAGCCCCATACCTTGCTCGCCTATTGCTTTCCTTTCTAAAGTCGCCATAGCAGTGGACGCAGGAATCAGATCAATACGCTCATGGCTACTTTTCAACAATAAACGCTTAACCCCTTCACGATTAATTTTATTCTTGGTCGCAAACAGATCATAAACACTATGCTCCAACTCATCTGGGTCATAGCCGAAATAACTTGTTAAAGAACCATGGGGGTCTAGATCAACTAATAAAACGCGATAACCGACCTCGGCCAGTAGCCCAGCTACTGTCACAACCGTCGTCGTTTTACCGACCCCACCTTTTTGATTGGCTACAGACCATACATGCATTTATCTTTCTTCCTGCTGTGAAGAATCAGGCTCTGCTCGTCGGAACAAGACCTCGCCATCACCGGTTTCAATTTGCTCGATAACTGGGAGCTCTTTTTTATCTGGATTAGCGAAAACAGTTGATACAGCATCAGCACTTACTTGCTGACTACCAAATGAAGAGACTGTTCTCCGCACTTTTTCATCTCGAGATACAACAATCAGCACTCGGCGATTTAATCTTTGCCCTTCCGCTGTTCTGTTGCTGTAAGCCGGCTGAAATTCACCATAACCTACAGCGGCCATACGTTCAGGTTCTACACCAAAATACGCAAGCAACCGGACGACAGCGGCTGCACGTGCAGCAGAGAGTTCCCAATTTGACGGAAATGCGTCTGTAGATATTTTTTGGTTATCCGTAAATCCTTCCACATGGATAGGATTTTCCCTGCCCTTTAGTATTTTCGCTATCTTATCTAGTAATTCATCTGCTGCAGCATTAGGTAATGCGCCACCAGAGGGAAATAAGTAATTTGACCTCAATTCAATTGAAAGCCAAAGATCATTACCTGTAATTTTAATCTGTCCATCGTCGACCAATGAGGAGAAATCGACTTCCATCTCCTCTTGTAAAGCCTTTAAAGCATTCGTTTCTTTTTGATCCGGTACTGAAATCGTTACCTCAGGCGCATCCACATCTGTTTTTCCACCCGTAAAAACACCAAATCCACTATTACTACTCCCTTCGGGCGTGGTTTTATTGGCCTCTTCACCCTGATTCAGACCAACAAACACACCAGAAAGCGCTTCTGTTAAGTGTTTATACTTTTCTTCATTGACTGAAGAGATAGCGTACATAACAACAAAAAAAGCAAACAGCAGGGTAATAAAGTCCGCATAAGAAATAACCCATCGGTCATTTCTTGGGCCGCTGTCTATTTTTTGTCGACGAGGCATCTAACCTAAATACCCTTGTAAACGCTGTTGAATTGCCTTTGGGTTCTGCCCTTCTGCTATAGACATCAACCCATCCAAAATCATCTCTTGATGCTGGTAACGCATTAACACCAAACTTTTAATTTTATTGGCAACAGGGATCAAAAATAAGTTCGCAATACCAATACCGTATATTGTAGCAACAAACGCAGTAGCTATACCGGCGCCTAACGCAGCTGGATCTGAGAGGTTACTCATCACATGAATCAACCCCAACACAGCGCCAATAATACCTAATGTCGGTGCATACCCGCCCATGCTTTCAATCACTTTTACCCCCTGAAGATCTCGTTGTTCTAAAGTGACAAGTTCAACCTCTAAGGTACTACGGAGAATGTCGGGGCCTTTACCATCAGCAAGCAAAAGCAAACCTACTTTTATAAAAGAATCTTTTTCTTTATCGGCTTCAGTCTCTAAAGCTAACAAACCTTTTCGTCTAGCAATAACACACCAGTTAACAATTTTATCAACATTCTGACTTAGATCTTGTTTGTTACGCCCAAACGCCCAACCGACAAGCCTGAATGCTCTGGCAACATCTTGACTAGGTGACTGGATAATGGCTGCAGCTAACGTACCCCCGACAACAATCACTGCCGCTGGCACGTTCAATAATTCCTGTAACTGCCCTCCCTCAAGAAGATTACCCCCAAGTACCGCAGCTAGAGCGATTAAAACACCAAGTATTGCAGTTAAGTCCATAGATTAAGACCTTTTACTACTGAGAATAGAAACTAGTTCGGTTAGATCAAGAACAGCATCTGCCAGTCCCGCATTAACAACCGCCTGAGGCATTCCATAGATAGTGCAACTCTCTTTGTTTTGAGCCCAAATTGTTGCCCCCTGTTGCTTTAACATTCTTGCGCCATCACAACCATCTGCCCCCATGCCTGTTAATATGATTGCTAACACTTTTTTACCAAAGCTCTTTGCTACAGACGCATAAGTAACATCCACACTTGGCTTATAGGTCAGTCTATCATCACCAAGCATGATCTTAATTTTATCAGTACCGCGCGGATCAATAATCATTTGACACCCGCCTGGTGCAAGCAGCGCTCTACCCGGCTTCAGCAAATCACCATCTTCCGCTTCTTTTACTGCAATAGCACACTGTTGATCTAAGCGCGTAGCAAACACTGATGTAAACGCTTTCGGCATATGCTGAACCAGTAAAATAGGATGGGGAAAGTTAGCCGGAATCTGTGTCAAAATTTGCTGTAGCGCAGCGGGTCCTCCAGTAGATGAGCCTATAACAACGACTCTACAATCAGGCACGACCTTTTTACCATGAGAGCTTTGAGATAGACGAGAGGCTGTCTTCGCGGGCTCTTTTGTCAGTCCAGATTGAGCACTATTAGATGAAAAGCGATTACTGGAGGTTGGTGATCTAGGTGACTTGGATGCTAATAGCGGCTCGGACTTAAACACTCTAGATGAGCTAGCACTTGGATCAGAAAAACGGCTCCGCAAGCCTGCATGCCGAGAGCGCCCTAGCTCTACAACCTTGTCTCGTAGTTGCTTTTCTAAAGAATCGGAATGCGCCATCCATGCACGCATATCCTTAGAAAGGTAATCAAGTGCTCCAGCTTCAAGCGCTTGTATAGTTACTCGAGCCCCCTCAGATGTTAATGATGATAGCATCAATATATTTGTAGGGCATTCACGCATTATGATTCGAACGGCTTCAATACCATTCATTTGCGGCATTTCAACATCCATAGTAATAAGGTTAGGGCGCAAGCTCTTAGCTTGCTCTATAGCCTCTTTACCATTTTTTGCGGTGCCTACAACCTCTATCCGGCTATCCCCAGAAAGCAGATCGCTGATACGATGTCTAAAAAAGCCCGAATCATCAACAATCAGCACCTTAACTGGCATAAATCACGCTCCTATCGAAATTATTAAGAAGCGTAATGTTTAAGCAAGTTGGGAATATCAATAATCAGTGCAATCCGCCCATCGCCAGTAATTGTCGCACCAGAAAGTCCAGGAGTGCCATGTAGAATAGTACCTAATGGTTTTATCACTACCTCTTCTTGACCAACCAGCTGATCGACAATAAAACCCACTCGTTGCGTACCTACAGTTACAATAACCACATGTCCTTGCTCAGGAAGCTCTGCACTGTGCAGACCATCGATCAACCAACGTTTTAGATGGAAAAGCGGTAACGCTTGATCACGCACGATAATTACTTGCTGTCCATCAACTACGTTTGTTTTTGTTAAATCTAGATTGAATATTTCATTTACATTTACAAGAGGCAGAGCAAAGGCTTGCTCCTCCAAAATAACCATTAAGGTTGGCATAATAGCTAATGTTAAAGGAACCTGAATCGCTATACGTGAACCTTGACCGATCACTGAATCAATACTCAATGTACCATTCAGCTGGGTAATCTTAGTTTTAACTACATCCATGCCGACACCACGGCCAGACACATCAGAAATCTCTTTCTTAGTTGAGAAGCCTGCCGCAAAAATCAAGTTAAAACATTCTTGCTCAGTCAGTCTGCGAGCAGCTTCAGCATCCATCATACCGCGCTCAATAGCGAGCTCTCGTAGCTTTTCTGCATCCATTCCGGCACCATCATCCTGTATTGTTAGCAGAATGTGATCGCCTTCCTGCTCTGCAGACAAAAGTACATGACCTTCACGCTCTTTACCCGCAGCCTCCCTAATATCAGGCGTTTCGATACCATGGTCAACCGCATTACGTACTAAGTGAATAAGCGGATCTGCCAAAGCTTCAACCAAATTTTTATCTAAATCTGTCTCTTCACCCCGTAGTTCAAGGCGAATCTCTTTCTTTAAATTTCGAGATAAATCTCGAATTAAACGCGGAAAACGGCCAAATACTTTTTTCACCGGCTGCATTCGCGTTTTCATCACCGACATTTGTAGATCAGCGGTTACCATATCTAAAGTGCCGAGAGCTTTTGCCATCTCTTCATCTTCGCGGGTAACACCTAAACGGACCAACCGATTCCTAACTAGTACTAGCTCACCCACCATATTCATAATTTTATCAAGTAAGCGCGTATCTACACGTACATTACTTTCTGGCTGTGGCTTGGCTTGTGGATGATCCGCTTTAACAACGGCGGAAACGGCGTTATCTTTCTTCTCAGCCACTGGCGTTGGAGTAGGCGCTACAGCAGCAACAGGGGCGGGTGTTACAACAGCGGCTGGCGCTGGAGCAGGGACGGGTTCATGTACTGTTTCAACAATAGGCGCTTCCACAAAAGCGCCTTTACCTTGTGCTTGTAGCTCATCTAATAAAGCTTCAAATTCATCGTCTGTAATTAGCTCTGGATCGGCAGAATCATCAACAGCTGGCGGCTCTTTAGTAGCTACCGCTGCATCAGGTCCTTTACCTGGACCATGCAATTCATCCAACAAGGCATCAAATTCATCATCGGTAATAAGGCTATCATCTACAGGCGCTTCATTAACTTCCGCAGCGACCTCGGGCAAGTCACCAAGATCATCCAGCAGCATATCAAATTCATCAATTGTAGGATCCTGTGTATTAGGCGCACTAGATGTCTGTGCAGGAACAGGGTCTGGAGTTGGGACAGTTTTAGCGGCAGCAGGTTTAGGAGCTTCACCCTTAGTAAAGGCGACCAACGCTTGGATCAGTTGTGGATTGGCTGGTTCGAGCTCCTCTCCATTGCGCACAGCTTCAAACATAACATTGACACTATCTAAAGCTTGGAGCACTACATCCATGAGTTCCGAGGTAACTTTAATATCGCCATTACGCAGCATATCAAACAGATTTTCAGCATTGTGGCAGCAATCAACCATAGGCTCTAATTGCAAAAAACCAGCACCGCCTTTAACTGTATGAAAACCTCGGAAAATAGCATTGAGCAGATCACTATCGTCAGGACGTTGTTCCAGATCGACTAACTGTTCGGATAATTGCTCAAGGATCTCTCCTGCCTCAACAAGAAAATCTTCAAGAATTTCCTGATCCACTTCCAAACTCATATGGCGCTCCTCTTAAAAACCCAGACTGGATAACAAATCATCAACTTCATCTTGATCACTGACTACATCAGCGCTATCTTTCTTGATTTGTGGTCCTTCAGCCTGAATAGGATTCTTATTATTAGTCTGTTCATTTTCAGACTCTGTGGACATGTCGACGCCCGATATTTTTTCCACCTGTGCCGCCATTCCCATCAATGCAACAAGATGGCTTTCAACATTAGTGACGAGATTGATCACACGTCTAATCAACTGGCCAGTAATATCTTGGTAACTCTGAGAGACAACAATATCCGTTAATTCTTCACGTAATGTGCTGATTGTTTGTTCTGATTCTTCTTTGACTGCACAGGTTCTATCGTAAACGCCATTAAGCGATTTATGCTCTTTTTCCAACTGCCCAACTAATAACAATAAGTCTTTAAACCGCTCGCTTTGCTTATCTAATTTATCAACCAGAACAAGCGCTTTATCAACTCGGTCCATGGTCTCGTGGGCATTTTTTTCAGTCACTTCGATAACATAGTTCAAGTGATCAGCTGCATCAGTATCAGGCTGAGCAGTGCCATCAATTTCTAGGCTACGCCCAAGTTCACTTGAAAACGATTTAATTGCTTCATGAAGTCCACGTGTCAAATGCCCTACTTCACTAAAAAACGTTTGGTGACGAAACTCATGAAGTTCGCGAATAATCTCCATCGCATCAGGTAATTTACCTTCGTTGAGAACAGAAACAAGTTCCTGCGCCTTCAACTGCAATTCCATTTCAAAGTGACTTAAGCCATTGCCTGTTTCTGAAATCATTTAAAACTGACCTTTTATTATTTAACTCAGGCGCTCAAAGATTTTATCAATCTTTGCTTTAAGTACCGCAGCAGTAAACGGTTTAACAACATAACCATTCACCCCAGCCTGAGCGGCAGCAATGATTTGCTCTTTTTTAGCTTCAGCAGTAACCATTAATACTGGCATTGCGGCCAAGTTAGGATCAGAACGAACCTCTTTCAAGAGATCGATCCCTGTCATTCCTGGCATATTCCAGTCAGTCACTAAGAAATCAATACCGCCTTGTTTCAGAATTGGCAAAGCAGTCTGCCCATCATCCGCTTCAAGAACATTTGTCATGCCCAAGTCACGTAGTAAATTTTTTATAATTCGTCTCATTGTGGAGAAATCATCCACTACAAGAATCTTCATGTCTTTATTCAAGACCAGCCTCCAATTAACTCTGCACAACCCAGTGAGTCTACACTAAATTACCGCAATTACGTTGAGCCTTAGCAACTTATTATTGCCATTCACTTAATCGCGATCGCAATCTTAATGCTGCCTGACTATGAATCTGGCTTACCCTAGATTCACTAACCCCTAAAACCTGACCAATCTCTTTTAAATTAAGCTCTTCATCATAATAGAGCGCTAATACTAATTTTTCCCGTTCCGGCAAATTACTTATAGCGCCACTTAGTGCTTTTAAAAACGATTCTCGCTCAAAATGCTGATTTGGCCCGGGATCATCATTAGCAAATGTCTCTCCTGGCCCTTCGTGCTGAGGATTAATCATCTCTTCAAAGCTAAACAAACGACTATCAAGAGTATCTTTTAACAAATTGTGGTATTCATCCACAGAGATCCCCAACTCTTTTGCTACTGAAGCATCACTAGCATCTCGGCCTGTCCGCGATTCTATCTGCTGAATTGCCTCAGTCACTCGCCGACTATTTCGGTGTACTGACCGCGGAGTCCAATCTCCTCGGCGCACCTCATCAATAATAGAGCCACGAATGCGGATCCCTGCATAAGTTTCAAAGCTAGCACCTTTTGCAGCATCGTATCGCTTAGCCGCTTCAAGCAGGCCAATCATACCCGCTTGAATTAAGTCATCGAGCAACACTGTGGCTGGCAATCGAGCCAGTAAGTGATGGGCGATACGTTTAACTAGCGGCGCATACTGCTGAATTAACTCATCACTCGATTGTAATTGCAGCTGGTTGTACATACTGCCTCTTTATCAATCCGATGGGCGAGCTCCTTGTACAAGCCGCTCAACAAAAAACTCTAAATGACCTCGGGGCACAGCTTGAACTGGCCACCCATTTACTTTATTCGCTAATTGACGATATGCCAAGGATACTTTGCTCTTTGGAAAAGCTTTTAAAACAGCGACTTGGCGTTGCACCGCTTTACGAACATTTTCATCATAAGGGATTGAACCCACATATTGAAGCGTGACGTCAAGAAACCGATCAGTAACCGTTAATAACTTACCAAACATATTTCTACCTTCATTGTCCGTTCTTACCATATTGGCAAGGACACGAAAGCGCGTCATTTTATAATCCCGATTTAACAGTTTAATTAAAGCGTAAGCATCTGTAATCGACGTAGGCTCATCACATACAACAACTAGCACTTCCTGAGCAGCTTTCACAAAACTAACCACAGAATCCGAAATACCTGCCGCGGTGTCAATGATTAACGCATCAATATCATCAGAAACCTCATTAAAAGCATGGATTAGCTCCGCATGCTCATGAGGGGAAAGCGCTGTCATCTCCTGCGTACCGGAGCAAGCGGGTACAATTTTTAAATTTTCACAGACATCCAGCATGACCTCTTTTAGCCCACACTCACCACTTAAAACATCTGCAATATTTTTTTTCGGGCGCAAACCAAGCAACACATCAACATTAGCCAAGCCCAAGTCGGCATCCATTAGCACTGTACGATGTCCCATGTCGCTTAACGCCATAGCTAAGTTCACAGAGACATTTGTTTTACCAACCCCGCCTTTCCCACCTGTCACAGCAATTACTTTAACGGGCTTATGTTGATCAATCATTATTTCACCACTAACCCATTTTATACGCTGAGTCTAACGCGACCGCATTTTTTTCAGCTTCAATTGCTCTTTGCGCCGTAATCACAGCCCTACTTACAAGCTCATGTTTTTGAGCAATATCGATATCATCAGGTATTCGCTGCCCATCAGTGACATAAGTCACGGGTAAGCGTTTTTCCACAATTAGCGAGATCGCCTCGCCCAAACTACCTGACTCATCCATTTTGCTTAAGACACAACCATTCAACCCAAGGTTTTTATAAACATTAAAAGCTTGTTCAACGACTCGGCGCTGACTACTACAAGAAACGACTAATAGTTTTTTTAATCGCAAAGTGACACTTTCAAGCATTTCCAGCTGCGCCTCGCTATGCGGCTCTTGCGCATTCAATCCCGCCGTATCAATCAGCACGAGGCGTTTATTCTTAAGAGAGTGTAGAACATCATCTAAGCTATTTGCTGCATCAACGACCCTGACGGGGACATCCAAGATACGCCCAAATGTACGCAACTGTTCATGGGCTGCTATACGGAAGGTATCAGTTGTCACTAAGGCTAAGCTAGAACTGCCATATTTCAATACATAGCGCGCCGCTAGCTTACCTATAGTGGTTGTTTTACCTACACCTGTAGGCCCTACAAATGCAACCATACCACCACGTTCAATAAAATCCTCGCCTAGTACAGGAATAGAATCCGATAAGCGAGACAACGCATTTTTCCATGCTTTATTAGGCGGCAGCCCCACCTCCATTGAACCTAAAAGATGGGCTGATAATTTTTCACTAACACCTAACATTTCCAACTTTCGCTGTAATGGGGGTTTTGAAAAACCAGAATTAACATTTGATCCTGATAAAGCCTGCTGACTTAATAGATTTTTGAGCTGCTCAATTTCATTCTGCATTGATCTAATTAAGCTACCTCCCCTCTCCTCTTCAGGCTGAGGGATTGATAGTTCTTCACGCAGATCAAGACCAAGATCAGCATCATCAAGCACCGAACCTGTCATGAAGTTTCGGTGAGCGGCATCCGCTTTCTTCTTCTGCCTCTCTTTAAGTGAGGCTAAGATTGCGCGCAGCTCATCATCATCATTATCAAGCTGCCGGTTAACTTTGCCAGATGTGTCATAATTTTGACCACTCCCCATCTCAGCTTCAGCGATCTGCATTCGGGCCTTTTGCAATTCACTTGCCAGATCCCCTTTTTGACCATGAGTTAAGACGTCAATTTGGCTTTGCCGTTTTTGCTCTACTTTCTTCTTACGAGAAAACTCGTGTTGTGCCGCCTCATAATCATTTTCATGGGCAGCAACAACCTCAACACCACCCGCAACGCGATGGTTCGATACAATGACGGCATCAGGACCTATTTCATCCCGGACCCTACGCATGGCCTGGCGCATATCTGGTGCGAAGTAACGTTTTACTTTCATATCAATTCCTTATCGGCCAAATAAGGCTCAGCTAAAATATACTTAACCATTAACTTCACCTCCCACCGTTGCAACGATAGTGACCTTTTTATTTTCAGGAATTTCCTGATAGGAGAGCACATGGATCTGATGCTCGCCATAACGAACAAACTTGGACATTAACGGTCGAACAGGCGCTGCGACCAATAGCACTGAAGGACGCCCCATCATCTCTTGCTGTGTAGCTGTTTCAGACAAAGACGTTTGTAATCGCTCCGCCATACCCGGCTCCAAAACTAAACCGTTATCTTGCCCCTGCTGCACAGAATTCAACAATAGTTGCTCCAGCTGTGGAGCCAAAGTAATAACAGGCAGCTCAGGTTCTGAACCATTAATATTCTGAACAATTAAACGAGCTAAGGAGATTCGGACTGCCGCTGTTAATCCGAGGGGATCTTGAGTACGGCTCACGGCATCAGCAAGAGATTCCGCAATCGTTCGAAAATCTTTTAAAGGGACCTGTTCCATTAGCAAGTTCTGCAATACCTTCAGCAACACACTGAAAGAGAGCTTTCCTGGGACCAATTCTTCCACTAACTTAGGTGAGGTTTTGGTCAACATATCCAGCAGCTGTTGCACCTCTTCATGCCCCAACAACTCATGCGCATGCACTTGAAGCAATTGATTTAAATGTGTAGCTACGACCGTGGATGCATCAACTACCGTGTAACCTAGAGATTGCGCCTGCTCTTTTTGTGACTGTTCAATCCAGATCGCGTCGAGACCAAAAGCAGGATCTTTTACTTCAACCCCCTGCAACTTACCAAAGACCTGACCGGGGTTTATCGCAAGTTCTCTATCTGGATAAACTTCAGATTCCCCCACTACAACACCCATTAAGGTAATGCGATACGCACCGGGCAAAAGATCAAGATTATCTCGAATATGGACCGACGGGACTAAAAAACCAAGATCTTGCGATAGCTTTTTACGAACACCCTTGATTCGGCTTAATAACTGACCTCCCTGCATCTTATCGACCATAGGAATTAAACGGTATCCCACCTCAAGGCCGATCATATCCACAGGCATCACATCATCCCAATCAAGGTCTTTCTTCTCTGCCTCATCCTCTTGCGGTAACTCTGCTTGTTCTTTTACCTGCTGCGCTTCCGCTAAAGCTTTCTTTTTCTCTTGCTGTATAACCCACCATGCTCCCCCGCCTGAAGCTGCAGCCAGTGACAAAAACGCCACATGGGGCATACCGGGGATTATCCCCATAATGGTCATAATCCCCGCAGAAACTGCAAGTGCCTTAGGCGAAGCAAACATCTGCGAGATAACCTGTTTACCCATATCATGGGAAACATTTTGTCGAGTTACCATGATCGCTGCCGCAGTAGACAATAACAGTGACGGGATCTGTGCAACCAAGCCATCACCAATGGTCAGCAGTGAATAGAAACGCATAGCCGTTTCAAAATCAAGGTCATGCTGAAGCATCCCTATACCCAAACCGCCCAGCAAGTTGATCACTAGAATCAAAATACCCGCAACAGCATCGCCTCGAACAAACTTTGAGGCACCATCCATTGATCCGTAAAAATCTGCTTCTTGGGTCACATCTTGACGACGTGCGCGCGCTTCCTCTTGACCTATAAGACCTGCATTCAAATCAGCATCGATCGCCATCTGCTTGCCGGGCATCGCATCCAATGTAAATCTCGCACTTACTTCTGATATACGCCCCGCACCTTTAGTCACTACAACAAAGTTAATAATAATCAGAATAAGGAAGACAACAAAACCAACCACATAGTTACCGCCAACAACTACCTCACCAAAGGCTTCGATGACCTTACCGGCAGCATCACCACCCTCATGGCCAGCCAAGAGAACCACACGGGTTGACGCGACATTCAAAGAGAGGCGCATCAATGTTGCAATCAGAATAATGGTCGGAAAAATAGCAAAATCGAGGGGGCGATCGGAGTAGACACAAACCAGCAGAACAACAATAGAAAGAGCAATATTAAACGTAAACAATACATCTAACAAAAAAGGCGGAACGGGCAGTGTCACCATCGCCAAGATAACAAGCAGCAGCAAAGGCACACCTATATTGCCTTTACTTAATCCGCGAACATTATCGAGAATTACCGCTTTATCCACCCAAACCCCAAACCGTCAAAAAAACATCATTTAAAAGTATCATTCGACCAACACAGCACATACTTACACAGACAAACAAAAAATACGCTGTTTTTTTGACGAACAATCACACAATGGCAAGAAAATGCAATTTTCGAGCCATTTATAGGTCATCTTTAAACTCATCAGGAATAGGCAACTCATCTACCTTAACCTCTGTAGGTCGCTCAGCTTGTCGACTTTTAAAACGCTTAAGCTGAAACACATAAGCCAGCACTTGAGCCACAGCCATATATAGCCCAGAAGGGATCTCATCATTAATTTCAGTAGAGTTATAAATAGCACGCGCCAAGGGCGGAGCAGAGAGTATAGGTACATCATTGGCTTCAGCTATCTCCCTGATTTTGAGAGCAACAAAATCTACGCCTTTAGCCACCATAATCGGCGCATTACGATCATCGCCTTCATATTTAAGAGCGACGGCATAGTGGGTCGGGTTGGTAATGACAACATCAGCCTCAGGCACAGCACTCATCATCTGCCTTTGCGCTATTTCACGCTGCAACTGCCGAATACGCCCTTTAACTTCAGGCTTACCTTCCGTATTTTTTAACTCATCTTTAACTTCTTGAAGGGTCATTTTCATTTTTTCTGTGTATTCATAGAGCTGATAAGGCACATCAACCATAGCCACCAAGATCAACACCGCGCTCAATGCCATAAAGACCCAGATAATGATCTCTAAGGCAGAGTCTATTGCCGGCCTAGGCTCGAACGTAGCCAAAGCCAAAAGATCTCCCCTTATATTCCACAGAATAAGAATGGCAAACCCACCCACCAAAGAGAATTTCGCTATAGCTTTGAACAACTCGACTAAAGACTTCAGGGAAAACATGCGCTTAATACCCGCCAACGGGTCAATGCGACTACCTTTTGGCGCAATAGAATCAGCACTAAAGTTCCACCCGCCTAAAGCGATAGGGCCAACAATAGAGGCGATAAGAAGAGAGAAGAAGACACCGGCTAAACCCAGCAATGCATCCCATACCGACAGATCAAAGTGGGCGAGCATTTTATTCGGATCAAAAACAGCCTGTCTATCAAGCACAAAATTACTCTCCATCATACCAAGCATATGCTCAGCAAGTTGAGAGCCAAAAATAATGACTGAGAAAACAGCGGCCATCAAAACCAAGGTTGTCGCAAGTTCCTTAGATCGCGGAACATCGCCTTTTTCTCGGGCTTCACGTATTCGCTTGGGGGTGGGGTCTTCGGTTTTCTCTTGACCAGAATCTTCTGCCATTAAACACCCTTAAATAAACAGTTGCTCAATATAATCTAATACAAAACTAGAGATTCTCATATATTGATCAAGAAACCCTCCCAAATTCACCCAGTTAATAAATAACCCCAACACCATAGTAAAAGGGAAGCCAACCGCCAAGATATTCAACTGAGGAGCAGCCCTAGACATGATACCAAACGCCATATTAACTACTAATAATGCAGTTACTGCAGGGAGCGCCATAAGCATTGCAGCAGAAAACATCCAGCTACCCGCCATAGCGACCCTCCAATAAGCATCACGATCTAAAGCTGAAAGGCTAACCGGTACAACATCAAAGCTTCGCACAATAATCTCAATCATCACCAAATGACCATTGAGCGATATAAATATCATCATAATCAACGTTAGGTAAAATTGCCCCAACATAACCACAGATATACCGTTAGAGGGATCCGTCATAGATGCGAAACCTAAACCCATCTGCATAGCGATAATCTGCCCGCCCAGCACAAAAACCTGGTAAAAAACCTGAAACAGAAATCCCAGCATTGCACCAACTAAAATCTGCTGACCGATAACAAGGTAGGTGTTAACACTCAAGCTATCAAGTGGAGGCATATCCGGCAACAAAGGCGCAACAACAATAGAGACAGCCAGAGCAAGCATTAACCGAACGCGGGCATTAATTAACTGACTACCCAGCAAAGGCACAGCCATAAAAAATGATGCGATACGAAAAAAGGGCATAAGGAAAGCAGAGATCCACTGTTCAACCTGTAGAACACTAAGTTCGAACAAAGGGCTAACCTATAAGATATGGAATATTTTTGATCAATCCTGAAAAATGCTCCATCAAGGTATTCAGGATCCAAGGCCCCGCCCACATAATGACAAGAATCGTCATCAATAAGCGAGGAAGAAAACTCAAGGTCTGCTCGTTAATTTGTGTAGCAGCCTGAAAAGTGGAAACAATTAAACCAACAATCAAACTCGGCACAATAATCACCGAGACTAAAAGAACAATTAGCCAAAAAGCCTCACCAAATATACTAAGTACAACCTCTGGAGTCATAGACGACGTCCCGATTCTACACTTTTAAATTCCAAAACTCGCCGCCAAAGTACCAATGACCAGCGCCCAACCATCTATAAGAACAAATAACATTATCTTGAAAGGAAGGGAAATAATGACTGGCGACAACATCATCATACCCATCGCCATTAAGACACTCGCCACTACAAGATCTATAACCAGAAAAGGAATAAACAACATGAACCCTATCTGAAAAGCCGTTTTCAACTCACTCGTAACAAACGCAGGCACCAGAACAGTAAATGGAATCTCGTCCGCACTAGCAACCTCAGGGGTTGCTGATATCTTCATAAAAAGACCCAGATCACTCTCTCGTGTTTGCAGCATCATAAAGTCACGAAAAGGAACACTCGCTTTCTGAAACGCTTCTAACATTGGCAGCTCCTCATTTGCATAAGGCTGCACAGCCTCAACATACACTTTATCCAGAACAGGCGTCATAATGAAAAGCGTAAGAAACATCGCCATACCTACCATAATTTGGTTCGATGGCGTTTGCTGTAACCCTAACGCTTGACGCAAGATGGAAAACACAATAATGATTCGCGCAAATGAAGTCATCATGATGAACATAGCTGGCAAGAACGTCAGCATAGTCATCAACGCAAGCACTTGTAGTGTTACGCTATAGTTTGTTTCGCCGCCTTCACCTGTCGTCAATGTGAGTGCAGGTATACCAACATCTGCAGCTTCTACTGCAAATGCAGTCGATCCCAAAGCAACAAAGAGAAGTACTGAAAACAGTTTATTCATCTCCACCTCCGCTCTTCTCTTCAGAAACTCCGCGCTGCTTCACAACCTCAGCTAAACGATTGGAAAAACTATCTGTTTTCTTACTACTCGCGTTCTCGATCTCACCTTGATCAAATGCATGCAGACGGGACACTCGCCCAGGCGCAACACCTAACAATAAATGTTGCTGACCTACCTTAACTAAAACTGCTTTTTCACGTGCACTCAATGGCAAAACACCGACGACACGCATATCTTTTGTCATAGAAGATATGCCAGAGAAACGCTTTAATACCCAAGACAAGATAAATATGATTGCAACGACAACACACAAGCCTACCACAAGCTGAATCAAAGCCTCTCCAGAAAAAGGCTCCTTAAACACAGGAGGTATAGAACTGGGCATAGAAGTATTTGCTGAGGATGCAGCATCCCCTGCAAAAACAGAGCTTGGCAGCATCAGGAGCGCTAAGAAAAGTATTGGCCGCATATCCCGTTATTTCAGCCGTTTAATACGTTCTTGCGGACTAATAACATCTGTAAGCCTGATACCATAGCGATCATTCACTACGACAACCTCACCATGTGCAATTAGAGTCCCGTTAACCATCACATCTAATGGCTCACCAGCAACCCGATCAAGCTCGATAACAGAGCCCTGATTTAACTGCAATAAATTACTAATAGGTATATCTGTCTGACCTACTTCCATTGATAAAGTCACAGGTATATCAAGGATGACATCTAATTTAGGATCAGATACGGGTGTCCCTTCATCCTGTAACTCATCAAGCTCAACCGATGTTCCAACAGCACCCGTTGCAGCTAACAACTCATCAGGATCAACCGCGCCGTCACCCTCATCAGTGACCTGTTCTTCCATTGCTGCCGCCCATTCATCAGCCAGTGCTTGCTGATCTTCAGTTTCATCACTCATCTATTTTGCTCTCTAATAATCTTATCTGCCGTTTATTTAGGGCGTACTATCTGATCAACAATTTTTACAGCCAAGTTACCCCGAGCAACCCCCATAGTACAACGATATACAGGCACTTTGTTAGCCTTTAACTCAAACGAAGATGGCAACTCTATAGGTATTACATCACCCGCCTCTAACTCCAGCACATCACGCAATGTCATATCCTGCTGCGCCACCACCATATCGAGCGGAAGCTGCGCCATCAAAATATCTCTCTGTAACGCGATTTGCCAACGTTCATCTTTTTCATCTTCGTTATTCTGGAATCCAGATACGAGCAGATCTCTAATCGGCTCAAGCATAGAGTAAGGCATTGCCACATGAAACTCACCGGCCCCACCTTCAAGATCGACCTGAAAAGTACTTACAACCACCACCTCAGTAGGATTGATAACATTAGCCATTGCAGGGTTCATCTCATGGCCTAAATGCTCAAAACTTAGCTCTTTAACGGGATGCCATGCCTCTTCCAGATCCAAAAAGAACTGCTCCAATGCTTTATGAATAAGGCGGGTTTCTGTGGGCGTAAACTCTCGCCCTTCTATTTTTGCGTGACGCCCATCTCCACCAAAAAAGTTATCTACCAGCTTAAAAACTAGCTTAGCATCCATAATAAAGAGGGCGGTACCACGAAGAGGGGAAACCCGTACAAGGTTCATACTGGTAGGAACATATAGCGTGTGAATATAATCGCCATATTTCATAACCTGTACACCACCAACAGTCACATCAGCAGAACGGCGCAGCAGGTTAAAAAGACTTAGTCGAGTATAACGCGCAAAACGCTCGTTAACCATTTCAAGCGTCGGCATTCTGCCGCGAACAATACGTTCATGACTGGCTAGATCATAAGGACGGACTTCTCCGTCCTCAACTTCTATCTCTTCAGAAGTTTCAACATCACCATCGTCCACTCCATGTAAAAGAGCATCGATTTCATCTTGGGAAAGCAGGTCTTTGACTGACATCTAGCAAGATTCCTCAACTAAATACAATCGCATTACTGCATAACCATATTAGTAAAGAGAATAGTTTCAACACCGGGATTACCTATTTTTTCTTGCATAATCTCACGCACTAATTCAGTGGCATCATTTTGTAAAGATCGCTTACCTTCCAATGACTGTAAAACTCGGAAATTCTGTGCACTAAATAAGTTATTTAGCCTAGAAACAATCAAGGGCATATGAAGGGTTAACGCATCAGCAACTTTTTGATCACGAGTTTTCGCCTCTACATAAAGCTGCATATAATGCGAACGCTGATCGTCTGACTGGAGAGTAACTACAAACATCGGTTTACCCCCCATCGTTCTCACTTTAGTATAAATCGCTTCAGCCTTAACCGGCTCCGCTGGCGCAGTCTCTTCTGCGGAATCATCTCCACCAATAAAAAGGAATGCCGCAGTAGCTCCACCACCACCGATAATGAGGGCAAGTACAACGATAATAATTAATTTTAACTTAGACGATTTTTTTGGATCGTTTTCTTCTGTACTCGGTCCCTGTTCTTCAGCCATGTATAGATCCTCAGCAACATCACGGCAAGTGCTTTAGATAGCCGCATTGTAAAAATAGAATTAAGCCTAATATAACACACTGATTTTAAGGCTGAAGATCAAGAACCACAAAAACTACTGTTTTTATAGTAAACGTCGAACAAGAAGCCGAAGTGCCATTACAAGAAAAACGAAAATAAGCAGGTATATCAATCACCCAAAACCGATCAGATGATAAACAACAAGCTAGTAGCCTAGTTTCAAAAAGCATTCTACGATAATTTACAGGTCGCCTAGCTATTCAATAATCATCAACGAAAGCGATCTAAGCATAGTAATCAACCAACGACATCGGCTTAGACTCCACTTGAGCAAGCGGCTCTTCACTACCCGCTTCTCCTGATTCCATATATGAGCTTCCTGAATTACCTGTTTCACCCTGCTCAGCAAACTGCTCTCTATGTTGCTGATCCGCAGACTGATCGGCCACAGATGAATCTTGCAAAGACAAACCTTGCTCAGCAAACATCTCGCGGAGCCTTGGCAAGCTCTGTTCAACAGCATCACGAACATGCGCATGAGGCGAGGTAAAATTAAGACTGACTTGCTGATCTTGATTCATGTGCACTCTGACACTTAAAGAGCCTAGCTCTGGAGGATCTAGCTGAATATTAGCTACATTTAGATTCTGCGTCGAAACCATAATAGCGCGTTCACCCAATGCGTTTTTCCATGCGGGTGTATTGATCTGAACTTGCTGCGGCATCATAAGGTTTTGACCATCAGACACCACCTTTTGAGCCTGTGTCGGCTGAATAACACCGGCTGTCGGCTGGGTCTGCGCCTGTACTAATGTTTCCATCCGTTGACTAAAGTTATTATCAACAGCCTTTTCATTCGCTGTCACCTTCTGCAATAACTGTTTTGACAACTCTAAAGCTGATTCAAATTTTTCAGGCAATACTCCTCCCGACACAGTTTTTGTCGACAACTCAGGCTTGACAGCCAATTCCGCAGCTACCTCTTTTTGCGCGTTTAAGCTCATTAAATCAACTTTATCTGAACTGCGCCCTACGATAGAATTATCCCTTTTCACACCAGAATGCAACATCGTATCAAGCCCATCATCGATCGACAAAGAAGCCTCAGCGCTAGGTACTCTTTCATTGGTTGATTTTGAGGGGAACGGCGAGGCGATTATAGCAGGGTTAACTTTAGCAGCGCCCTCAGTTACACGTATCTGTGCGGATAAGCCTACCTCAGGCGAACTCATCCTCGCATTTTGCGCTTCCAATACTGCTGTTTTTTCATCCCTAGTTAAACTTGCGAGCATAGCTACAGTTAGAGCATCTATAGCTTTCGCCTCTTCCGCATTGGACCCACGCTCTAATGCTAGAACATCCTCTGCATTACCCATTAACTTGGTAAGCACACCATTTTGCAGCACTGTCACATCAACGTCATCGGATAAAGCAACTTTATCGCTAGCCACCATAACCTTATCAAAGACAGCTTTAAGGGATTCAGAAAGCGCACCATTACGAATGCTTTCTTCAAGATCAGATAAAAGTATTGGGGGACCGACAACGGTCGCGGTAGCTAAGCCCTCATCCACATCGATCGGCGCGATATCAGAATCTGTGGTTGTAGCTTTCTCATCTATCTTTGAACGCTGCTCAGCAAACTGTTTCAATGCACTGGCAAGCTCTTCAGCAACTTCAGTCGGAAGCTCAGTCGGAAGTTCAGCACCTTCACCGTATTGTTGCTCTAACATCTGAGCAATGTAGAGCATCTTCTGCTCCAGTGAAATTTCAGGAAGCAAACCATTATCACTAACTTGCGGCAAGCTACCACCCGATTGCGGCAAGAAAGCGCCGCTAGCAAGTCCAGCTTCTTGCCCTGGCAATTGACTCAACACTGAACCAAAACCACTAAACAAAGCACCACCAGGAGCTAGCGAAGAGCCACTTTGTGACGATACTGATAGATTTAAAGTTAATAGCCCACTACCTGTGGACATTGATATTTGCTCGCTCATTCTAGGCTCCTATGAATTTGCCTAGTACAACAAAAGCAAAAAAGGGGCCAAGATTATAGGAAGGAGCTTTTCATTACTTGAGCACGCTCATCTATCTGCTTTTGCAAAGCTTTTTCCTCTGCTTGCATTTCAGCCTTGAGCGCTTTATCCGTCAGTTTTTGCATGCCCTTCATACGTGCATATGAAGTTTTCCAATGTTGCTCAACCGCCTCAAGCTCTTTTAGATTCTGAGCCATGGCATTGGTCTGAGCATCTTTGGCATCTTGTATCTTCTGCATAAAAGCTTGCTGTGCATGCAATTGTGCACCGGTACAGCCTTCCGCATTGACCCCTAGATAATTTTGATGGTATTCAGCTAAATATTGATCCAACTGCCCCATAGTTTTCTTATCTTGTTCAACTCGCTGACGACTAGCCGCAAGAAACTGATCCGCCTGTTTCTTTTTTCTCTCGGCAAGATCAAGAACTAACTGCAACCGCTTTGAACGTTTACTCATTTCTGCAAGCCATTATTTGCTGGACGACGTATTTGCTGGTTTAACTCCGCTTGTGGTGGTGTAGAGATAACCATAATCATCTGCTGCATAGATTCTTTTAGCGCAAAGGACTCATCCATACTCTGACACAGATAAGCGCTAATTGAAGGTAAATTTTCTATAACAAAATCAGTATCAGGATCACTTCCCTTAACATAAGCCCCTACATTAATAAGATCCTCGTTTTGATGATACTTAGAGTATAGCTGTTTAAATCGCATTGCCATTTTCAGATGATCCACCTCAACAATCTGTGGCATCGCACGACTAATTGAGGCCTCAATATCAATTGCAGGATAATGCCCCTGCTCAGCCAAACGACGCGATAGAACAATATGCCCATCCAAAATCGCACGTGCCGAATCAGCTACAGGGTCTTGCTGATCATCCCCTTCAGTCAATACCGTATAAAACGCGGTAATAGAACCACTACCCTCTTCACCATTACCCGCTCGTTCAACCAATTTAGGGATCTTAGCAAATACAGATGGTGGATAACCTTTAGTTGCAGGTGGTTCACCAACAGCCAGGGCTATTTCACGTTGAGCTTGAGCATAACGGGTTAGAGAATCCATCAGCAAAAGTACATTTTTCCCTTGATCGCGAAAATACTCAGCTATACGTGTCGATAATTGCGAAGCCCGAAGCCTCATAAGAGGTGAATCATCAGCAGGCGAAGCCACCACAACCGAGCGTTTCAGGCCTTCTTCACCTAAGCTATGCTCAATAAACTCTTTAACTTCCCTTCCTCGCTCACCGATCAGACCTACAACAATAATGTCTGCCTCAGTAAAACGCGTCATCATCCCTAGCAATACGGATTTACCGACACCACTACCAGCAAACAGACCCATTCGCTGGCCACGTCCGACCGTCAACAAGCCATTAATTGTTCGGATACCTACATCAAGAGGTTGCTTTATTGGCTCTCGCAAAAGGGGATTAATAATCTCGCCAGCTAAATCCGTTTCAGCTTCTGGCTGCAAAGGCCCTTTACCATCGATGGGCTTACCCACACCGTTTAATATTCGACCAAGAAGGTTCATCCCAACAGGGACTTTTCCAGATTCAGAAGACGCTATAACCCGTGTTCCAGACTGTAATCCATCGATTGGATATAAAGGCATCAAATAAATGCGGTCTCCAGAAAACCCCACCACCTCAGCCTCAACTTTATTTGTTTTGGATAACTCAATAAAACAGCATGCCCCCACAGCACACTTAATACCGACAGCCTCAATCGTCAAGCCGATCATACGCGTAATGCGCCCCTCTACACGGGCGCAAGGAGGATCTATTCGGTATTGAGAATAACGGGATAGTTTTTCTAGAAGCTTACTCATGATCGCCAGCAGCATCATGTTTTAGATTGTTATAGAATTGCCCTACAACTTTGGCAAAACGTGTTTCAACTTCATCTTGAATCAAAGTATTTTCAGTTTCAAGGTGAAACCCACCAACCGCTATATCAGAGGAAGCCTCTACAACAATAGAGCCACCCGGCAGAAGCAGTGATTGCTCAATAAACTCAGAATCGTCTGGATTCACTTTTAGAAGCACTGTCGTTATGGGTTCAGGCAGCTGCTGTAAGCCTTCTCGGATAGAAGATAAAAGCAGATCCTTTCTTGATAGCAGTTCAGCACCTACTGTTTTTTCAGCTAATAAAACAACAAGTTTCACTAGCTCTTCTTCGATAGCTGCGGTCGATTCATCCAGTGGAGTTTGTAATTCAGACAACAGACCTTTTAGCAGTGCTTGAAGCCTTTCAACTTCTGACTCTCCCTGCTGAAAACCCTCTTTGTAACCAATTTCTCGTCCCGCAACTAAACCTGCTGTATGTCCTTCCTCTTGACCTTGACTACGCCCCTCTTCTAAACCCGCCGCGAGACCTTCAATACGCGCAGTTTCCCGGATAGCTTCAAGCTCAGCAACAGTAATTTTTTCTGCAGCAATAACTTCATCAACAACGGTAACTTCGGCAATTGTTTTATGCTGAAGCGCAGTAGCGGCCGCAGAAGACTTTCCCATTTGAGGTAAAGTCCAGCTTTGAGCATCACGCACATCTTCAGCCCTAATACGTTTATACGCCTTAGTTTCGTTAGACATATATCAATTACACCATCGCCTCGCCACCACCGCCAAGGATAATTTCACCATCATCGGCAAGTCTGCGTGCAATGGTAAGCACCTCTTTCTGTGCGCCTTCGACCTCACTAACCCGTACAGGACCTTTCGCCTCAAGATCATCTTTAAGCAATTCAGCAGCACGCTTAGACATATTTCTGAAAATTTTATCCTGTAAGGCCACATCGGCACCTTTCAACGCAATAACTAGCACATCCGTCGACACTTCACGCAAGATAGCTTGAATACCCATATCTTCAACATCAAGCAGATTATCGAAAACAAACATGAGGTCAGAGATACTAGACGCCAGATATTCATCCGATTCTTTAATACTCTCCATCAACTCAACTTCTATATTAGAGTCAATAAAGTTCATGATATTCGCGGCTGATTTTACACCGCCCAAGGTAGCAGTGCTCGCACCGCCTGCGCCAGCAAATTGACGCTCCAATATGTCATTCAATTCCTGTAACGCTTGCGGCTGAATACGATCCAAAGCAGCAACGCGCATAAGAATATCAAGGCGTTGCTTTTCATCGAAACACCCTAAAACACCCGCCGCCACATCAGCTTCAAGATAAGCTACAACCACCGCCTGAATCTGTGGATGCTCATAACGAATAATTTCTGCGATTTGTCGAGGCTCCATCCAGCGCAACGTATCAAGGCCAGACGTATTGGTGCTCATAAGAATACGATCAAGGAGAGTTTTAGCTTTTTCTTCACCTAACGCCTGATTAAGCATAGAGCGAATATAGATATCGTTATTAATGCCTATACCGGTTTGGTCGCTAACCAATCCCATAAAGTCACCTACAACCGATTCTACTTTTGTCTGAGGAACATTATTTAACTGTGCCATCGCCTCTCCAATCATTTGAACCTCTTTAGGGCCCATATGTTTGAGAATTTCTGCAGCGTCAGTTTCACCCAAGCTAATCAGCAGGATGGCGGCCTTATCAATTTCACGCCCCCCCTGATCCGCTCCGTCACTCATTATCACCTACCCATTGTTTAACTGCCTGCGCTACTCTCGCAGGATCTTCGGCCACCATACTACGAATAGCATTTAACTGATAATCAAAACTTTCATTGGGGGTAGGTAGTAATTCATCATCACTGCCAAAGGTCACAGAATCAGACGAAAAGTCAGCGCCATCTAACCCAGCCAACTCAGCACTCACATCACCCGCAGCACCCAAACCAGCAACATTGCCAGCGGTACCTGCTGTCGCCAAGTTACGCAAAATTGGCCTTAAAATACCAAAAACCAAAACCAGAACAAAAATAACAGCCATTGCTTGCTTAGCGATATCCCAGATCCAATCTTCTTTCCAGATCGGAATATCTTCTGTCACTATAGGTTCTTCAGCGACAAAGGGAGTATTCACAACATTAACACTATCGCCACGCAAGGCAGAAAAACCTACAGCATCTTGGACAAGTATACGTAAGCGCTCCAATTCATTCTGATCCCAAGGCGCCCTGATCGCATCACCGCTTGCAGGGTCCACGCTAGACAAATCATCTACCACAACCGCTACAGTTAAACGTCTAACACGTCCTTGTTGATGCTTGGTATAACTGATCGTTCTATCCAACTCATAGTTTCGAGTCGCCTGCTTACGAGCGGAACCTGGAGATCCACCTCCCGCCGCAGCACTGTCACCCGACCCTACTTGTTCAGGAACACTACTTGGCCCTGGCGGCTGATTAGATAATGCACCAGGCACCCCAACAGGTGCACTTCCGCTAACACGAGATTCATCCATCGTTTGCTCACTACGCAACGCTGGCAGATCCGGATTATAAAGTTCATCCGTTTGCTCAACCGCTGTAAAGTCCACATCAGCAGATACTTCAGCACGGAAACGCCCCGCCCCCACAACGGGCTGCAGAATACTATTAACCCTATTGAGCAAAGTTCCTTCTAGGCTTCGTGTATATTCAAGCTGCTTCGCTGCTAAAACGACATTAACGTCTTTGTCGCGCATATTCAGCAAACGGCCCTGCTGATCAACCACTGTTACATCTTTAACATTAAGAGCAGGAATACTTGAAGCAACTAAATTAGCAATTGATGCAACTTGATCCCGTTCGAGAGCTCGACCAGAAAAAAGCTCTAAGAAAACTGAGGCCGTAGGCTTACGAGTGTCGCGAATAAACACCGTATCTTTAGGTATAGCTAAATGCACCCGAGCATTTCGAACGGCCGTCATACTAGCGATTGTGCGCGCCAGCTCACCCTCTAAGCCTCGTCTATACCTTGTCGTTTCCATAAACTGACTGGTACCGAGGCTTTGCTCTTTATCCATTATTTCGAAGCCTACAGTTTTATCCGCAGTAAAACCTTCAGCCGCTAGTTTTAAACGTGCTTGATGAACATATTCATCAGGCACCAGTATAGCCCGACCATCCGCATCAAAATTATAGGGGACATTGTATAAACGAAGTTGTTCGATAATCTGATTCGCATCAGAAAAAGAGAGGTTACTAAAGAGAACTCGCTGCTCAGGCTTTTGAGACCATAGAACAACAGCAAAGCCTATAGCGACACTGGCAGCCAACCCAACCATCAAACCGAGTTGACGTACAATACCTAGCTTATTAAAACCTTGCATTGGGTTTCCACTTAACGTTTCAGAACCACCAGCCACAGCCACTCACCTTGAATTTCTATTTTTTATTAGATCGGCATTTTCATAATATCTTCATAAGCTGACACCAAGCGATTACGTACCTGGGTCATAGCTTGAAAAGATACAGACGCCTTCTCAGCCGCAATCATTACTTGCGGTAAATCGATACTCGAATCACCTTGCTCGTACGCAACCGCCAACTTTTTGGCATTTACCTGAGTATCATGCACACCATCAACGGCATTTTTTAAGATATCTCCAAACGACGTCCGCCCTACAACACCATTTTCCTTCAAACCTTCCGGCGCAATATCCGCCATATCGGAAGAAGGGGCTTGGACCTGCGCTTTAATCGTCCGCATCTGCATAAGAACGCTATTTATATCTGCTCTTTCTACCATACCAACACCAAGCGGCAATTTATTGACATTATAATCACACTTAGCACTTCATCAATAGAGGATAACAAAATAATGTCATTATTTTGTCTATTCAGACTATAAATGAGTGCACACGGTAGAGATAAAGCAAAAAACGGGCCATGAGCCCGCTAATCTTTTGACGTATTATCTATTAATAATGCGTTTCTGGTGGATCGCCGTATTTCAGACGCACATACATCAATGCTACGGTCAAAGCATCACCTATAGCAGTATGTCGCTCCAACATGGGGATATCTAACTTTTTCGATATAGTATCAAACCGCAAATCAACATTACCTCCAACAGACTTCCACTTGATAATATCGTGATAGACGTGCGAAAGCTCAACCGCCTTGTTCGGTAAACCAAAGCCATATAGAGGCCTGATAAACTTATCCAACATGCGAATATCATAATTCACGTAATAGCCCAAAATAGGACGATTTCCCACAAACTCAAGCACCTGCTGCAAAGCATCTTCAATCTCGATACCTTCCGCTAAATCGCTCTCACGAATTTTATGAATTTTAATGGAATCGCCGCTCAGAGATTTGGGTGGCTTTAATTTAATATCTAGCCGCTCACTCGAAAGTACTTTGCGACCTCTAATCTTAACTGCTCCTATAGATACAATTTCACCTTGCTTCACATCCAAGCTTGTAGTTTCACAATCCAGCGATACAATTTCATCACCATTATAGGACTCAAAAAGATGGGCGAACGGACCCGCTTTGTGATCATATTTCTCTTTTATTCTTCTAACCGCTCTGGGTATTATCATCAACTAACCCCCGAGGTGATATCTCAGCTCAAGATGCTTCTTAAATCCTTTTACAATATGCAAAGCATCCCGTAACAGATCACGCTCCATTTTATCTAACGACTGTAATTCAATTAAGTTAGGTGTTTGGTCGTGACCAGTTTCACTACACTCTATACGTTTAATTTGCTGCCTTAACCTTAAACTAATAAATAAACTTAGCGCCTCCGCTAGCTCGCTACCATGTTTTTTCTGCAACTGTTCCTGCTCAACCAACGCTTCAATTCGCTCAAATGTATTTGTCACCTTGATACGATACTCAAGAGCAATAGTCCGAATACCATGAACTATAGGAAATATCCCACCCTTCTTAATATCTAAGTGCCCTTTATCTTTTAAATTACCAAAGAAGGTTAGCGGCGTATCGAACTCTAAAGACGCCTTTGCAAAATGGGAGAAAAAAACATCATTATTACGTAAGTGACGCATAAACCAATTACGGCTCGCTTTAAATATAGCAGGGTTACCAGCCACAGGCTTAGCATCTATCGCGATAGCCAAATTCATCTGCGACTCACTGTCGCACTTTTCAGCCCACTCCCTCAACATCTGAGTCCATTCACCCAATGAACGAACCCAAGCAGGGTTTGAAACCATAATATTACCTGGGCACGGAGGAAAACCAAATCCGATCAAAGTCTCACTAAAGCGGTTTAAGGTCGCCTGCATCTCCGGCCAGACTAATCCATCTCGATAAATAACAGCATTATCTTGATCAGTTTTCATAATCTGTTCACCACGTCCTTCCGAACCCATCACCAAAAGGCAAACATGCGGCTGCATATCAGAAGGCATGATAATATTGAATAATTTGGCGATTATTCGACCATTCATGGCGGCTAAAAGATCCATAGCAAAACGCGTTTTAACGCCATGTGAAACCAAAGCCTTAATTAAATCATCTAAACCCTGCGCAGCCTCTTTTAGATCTTCAACCGTTTGCGCTCTCTCAATCCTCAAACCAATAACATGAGAATGACTCGAGAAATAGCTTAATACATCTGTGAGCTCTACAATCCCACTCATCTCAGATCCCTGCATAACCACAACACGTTCAATACGCTGCTGGGTCATAATAATTAACGCATTGAATAGATAATCGTCAGGTTCTACTGTAATTAAGCGGTAACTTGCTATCTCCGCAAGATCTGTATCCATCGGCATCTCATTCACGATGACCGCATCAAGCAAGTCAGTTCCCGTTACCATCCCATATCGGCTTCCTCGCCTAACCAACAAGCAATCCGATTTATGCTCTCGCATAATCAAGGTTGCTTCACGTATAGAGGTCCCCTCCACTATGACCAACGGTTCCCTAATCAACCCATCAGATACTTTAGCCAACATAAATTCAGCCATATCTTGGTCTTTGCCATGCTGCTGAACAATTTCAGCTTTAGCCGACAGATTTTGCTGGAAGTAATCAGCAAATAGGCTGTTAGTAGACATTAAGTCCAATAAAGTTTTTGTTGGTAAAACGTGACAAATAGTTTCCTCTTCAGCAATGAAGTTATGAATCGCTTTGCCACGAATTGATGACCAGCCACCGAAATAATCTTCATTTGTGTAATAAACAAAAATTTGCTCTCGGCTCGTTTCCCCCTCCTTAATAACTTCACTTTCTCCAACCCTTCCTTTCAAAATAATAAACACACCTTCAGGCTCCTCACCAGCAGCCATAATAACCTCACCTTTCTGGTAATAGCCTATATCTAGGCTAGAGCGCAGTGTGTTTTGCTCTTTTTCATCCAACAAACTAAACGGTAGATTTGTCATTTTGAAAGAATCAGGCATATCTAAAATCCTTATACAATATTCACAAAAAAAGGCGCTCCAACTCTACGCTGGGCGCCTCTTTAATAGGTGATTACTCGATCTTAATGATCATGAGCCTCAGCAGCGCCACGCGGAATACGCAGATCAGCTACAATCTCCTGAATTTCTTTTGGTGGTGCCGCAGTCATACTAGATACTACGAAACCAACAATAATATGCAGAACCGCACCAACAGTACCGAAGCCACCTGGAGAGATGCCTAAGAAATACTGATCAGGTGTACCACTACCAAATGCGAAGTAGTACATGTAGCACATTGTAGATACTAGACCTACCAACATACCGGCAATCGCACCTTGTGAGTTATGACGAGTCCAGAAGATACCCATAATGATTGCTGGGAATACTGAAGCACACGCCAAACCAAACGCCAAGGCTACAACTTGAGCAACAAAGCCTGGCGGGTTAATACCGAAGTAACCGGCAATACAAATCGCAACAATCGCAGCTAGACGAGCATAAAGAAGCTCCTGCTTATCGCTGATATTCGGATTGATAGTTTTCTTCATCAAGTCATGGGAGATCGCTGTTGAAATTACCAACAACAAGCCCGCTGCAGTAGATAGTGCCGCTGCAACCGCACCCGCTGCTACTAACGCAATTACCCAGTTAGGAAGCTGCGCAATATCAGGGTTAGCCAACACCATAATGTCTCGGTCGACATATACTTCGTTAGCAAATGGCTGTTTATTTGCATCAAAATCAGCACCAGTAAGAGGGTTAGTGGCTACACGCTGCCCATACTCACCCCGCTCTTCTGTGAAGGCCGGCTTGCCTTTCTTAGCGTCAAATGCAGGACCTGCAGCATACTGAACTTTGCCGTCACCATTACGGTCATTCCAACCGATAAGACCTGTATTTTCCCACTGCTGGAACCACTTAGCTTCGGTTTTTAGAGCTTCATAAGAAGCACCAGAACCATCAGCGCCATTCAGTGTTTGGATCAGGTTTACACGACCAAAACCAGCCACACCAGGAATCGCAGTATAAAGAAGCGCAATGAAGATCAATGCATAACCTGCAGAGATACGTGCATCTTTAACACGAGGTACAGTGAAGAAACGTACGATTACATGAGGAAGACCTGCAGTACCGCACATTAGAGCAACGGTTAAGCAGAAGATATCAATCGTAGATTTCGTACCACTAGTATACTGACTAAAGCCCAAATCAACTGAAAGCTGATCCAAGGTCGCTAGTACAGACATACCACTATCTAATGTTGCACCTAAACCGATCTGAGGAAGGATATGACCCGTAACCTGAGCAGATAGGAACAATGCAGGTACAGTAAACGCAAGAATAAGTACGCAGTACTGTGCAACCTGTGTATAAGTAATACCTTTCATACCACCGAGTACAGCGTAGAAGAATACGATCGCCATACCGATAATTACACCTGTGTTGATATCAACGTGTAGGTAACGAGAGAACACGATACCAACACCACGCATCTGACCAGCAACGTAGGTGAAAGAAATTACGATTGTACAAGCTACTGCTATTACACGCGCAGTTTGCGAGTAATAACGGTCACCGATAAAGTCAGGTACTGTGAATTTACCGAACTTACGTAGATAAGGTGCCAACAAAAGCGCTAGTAGTACATAACCACCAGTCCAACCCATTAGATAAGCTGAACCATCACGACCGATAAAGGAAACCAAACCGGCCAGAGAGATAAACGAAGCTGCAGACATCCAGTCAGCTGCTGTCGCCATACCGTTTGCAATTGGTGGTACACCACCGCCTGCCACGTAGAATTCTTTGGTTGATCCTGCACGCGCCCATATCGCAATACCGATATATAGCGCGAAGGAGCCACCTACAAATAGAAAAGTTAAAACGTCGAGACTCATAGCAATGCCGTCCTAATTGAAATTATTATTGTTATTCGTGAACGTCATACTTCTCGTCAAGCTTGTTCATACTGAACACATAAGTCCAGATCAAGATGACGAATACGAAGATTGACCCCTGCTGGCCGAACCAAAAACCTAGTGGAAAACCGAAAAACGGAATTTCATTAAGCTGTTCAACGAACAGGATTGCACAGCCGTAGGAAACTACGAACCAGATTGCAAGGTGAGTCATAATGATGCGCAAATTTTCGCGCCAGTAGGCTTGCGCCTGCTCATTACTAATTGACATAACACCATCCTTATTTTTGTTATTGAAAAATTGGTGAAAATTTAAGACCAATAGAGACTATCAGACAGTGACGCCAAACAAAGCTAAACTTTAGTCGACTCGTTATATGCTAATTCTGAGCAATATCGCCTTGATTAACCATTTCCCGCAGACTCTAGGGCATAACCAAAAAACCTATTAACAACAAACACCTATACAAAAGTATTAGTCATTTAGATACATATCTATTAGTTATTCTGCAAAAATCAGGTAAACATTGGGTTCCTGCTAAAAACAAGTAAACTAACTACCTGACAATCTCACCGAGGAATTGTGTTTATGCTTTCAGGTTGGTCGATAATTCTTATATCGCTTGCCTACCTAGGCTTGCTTTTTGCCATCGCCTACTACGGTGACAAAAATGCTCAAAAAAATCCTCGAGCAGCCAGTAGACCTATCATCTACTCACTCTCCCTTGCCGTCTACTGTTCTTCTTGGACCTTTTATGGTGCAGTAGGCAGAGCAAGCACTAACGGCTGGGAGTTTTTAGCCACTTATCTCGGACCGGTCATCGTATTTATTTTCGGCTGGCAATTAATTGAGAAAATGGTACTGATCAGCAAACAACAAAATATAACAACCATCTCTGATTTCATCTCATCTCGCTATGGTAAAAGCCAAGCCCTAGCTGTATTAGTAACCATTATTGCCGTTATCGGCACTATGCCCTATATAGCCATGCAACTTAAAGCGGTGGCGATTAGCTACAACGCCCTAACACCTGGAACAGAAGAGGTCATCAGCAAAGGGAGCGATACCGCTCTCTTCGTTGCCATTGTCATGGCCATATTTGCCATTCTTTTTGGTACGAGACAGATAGATGCGACCGAACATCATGAAGGTTTAGTACTCGCCGTAGCTTTCGAATCCATCGTGAAACTCGCAGCATTTATAGCCGTTGGTATTTTCGTAACCTTTGAAGTTTTTGATGGTTTTGGCAACCTTGCTTACAATATCGCTCTACAATTAAACAACAATAACAACTACACTACCTCACTCCTTGAGGGCAGTTTTTTAACAGAGACACTTCTCGCCTGTGCGGCCGTCATCTGCTTACCGCGTCAATTTCATGTCACCATAGTAGAAAATACACATGCAGGACATTTAAAACTGGCACGCTGGTTATTTCCTGTCTATTTGATTTTACTATCTGCTTTCGTTCTACCCATCTCTACAGCAGGTGTGCTCTACTTTGAAGGCACAAACGTTGATGCAGATACTTTTGTGCTCATGCTCCCCTTAGCGGCAGATTACAAACAACTTGCAACCTTCGCGTTTATTGGTGGATTATCCGCAGCCACCAGCATGGTTATCGTAGCGAGCATTACCTTAGCCACAATGGTATGTAACGACATAATAATGCCGCTTTTATTTCGAATTTCATGGCTCAGACTCTCTGATAACAAAGATATCGGCTCCCTTTTACTTCGTGTCCGACGCATAACCATTTTATGCTTAATGATCTTGGCCTATTTTTACTATCGAATTCTAGGCGATCAATCCCCGCTTGCTTCTTTAGGCTTACTTGCATTTGTGGCAGCAGCGCAATTTCTACCAGCGATTATTGGCGGAATCTACTGGAAATCTGGATCCCGAAATGGGGTGATTGCTGGTCTAATTGGCGGATTTATAATATGGCTTTATACCCTTGTACTCCCCTCATTGAGTGAAGCGGGACTACTAGGTCCTGAATATCTCAACAACGGGATATTTAATATCACTTGGCTTTCCCCAACCCACCTATTCAACCTCGATAGCCTAGATGCTTTATCACATGGGGTGTTCTGGTCTTTATTCGTTAATACCAGCCTTTATATTCTGATTTCTCGCTACCCAACACCACGACTTGTGGACCGCATACAAGCAAGCGCATTTGTCGACGTATACAACAAGGATCTAACCGAAAGTTCAAGACAGTACGGACAAGTCACTGTTGGTGATTTACAAATGCTAACTGAACGCTTTCTAGGGATCAGCCGCACTCAACATGCTTTTACAGGCTTTGCTTTACAACGGGATGAAGACCCGCCCTTATCTGATGATAAAGCGACACCTGAACTAATCCAATTTACCGAACGCTTACTTGCGGGCGTGATTGGTGCTTCATCTTCACGCATAGTTTTAGCTTCTACCTTACGTGGGCAAGATATGCACATTGGCGATGTTGTAACTATCGTTGATGAAGCCTCGCAAGCACTCCGATTTAACCGTTCACTACTGCAATCAACTATTGAAAATATCAGCTTAGGCATTAGCGTTGTCGATCAGCAAATGAGACTTGTTGCATGGAATCGAGTTTATGTAGAGATGTTCGATTATCCGGAAGGCCTTATCTGCGTTGGGCGCCCAATTGAAGAAGTATTTCGTTTTAACGCAACCAAAGGAGAGTACGGCCCCGGTAATAATGAGCAGCAAGTCAAAAAACGTTTATCACTACTCAAATCAAGCCAGCGTCATAGTTATGAACGTTTTCGTCCTAATGGCACCGTACTCGAAGTCCGCGGCAACCCTATGCCTAACGGTGGCTACGTTAACACCTACATGGACATTACAACCTACAAACACGTCGAAGAAGCGTTAAGGGAAAGTGAACAGAACATTCGCATCTATACAGACAATGTACCTGTACTGATTGCATACCTTGACCCAGAAAGACGCTATCTCTTTGTCAATAAGGCTTATGCAGAAACCTTCCACTTGGATCGAAAATCAATCTCTGGAAAACCCTGCTATAAAATCATGTCTGAAGCAGAATACGAGCTCAGAAGCCCTTACATTACTGAAGCATTAAAAGGTAAACAGCAGCGTTTTGAAACGACCTTACCAACCTCTGACGGAAGCAAGCGATACGCAGAAGTAAAATACATTCCACATATAGGTGATTACGGCGATGTACTAGGTTACTTCTCTTTATACCAAGATATTACAGAACGACGTAAAGCAGAAATAGCCCTTAAAGAGACCAATGAAACTTTAGAGCAAAGGGTCAGAGAACGAACCCATGCTCTTTCTGTAGTCAACAAAGAGCTACGTAAAGAAAATACAATCCGCTCACTAATGGAAGATGAACTACGTCAGGCAAAATCGGACGCTGATGATGCTAATATAGGCAAAACACGTTTCTTAGCTTCAGCAAGTCATGACCTATTGCAGCCTTTAAATGCGGCACGCCTATTTACTTCCGCACTGGCCCAACAGAGCCATAGCGAGGAAACAAGTCAGCTTGTAGACAACCTCAATGGTTCTTTAACCGCGGCAGAAGAGCTAATTACCGCGTTACTTGATATATCTAAATTAGATGCCGGTGCATTAATTCCTTCAATTAGCGACTTCTGCCTAAGTGATATGTTTAACGCGCTGAATACAGAATTTACAGCCGTTACAAAGAAAAAAGGGCTAAGATTTCGTTTCGTCCCATGTAATAAGGTTGTTCGTTCCGACCAACAACTTTTGCGCCGCGTAATTCAAAACTTCCTCTCCAACGCTATCCGTTACACACAAGAGGGAAAAATTCTACTGGGTTGCCGCAGAGACAATAACATGCTGAGAGTTGAAGTATGGGATACCGGCGTCGGCATAGCTGAAGACAAACTCAACGAGGTATTTGAAGAGTTCAAGCGAATAGACAACCCAAGACACTCTCAAGTACAAGGCCTAGGGTTAGGGCTAGCCATCACCGAACGTATTGCCAATATGCTAGGACACAGCCTGAATGTTCGCTCATGGCCAACCAAAGGCACCGTATTTAGTATTGAAATACCTTTAGGTGATCCAGCACAAGCCATCAAACCTAAACCTGAAAAACGCGGCTGGATTCACAGTAAAGGGCTTAAAGGAACTAAGGCATTAGTGATCGATAATGAACCTAAAATTCTTGAAGGGATGTCAGCTTTACTTAATGGTTGGGAATGCGAAGTTAATACAGCACTATCAACAGCGGATGCGATAGAACAGATTAACGCGGGCTTCCAACCCGAAATAATTCTGGCAGATTATCATCTTTCAGAAACACTAACCGGTATTATGGCGCTGGAAGATATTCAACCACTGCTCAACAAAAAAGTACCGGCCATTATCATTACCGCAGACCGCACCGAAGCAGTAAAAGAGGAGATAGCCGCTAATGGCGCTCAACTACTCACAAAACCGATTAAGCCTGCTGCACTAAGGGCCATCATTAACAAAACCATCGCAACCGCACGGGCCAGTTAAAGCAAATACCCCCTGTGCCACAGACATGAAAAAAGGCGCATTAAGCGCCTTATTAAAATCAACGAGCTACACGTTACTCTAAATCAGTTTTAGGCGGCTCTACACCCAAACGCTGTGCTGCGATTACCGCCTGTGTACGACTATGAACGCCCAATTTACGTAAGATAGCAGTTACATGCGCCTTGATGGTTGCTTCTGAAACATTTAATTCATAAGCAATCTGCTTGTTTAGCAGCCCCTCAGTCAACATAGTCAAGACGCGAAATTGCTGCGGCGTTAAGGCCGCTAAAGCGACTGCAAACTTCTGATCATCTTCACTTACATCAGGAAGATTATCTGCAACCTCCTGTGGCAACCATTCCTCCCCTTTTAGTACCGCAACAATCGCATCCGCTATTGTTTCTAAAGAAGAAGATTTTGGAATAAAACCAGAAGCACCATAATCAATTGCACGCTTCATAATATGAGGCTGCTCGCTTCCGGAAACTACAACCACAGGTATACCTGGATTTTGACCACGAAGAAAAACCAAACCTGAGAATCCATTAGTGCCTGGCATGTGAATATCAAGCAAAACAAGATCAGCATCAGAATGCTGGTCAACAGCCTCCTGAACAGCCGGTAGAGAATCTGCTTCTATCGTCTCGACGCCGGGCAGTGCCTGAGCAACCGCCTGCTTCAAAGCCGCGCGAAATAGTGGATGATCATCTGCAATAATAATTTTTTGAGCTAACTGCATGCGTTCAATTCCCCCTTAAGAAACTGTTACTCGAACGCCGACCGTAAATGGAACGGTTTTCCAGTGATTTAACTACTACTATAGAACAAAAAACTCCCGTAAGTCTCGGATATTCCGAGTCCTACGAGAGTTTTTAGACTAAATATTAAAAAATATTACTTAGCACGGTTCATTCGGTTATTGATGAGATCATCTACAACCGACGGATCAGCCAGTGTTGAGGTATCACCTAATGCATCAAAATCATCTTCAGCAATCTTACGTAAGATACGGCGCATGATTTTACCAGAACGAGTTTTCGGCATGCCTGGTGCAAATTGAATCAAGTCAGGCGAAGCAATTGGACCAATCTCAGAGCGAACATGCATACGCAGTTCTTTCAGTAGCTCATCTGATTGCTCGTAGCCGGACTGTAGCGTCACGTATACGTAGATACCCTGACCCTTAACTTCATGCGGGTAACCTACTACAGCGGCTTCAGCTACAGCAGGATGCGCAACAAGTGCTGACTCAACCTCAGCGGTACCCATACGGTGACCAGAAACGTTAATTACGTCATCTACACGACCTGTGATCCAGTAATATCCATCTTCATCACGACGCGCACCATCACCTGTAGTGTAATAGCCTTTATACGTAGAGAAGTAAGTCTGAATAAAGCGCTCATGATCACCCCAAATAGAACGACTCTGACCAGGCCATGAGTCTTTAATAACGAGGTTACCATCGGTAGCACCTTCCAGCTCATTACCATCCGCATCAAGCAATGCTGGCTGAACACCAAAGAATGGACGTGAAGCAGCGCCTGGTTTAGCAGCAGTAGCACCAGGTAGAGGCAAGATCATCATGCCACCTGTTTCTGTCTGCCACCACGTATCAACAATTGGGCAACGGCTCTGACCAATAACACGGTAATACCATTCCCACGCCTCAGGGTTAATCGGTTCACCTACTGAACCTAAGATACGTAGTGAAGATAGGTCGGAATCACCTAGAACATCTTCACCTTGCTGCATCAAGGCACGAATCGCGGTTGGCGCCGTGTAGAACTGGTTAACTTTATGCTTTTCAATAACGCGACCGAAACGGCTGTTATCTGGGTAGCTTGGAACACCTTCAAACATCAATGAGGTGCCGCCATTGGCAAGTGGTCCATAGACAATATAACTATGACCTGTAACCCAACCCACATCGGCAGTACACCAGTAGATATCACCTTCTTTATAATCGAAGGCATATTCATGAGTCATAGAAGCGTAAACCATGTAGCCGCCGGTTGTATGCTCAAGACCTTTTGGCGCACCCGTTGAACCGGATGTGTAAAGGATAAACATTGGCGCTTCAGCTTCCATCTCTTCAGGAGCACATTCTGCAGAAGCATCAGCTACTAGGTCTTCATACCAAACATCAACGCTGTCATTCCACTCAACATCTTGATCAACACGCTTAACAACGATAACGCTCTCGATGCATGCTTTCGCTGCTTCATGCTCAAGCGCTTTGTCAACATTAGCTTTCAGCGGTACAGACTTACCTGCACGTAGGGAGTAGTTTGAAGTAACAACGACTTTAGAGTTCGCGCCTTCGATACGTGCTGCAAGCGCTTCTGGTGAGAAACCACCAAATACGATTGAATGCACTGCACCAATACGTGTACATGCCAGCATTGCAACAGCAGCTTCAGGGATCATTGGCATGTAAAGAGTTACAACATCGCCTTTTTTAACGCCACGCGCTTTAAGCGCATTTGAGAACTTACAAACACGCTCATGTAGTTGACGGTAAGTAATATTTTCAGACTCACTTGGGTCATCTCCTTCCCAAATGATAGCAACCTGATCACCGCGAGTTTCTAAATGACGATCAAGACAGTTATATGACGCATTTAACGTACCATCTTCGAACCAACGGATATCAACATTATGTGGATCAAAAGATGTATTTTTAACTTTTGTATATGGTTTGAACCAATCTAGGCGTTTACCTGCTTCACCCCAGAATGAGTCTGGATCATTCACAGACTGATCGTACATTGCTAGATATTTATCATTATCAATGTGCGCCTGTGCCGCGATCTCCGGACTAACTGGATATATTTTTTCACTCATCGTGATGCCCTTAGCTTGATTGTTGTAATTATAAAATACCCTCAGATCGTCTATGTTTTTGGTATTTTTTATTATCAGACGCAAATGAGGTTAAATATCTGTCCTAGGTTTATACAGAAGGGAGAGCAATACCCTGAATTAGACCTTGGTATATCCGAACTAAGACCTTAGTCCCAGAAAACCCACAACAAGCTGATTTATAAGTGATTTTTTATTATCCAACAATTCATCAACGACCGAGCAATTTATCCAAATCTAAGCCTAACTCACGCATTTTTGCTAATTTATAGCGCAAGGTTCGGGGACTTATCCCTAAATTTTCAGCAGCATTCTTACGACTTCCATGAGTTGCTTTCAACGCATCGATAATTAATTGGAATTCATGTTGGCGCATACCTTCGCCCAACTGACCCACCAAATCTTCATCATCTAATTCGGTCTCTACTTCCGATATTTCCGCCTGGGAAATGTCAGCAGGATTAAGCATAAGATCAGCCATTCGAATCTCAGCCCCCCCTTGCAAAATCAAAGCACGCTGAACCACATTATCCAATTCTCTAACATTCCCCGGCCAACTATGCTCAACTAGTGCATTAACAACTTCAGAGGACAAACCAACAGGGGAACGCTGCATCTTTTGGCAATACTTGCTAAATAAAAGCTCAGCTAAAGGCACTATATCCGCTGGCCGCTCTCTCAAGGGTCGCCATTGAAGAGGAAACACATTTAAACGGTAATAAAGATCTTCTCGAAACTTACCCTCAGAAACATAAGTTTCAAGCTTGCGGTTAGTCGTAGCAATCACACGGACATTGAGCGATATCACTTTACGCCCACCTATACGCTCAACCTCTTGCTCCTGCAAAACGCGTAACAGTTTTGCCTGTAAACCTAAATCCATTTCCGACACTTCATCTAAAAGCAAAGTCCCTCCATCAGCTTGTTCAAACTTACCGGGAGAGCTGGTATATGCTCCAGTAAACGCCCCTTTTTCATGCCCAAATAGCGTAGCTTCCAACATATTTTCAGGGATAGCTGCGCAATTGATGGCAATAAACGGGTTATCAGCTCGTGAAGAGTGGTTATGAATATATTGGGCTAAAACCTCTTTACCCGTGCCTGATTCACCAGAGATAAGCACTGTTGAATCTGAAGCAGCCACTCTTTTAGCCAATTGAAGTAATTGCTTACTACTACTCTCTTCCGCAATGGGCTGTTGTGCTTCGGGCGCTACAACAGCACCCGAGGCAAAACGACGTACAGCAGAAATAAGGGCTTCAGAATCAAAAGGTTTCATTAAATAATCAACAGCACCTGCCTTAATCGCCTCAACTGCTTTACTCACTTGGCCAAATGCAGTGATCAACATAACAGGAAGCCCTGGATGTAATTTCCGAATTTCATCTAAAAGCTGATGACCATCCATGCCTGGCATATTCACATCAGTAACAACCATATCGACCTGCTGTTTGGCGAGTAACGCTAAGGCCTCTTCAGCATCAGGCGCCTCAATATAGGAGAACCCCGCTAGCTCTAGCGTATCGCAAAGCGCTTCTCGTAACTCATTGTCATCTTCAACAATCATTATCTTATTAGGCATGTTGTATATCGCTCAAGCTTAGAGTTATTTGGTTAATAGGCATGGCAGTACTATAGTTGCAACAGTACCCTCCCCCAGAGTGGAGCGTATGAAAAATTCACCATGATGCGCATGAGCAACCACCTGAGCTACAGCTAACCCCAACCCTGTACCATGAGACTTAGTTGTATAAAAAGGTTCTAGCGCACGTTTTAATTGCTCCGGCGTCATACCTTGCCCTTGGTCAATAATCTGCAGGGCTATGCGGCCCGCGTCATCCGTAAAACGTATAGTTAATTCGCACCCTTTACCACTTGCCTGGAGCGCGTTTTCAACTAGGTTGATACATACACCTAACAGTGCGTCCTTATTACACTGAAACTCGTAATTAGGGACATCATTGATACAATCACAATCTGCATCATAGCTGACGAGAGGAAGATCAAGCATATCCTCTAACTCCCGCATAAATGCGGAAGAAGAGATCTGATCATCCAACCGCATTTCTCCCCGCGCAAAAATCAGCATATCTCGGACTTGCTGCTCAAGGTTTGTTAAACGAGATTTAGCTTTACGTGCAAACTTCTGCCGCTGCTCAACTAAAAGATCTGGGCGCATTAAGTGATCAACATAGAGCAACGCTGCGGATAAAGGCGTCCTAATCTGATGCGCCAATGAGGCCATCATACGACCCATCTCAGACAACCGCTGATAATGGGAAACACGCCCTTGTAGCAACCGCGTTTCGGTTTGGTCTATCAGTAACACTAACTGGCCCGGCTCACTATCCATCGCGCGGGTCATCAAACTGACACGACGACCATCTTTTAAAGAAACCTCATGCCCATCATCTCCACGAGGTGCAAAACTGCGGTTAATAATGTCAAACCAAAACTGCCCGATTAAAGGGGTACCCAAAAAGCTTTCCGCTGCAGGGTTGGCCTCAGCCACCTTGCCTGCGCCATTAATTAGGACAACACCTGCCGGTAAAATCGATAATAGGTTTTGAAAACGGTCACTAAGCCCAACATTTTTATCTTCATTTTTTTGACGTTGAAGAGACTCGCTTATTAGGGATTCTTGCGCCTGACTTAAGGCCGTTTCTAATTCCGTAATACGGGTTTTATAGCGTTCGATATCATTCATATTACTTACGTTGCATCCCATATTTACGCATTTTTTCTACTAAGGTCGTTCGCCTAATTTTTAATAACTCAGCAGCTCTGGCAACAACACCCTCATGTACTGCCAATGATTGCTCAATTAAGCTCCGCTCAATAGCTTCTAAATGAGCCTTAAGATCCAGCCCTTCTTCAGGCAGATGATCTAAATGAGTGGCAGAAGCTATAGCGCCAGTAACAGAGGATGATTCCAACAACTCTTCCGTATTCGCATAACGCGCAGGATCAGGTTCTTCAACATGCTGAAAACGGGCCGGCAACTCAGAAACACCAACAACGCCATTAGGAAAAAGAATCGCTAGTCGTTCAGCAAGGTTGGACAGCTCTCTCACATTACCAGGCCAAGGATGAGCCTTTAAGGACTCTAGAGCGCTCATTTGAAATCTGACAGAGTCAAAACCTTGTTTTTTTAATCGGCCTAATAACTCATCCAGTAATAGAGGAATATCTTCGGTTCGCTCTCGTAATGGCGGCATCTCAATTGGGAAAACATTTAGGCGATAATAAAGATCCTCTCTAAAGCTCCCTTCTTCAATCATCTCTTCAAGGTTTTTATGCGTTGCGGCGATAACACGTATATCCGCTTCAAGTGTTTTAGTGCCACCGATACGCTCAAACTTTCGCTCTTGAAGCACACGTAATAGCTTTACCTGCATAGATAAAGGCATATCACCTACTTCATCAAGAAAAAGCGTCCCCCCTTGAGCCAGCTCAAAACGGCCTGAACGACTAGAAACCGCACCCGTAAAAGCTCCCCGTTCGTGACCAAACAACTCACTTTCAAGCAAATCTGCAGGAATAGCTCCACAGTTAATCGGCACGAATGGGCCATTTTTACGTACAGAATAATCATGTAGATTCCGAGCAACCACCTCTTTACCAGTACCCGACTCCCCTGTAATTAAGACATTAACATCACGTCCCGTGACTTGAGACATAGCCTGCCGCACCAGCCTCATAGACCGACTACTACCGACTAAACTTGAAAAAAGCTCTGAAGAAGGATTATTCGCATCCCTTGCCCCCAGGGACGGCCGAGAATAAAGTTGAGCTTTATGTAATTGATCGAGTAACTCTTGATAACTAAAGGGCACATTTAACTGCCCTGTCACACCACTTTTCAGATCATCAGGCAGCTCAGCGACTTCAGACCATTCATCTAAAGTAACAACAGCAGCATCAGGTGTTTTTTGCTGTAAATTGCGTAGCAGCTTTTCAAGGGATATAGGTAATTCACTTTGTCCAAGCAACACTAAAGAGACTTTATCACCTTTGAGTGATTGGTCATCTGACTGCAACCAATCAACAAATCCATAGAATTCAAACGGGCGACCTAAAAAAGAAAGTGCAGCACGAATTAACTCTCTGCGACTTAGATCATCATCAATAATTAATAGTTTTGGCTGCGCAGTCATTCCTGCTTATCTCTACCTGATTTGAGTAGAACCAATAGTGGCAACCACAGCACGAAATGTCAATTATCTGACAGAACTTAAAAATAGAAAAATTAACGCCTATATTTTGACGCACATGAGAATATCCCTTTCAACAAAACCCTGATTTATAATAGTCGGTGAATCCAAAAAAAAATTAACGTTTCTACTATAACTTCAATAAGATAAAGTAATTCCCTATAAGCTCATACAGAAAGCAGGAATAAGATGAGATTCATAATTACAGGAGGAGCAGGATTTATAGGCTCTGCAGTTATCCGCCGCCTACTAAAACACACTAACGATACTGTTATAAATATAGACAAGCTAACCTATGCTGCCAATATAACTGCACATAACTCATTTTTACAAAACGAACGCTATCACTTTGAACAACAAGATATATGTGATGCTACTGCTATCAGTCATATATTCACCAAATACCAACCTGACGCAGTAATGCATCTAGCCGCAGAATCCCATGTAGATAGATCAATATCCGGACCAAACGCTTTCATTCAAACCAATATAGTCGGAACTTACACACTGCTAGAAACATGCCGTCACTATTGGGCAACACTTAATGCTGAACGTAAATCAATTTTCAGATTCCATCATGTATCAACAGATGAAGTCTTTGGTGATTTATTACCCACCGATACCCCCTTTACAGAAGAGAGCAACTACAATCCTAGCTCTCCATATTCAGCATCAAAAGCAAGCTCTGACCACTTAGTTAAAGCATGGCAGCGCACTTACGGATTACCGACTATTATATCCCATTGCTCTAATAATTATGGGCCTTTTCAGTTCCCTGAAAAACTAATTCCTTTAACCATCCTTAACGCTCTACAAGGCAAGAAAATACCTATATATGGAACAGGTGATCAAATCCGTGACTGGATCTATGTAGATGATCACGCAAAAGCCTTACTCCAAGTAATCAAACGAAGTGATATTGGAGAAACCTATAACATCGGTGGCCAAGAAGAAAAAAAGAACATAGAGGTGGTAAATACAGTCTGCGATCTACTCGAAGAGCTCTGCCCAACCAATATACCCTATCACTCCCTTATAACTTATGTCACAGATAGAGCTGGGCACGATAAAAGATACGCTATAAATTCAGATAAAGCCTATTCACAGCTAAACTGGAAACCTGACCATTCTTTTAGTGACGGTCTAAGAGAAACTGTACACTGGTACTTAAACAACAGCGATTGGTACAATAACAACAAAGCATCCACCATAAATAACAAAAATAATAATGACTAAGAGAGCCAAATTATGAAAGGTATCATTCTTGCTGGCGGCTCAGGAACTCGCTTATATCCCATCACCCGAGCCATCACCAAACAACTCCTACCCATATATGACAAGCCGATGATCTATTACCCGCTATCAGTACTCATGCTCAGCGGGATACAAGATATTTTAATCATTACGACCCCCGAAGACAACGATAGCTTTAAACGACTACTAGGGGATGGAAAAGACTTCGGCATAAGACTCAGTTACGCAATTCAGCCTAAACCTGAAGGCTTAGCACAAGCTTTTATTATTGGCGAAAACTTCATTGGTAAAGACAGCGTATGCCTAGCCCTTGGAGATAACTTTTTTTATGGTTACGGTTTCTCTCCTAAACTACGAAGCGCAGCAGCCAGAACATCAGGAGCAACAATCTTTGGCTATCAAGTCAAAGACCCAAAACCCTTTGGGGTTGTGGAGCTTGATAAAAACCGCAATGCAATCTCCATTGAAGAAAAACCCAAAAAGCCTAAATCTAACTTTATCGTCACAGGGCTCTATTTCTATGACAATGATGTTATAAATATTGCAAAAGAAGTAAAACCTTCAGAGCGAGGTGAGCTTGAGATAACATCTATTAATCAGGCCTATCTCGATAGAGGGGCATTAAAAGTTGAATTACTCGGACGAGGATTTGCTTGGCTGGACACCGGCACTCATGGCAGTTTACTAGAAGCCGCGCAATTTGTAGAAACAATAGAAAAAAGGCAAGGCTATAAAATAGCCTGCCTAGAAGAAATTGCCTATAGAAACGGTTGGTTAAACGAAGAGGACATTCGAAGAATTAGCAAGCCCCTTTGTAAAAGCCATTACGGTGAATATTTATTGAGTATGTTAGATGTCGATACCTTCAACTAGACCTTATCTTCCAAACAGACAAATATTAGATAAATATATAAATCGTATCTATGACTCCGGCTGGTTAACCAATAATGGTCCGCTTGTTAACGAGCTAACCCAACGTCTAGAAGAACTCTTTGAATCGGACCATATCCTGCTGGTTGCTAACGGTACTTTAGCACTGCAGATAGCCTATCAAACGCTCATAAATTCGGTAGATGATCAAACGAGTCCCATTGAGGCGATCACTACACCGTTCACCTTTATCGCCACAAGTAACGCATTAAAGTGGGAAGGGATCACACCGATATTTACCGATATAAACCCCACCGACTGGTGTTTATCTGCCAATTCGATTGCAGAAAAAATAAATAAGAACACCCAATTTATTGTCCCTGTTCACGTTTTTGGAAATGCTTGTCCAATAGAAGAAATTAACGAAATAGCAGAGAAATACGCGTTAAAAACAATCTACGATGCATCCCATGCGTTTGGAATTAAGTACAAAGGTAGAAATATAGTTCAGTACGGCGATGCCAGCATTATAAGCTTCCACGCAACCAAGCTGTTTCATACCGTCGAAGGGGCCATGATACGCTTCAAACATAAATCTGACTTAGCCAAAGCAAAAGAGATCATAAATTTCGGATTTAACGATAATAAAGAACCTTGCAGGCTCGGTATCAATGCAAAAATGAACGAGTTCGAAGCCGCCGTAGGCCTCTCCATTTTAAATGATATTTCAGACATCATAAAAGAGAGAAATAACATAACTGCGGTTTATCAAGACGAGTTCAAAAACACCCCTTCGGTGATCAAATTAAATATAACCAATAACAGTGCATACATGCCTATTCTGCTTGATTCGGAAGCGACACTTTTATCGACTTTAAAAGCCCTAAAGTCACATAACATAGAAGCCAAACGCTACTTTCACCCCAGTTTAGATACAGTAGAACATCTCAACCCATCAAACAGATGCCCCATATCTCAAGACATCTCGACTAGAATACTGTGCCTTCCCATTTATAATGGGCTAACGACAAAAGAGATTAAACATATCTGTGAAATCATTAACCACACAATTAATACTCACTCAATAGATAACCTAGATAATAACCACTAACGAAACAGGCGAAAAATGAAGAAGCACGGCCATGTCGCCATAATGCAGCCATATATTTTTCCTTATCTAGGCTACTTTCACTTAATCGAAGCTAGTGAGCTATTCATTTTTTATGATGATGTGAGTTACATAAAAAAAGGCTGGATTAACAGAAATAGGATTCTGCTCCAGCAAGAACCTAGCCTGTTCACTCTACCCATTCAACAAGCCAGCCAGAATGTTTTAATTAAGGATACTCTGACTTGCATAGATACACGTTGGAAAAAGAAGTTTTACGCAAAATTAACTCACTCCTACCAAAAAGCCCCACACTTCACTCAAGTTATGGAGCTCATTGACGCCTCACTCAAACACACTCAAAACGAATCAATAGCCTCCGTTGCAATCAATGCAATTCAATTAATTTACCAATACCTAAATCACGATATTACATATAAAAGATCCTCAGACATCTCGCCTCATACACAAGGCATGGACAAAGCAGAACGCCTAATCAAAATAACAAAAGACCTAGGCTACACATCTTATCTAAACGCCCCTAGTGGAAAAGAGTTATACAGCAAGGGGGATTTTAAAAACCAAGGTATTGATCTTCATTTTATACGCAGTCTAGCGTGTCACTATTCTCAGTTTCATCATGATTTCATCCCTTCTCTTTCGATCATTGATGTTTTAATGTTCAATACGATAGATGAGACAAAAACACTGTTTCAGTATTTCACGGTAGAATAAGGATGACACTTTGAGCAACAATACAGATACGTTGATTACTGTTGCGATACATGGGGCTCCGAGGTCTGGCACCACGTGGATTGGGGAAATAATCAACAGCTCACCTAGCACCCTATACCGCTATCAACCGCTATTTTCATACGCTCACAAAGACTTCTTAACACCTGCATCAACTCAGGGAGATATTGACAGCTTTTTCACGAGATTAAAGTCTTGCAACGATAACTTCACCGGCCAGCTAGAACAAAGACATAAGGGGATATTGCCAGTATTCCAAAAGGAGCAGATAACACATATCGCTTATAAGGAGGTTCGGTATCACAACATACTAGCCAACCTTATGGCAAAAAAGCATGATCTGAAGCTCGTCACCATCATCAGAAACCCATTATCAGTGATAAATTCATGGTTGAAGGCACCAAAAGAATTCAGGGCCGATCTTAACTGGAATATGCTTAATGAATGGCAATATGCTACGAAGAAAAATCAAAATAAGCCGGAAGAATACAATGGATTTGAAAAATGGAAAGAAGCCAGCACCTTATTCCTCGACTTAAAAAAAGCGTACCCAGACAGGGTCCATTTGATTACATATTCAGCTTATTTAGCCAACCCAACCCAAGAAACAAAATTACTATTTAACTTTCTAGACTTAAGCTACACAGATCAAACTATAAGATTTCTAAACGAAAGCACAGGCCAATACAATGTAGACCCCTACTCAGTCTACAAAGCACAACAATCTGATGATGCATGGAAGCAAGAGCTCCCCAAAGAAATATCTGAGAAAATCCAAAGTAACCTTAAAGACACACGATTAGAAAGATTTTTAACATAGCATTCAAACCAACTAAATATAGTTTATTGAAGACGCTCCATAATACAATCAAAGCAACCCCGTTATCCGTACAGGTAAGCATATGTCTTTCACATTTTTAATGTGCTCCGAACGCTCAGGTAGCAATTTAATTACCAAACTACTGAATGCTCACTCAGAGATCTGCGGCCCTTCAACTAAGCACCTAATCAACCCCGTTGCTCGGAACTTATTTAGATATGGCGATTTATCAAATCAACGCAACTGGTATGCCCTAATAGACGACATTCATATACTGCTATCTGCGGGCTTCTCGATTTGGAAAAAGGAGTTCAAAAAGTCAGAACTGAAAGGGCTAGCACCCTGTGGGGACATTGTTTCTTTACTCAAAAATATTTTCATTGAGGAAGCATCTGAAGACGGAAAAGACAACATTTTCATTAAAGAGAACCATCTATACGAATTTCTGCCTTTTCTGCTAATAAACTTCCCAGAGGCTAAATTCATTTACCAAACCAGAGACCCAAGAGACATGGCATTATCGTGGAAAAAAAATAAAAGCCATCCTGGGGGCATTATTGCTGGCGCCAAACAATGGTCCTATGACCAACAACGATTTCTAAGTAACTACCATATACTACGTAAAGTAAATAAAGCATTTCTTATCAAATATGAAAATTTAATAGACAACCCCGAAGAAGCTTTATCTGCAACCTTGTCATTTTTAGGGCACCAATTCCAACCATCTATGCTCAAATTCAATAATGACGAAACAACCCGTCTCAATGCACAAATACAGGAAAGCTGGTCCAACCTGTCGCGCCCCATAATAACGAATAACAGTGCGAAGTATACAGACGAACTCACGTCAGATGAGATCTCACTTGTGGAGAAAATATGCTATTTCGAGATGAAAGAACTTAACTATACACCGATGAACAGCCTAGAATATTTAGACACGATTTCATCGCAAAGGATTAATATGCTTGAGCAACAAGAAAGACAAGATATTCCTGCTCAGCGCTCGGCAGGCACGTTAAAAAGCATGGATGCTAAACGAAATTTCTATCGGCATGAACATGAAAATTAATGTGGTGATGGCGACACACTACATGCGATGATCCCTCAGAGGCGAGTCATACTTTTTCAATATAACGTAACCACATATCACTAAAAGCACTTTCTAAATCTTTTGCCATTAAGGAACCATTGTATAACCGTGATTCACTAACCTGCTCCCTTAACCCTTTACGCACCTCTGATAAGGCATGAATATCTGCACAAACTTTATTGGCAATCTCAATATATTCACCTTCGTTCTCTGCAACAAACTGATCCAAGCCTGCCTTATATAAAACTGCTGCCCCCCGTCGAGAGATACGATCACTACCCTGTAAAGAGATATAAGGCACACCCATCCACAGCGATTCTAAATTAACCGTTCCCCCATTAAATGGGAAAGGGTCCAAACCTATATCAATACGCTTGTACGTATCAAAGTATAGCTCCCTTGCTTCTCCTATTTCGCAGTCAATCCTCTCCGGATCAACCCCAAGTAAAGCAAACCGATCTTTAATACTTCTCGTAGTCGCTGCATCACAAAAAGCAGTATCTTTAATCAATAACCTTGCAGAGACATTCTCCTTAAGAATTGTCGACCAGAGCGCAACAACGTCATCGTTCAGCTTGGTAACCTTATGTAAGCAGCCAAACGTTATATACCCATTTTTAAGCGCGGGCAGGTCCCCTACAGACACATCAGTATCTGGCGGAAAGAAGCAACCTGATATATTTAAGTGCCAAGGCGCCTCAACATAAAAGGGTTTAATAGAATCAGGGAAATTCCATTGATCACCAATGAAATAATCGATCTCAGCGACCCCTGTGCTTGCAAAAAAACCCATCCACGAGATTTGAATAGGTGCAGCCTTCCAAGCAAACAAAGGTAATCGGTTATGCGCAGTATGCCCTGACAAGTCAATTAGTATATTGACCCGATCATCATAAATCGTCTGTGCGATATCGCTATCTGATCGGTGAGCAATTTTACTCCACTTAGTAAAACAGGGCTTTAGCTCTTCAGTGACTTCATCTTCGTCGGAATAGTTACTATAGGCAAGTAACTCGACTTTACTGTTATCAAGTTTATCGATCCAACTCTTCAAAAAATAAGCGACCGAATGTTTCCTTAAGTCACCAGAAACAAGCCCTACTCGAATTTTCGGCTTATCTATCTTTTCTAATAACGGCCACTCTGTATAAGGTTCTGCTTTTGCGCGCGCAGCTTCACCATAAACTTGGGCTTTAATAAGGTATTCTTCTGAAGACACAGAGGGGTCGGACGCCATACACATTAATATATTACTAAAAATATCTAGGCGGGAAGGATCTAGGTCATAGGCAGCTTGATAACAGGGAATAGCTTTTAAAAGTTCTGAGCGTTTACGATAGACACTCCCCAAATTATTATGGGCCTTAATGAGTTTTTTATCGTATTTTAACGCTGTTTTGTAAGCCTTAGTCGCTTCTTCATATCGCCCCATACTCGACACAACATCCGCATAACCTAGATGCGCTACTGCTAAGGATGGTTCGAGTTTGACCGCTTCCGAAAAACAGTGGCTCGCTTTATTTGCATCACCTAGGCCTTTAAATGCCAAACCTAAGTGGTGATTAACCTCAGCATCCTTTGGCTTTAAACCTAGAGCCTTTGCTAATAAAAGCTGCGCTATTTTGTAATTCTGCTCTTGAAGAAGAATAATACCGAGAAAATGCAATGCATAGAAATTACTATCATCGAGCTGAAGTACTCTTTGAAATAAAGCTTTAGCCTGTGGAAAATTAGAGTTCTGATAACTTGAAATCCCAAGAGCGAGAGCCTTTTTTACAAGATCATTTTTCTGATTCACAGGCAACTACTACACATAATTTAACAAACTAAAAACTAATCGTTCTGAAGCTCAACCGGCATACCGGACCAACCCTGTCTAATCTCTAGCATGAGTCCCATTACATCTTGAATTTTGTCGGCGCTATTCTCGCGATTAGCCAGAATTAATTGACGTATCATGTAGTTATAAAGTTCATCAAGGTTAGCAGCTACTTCACCGCCCTTTTCCAAGTCCAAAGCACCCTTCAAGCCAACAATAATATCTGAGGCTTTATTCAAATGTTCAGTTCTTTCTTCAATCTGTTTACGTTCGATGGAACCTTTAGCTTTGGCCAAAGAGGTCAACGCCCCTTCTAATAACATCGAAATAAGCTTATGTGGACTCGCTGTTTCTACAGTCGCCCTTAAATCTACACTTTTATACTCTTTAAGGGCATTTAAATTAACACTCATAACACATACCTACCTAATTAAATTCTAATATCCACACCTAACAATAAACACGTCGTTAGCTGCTGCTAGCGGTAAATGGTAACTGTTCCAACAAACCGTCCAACTGACTACCCGTACTTTGGAAACTACTCACTATTTGTTCCATGGCTAAAAACTGCGCGGACAAACGCGTTTCTAACTTTTCCATCTTACGGTCTAATTCAATTCGATCATCGGCAACATCCTCTAACGCTTTGTTAATATTATCTTCGCGAAGCTGAATACTACCGGAAGAAGACAGAAAGCTCGCGATTAACTTATCAAGCTCACCAGCAAAACCGCGTGAGAAATCTACTGAAACAGTACCAGCAGCAACCGCATTTTCGCCGATAGTGAAATTCAAACCATAAGGATCAGAGTCAATTTCAGGCAGAAGAACATTACCAGAGCCAAATCCAGCAACACCATCAATAGTGCCCACTACATCAACACCATTATCAGATTGTGTAACAAATCCTAGCTCTGCTATATCTGCACCAAAATCAGTGGCATCAAACGCGACATTTGAAGCGGCACCATAACTTCTAGATATAAAAGAGAACTGATCGGTCGCCTCATCATAAGCCACATCAACAGCAACGTTCGCAGCGCTGATATTACTATCGCCATTAATCAAAGATTGTAAATCTGCACGAATTTCGTCTGCAGTTGTATAGCTACCCGTCAAGGTAATTGTATCTGACTCAATACCATCGACCGTTACTTTAAAAGAAAGATCTAATAAGCTAGCATCAGCAATCGTAACTGTATCTGCAGCACTATCAAAACCAATATTACCACCATCAACCATTGCATCCGCATCCACCGATGCTTTTTCTGGGTCCGTAGTAATAACAACATCGTAATTCCCAGGAACTGTGCCAGAAGAATAACTCCCTACAGAGACAGACACCTCATCACTTGATGACGCGGTGTTAGTTGCAAACAGGGTTTCAACTAGAGCAAAATTCTCTTCCATTGCTCGACTAAAATCTTCTTCATCAATCGACAGCGTCCCATCGAGCTCTGTACGTATGCCTACATTTGTTAACGCAGTAAAACCTTCATCGATACCCGGTACTATGGAGCCTATTGTTGATCGAATCTGATTAAGCAAAGCTTTAGCTGTACCATCGGTGGACAAATCACCCTTTACGGTCTGGTTATCTTCATCCGTACTATATCCAGTTAGATTTTGTGCTGTTTCATAAAACAGATTATAAGCTTCAACAAAATCTCTTATAGCTTGCTCTGCTGTAGAAGTATCTTCACTTACCGTAAAAGTAAAACTACTACCCGGCTCCGCCTTATTTAAGGAAAAGTTAAACCCTTGAATAACATCACTAATGTCATTTGTTTCTCGAAATACAGTGAGGCCATTAACTTTTAATTCAGCATCTTGTGCTTGTTGAGTTTCTGTAACCTGTGATGATTCCGTTTCATTAAACTCAAAAACACTTAAACCGGTTGCATCGCCTTTCGTTGCATCATCACTGCTCACCCTAAGCGCATTATCCGCACCCGATGGAGCAGTTAATAACAACTGATACTGCCCATCAACCAATAAAACCGATGCTTGAACATCTGCATCTTCCTCATTAATTTTATCAGCAATATCCTGTAACGAATCAGATGCATCAACGGTAATATTTAATGCAGCACGCTCATCATTAGTCGCAAACGAGTACGGATCTTGATCCGCATCAGCATCAGCACCCGGATCAATATCTTCGTCGTAGGTCCAAGTACCAAAACTAATAGTCAGCGTACCTGCTTCATTCAAGGCTTGATCTTTATCAGAGTATGCCCCCGTCGCTAAAGACTGGGCTTGAGCAACCTCAACAACCTCTATTTGATAAGTACCAGTTTGAGCACCCGGATCGACTGAGTTAGGCGTGATAACATCGGTATCAGGAAATGAAACACTACGCGCATTAAAGGTGTCATTATCAGAAAGGGGATCAAGCACGGCAGCTAACTCAGACAAACTACTCTGTAAGGTTCCGTATGCTGATATCTGCGCTTCCAGTTTCTCCTCTGTAGCATCTAAGCGCTCCTCTCTAGGAGCCTTTTCTATTTCTACAAGCTGGGAAACAAGGCTGGAGGTATTGATACCAGAACCGGCTCCCAGTGAGCTAATAATACTATCACTCATGGCCTTTGCCTCTGGTTTTTAGGTGTGTGGAATAAAGCCTATGGAATATCAGGCTTTCTTATCAAAAAGGAATCCTATCATCCGATCCAATGATTCAGCAAACGCTAATGCTTCTTCATTTGGAATCTGACGTATTACTTTATCAGTTGTCAAATCGCGTACTTCAACAACAACTTGCTCTGACGCTTTATCAACAGAAAAACTTAAAGAGCGCTGACTACTCTCCATCATTTCATTAAGGCGATCAATAGCAGCGTCTAGCTTCTCTGCTGAAACCTCTTGGGTCTGTTGAAACTGCTCGTTTTTCTGCGGCTGTTCAACAGGCTGAGGCTTAACCTGATTTACGGTTTGTTGAGTCTGCTGTGACGGCTGAATAACATTAGCAGCAGCCCCCATCGATTCAATAGCCATAACCCAATCCTCTTCTTAACCGTTCGAGAATACCCCCATCGCCGTTACAGGCTCTGGGGGTGAATACTCTACTAAGTGCTTTATCTATATAGTATAGCTGCTATCTTACTGAAGTAGAGATAGAACTTGCTGTGGTGCAGCGTTAGCCTGAGCCAACATCGCTGTACCGGCTTGCTGTAGAACCTGCGCTCTTGATAGTGCAGCGGATTCTGAAGCAAAATCAGCATCTTCAATACGTGAACGGGCAGCCGAAACGTTTTCAGATACGTTTGACAAGTTATTCACTGTAAAGTCTAGACGGTTACTAACCGCACCCAAATCACCTCGAGTGGAGTTAATCTGCTCAAGTGCAGAATCGATGATATCTATAGCTTCCTGTGCACCATTAGCAGTTGAGATATCGATACTTGATACGCTGCCACCAGCACCTGCTGCTGCATTGGTTTCATTAAGACCAAAGATAGTCTCCATCGCAGCTTCATCACCATCCTTGTATGAGATAGAGATATCACCACCATCAACGGAGGTCAGTTTTAAAGCATCAGTTATGCCATTAGCACCATCTAGAGACGCTGTCACACCTGTTTCATCTGTGTAAGAGTTCAACCAAGCAACCAAGTCACTTTCTTCACCAGCAGTGCTGTTACCGTCATAATCAACACTTGAATCGTACTCACCAAGCGTCACACCATTTATAGTAACCTGGCCTGCATCAACATCAGCCTGCGCTTGTGCTTGATAGCCTGTTACAGTACCCGCTTCTAAGCGCGTATCTAAACCAACAACATCAGCATGAGCAGCATCATTATATTCAATGGTTACAGCATCGCCAGAATCTGCAGAGATGGTAAGCGCAGCTTCGAACGTTGCATTTGTAAATGTACCAATTGCATCATTTAACGTAGCACCAGTTGCACTAAGCGCAACATTATCAGCACCTTCCACAGATACAGTTAGGTAGCCATCATCATTGATCTCAGCCTGTATAAGGCCGTTAGATACTTCGTTAGCTTTATCCGCTAACTCTTGAAGGGAGCCCGTCTCAGATACCTGGAACGTCTGCACATCGCCGTTCGCCATTGTCACTGCAAACTGAATGTTTTCACCTGAACTCACAATACCATCGCCCGATGTTGTCGCTGTAGCTTCAGCCAATGTACCAACAGTTATACCTGCAACGTTTGAGTTAACTGTATCAATCGCATCCTGAAGCACTGTTTCACCGGACAAATCACCGATATCAATACCGTTGATAGACATTGTCTCTGTGCCGTCAAATGTCTGCAACTGAGTCAATAGGTCATTGCCCGAATCTGTTGCACCAATAATAGATGCACCCGTACCATTACCTAAAGATTGAGTATCTGTCGCACCAATGTTTAGCGCGATAGTTTCATTGGCATCAGCACCCGCTTGCAGATCAACTTGACCTAAGGTTCCATCAAGAATATTAAGGCCGTTGAATTTAGTTGTTTCAGAGATACGATCAATCTCAGCAATCAACTGCTGAACCTCGGCATCTAGGGTTGCACGGTTACCATCATCGTAAGTACCGTTGGCAGACTGGATAGACAGCTCACGCATACGCTGTAGGATGTTAGTTGTTTCGTCCAACGCACCCTCAGCCGTTTGAATTAGAGAGATGCCATCGTTTGCATTTCGTACCGCTTGATCCAAACCACGAACCTGAGAGGTCATGCGGTTAGAGATTGCCAAGCCCGCTGCATCATCTGCTGCAGAGTTAATACGCTTACCACTAGATAAACGCTCCATTGCTTGGTTCTGATCGTTCTGTGAAAGCGTTAAGTTACGCTGAGCATTCAGCGACATAATGTTTGAATTAATTACCATTGACATGAGTTTGTTCTCCTCATACTCAGCCGAATTTGACCGACCGTAATAAAAATATTTTCTATTTGAATTTCCAGCTCGCTAAAGAGGGAAATCCAAGCTTGATTAGGTTATCGACCGCTTCAAAAAACCCTTTAGGAAAAACATTCAGTTTTTTTCCTAAGCATCCTTAAGCTGTTTCAATGCCTCGTTGATTTTTGTTATCGGCACCTTCACACTGATCATTAATATTTTTTGGAGAAAAGCATGAACCCTTTAATAAAGCTCGCAGAAGAAGCGCTTGAACAATCCACCAGCATGGAGTTATTAGCGCAAGAAGGAAAATGGGACGAGTTAACCGACCTACAAAAAACACACTCAGTCACGGTAGAAAAAATAATGACCGCAGAAGCCGATGATGCCATTAAATCCCAACTACGCGCTTTATTATTAGAGATCAAAACAACCAACAACCGCACAATGGGTCTAGCTGACAACTATAAATTGAAACTCGTTAATGAGAAGAAAACCTTAGGGCAAGGTGCAAAAATGCAAAAAATGCTGGACGCACTAAAGTAGATAAAAGTCATAACTACCACTCTCACCTACTTTAATACTGCGACAAACCAACAGGCCTACCTAAGCGCCAGCACTCTATTCATTGAGTTTTTGGATGTAACAAGCGTGCAATAGCGGGTAACAATATCAACGCACCCAACATATTCCAGATAAACATAAAGGTAAGTAGAACCCCCATATCCGCTTGAAACTTAATAGGCGAGAAAGTCCAAAGCACAACCCCTATTGCCAGCGTCAATCCAGTAAATGCGACAGACTTACCCGTACTTTGTAAAGTTTCAAGATAGGCCTCAGCCAAGCTATGACCTTTCTGCAGATAGGTCTGCATTTTTGAATAAATATAGATACCATAATCCACACCTATACCAACACCTAAAGCGATCACCGGTAATGTAGCGACTTTTACGCCAATACCTAATTTAGCCATCAACGCCTGACATAGGATTGAGGTTAATATCAAGGGCGCAATGATGCAGACTACCGTACGAAGCGATCTAAAGGTCAATAAGCACAGGAAGCTCACCACAGAATAAACCCAGATCAGCATCTCATACTGGGCCATTTCAATCACTTCGTTTGTTGCGGCCTCAAAGCCTGCTTTGCCTGCCGCCATATTAAACTTGATTGTATCTGTCTCGTATTGAGCAACAAAATCATCGACAGCAAATGTCACCGCTTTTAATGTTTCTGCTTTATGATCATCAAGGAAAATAATAACCGGTAATAAAGAGCAGCTACTGTTCATCAGTCCCGCTGGAACATAAGAGAGAGAGGCATTAATCACATACTGATTACGTATTACCGAACGCCATTTCAGACTCCCCTCATTCAAACCTGCCGTTACACGTTCCGATACATCCACCAGCGAAATACTGGATTGCACCCCAGAAACATTCCGTAAGTAAAATTGGAAACGATCGACTAAAGCCAACGTTTCATAGCGACTACAATGTTCTTTTGGCGTAGAAACCATCACAACAAACACGTCACTCGAAGTAGAGTAATTAGCGGTAATAAAACTATTATCTAAGTTATAGCGAGAGTCCCCTCGCAACTCTGGGGCACCCACATCCAAATCGCCAATCTGTAACCCTTTACTCCCATAGATACCTAAAACCGCGAGACAGATAGCAATCACAACAGCGACTATAGCTCCTTTTTGAGTAGCGAAGACACTTAACAAGTGCCAATGGGAATCCTTTTTCTCTATTCCTTTTTTGGCTTTAGTTATAGCGTTACGACCCACCCCAAAATAACTCATTAACAAAGGGAGCAGCATTAAATTGGTTAAAATAATAACGGCAACACCAATAGATGCAGCTACAGCCAGGTCTTGAATAACTTGGATCTCGATTACCATCAACGTAATAAAGCCAATACCATCTGAAATCAGCGCCGTTAACCCAGGAATATAGATTGTTTTAAAGGCATGCTTTGCCGCTTGAAGCTTATCAGCCCCATTCGTAGCAGACTCTAGTGTGATTGTATTTACAATTTGAACGCCATGGCTGACCGCAATAGCAAACACCAAAAATGGCACTAACATCGAATAAGGGTCTATTCCATAACCAAGGAGATTCAATACACCTAACTGCCATATGACCGCTGCAAGAGAACAGATTAAAGGAATAATCGTACCCATTACACTGCCGGAATAGAGATAGAGCAGCACCATAGTGACCACAAAAGCGATCGCAAAAAATAGAGCCACCTCAACCGCACCATCAATCAGGTCACCAACAATTTTCGCAAATCCGGTGATATGAATACTGATATTTTCAGAACTATATTTATCTCTAACCAGCTTTTCTAACAGAGCGGAAAACTCTTTATAATCAAGTTTCTCCCCTGTCTCTGGATCTTTATCAAAAAGAGGCACCTGCACCATAGCTGAGCGAAAATCATTACCTACTAATATTCCCACCTGACCTGAGCGAAGAATATTGGTGCGTACGAGTTCTAAACTTTCTTTTGAACCATCATATTTAGCAGGTATAACTGGACCACCAACAAAACCATCTTCAGTCACTTCAGTCCAGCGTACATTAGGTGTCCAAATAGACTTTAATGCGGAACGGTCAACCCCAGGAATAAAAAACAGCTCATCAGTCACACTTTTGAGAGTTGACTGAAATTCAGCACTAAATATATCGCCATTTTTTGCTGCAACAACAACACGAATACTATTACCCAAACCCGCTAAATCATCTTTATAGCGCATATAGTTTTCAACAAACGGATGTTGAGCAGGGATCATTTTCACAAAACTAGCATCAGGACGAATCTGAGAGGCCTGCCAAGTAAAGAATAAAGTGGCAATCAAAAAACCGACTAAAAGCAATTTCCGATAACTAAAAAGTACGCGCTCAGCTAATTTTTCACTGGTATTAATCGGCCAAAGCAGTATTGAGGACAACCTTTTCATTAGTCAGCCCCTCCGTTCAAATCAATTCGAGAAACACCACCTTCACCGACTACAATAAGATACTGCCCTACAGACTCGACAGCACTATAACTCCTAAGACCACGTTTTAGGAAAGGCACAAAAGCCTCACCCTGCTTTTGCAATAAAGCCCCCCCTTGCCCAACAAGATAGGCAATATCATCAACCACTACTGCGTCATTAATTGTCGCAGTTGAGCCTATATCAATTTTATTCCAAACAGTGCTGCCCAATTCATCTCGAGTACGCTTAAGCACAGTACCTCTCAACCCCATTAGATAAAGACTATCTGCCTCAACTGCTGAGAAAAGGGAACCTTGGTAAGGCAACTCAACTTTATACCAGCTTCCCCCATTATCAAGGCTCTCAATCAACAGCCCAGCCTCACCTAAGATCAACAAATGCCCCGCTTGCGTTTGGATCACTCTATTCAAATGCAAACTGTCTGGATTAGGTAATTTATGCCCTTCGTAAACCCAACTTAAACCACCATCATCCGTTCTAAGAAAAAGTCCATACGCACCTACCGCATAACCCGTTAGCGAATCTAAAAAGATAATATCAAGCAATGGAGAACTAGGTCCCTCTTCAACAGCTATTTTTGCATCATCCAGCTGGTAACCAAGATTTTCTAATAAATCAGCATCAACAGCGCCCAAACTGTTTTGATAATTAAATTCAGTCTCAAGCGCACCCACTCTTAACTGATTAATCGCTGCACCATCAACTCTCTTTTGCCAAGAAAGTCCACCATCTTTAGTACCTAAAATGACACCATCATGACCTACAGCCCAGCCTGTTTTTTTATCAAAAAAGTTCAAGCTTGTAATTAAAGTGCTGGTAGGAACTTCCGCTTGCTTCCAAGTTAATGCACCATCCCCCGAATAGATAATAACCCCTTGCTCACCCCCAGCAACCAAGCGCTCCCCAGCACGTGAAATAGCAAGCAAAAGAGATTTTTCAGGAGCTACCTGCTGTATAGCAGGCTGAACAAGACGATCAGCTGATACACATTGAGATAATGCTAAAAAGCAACCAAAGACCACACTGTAAAAAAACGTTATTTTGCTCATCTAAAGCCCAGTTATTATTTTTTTGTCGGGAGTTTTAATAGCTAAAAATCATCTACCTTTAACGCAAATACAGCAATAACATTCTTTCCCATTATCACTAACAATATAGGTCACTATAGCAATTTCATCCACACATCTATCATCACCATAATGCAATGGAAGGCTTATATTAACTAGCGTCATTCAAAACTAATTTATCAGCTACACCTATCAAGCGAAGCACAAAAAAGGCCCTAAAAACACGTCGCTCTGCGTCCGCTCTACTTTTTCACTCCTAAACTCAGACTCTAAGGCCGACCCAGCTATTTCACGGCCATGCAATATTTTCATCTATACTTAGGCATATTCGGCAATTATTGTTTCACATAGAGTTTGAGATTGATTATCATTAACAAAAAACTTGCCGAGTTCTCTATGTCAAAACCAAAAACCTTATGTAAATTAAAAAAGGCCGATATAGAAGAGCAGTTCAAGACACTTGCAAGCTATACTCGCTCCAGCTGCTATCTATGCAAAAAGTGCGCACGCTCTGCTAACGCCAAAAAGTGGCTATGTAAACCTGAAATGATTTAAAATCCGCTAAAGATTATTTTAAAAGGATCCAATTATTATGCTAAGCCCTGCAATGCTTGAAAAACTTAACGAGCAGATAAACTTAGAGTTTTTCTCTTCAAACCTCTACCTACAGATGGGGGCATGGGCTGAATCTAAAGGCTTTGAGGGTTGTTCCGCATTTTTATACAAACATGCTGACGAAGAGATGTCACACATGAAACGTTTATTCACTTATGTGAATGAAACCGGCGCAACAGCAATGATAGGTGCTATAGATGCACCCGATGCGGAATACAATTCAATTAAAGATCTCTTTGAAAAAGTATATGAGCATGAGTGCTTCATTACTGGAAAGATCAATGAATTAGCCCACACCGCTTTTACTCACCACGATTACTCAACCTTCAGTTTCCTTCAATGGTATGTCGCAGAACAGCATGAAGAAGAGAAGCTTTTTAATGGCATTTTGGATAAAATCAAGATTATCGGCGAAGATGGCAAGGGCTTGTTCTTTATCGATAAAGAGATTGGCGAATTAGCCAAAAATGGTTCAAGTGGCAGCATTATGGATGGCGCATCAGATAAAATATAAAAACCATATTTATCAATTAATTACAAAACAAACTCCACAAACAGCACCAAGTTTTATCAAAAACTTTCTGTTTTTTATAGATTTTATTCTAAAGGTTTTGATAGGCTGTCCGATAAATACTTTCAAAGCAGCCTCTCATGCCTAATACAGGGAAGGAGAATAAAGCGTGAATACTGATTGTGTACTTTGTTTTGAGCTAGTAAAAACAGGGAAAGAACACCCTTCATTAAAAACCATCAGTGACCTTGGTCACTCACAGATCTGTAAATGCGGCGAATGCGGCTCTCTACTAATGAGCACAGCAGGCGAATGGGAGACTGTACTTAAAGGCTCTATTTCTCGCCGCCAAAAGCAGAATAAGAAAAACGCTGCATAATAGCTATTTTTTTACTAAATAACTTGGCAGCGAGCGCCTCTACGCGTAGTTTTATCCTAACTAGTAACAGGATAAAACTGCGGTACTTATGGATTCTCTGCGCGAACTGATAGATCAAGACAATAATCACAATCTATTAGATCTACTATCGAGCTTATGCCAAGGCTCCATTGCAGTAGATGAAAATTGCAACATCCTATGGATGAGCAATGCATATAAAGAGCTTATAGATATAGCACCCGACGTTGACCCAACCGGCTGCCATGTAGAACAGCTCCTCCCTACCACCCAACTTCCTCGCGTTATAAAAAGCGGCAAACCTAGCTTTGTAGACCTGATGCAAATAAAGCATCGCTGGTGCGTTGTCACCCGTTTACCCATTAAAAACGAAAATCAACAAACTATAGGTGCGATTGGTTTTGTTTTTTATGATGACTTAGAAAGCTTACAACCTCTGTTTGATAAATTTGCCCGCTTACGCCGCAAATTTGAAGATGAAAAGATCCTAAGACCTAGTCGATACGCATTAGACGACATGCTTGGCCGCTCGCAACCGACAGCATTATTACGACGCCAAGCGCTTCGAGCCGCACAATTAGACACAACCCTCCTTCTTCTTGGCGAAACCGGTACTGGTAAGGAATTATTAGCCCAAGGCATCCATCACTCATCAACCAGAAGAAGCGCCCCTTTCGTGGGTATTAATATGGGAGCGTTACCTGAAGCCCTAGCCGAAGCGGAACTATTTGGCAGTGCTGCCGGTGCGTACACTGGCGCCAATAGCAAAGGACGTGTAGGTAAAGTTCAACTGGCTGATGGCGGCACACTTTTTCTAGATGAAATAGCCGAAATGCCATTAGCTATGCAAGCAAAACTACTCCGAGTCCTACAAGAAAGAGAAGTTGAGGCTTTAGGCTCCAACCGTTTAGAAAAAGTAGACGTCCGAATCATTGCAGCCACAGCAAAAGACCTTCGAGAACTAGTAGAAAAAGGCCAGTTCCGAGAAGACCTATACTACCGACTCAATGTACTCCCCATAAAGTTGCCACCTTTAAGGGAACGACGAGAAGATATCCCTGAACTCTCTCAACATATGCTGCAGCAGATTCAACACCAATCACAATTACCAGAACTATCCCTTTCACCAGCAGCCCATGAGTGGCTTAAAAGCTATCACTGGCCTGGAAATATTCGAGAACTAAGAAACAGAATTGAACGCGGCTGCGTGATGGCCGAAGGAGAATTTATAGAAGCCAACGACCTAGGCGCATTAGACGATTTACCCCACACTACATCAAACCAACCAAAAGCAACCGATTTAAAAAGTAAAAGATCACAAACAGAAATAGACGCCATACAACAAGCCATTCAAAACTGTAACGGAAACAAAACCGCCGCAGCGAAAATACTTGGCATATCAAGGGCAAGTTTGTACTTACATTTAAATAAAATGTCCAATAAATAAAACACTAAAAAAACAAATGTCTACAAATTAAGACACATTTGGTTTCTTTTCACTCTACAAAAAACAGTAACCCCTTGTTTAAAAACACATTTAAAACATTGGCCGCCCCTTTGCTTTACCTGTAATACTAAAAATAATAATAGACAATTAGGCCCACCATGAGTCAACGTCCAAGCAAGCTCATTACCGCATCACGAGCGGCAGAACTAATTCAATCCAATGACATGATTGTTACCGGCGGATTTATAGGCATTGGATTCGCAGAAACCTTAGCTAGCGCCATTGAAAAGCGCTTCCTAGAAGAGGGCGAACCTAATAATCTCAACTTATTCTATGCAGCAGGGCAAGGCGACACTAAACATCGTGGATTAAACCATTTTGGCCATCAAGGCATGGTAAAACGCGTTATAGGCGGACACTGGGGACTAGCTCCAACACTGGGAAAACTCGCCATAGATAATCAAATTGAAGCCTACAATTTGCCTCAAGGCGTTATCTGCCATATGTTTCGAGATATAGCTGCAGGCAAGCCTGGAACCCTCACTACAGTTGGCTTACACACTTTTGTGGACCCAAGAATTGAAGGCGGAAAAATAAATTCACGCTCCACAGAGGATCTTGTTCAACTACTCGATATAAACGACCAAGAATGCTTACTTTATAAACACTTCCCCCTAAACATTGCACTACTTCGCGGAACAACCGCAGATAGAAATGGCAATATATCAATGGAACGGGAAGCGCTCCCCCTCGATTCACTAGCCATCGCTCAAGCAGTAAAAAATTGCGGCGGAATCGTCTTAGTGCAAATAGAACAAATCACAGACGAACATCTACTCACTCCAGACCGCATCCGTATCCCTGGAGTTTTAGTAGACCACATTATTCTTTCTACACCCAAAGACCATCCGCAAACATTCGCTGAACCCTTTAACCCAGCGTATTCAGGGCAAGTACGAAGCACAGCCCAACAATCAGGAAAAACCGCTCTCGATGCCCGCAAAATCATAGCACGCCGTGCCTTAATGGAATTAAAAAAGAATTCGATTGTAAACCTAGGTATAGGCATGCCTGAGATGATCGCCACTGTTGCCGCTGAAGAAAATAAGGGTGATGATTTCACTTTAACAGTAGAGCCTGGCGGCATTGGTGGCCAACCCGCAAGTGGATTAAGCTTTGGTGCGGTCAGCAACGCCCAAGCCATTATTGATCAGCCGGCTCAATTTGATTTTTACGATGGCGGCGGATTGGATCAGGCTTTCTTAGGCCTCGCTGAGACCTGCCCAGAAGGACATGTAAACGTCAGCCGCTTTGGCACAAAACTAGCGGGCGCTGGCGGGTTTATAAACATAACGCAAAATACACAGGATGTTTATTTTTTAGGTACATTCACCTCAGGCAAGCAACAACTAGAAGTGATCAATGGCACGTTAAAAATTATTACTAACGGCACCCTAAAAAAATTCAAGAAGAACGTACAGCAGATCACATTCAATGGTAACTACGCTATAGAATGCCAACAACAAGTAACATTCATCACAGAGAGAGCAGTATTCAAACTCACAAAAAACGGCCTACTATTGACCGAAATAGCACCAGGGGCCGATCTCCAAACTGATATTTTAGATCAAATGGAATTTATCCCGCTTATCGATGACAACCTAAGCTTAATGGATGCTAGGCTTTTTCAAGACAAACCAATGCATCTTGAACACCCCGGTAGTCGCTCGATGACACAGATGCGCTCTTTAATGAAAAATGTTTTAAGCCGATCAGAATATCCACAACCTGAACAGGCAACAAAAACCACAAGTTGAGCGCGATCTACAGTCCATCCACTTAGGTGTGAATGGTTAAGTTTATCTATATAACGCGTGTGCAGCGCTATTGTGCAGAAGGTAAACAAGCCATACACACCTACAACCTGAAAACAGGGGATGATAAAGCATTGTGACAAACCTAATAGAACCTAGACAAATACATACGCTATGTTCTACCTTTAGACGAGCAAACGCTATATCCCCCTGTTTTTAGGATGGTACTAACACAACTCTTATTGCACTAGACCGCAAAATAAATATTTGATGGCTCGCATTTACACAAATATCAATTAATCTTTATACAGCCAATTCCTATTTAATCGTTGGGTACCTCAAATGAAAAAGCTCACGTTGGTGCGCCATGCAAAATCCAGCTGGAAGCATCCTGAATTAACTGATTTTGAGCGTCCACTTAATAAAAGAGGAAAGCGAGACCTCCCTGCAATGGTTGAACGCTTAGCCGATTACCAATTAACACCGGATACGCTTCTTAGTAGCGGCGCTACACGAACCCTCTCAACGGCAAAAGCGATCTGCAGCCGACTCGCTATACCACAAAACCAAATACTTGAGATTCCAGAGCTTTACGAATCATCCGCAGAAACACTCTTGCTTGTATTACAAAACATGCCCGAATCATATAAGCACATTATGCTTGTAGGCCATAACCCTGGACTCGAACACTTAGCATCGATCTTACGCCAAGAGCGCGTCACTAAATTCCCCACCGCAGCTGTTATGCATCTACACTTAAGTATCAAGAACTGGCATGAGCTAGCAGAAGGTTGCGCAAGCTTATCCCTGTTTGATTACCCGAAAAAACACATAACAAGCAATGAATAGAGGCAATGCTACGACTCTCAGATAAATAAGCATCATCTATCCCTTAGCATTAAACACCTATGCTAAAATAGCAGCACTTTTTACTCACAGGGCTACCCAAAGTGGAACTTTATCTTCACTCACTGAGCTTTACTGCCAATATAGTGGCGCCAATTTTCTTTATCGTTTTTCTTGGTTATTTACTCAAACGCTTGAAGGTGATTGATGAGGGTTTTATCCATACAGCCTCAAAACTGGTATTTGTAATCACCCTACCAACTCTCGTATTTATGTCTATCTCTCGGACTGACTTTCAAGCCGTTTTCAATCCTCAACAGCTTGGCTTTGTGCTAATTAGCACATTTATATCTTTTATCGCTCTCTGGGCGATAGGGAAATATTGGATTAAGCGACCAGAGGACTTAGGGGTATTTATTCAAGGCGCATTCCGTAGCAACTATGGAATTATCGGCCTTGCTGTAAGTTACAACCTTTTTTCTGACTCGGGGCTAGCACAAGCCTCTTTGCTATTGGCCTTAGTCATCCCTATGTATAACGTTTTATCCATTGTAGCGTTGACGATTCCTGTCCAAAGAAGCGGTGCCTCTAATATAGGAAGCACGCTTTATGAAATCATAAAGAACCCATTAATTATCGCTGTGCTGCTTGCTTTACCCTTCTCTTATTTTGGTTTCAAACTACCTGAAATTGCCCAAAACACGGGGCGGTATTTCGCTAATTTAACGCTACCACTGGCATTATTAGCTATAGGCGGGTCACTTAATCTGGCTAGTTTAAGAAACACATCATCACAAGCAACTTGGGCCACACTCAGCAAGTTAGTCCTTATCCCCTTAGTACTAACAATCGCCGCATGGATTTATGGTTTTAGAGGCCAAGATTTAGCAATGATGATGGTACTGTTCGGGTGCCCTACAGCAGCTGCCAGTTTCGTTATGGCGAAAAGTATGGGTGGTAATGCTGAACTCGCCGCTAATATTATTTTAATGACCACCTTAGGGTCCGTACTTACTCTTAGTGCGGGGATCTACCTCCTAAGAGTAACCGCTATTATTTAAAGCGACTCAACCAGAATAGACAGGGTATCTACATGCGCCATCTATTTAAAACAGATCCACTTGCTAGCGCTTACAAAGCTATTTTGGCTGATGATAGAGAAAAACTGCTCAAGCATTTAAGGAAGATAAAACCGAGCGAGATTGATAAACCATCATCAGATACAACACCCGGTTTAGTTGAAGCCTGCATTATTCAACAACGCCCCCACCTTTTGACATTAGTACTTGAGCAGGGCGCATCAGCAACAGGAAAAACCGTCAACGGTCACAGTTTCGGTATATTATCCATTAAGCAAGAAGCTAGCCTTCGCCTCCTTACCGCACTGTTAAGCGCAGGAAATGACGAAGATAGAGATCAGCTACTAGCTGCTTGTTTTGAGTATGGCCAACCTACACAACTCATGCTACATATAAGCCTCTTAATTCAGTACGGTGCAGAAATTACAGAGCCCATCGCTGTAAAAGCCTTAAAAATAGGTGAGCGCCCCTTAATACACTTTTTAATTAATTCAGGAGCAGAACTGCCTAAACAGGTGGGTACGGGTGAGATTGACGAGGAGACACTTGCATACGCTAATAAGTGCGCAGAAGATCTACAGATTAGGAAGATGTTTCTCTAATAAAATTTAAATGCAGACCAATCATTGTCCACTGTGATCATTCTCATGAGTTGCCATCGCTGCCGGAGAGCACACAGAACAATGCGGATCTTTCCGCAACTTTAGCGTTCGCCACTCCATTGATTTCGCATCCAGCAACATCAAACGGCCAGCTAAACTCTCACCTACAGAGGCAAGCACTTTCAAAGCCTCCATTGCCTGAATAGAACCAATAATCCCTACTAATGGTGATAGCACTCCAGACTCTGAACAAGTTAACGCCTCATCACTTCCTTCTGTATAAAGACATTGATAACAGGGAGATTCCAACTTGAGAGGATCATAGACAGCAACCTGCCCCTCCAGACGAATAGCCGCTCCAGAAACAAGCGGCTTTTTATGCCGAAAGCATGCACGATTAATAGCAAAACGCGTCGTAAAATTATCCGTGCAGTCGACCACTAGATCAACCGTAGCGATTAAACGCTGGAGCGCGCTTTCATCAAGGCGCTCATAGATGCTCTTCACCCGAACATCAGGATTCAACGAGGCGATCGTATTACGAGCGGAATCCACTTTAGGCTGACCAATCCGTTTACTGTTATGAATAACTTGGCGCTGCAAATTAGAAAGCTCAACCTCATCATCATCAAGCAGAACCAGCTCCCCTACACCCGCGGCAGCAAGATACATAGCAACAGGACTACCCAACCCACCTAGGCCGACAATCAAAACCGTTGAATTCAACCATGTTTCCTGACCATTAATATCCACATCAGGCAACATTATTTGACGACTGTAACGTAATAGCTGCTCATCACTCAGCATTAGAGCTCTCCAACAATGCTTTTATTTATAGGTATCAGCACTTTATCCACTGCCCTAAAGTTACGCGTTCATTATTGCCATAGTCACGAAGAGTTTCCACTTTTTCATAACCTAAACCATTCAGAAGCGCTCGGCAGTTTTCCCCTTGATCATAACCATGCTCAAACAACAAAAAACCACCTTCACAAAGAAAGTCACGCGCCTGATCGCCAATCAACTCAATATCAGCCATCCCCTTTTTATCAGCAATCAGTGCTGATAAAGGCTCAAAACGCACATCACCCTGCAGTAAATGAGGGTCATTCGGATCTATATAAGGAGGATTACTAACAATTAGATCATACCTCCCTGAATGAGGCTCAAACCAACTACCTTGCAGTAAGCTCACATTATGCAGCTTAAGCTTATCCCTATTTCGTTTAGCAAGCGCCACAGCTTCCGCCACATAGTCCGATGCTACGATTTCCCACTCAGGCCGCTCCCAAGCTAAAGCCAATGCAATAGCCCCCGTTCCTGTGCCTAAATCAGCGACACGGGCAGAAGAAGGAAGATCAAGCGCCAATACCTGCTCAACTAGTACCTCAGTGTCAGGACGCGGAATTAATGTGTAGGGAGAAACCTCAAGATCAAACTCCCAAAAACCTCGCGTGCCCAAGATATGAGCAACCGGCTCGCCATTACTGCGGCGCTGAATCATTACTTCTAGTTGAGCAGCGATCGTTTGAGGAAGCTCTTTTTCTGGCCAGGTGAAAAAATAACTACGGGGCTTGCCCAACAAAGAACAGAGCATCAATTCAACATCCAACGCCGCGGATTCTGACTTACCTTCTAGTTGTGAATACAGCGCAAGCGCTTGTTGGATCTGCATAAAACCACATTTTTTAAAAAACTAAGATAAAGAAAAGGGCCGTAACGGCCCTTAACATTTAACTTTCTTCTGACAGAGCCCCGAGCTGCTCGGCTTGGTACTCTTGCAGCAAAGGTTCAACTACATGTTGTAACTCACCACCGATAATTTCTTGCAGCTTATAAAGTGTGAGATTAATGCGATGATCCGTTACTCGACCTTGTGGATAATTATAGGTACGGATACGTTCCGAACGATCTCCACTCCCCACTAGACCTTTACGCGTACTCGCCATCTCTGCCGCATTACGTTCATCTTCCGCCGCCTGTAAACGAGACGCAAGCAGTGACATAGCTTTTGCACGGTTCTTATGCTGCGAACGCTCCTCCTGACATTCAACAACTACACCCGTCGGTATATGTGTTAAACGAATAGCAGAATCCGTTTTATTGACGTGCTGGCCTCCCGAACCTGATGCGCGGAACGTATCTACACGGAGGTCACCTTTATTGATCTCTATCTCTGCAGACTCATCCATTTCAGGCATTACTGCAACAGTACAAGCGGAGGTGTGCACACGGCCTTGAGATTCAGTTTCAGGAACCCTTTGCACACGATGCGCACCTGATTCAAATTTCAATTTAGAATAAACATCGGTGCCAACAATCCGCGATATAACCTCTTTATAACCGCCATGATCGCCTTCATTAACACTGACAACTTCAACGCGCCAACCTTGCACTTCAGCAAAACGGGAGTACATACGAAAAAGGTCACCCGCAAAGATAGCTGCCTCGTCACCACCGGTTCCCGCTCGCACTTCTAAAAACACGTTACGCGAATCGTTTGGATCTTTTGGCAGCAACAGTACTTCTAACTCAGACTCTAACTTTTCAATGCGCGCTTTAACCTCTGGGTACTCTTCCTTCCCCATCTCACGCATATCTGGGTCGCTATCATTCATCATAGCTTCCGCTTCGACCATATCTTCAACGGCTTGATTATAAGCAGCAAACCCCTGAACTACAGGCTCAAGCTCCGAATACTCTTTAGAGTAATCACGAAATTTATTTTGATCAGTAATAACTTCAGCATCTGACAGCAAAGCCGCAAGCTCTTCATAACGATCGCTGAGTTTTTCGAGCTTACTTACGATTGATTCTTTCATTATTTCTCGTTTTTAAATGGATCACCGATCTGATGCAGCTCCTGCACAAGATCCAATAGATCAGTACGACCTTCAGCACTTGCTTTACGCATCTGAATCGTCGGATGATGGAGCAACTTATTTGTTAATCCGCGCGCCAACATCTGCAATACTTCGTCAGCCGGCTTCCCGCTCGCTAGTTGCTTAAGCGCTTTTTCTAATTCCTGATCACGCACTGCTTCCGCTTGACCCCGAAAAGCAGTTAATAGATCAACAGCCTCCAAAGAGCGAAGTTGGCTCATAAACTCATGAGCACCACTTTCAACAATCTCTTCAGCTTGGCGAGCCGCATTCTCACGGCTACGCTGGTTTTCTTCAATAACCTCTTTTAAATCATCGACTGTATATAAATAGACATCGTCCAATTCCGAAACTTGAGTTTCTATATCTCGTGGAACCGCAATATCTACCATAAAAATAGGGCGATGTTTACGCCGTTTAAGGGCAGCCTCAACCGCGCCTTTCCCTAAAATAGGCAACTGACTTGCGGTTGAAGAGATAACTATATCCGCTTCAGCCAAGGCATCAGGTATATCACCAAGCAAAATTGCCTGACCTTCAAACTCTTCAGCTAAAGATAACGCCCGACTTAAGGTACGGTTAGCAACAGTAATATTTTTAACGCCCGCCTGAGAAAGGTGACGAGCCACCAGCTCAATCGTTTCTCCAGCACCGATCAATAAAGCCTTGCTATTATTTAGGTTTGCAAATATATGTTGCGCTAAGCTCACAGCAGCATAAGCAACTGAAACTGGGTTTTCACCTATCGCTGTATCGGTACGTACTTGTTTAGCAATAGAGAATGTTTGCTGGAACAAACGTCCAAGTTCCGCACCTACATGGCCATGCTCTTGAGAAAGACTATAAGCTGATTTCAGTTGGCCTAATATTTGAGGTTCACCTAGCACTAAAGAATCTAACCCACTGGCGACTCTCATCATATGCCGCGCAGCCTCTTCATCCCAGAATGCATAAGAACACTTCTGCAATTCATTAGAATCAAGGTTGTGATATTCACCTAGCCATTCTAATAAAGCACGACTTCCCTCTATACCAGCAGAGCAATACAACTCAGTGCGATTACAAGTTGAAAGAATAGCAATCTCTTTAAGACATGCAAAATCCCGAGCAGCCAGCATCGCATCCGATAATAGTTCAGGCGCAAACGCAACGCGTTCACGCACCTCAACCGGTGCTGTTTTATGATTGATGCCTAATGCTAATAAAGCCATTTTTTCCGCCACTACTACCCACAGCCATATATACAAAGTTACAACAGGCTAATGGTAACTAACCCCAATAAGCGCGCTATGATACAACGCTTTGCCCCAAAGGTTAAAACACCACTGAACATTTATAGGAAGTTATTGTCAGAAATAGCGTATTAATACTAAGGAAAACCGCTTCAAGTAGCTGACAAGCTGTTACTGATTCAACTATAGTGATCAAACAATCATAGTGATGGCCTAAACATTAAGTGCATTTTTCAATGAATAGATCTTTTATATTTATTACTGTCTCATTGCTTATTCTGCAAGGCTGCCAGAGCAATCCAGCACCGAAGCAAACATTAGCATCAGAACCCGCAATCTACGTTCCGGGGGAATTTAACCGGGAATCACTTTACGATCTTTTACTGGCCGAAATCGCAGGGCAACGACGATTATTCCCACTCGCGTTAGATAACTATTCAGTACAAGCCCAAAAAACGCGTGACCCAGCGGTGGCAGAGCGAGCAACACGCATTGCTCAGTACCTAAGAGATAGCGATGAAATTCTCAGCAGTGCGCGGCTATGGCGTGAGATTTCACCCGAAAACCCAGAGCCATACCAAATAGAAGCCTCTATGCTGTTACATAAAGGCAAATACGAAGATGCGCTCCCATTAATTCAAAAAGCATTAGACTACGACGCCCTTCGCACTTTAGCGCTCATTCGTAACCAAAGTGAAAACATAAACAGCCAAACGAGCAGCGGCTACATCTCAATGCTCGAAGCATATAAAAAGAGCCACAAACCTCGCTCTGATTTAGCACTTACTTTAGCTTTACTTTACAAAGCATCAAACCAAACAGGACAGGCCCTTGCTTCGTTTAATCAAGCACTCGATATTAATCCGGAAAATCCTGAAGCATTAATACAAAAAGCTGAACTACTGCGCTTAGAAAAAGATTTAGACGGTGCACTCACAATGATTAAGTCGGCTTTCAAGCAGCAACCCGAAAACAAACAACTTAACATTCTCTATACGCAGCTATTATTCCAGACAAACCATATCCAAGAAGCCACTCAGCAAGCAGAATCACTTTTAGATAAAAATATTAGAGATAAACAGCTTACCTATTATTTAGCGCTACTTTTACTTGAAAATGAGCAATTAACAACTGCACAAAAAGCGTTTAAACACCTTTTAATTATCGAAGAGAACGATAGCTCACCCCACTTCTATCTAGGCCATATTGCACAAGCTCAAAAGAATAACAAACAGGCAATTGAGCACTATATTTCGGTAAAAGAAGGCCCAAATATTTTACAAGCATTAACACGAGCAGTCGCGCTACTAGAAAGCGACCAAAATAAGGCACAAGTCCAACAAATTCTAAAGGATGCACGTGCTTCACTACCTAGCCAGGCAACTCAAATATTTACCATAGAAGCTGAATGGCTAAACCTCCACAACTATAGCGATGAAGCATTTACCTTAATTGAAGATGCCTTAAGCATAACGCCAGACAACACCACACTACTCTACACACGTGCGATGATGATTGAATCAACCAACTTTCCACAAGCTGAGAAAGATTTACGTCAAGTACTCACCCTAGACCCCGATAATGCGACCGCACTCAATGCGCTTGGCTATACTCTACTTTTACATACCGATCGATTTACAGAAGCACATCAATTAATCCAAGCCGCCCTTAACATAGAACCCGAAGACCCAGCTATTTTAGATTCTATGGGTTGGGTGTTACATAAGATGGGGCGTTCACAAGAAGCACTACCTTATCTGGAAAAAGCTCACGCGTTATATTCAGACCCTGAAGTATCTAGCCATCTCATTCAAGTTTACTGGGCAACCGATCAAAAAGATAAAGCAAAAACACTGCTCGAATCCGCTCATAAAGAAAACCCAGGCAACCCCTTTTTAGATGAAGCAATGCAAGCTATTGATACTCAATAATTTGCACTGCTTAACTGACAGATATCAAAACCTATATGTATAAAAACTTATTCTTTGCCTTCTGCTGCTTATATTTAGCCGGTTGTAGTTTACAAAAAACTCAACCACTCTCTCCCAACCTATCTTGGGGTGAGCATCAAACCCTTTTGAAACAATATTTAAACTGGGAACTAAGCGGCAAAGTTGGCATTCGCACAGCTAACGACAACCAAACAGCCAGCCTCAAATGGCTACAGATAGCGCAAACTTACCAAATTGATATACATGGCCCTTGGGGACAAGGAGGGGCCTCAATCGAAGGTAAACCTGGGGCTGTTACCGTTGACGTATCTGGTGACAAACAATACAGGGGAGCCAATCCAGAACAAATATTATATGAGAAACTAGGCTGGGATCTGCCCATCAGCGATATTTACTGGTGGATACGGGGCTTACCTTCACCAGAAAAACCTTATACTCATCATCTTGAAGACAACCGCCTTAAAGCACTACAGCAGGACGGATGGGAGATTCAGTATCTACGCTATAACAACCTAAATCCCGCGCTGCCAAACAAGCTAAGCCTATCCAGAAATGATCTAAAAATAACGGTCATCATTAATAGCTGGATCAAACAATAAGATCCAAAGTAAAACGATAAGGAATATTAACCTCTAAGCGCCTCTAAGGTTTGACATTAAAAAGCCAATCCTAGATAATCTGCGCCTCTTTCAATGGGAGGCCGGTCCTCCAAGAGGAAAATGTTGGGGTATCGCCAAGCGGTAAGGCACTGGTTTCTGATACCAGTATGCGGAGGTTCGAATCCTCCTACCCCAGCCAAAAAAGCCTATGAACGGTTCCCAATCTATAGATTCCGAACAAATTACAATCGAAAAGGTGCACGCCGTGTCCAAGATGATGGTCTTCACCGGCAATGCTAACCCGGAACTTGCGCGAAAAGTAGTTGATCGCCTTGATATCCCTATGGGTAAAGCAAATGTTGGTCGTTTTAGTGATGGCGAAGTAAGCGTTGAGATTCAAGAAAACGTCCGAGGTAAAGATGTTTTTATTATACAATCTACCTGCGCGCCAACGAACGACAATCTAATGGAACTGATTGTACTTGCGGATGCTCTTCGCCGGGCATCAGCTTCACGTATTACAGCGGTTGTACCTTACTTTGGTTACGCCCGCCAAGATCGTCGCCCCCGCTCTGCTCGTGTACCTATCACAGCAAAAGTGGTTGCAGACATGATGGATGCTATTGGTATCGACCGCGTTCTTACGGTTGATCTCCATGCAGACCAGATTCAGGGATTCTTTAGTGTTCCTGTGGATAACGTTTACGGTTCACCTGTACTACTGGATGATATCGTTGACCAAGAATACGACAATATAATGGTTGTTTCGCCAGACGTAGGCGGTGTAGTACGCGCCAGAGCGGTTGCTAAACAACTTGATTGTGATCTTGCCATTATCGACAAACGTCGTGAGCGTGCAAATGAATCACAAGTTATGAATATTATAGGTGATGTTGAAGGCCGTACCTGCGTACTTGTCGATGACATGTGCGATACCGCAGGCACGCTGTGTAAAGCAGCTAAAGCGCTGAAAGCAAACGGTGCAGCACGCGTAGTTGCTTACGCGACTCACGCAGTTCTTTCCGGTCCTGCTGTTAGCAATATCACCAACTCAGATTTAGATGAATTTGTTGTCACTGACACAATCCCTCTTTCTGAAGCAGCCGCTGGCTGCAGTAAAATTCGCCAGCTAACACTCGCGCCACTGCTTGCAGAAGCCGTTCGCCGTGTTTGTAACGAAGAATCTATCAGCGCAATGTTCCGCTAAGGTAACACTTACAACAATCGCTGATACAGCGCTCGCCACGAAGCGGCGAGCATATTGCCCATAAGGGCCAAATACTGCAAAACTTGGTCGCAAGGTTTTGCAGTTTGTTTATTTAAAGGTATTAAAATGTCTAACTTTGAAGTAAATGCAGTAGCACGTGAAGATGAAGGGAAAGGTGCGAGCCGCCGCCTACGTCGCACAGGTCTTGTTCCTGGTATTGTTTACGGTGGTGATAAGCGTAAAAAGCCAACAGCCATCGCAATGCCAAATAACGAGCTAATTAAGCTACTAGCAGACGATGCTTTCTACTCATCCATTGTTACACTAAAACTAGATGGCAAAGATGAGCAAGTGATCCTAAAAGATCTACAGCGTCACCCTGCTAAACCTGTTGTACTACATGCTGACTTTCAGCGTGTAACTAAATCCAGCGCGATCAAAATCACTGTTCCTGTTGAATTTATCAACTTTGAAAAATCACCTGCATCTAAAGCAGCTTGCAAATTTGCATCTGAGAAAAACACAGTTGAAATTATTTGCCTAGCAACAGATCTACCAGAAAGTTTGGTAGTTGACCTATCTGATTGCGAAACAGACAAAGTACTTCACTTATCAGACATCACTTTGCCTGCAGGTGTTGAGATCGTATCTCTTCGTCGTGGCGGTGATCATGATCAAGGTATCGGTTACATTTACGCGCCTCGCGGCAACAAGTAATTTACCGGTAACAATGCACTAGCATGAAAGACAAGATTCAGCTAATTGTTGGCCTCGGTAATCCTGGCGATAAATATGCACAAACTCGTCACAATGCTGGTGCAGAGTTTGTCGAGCAGCTTGCTGCTCGACATCTCACTCCCCTAAAGCCCGAAAAGAAATATCATGGGCTTTACGCTAAAGCTAATATTAATGGTTCAATTGTACATTTACTCGTACCTACAACCTTTATGAATTTGAGCGGCCAATCCGTTTCAGCATTAGCAAACTTTTTTAAAATCCCACCTGAATCAATTTTAGTCGCCCATGACGAACTTGACCTGCCCCCAGGCATTGCTCGCTTTAAATTAGGCGGCGGACATGGTGGACATAACGGTTTACGAGATATTATTAGTAAACTTGGCAATAATAAGAATTTCTACCGCTTACGTATTGGAATAGGCCATCCCGGCCATAGCAGCCAAGTAAGTGGGTTTGTATTAAATAAAGCTCCAGCAAAAGAACGCGATGCAACTCTAACAGCAATAGATGAAGCAGAACGTCATTTGGAGTTAGCCATTACCGGCGACTGGGCCAAAGCAATGAACCAGTTACATAGCTTTTCAGCCAGCTAGTTTCAACTAACAGGAATCAATCATGGGTTTTAAATGCGGTATTGTTGGCCTGCCTAACGTAGGCAAATCTACACTTTTTAATGCGCTAACCAAAAACGGTATTGCCGCCGAGAATTTCCCATTTTGCACTATCGAGCCAAATGCCGGTACCGTAGCAATGCCCGATCCTCGTTTAGACAAATTAGCGACAATCGTTAACCCTGAGCGTGTTCTACCAACAACTATGGAATTTGTAGATATTGCAGGGCTCGTAGCAGGTGCATCAAAAGGCGAAGGGCTAGGTAATAAGTTTTTAGCTAACATCCGTGAAACCGATGCCATTGCACATGTAGTGCGCTGCTTTGAAGACGATAATGTTATCCATGTCGCTAACCGCATCGATCCCCTCGCTGACATAGAAATTATCAACCTTGAACTCGCTTTAGCTGATTTAGACTCTGCAGAGAAACAATTACAACGTATACAAAAAGCAGCTAAAGGTGGCGATAAGGAGGCTGTCGCACAAAAAACTATTCTAGAACGCTTGATCCCGCATCTAGAAGAGGGGTTACCTGTTCGATCTTTAGGTCTAAACGATGATGAGATGGCCATCGCAAAGACTTTCCATATGCTAACCGTCAAACCAACAATGTATATTGCCAATGTTGATGAAGATGGCTTTGAAGACAACCCTCATCTAGATAAAGTTCGTGAGTTAGCCGCGACAGAACAAGCGGGTGTTGTGGTTGTCTGCAACAAACTCGAAGCTGAAATTTCAGAATTAGATGACGAAGAACGTAACGAGTTTCTTGAAGACCTTGGTATGGAAGAGCCTGGATTAGACCGTGTTATCCGAGAAGGCTACAACCTACTAGGTCTGCAAACCTACTTTACCGCAGGCGTAAAAGAGGTTCGCGCTTGGACGGTTAAAGTCGGCGCAACAGCACCTCAAGCCGCGGGGGTTATCCATACCGACTTTGAAAAAGGCTTTATCCGCGCCGAGGTTGTTAGCTATGAGCACTTTATTGAGTTCAATGGCGAAAACGGCGCAAAAGATGCTGGGAAATGGCGCTTAGAAGGTAAAGACTATATTGTTCAAGATGGTGATGTTGTCCATTTCCGTTTTAACGTCTGAACAAAAAATCACCAAAAAAAGCCGACACTCATTGTCGGCTTTTTTTATTCATTTTTTTCTGTTTTTTTCCTAGATAACCTATTGACAGATAAACCTAAAAAGCGAATAATGCGCGCCTCTGAAGCGTTGGCAATATAGCTCAGTTGGTTAGAGCATCGCATTCATAATGCGAGGGTCGCAGGTTCGAGTCCCGCTATTGCCACCATGTTTCAGATAATGCTGGGGTATAGCCAAGCGGTAAGGCAACGGGTTTTGATCTCGTCATGCGGAGGTTCGAATCCTCCTACCCCAGCCACTATTTAGGCACTAACTGTTCACGTTAATCAAAAATGGCATTAACGAATATTAGTTAAACTATGTAATTTTAGTTCTGCTTAAACCTTCGGTCAGTTTAAAACTACCATCTTCTACATGTAGACTTTTTCAGCATAAAAATCGCTTTAGTTGTTAATCTTTATAGATTGCCCCCTAAAGATAAGCTGTGAATTCTATCCTTTTTGGGGTATAGCCAAGCGGTAAGGCAACGGGTTTTGATCTCGTCATGCGGAGGTTCGAATCCTCCTACCCCAGCCATTTATTAGACTTCAATCAAAGCCATCTATAATTTCCTTCCCTATCTGCTTTAGAAACCTGACAACAACAAATAAACCGGATATATTTAACGATGCTCATATTGATGGGCTGAAGATTTTAAAGGAATTAAATTCTGGAGCTTAAGCACACATGTCTCAGGTTATTGAAGTCGATGACAGCACAACGCTGGAACAATATGGTACGAATCCGCCCCGTAAACAACGCTTGAGACGTAATGTACAACTCCTTTTCTTAGGCTTATCTGCCGAAGAAACAGCACCACTTATAACGCTGCTACGTACATCGAGAATATCTCCCCGTGGTAAACAGGTAAATAATGAAACAGAATTTCTCAGCGCTCTCAGCGAGCGATCTTGGGATCTAATTCTATGTACTATAGATCGTGGCGAATTCACTTCAAAACAAGCTATCAGCCATTTGAAACGCCTAGATAAAGATATTCCTGTTATACAGATAATTCCTAGCTCCGACAGTCAGTTACTCCTGCAAGGCTTAAAAAATCATATACAAGCAGTTGTACCTTTAGATGAAAAAGAATTGGTACTAATCAACATTAGACGTGAACTGGATAATCTTGATAACCGCCGTCGATTACGAGCTGCCGAAGCCTCATTGGCAGAAGCAGAAAAACGAGCAGAAAAACTAATGCTCAGCTCGAAAAACGCAATTGCATGCTGCGATCAAGGCACACTAGTTTGCATCAATGAAAGCTTTCTTGATCTCTTTGGCTTTGAAAGCAACGAGCAAGTAGAAGGCAAGCCTTTGACTGATTTCCTGAACTTTGAGGATCAGAAAAAATTTACCGAGCAGTTAAATAATATGAAAACCCAACATCTGAACGAAACAGAGTTACAGCTCAATGTTCAGAGAAGCGACCGGACAGAATTCATAGCAAATATAGAGCTATCCATGATAGAGCGTCACGAGAAACCTCTTCTTCGCGTCTTATTCCGAGTTGATGACCACCATGTAGGTGGTCTGCTAAACGAAGATCTCGACTACATCTCCGGGTTATTCAATAAGAGCCATCTCAACAAACAACTCGAGCAGATAACCCAAAGAGCGCAACGTGGTGGCAATGATTGCTCTTTACTCTACATAGAGCTTGATCAGCTCCAACAAATTAAAGAAAAGCGCGGCCATGAAGGAAGCGATCAGCTAATACGCGATATCTCAGCGCTTCTACACAAAAAAGTTAACAAAGCTCATTTACTAACACATCCAGAAGAAAGCGCCTTTGTAATCATCTTCAAAGACCCGCATGTAGAGAAAGCCGAAGCCTTTGCTAAAAAGCTATGCCAGTGCATAGCAAAAACCTGTGCGACTATATCGGGCATGGAGGTACAATCAACCTGCTCTATAGGCATCACTGTCATTAACGACAGCACTCCCCCTCAAGATGAATTATTAAATCGTGCAAAAATGGCAATTGCTGACCTTAGAAAAGAAAAAGGCAATGGGAATGGCGTTAAACTACATATCCCTCAAGCAGCCATTATTGAAGAGAAAGATGATGAGTACGAAAAAATTCGCTCTTTAATCGACCAACAGAAATTCAGGTTACTCTACCAACCTATAGTGAATCTCACCTCTGATGATCACAATGAGCAGTACTATGAAGTCTTGCTGCGCTTACTGGATGATGAGCAAAATATACTGACGCCTGGTGATTTTATGACCACTGTTGAAGATTCCGAAGCATCAATAAAGGTTGATCGTTGGGTAATTGAACATAGCCTCATTCAGCTTAAGAGATCACTTAATCAAAAAGTCAAAAACACACTCTTTATCAATATATCCGCACACGTATTAAGTGATACAAAATTACTTACTTGGCTATCCGGTGTACTTAGAAAAAATAATATTCCAGCAGAGCGATTGGTTTTCCAAATTAGTGAATCCGATATAGCTATTTCACCTCGCCAAGCGCAAGCTTTTACGGAGAAGCTACAAAAAATTCATTGCAGGGTCTGTATTAAGCATTTTGGCAACGCACTCAATGCCAACGACATACTCTCTATGGTGCACTCTGATTTCGTCAAACTTGATGCATCTTATACACAAGACCTCAACAATACACCGGAACTCGATGAACAGTTCTATAGCCTAATCCAGCAGTTAGGAAGCCTCGGTAAAATATCTATTGCGCCACAAGTAGAAGATACAAAAGTCATGGCATCATTATGGAAAGCCGGTGTCGATTACGTACAGGGTAATTATTTACAACCACCGAAAGAAAAAATGGATTATGATTTTTTCGCCGAACAGTAGCTCTGAAACGGAAGACTCTATATACAAAAACAGCCCAGTGAGGGCTGTTTTTTGATAGGTATACGTCTTACTCTTGCAGCGTATCTCGGTCACGGAAACCAATAAGATACAAAATACCATCTAAGCCTAAGGTAGAAATGGCTTGCTTTGCGCTCTCTCGAACTAGAGGCTTAGCACGAAAAGCTATACCTAAACCCGCGATAGAGAGCATAGGCAGGTCATTCGCTCCATCACCAACGGCAATAGTCTGCTCTAAACGAATACCTTCTTTCTGCGCAATTTCACGAAGTAGCTCAGCTTTGCGCTCGCCATTAACAATGGCGCCTTTAACTTCGCCAGTTACTTTACCCGTCTCATCAATATCAAGCTCATTCGCATAAACATAGTCAAAGCCCAGCTTATCCTGTAAACGAGATGCAAAATAGGTAAAACCGCCCGATAGGATCGCCGTTTTAAAACCTAGCACTTTTAAGTTCGAAACTAACTCTTCAGCACCTTCAGTCATAGGTAAACGTTCAGCTATAGCTTCTAACACAGATACATCAAGCCCCTTCAACAACGCCATACGGCGGCGGAAGCTTTCGTTAAAGTCAATCTCTCCACGCATTGCTGCTTCAGTAATCTCAGCAACTTGAGTACCGACACCCGCTTCTTTGGCTAACTCATCGATCACTTCTGCTTCGATCAACGTTGAATCCATATCAAACACAACTAAACGGCGGTTACGACGATAGATATTATCCTCCTGGAAGGCGATATCTACATCAAGATCACTCGCAGCGGTTAAGAACTCTGATCTTAACTTTGCCGCATCAGCTGGCGCACCTCGAACAGAAAACTCAACACAAGCTTTTGTTTGCTCACAACTATCACTTAAACTGATACGTCCAGAAAGGCGGCTTATATTATCAATATTAAGGCTATGCTGGGCCGCGATATCTGTCACCCGCGCTATTTGAACCGAACTCAGCTTACGCGACAGCAAGGTAATAATATGACGTGATTTCCCCTGCCCCTCAACCCAAGTTTCATAATGACTCTCTTCTACCGGTTGAAATCGGATATTCATATTTAGCTCATGAGCCTTAAACAGAATATCTCTTAGCAAAGGCGAGGATTCAGCGGCTTTGGGTACTTCAATCAAAATACCTAGCGACAAAGTGTCATGAATAACCGCCTGACCTATGTCTAAGATATTGATCTGAAATTGAGCAAGTATAGAAGTAATAGCAGAGGTAACCCCAGGCTTATCCTCACCCGAGATATTAAGCAGAATAATCTCTTTCATCAAAAGCGGTTCCAGTGGAATCTCATATTGGCGCTGATTATAACAAAGCCCTTATGCAGGGCCTATTACATCATTGCAACGTCGTTATCTTTTTTCTTGCTTAACCTTAAGGCCTTTTTGCTTACCTTTGAGCTTCGGCTTAGCGGCTACTTTTCTTTTTTTGGCTTTCTTACTTTTCCCTTTCTCACCACCATTAAAAGCCATTAGCTCTTGCTCGGCGGGCGACAATGCATTTTTAGCTGAAGGCTTGCTTTTATTAGTAGCAATTCGCCTTTTAGGCCCACTGTCATCAGAAGACGTATTTTTTCTACGTGACTTCGCAAGCGCTGCCCGCTGAGATCCTTTACGAGGATGGGACTTATCATCGCCACTTTTCATCGGACGATTACCCCATTCATTGCGCTGTCCAGGCAACTTCCCTTCACTGGTCTGATCCCCTATCTTCCCTTCAGCCAATAGTTCACGGGTGGTCTTTTTCTTTTCTCGTTGCTGATCAGCAAGCTCAAAATCGATCTTACGTTCATCGAGGTCAACACGTACAACTTTAACGTTTAAACGATCACCCAATTTAAAGGTTTTACGTGTCCGCTCGCCAACTAAACGCTGCTTCGCTTGATCAAACACATAATAATCACCCGGAAGAGCTGTTATATGTACAAGCCCTTCAACAAATAAATCATCTAACTCTACAAATACACCGAAACCAGTAACCGCGGCGATAACACCTTCATATTCATCCCCTACATGCTCCTGCATATATTCACACTTCAGCCATGCAACAACATCTCTGGTCGCATCATCCGAACGGCGTTCAGTCATAGAACAGTGTTCCCCTAACTCCAACAGCTGTTCCATATTATAGGAACAAACAAGCTCAGGATTTGGAACAAACCCTTCAGGTCGACGAATAGAGGTGTTTTCTCTATTCGAGTGTATCGCTGATCGAATCAATCGATGAACAAGTAGATCAGGGTAACGACGAATAGGCGAGGTAAAATGAGTATAAGCAGGATATGCCAAACCGAAATGACCTTGATTATCTGGACTATAAACCGCTTGGCGCATAGATCGCAGCATCATAGTTTGAATCAAATGGCGGTCTGGCCGCTCTTCAATCCATTCTGCCAGTTCTTGGTAATGTTTAGGTTCAGGCTTATCCCCACCTGCTAAGTTAAGCCCTAACTCGCCTAAATATGCTCTAAGATTTTCTAGTTTCTTCTCTTTAGGACCTTCATGTACACGATAGATAGCTGGGATATCTAATTTATTGAAGAAGCGAGCTGTTGCTACGTTTGCACACAACATACACTCTTCAATTAACTTATGAGCATCATTACGATGAACAGGGATAATCTCCTCTATCTTACGATTCTCACCAAAGATCATTCGGGTTTCGGTTGTTTCAAAGTCAATCGCCCCCCGAATATCACGTGCCCTACGCAAGGAAAAATAAAGGCTATAAAGATCTTCAAGGTGCGGTACAACGTTGGCATACTCTGCACGTAGTTGTTTGGACTCACCCTCATCGGGTTCCATCAACATTTTGCCTACTTTTGTATAAGTCAGCCGTGCATGAGAGCAGATAACCGCTTCATAAAATTTATAACCCGACAGAACACCTTTCTCACTAATGGTCATCTCACACACCATAGCCAAGCGGTCTACCGCAGGGTTTAATGAGCAAAGGCCGTTGGAAAGCAGTTCAGGTAACATAGGCACAACAAATTCTGGAAAATAGGTAGAATTTGCTCGTTGAAAAGCCTCTTTATCTAACTCTGTTCCTGGTCGCACGTACCAAGAGACATCAGCGATGGCGACCCATAAACGCCACCCTCCTGACGCTTTCTTCTCAGCATAAACCGCGTCATCAAAATCTTTAGCATCTTCGCCATCGATCGTCACTAAAGGAAGATCTCGCAAATCAACTCGATTTAACTTGGCATTTTCTTCCACTTCGGCTGAGAGCTCACCAATTTCTTGACGAACCTGATCAGGCCACTCATGAGGAATTTCATAGTTATGGATAGCAACTGTTATCTCCATACCTGGTGCTAAATGATCACCCAACACCTCAACAACTCGCGCTTTAGGAAGATCTCTTTTACCCGGCTGACTGATCAACTCAGCAACCACCAGCTGGCCATCTTTATAAAGAGCTGGGTTTTCTGGGTCAGGAACAATCATAATCTCTTGGGTAATACGTTGATTTTCTGGGCGCAGATAACCAAAACCCTCTTGCCCACTAAAGCGCCCAACAAGCTTACGCGTATTACGCGCCAGCACCTCAATAATTTTGCCTTCTCTTCGCCCTTTAAAGTCAACGTTTATTTCTTGAACTAGGACCTGATCCCCATCAAAGACTTGGCGCATCTGTCGAGGGCTCAACTTCAGATCATCACTGCCATCTTCAGGTTTCACAAAGCCAAAACCATCTCTATGACCAATCACGCGCCCTTTGATAAAAGACATTTTATCCATCAAGGCAAATTCATTGCGTCGATTGGTCATCAACTGCCCATCTCGACACATTGCCTTTAAACGAAAGAATACTGCATCACGACTTTCCTCATCCTTAACCCCCATCTCATCACACAGTTGAGCGTGTCCTACGGGCGCGCCCCTCTCCTGCATAAACTGCAACATAAAATCCCGACTAGGTACGGGATTATTATATTTCTCCGCTTCTAATGCGGCCTGAGGGTCATTTTTAGTCCAATCGTTACTCATAGAGTTCTCAAAGCAAATATAATCAAAAAGGCCTTAATCAGTAAAAGCATACCATGCCTTATAAAAAGCCAAAAACATGGATATAAGATAGCAGAAAAGATAAAAAAGCCGGCGTTTTTGCCGGCTTTTTGAAAGGATTAAGGACGATCATCAATCTCCTGCTCTTTCTCCTCTGGCGGCATGAGATCTTCTTTACATACATTCATAGCCATCAGCACATTAGCTGCGACATAAATAGATGAATAAGTACCCACAAATACACCAACCAGTAAGGCAACAGCAAACCCATGTATCATCTCACCACCAAACACAGCTAATGCAACAAGCACCAGCAAAGTGGTCATTGAGGTCACCACTGTACGTCCAAGCGTCTGACTCAACGATACATTCATTATCTCAACTGCACTTTCCTTACGCATCTTGCGGAAGTTTTCACGAATGCGGTCAGAGACAACAATAGTATCGTTAAGCGAATAACCGATAACCGCTAGGATCGCAGCCAGTACGGTTAAGTCAAAATCAAGTTTAAACAGGGCAAAGAAACCCAGAACAATCAATACGTCATGCGCTAATGCAGCAACAGCACCGATAGAAAACTTAAGCTGGAAACGAAAAGCCACATAAACCATGATCATAAACAAGGCCAGCAACATGCCTAAACCACCTTGTTCACGCAGCTCTTCACCTACCTGAGCGCCAACAAATTCATTACGACGTAATGTTAGCGTTTGTGTTTCGCCATCTTGCAGTGCCGCAAGTACTTTATCGCCCAGCTTAGGATCATGATCCTGCCCCAAACGAATTAGTATATCGGTAGGTGAACCAAAGGTTTGTACAACCGCATCGTTGTAACCAACTACTTTTAACTGATCACGTATTTTGTTCAGATCCGCTGGCTGCTCATAACCAATTTCAACCAAACTACCGCCGGTAAAGTCCAAGCCAAACTTAAGGCCATTTACGGCTAAAGCGCCAATAGACACAACCAGCATAGCAATGGAGAAAAACGCGGCTACTTTACGCAGCCCCATGAAGTTATATATTTTATATGTAGACATCATCAGACCCTCAAATAGACAGCTTAGTGAGCTGACGATTGCCATAAGTAAGGTTAACCAACGCACGGGTAACAAAAATGGCTGTAAACATAGAGGTTAAAATACCCACAGACAGAGTGATCGCAAAACCTTTAACTGGCCCTGTACCCATCGCAAATAAGATAACCGCAGCAAGTAGTGTGGTGATATTGGCATCCAAAATAGTCGTAAACGCTCGACCAAACCCAGAGCTAATTGCGGATTGAGGTGGTAAACCGTTCGCTAGCTCCTCTTTAATACGTGCAAAAATCAACACGTTGGCATCCACCGCCATACCGACTGTAAGCACGATACCGGCTATACCTGGTAGCGTTAGTGTTGCCGATAACATAGACATAATGGCAACCAATAAGACTAAGTTAAACGTCAAAGCGATATTAGCCAGCAAACCAAACACTCGGTAATAGATAAGCATAAAGATAAGCACAAGTGCTAAACCGATCTGAACCGACATCACACCCATCTCGATATTCTGCGCACCCAAGCTAGGCCCGACTGTACGTTCCTCTACAAAGTAGATAGGCGCAGCAAGCGCACCCGCTCGAAGTAATAAAGCTAATTCAGAAGACTCTCCAGCGCCATCAAGCCCCGTGATTCTGAACTGATTACCCAGTACAGATTGAATCGTCGCTAAAGAGATAATCCCTTTCTCTTGATAGCGAACAGTTTCAGCAACCTGCTCACCCTCAATACTTTTATAAACCGTACGCTCTTTATCCTCTACGAATAAAACAGCCATACGACGTTGAACTGCATTTTTAGTGGTGCGAGCCATAAGCTCACCACCTTTAGAATCCAGCGTAATGTTAACTTGAGGCTGACCATTTTCATCAAATGACGACTGCGCATTAGCAACATTATCACCTTTAATGATGATATCTTTTTCAAGTGTTGCTTTACGGCCAAGGTCACTTCTAAACTCATACACTTCTGTACGCGCAGAACTTGCCCCGCCTTTCGCCTCTAAACGGAATTCCAGCGTTGCTGTTTTACCAATAATTCGTTTCGCCGCTGCGGTATCCTGAATACCTGGAAGTTGAACAACAATACGGTTCCGGCCTTGACGCTGAACCAATGGTTCCGCTACGCCCAGCTCATTCACACGATTACGCAGTGTTGTTAAGTTCTGTTTAATTGCATACGTTTCAATATCACGTACAGCTTGTTCTGTCAGATTAATGACTGTGTAAAAATCACCATCACGGTCTTCACTTGAAACAACAAATTCAGAATATTCCTTACGCAATAAATCGATTGAGCTATCGCGATACTCAGCAGAGGTAAATTTAACAGCTAATCCACCATCATCTAAGCTATCCATCTTCCGATAACGCAGTTTCTCTTCACGCAAACGGCCTTTAATCTCAGACGCATAATTCTCAAGCTTTTGAGCGACAGCTTTAGGTAAATCAACTTCAAGTAAAAAGTGCACACCGCCACGAAGATCCAAGCCCAGCTTCATTGGGCCTGCTCCCATAGATGTGAGCCAATCGGGTGTTGTAGGTGCCAAATTCAAAGCGACAATATAATCATCGCCAACTGTTTTACTAATAACGTCTTTAGCCTTTAACTGATCATCGCCCGTTGCAAAACGAATCAGACCAGCATTTTTGCTAAGTTCTGAAGATTTAAAAGCAACACCTTCACTTTCAAGCGAAGCGGTAACTTTATCTAATAAAACCTGATCAACTTGGAAAACATCTCTACTACCGGTCAACTGTACTGCATAGTCATCCGGGTACAGGTTAGGCGCTGCATATAAACCGCCAAAAACCAAAACAAATAGAATAAGAAGATTTTTCCAGAGGGGGTATCGATTGAGCATGGGTGCCCTTTCCCAATTAGAAACAGAAACACCGTGACCTATTTAGGTAACGGTGTCTGTGAATTAGCTTAAATGCTCTTAAGAGTGCCTTTTGGCAGAGCCGCTGATACATGTGATTTCTGGAACGTTAATTCCGTGCCTTCACATACTTCAAGAACAACATAGTCATCATTTAAATTAACTACTTTGCCCAAGACGCCACCAGCAGTGATCACTTCATCGCCTTTGCTAATGCCGTTCAATAGCTCTTTATGCTCTTTTGCACGCTTAGCCTGTGGGCGCCACATAAAGAAGTAAAAAATAAGACCAAAGCCCACTAAAAACAAAATATTGAACATACCAGATTCCATTGGGGCACCGGCAGCACCTTCAGCAAAAGCTGGAGAGATAAAGAAGCTCATTCGTTACTCCTAAAAAGTAAAATATAAATATTATCGTTATAAACTATTAAATCTATATGGAGTCAAGCTGAGGAGTTTCAAGGCCTCGCTTACTATAAAATTCATCCACAAAGTCGCTCAATTTACCCTGTTCAATGGCTTGACGCAATCCAGCCATAAGTACCTGATAATAATGCAGGTTGTGGATAGTATTGAGTTGAGCACCTAATATTTCTTTACACTTATCTAAATGATGCAGATAAGCTCGACTAAAATTTTGGCAGGTATAGCAATCACAAGTAGGATCTAAGGGGCCTGTATCTGTTTTGTGAACTGAGTTTCTTATTTTAACTACGCCTGTATCAGTGAATAGAAAGCCATTACGCGCATTACGTGTAGGCATCACACAATCAAACATATCTACACCGCGACGCACTGCTTCAACTATATCTTCGGGCTTGCCTACCCCCATCAAATAACGGGGCTTGTTAGCCGGCATTTTATGCGCAAGATGATCAAGTACTTTAACCATCTCGCCTTTAGGCTCACCTACAGAAAGACCACCAATAGCGTAACCATCGAAATCGATCTCTTCCAACCCCTTCAGGGACTCGTCACGTAAATTCGGATACATTCCGCCTTGCACAATACCAAACAACGCGGAAGGACTATCACCATGAGCATCTTTTGAACGTTTAGCCCAACGCATAGAAAGGCGCATTGATTCTGCGGCTTCCAATTCCGTGGCAGGATAAGGCGTACACTCGTCAAATATCATAACGATATCGGAACCCAAATCACGCTGTACCTGCATGGATTCTTCCGGCCCCATAAACACTTTTGAGCCGTTTACAGGAGACTGAAAAGTAACCCCCTCTTCAGTAATTTTTCGCATTTTACCTAAACTAAAAACCTGAAAACCGCCGGAGTCAGTCAAGATAGGCCCTTTCCACTGCATAAAGTCATGCAGGTCGCCGTGCTGTTTAATAATCTCGGTGCCTGGACGAAGCATCAGATGGAAAGTATTACCTAGAATAATCTGAGCACCTGTTGCCTCTATATCTCTAGGTGTCATCCCTTTTACTGTGCCATAAGTACCCACAGGCATAAATGCAGGAGTTTCAATCGTTCCTCTAGGAAACTGCAAACGGGCGCGTCGCGCTTTTCCATCTTCAGCAATCTTTTCAAACTGCATAAAACATTGTCTAGTCATCATTACCTCTTAACTTTGCAGTTCCGATTGCGAATCTGATTGTCGTGTTAAATACATAGCGTCCCCATAACTAAAGAAACGGTAGCGCTGTTCAACCGCCTCTTGGTAAGCCTTTTTAATATGTTCATAACCAGAGAAAGCGCTCACTAACATCAATAAGGTCGATTCAGAAAGATGGAAGTTGGTGATCATTGCATCAACTGATTTGAACTCGTACCCCGGAAAGATAAAAATATCACTGTCTCCAAAAAAAGGTTCAACCTCCCCCTTTTGGCTAGCACTTTCTAAACTACGTACACTGGTTGTACCCACTGCGATAACACGCCCACCATTAGCCCTTGTTTCTCGCACTAATTCACAAACCTCTGCACTCACTTCAATATATTCAGAGTGCATAACATGCTCATCAATGTTATCTACTTTGACCGGCTGAAAAGTTCCCGCACCAACGTGCAACGTCACGAAAGCCTGCTTAACACCTTTAGCCTCCAGATCAGCCAATAGCTGATCATCAAAATGCAAACCGGCGGTAGGTGCTGCAACCGCTCCGGGCTTCCGGTTATAAACCGTTTGGTAACGTTCCCTATCTGATAGTTGATCTTCCCGTTTCATATAGGGAGGCAAAGGCATATGTCCATGCTCTTCCAACAGATCAATGAGGCTGCCATCAACCAAAAACCGAAGTTCAAACAGGTTTTCATGTCGTGCAACCATCTCGGCTTCAATACCACCATCAAGCATCAAATGAGAGCCGGGCTTAGGCGAACGGCTAGATCGAATATGAGTAAGTGCACGCTTACTATCTAAAACCCGTTCAACAAGCACCTCAACACGTCCACCTGAAGCTTTCTGGCCAAATAAGCGCGCGGGGATAACACGAGTATCATTAAAGACCATCAGATCCCCAGGTTGTATAAATTGCAGCACGTCTCGAAACTCACCGTGCTTCAGCTCGCCACTATCACCATTTAAAGATAATAACCGGCTAGCGCTGCGTTCCTTTAGCGGAAAGCTTGCAATAAGCTCTTCAGGAAGCTCAAAATAAAAATCTTTTACCTGCATGCAGAGAATTCTTCACATTAGAGTTGAAAATGTAGTCAGAGGGCGCGGATTGTAACGGAAAGAAGACTTTTTTTCAGTTTTTCATCAGTATTGATTGACGAAAGCGCTCAGATTTCTATAATACGCCTCTCTTTTGTGCCAGCGTGATGAAATTGGTAGACATGAGGGATTCAAAATCCCTTGTCCGCAAGGACGTGCCGGTTCGAGTCCGGCCGCTGGTACCATCTTACAAGAACAATGCGTACAGGAGCTCTTAGAGCCCTTGCGCTACGTACCTCATAAAGAAATCATTTTTCTCTTGTTAGCTTTGCTGTCTCTCCTTATTGTCACGAGGACAACTATTCATGCCTTCATTTCAAAAAACTCTATAGAACAATCGACACACCTCTACCGCTAACCTGACGACGTATATCATTACCGCTTTAACATCACAGGTAATGGCGCCTATCGCAGTGTTCGCTTGTCCATGTATAGTCGATGCCCATACGAAACCGGTGTTTTAGCGGTGCTTGTTACCTATAGAAATCAGAAGTGCGCCAGCGACTCACCTCCCTATTCCGTGAAACCTTCACCGGGCATAAAGAAGGAATAGACAAAGAAGGATTACTGACAGAAGCTCAAAAAGAAGCATACAGAAATACCGCTTCATTTAACCCTGAAAACACACACTTTAAAAATCACAATAGACTGGTCTGTAAGATGCTTGCATACAGCGGCGCACGCCTTAACGAAATAGCTCAACTATATTGTAATGACATACAAAGAAAAGGCGCTTTATGGTTCATCCAAACACACGATACGGTGAAAATGACACCCTATCTACCTTATACTTTCAAGAAGTTACTCTCAGATACATTATACGGTAATATGTCCTTACTACAGGCTTCAAAAAGACACTAGGTATATGGCTTGGATACTAGAAAACAATGGTTTTATCCTTGAAGCAATCATCATGGGTATAATTATTATTTATATCGGCCGAAAAATATAAAAACAAAAAATACTTAAGGTGCCATGAAACATCGAGCGCCTGAGAGCAGCGTCTATGGGACAAAAGAAAATAACAATGAATCTAATACGGGCAGTAAAAACAGCTTTATTTAGCATTCTACTACCTTCTTTGATTTTGGTAGCTGAAGCCCAAGAAAGCACTCCACTTCCTGAATTTACTGAAGAGGATATCTTCATTGATATCCCACAAGTTTTTTCTGCAACAAGGCAAACTCAAAAATTAACGGAAGCCCCGGCATCCATTACTCTATTGTCGCAAAAAGATATACGTGCGATGGGTGCGCTGAAAATTACCGATGTGCTGCGCATGGTCCCAGGTATGCAAAGCTACAATGTCAGCGCTAACCGCTCTGCTGCAACCTATCACGGCATGTCTGATGATCATCCAGGCCGTATGGAAGTGATGATCAATGGGCATTCTGTCTACCTACCGCTACTATCTACTGTTGCTTGGGAAACCATCGGTATAACCGTTCAAGATATAGATTATATTGAAGTCGTTCGCGGCTCTAATGCCCCAACTTATGGTTCTAATGCCTTTTTAGGGGCTATCAACATAGTAACTAAAAGCCCTATTGCTGACCAAAACAATCAAATTAGTACAACTCAAGGGGCGATGAATACTCAGAAATATCATTTTTCACACAGTGAAACATCCGATTCTGTCGCCTATAGGTTATCAACCCATTTTGAAGAGAACGATGGCTACAATATTTATGATGACGACTACCTTAATCGTGTAGTGAATATTTCGGGCACTTATACCCCATCCTTTTCAGATACCGTTGAATTCAACCTTGGATTTAGTAATGGCTTTATCTATTTAGGCCAAGGCGACAATATTGATAATAACTTCTCACCCCGCAAACATAACTCAAACTTTCAACATATTCGCTGGAATCGAATATTAGATGATGAAAATGAGTTAGGAATCCGCTTTACTCATAACTATTTAGACTTAGAAGAAGAATTTACCAGCGCAGCATCTGCTATTTCCCATATAGAAAAAATTGATATCCAAAGTGCGCAACAATTAATTAATTTAAACTTTAATAATTTGGGAAGTATTGCAGGGACACAGCAACCTCTAGGCTCAGAACATGGCACAATGCACCTTTATGACTTGGAGCTTGAGCATCGCTACAATCCAAATTCTAATATTTCCACTATTTGGGGCTTAGGCTACAGAAGTGAATCTGCAAAAAGTGACACACTCTTAGTCAATCAAGGTACCGTTACTGAAGATAAATGGCGTTTATTTGGTAACCTACAATGGAAACCAGCTGAAAGGTTAGCAATTAATCTTGGCGGTATGTTCGAAACAACGAGTATAACTAGCTCAGTTTTTTCACCTCGTATGGCCGTTAACTATTCCCTTACTCCAAGCTCAACCCTGCGTACATCCATTACTAAAGCCTATAGAACCCCTTCATTACTAGAAAAAAATGGCCAGTCGGCCTTTCTTAATAATAGTGGAGGGTATTACGACATAGTTAGCATGCCTAACCCAGATTTAGAACCGGAAAAATTAACCTCCTATGAACTAGGCTACTTTCATCAATGGAAAGAAACGGGCAGCTTTTTAGATATACGAGTATTCACTGAGAAGATTGATAATGCATTAACTAGCTATTACCTAAATGCATCAGTGGCTGATGATGTTGACGACGGGTACCGGACCGTAAAAAATACCATGAATTGGAAAAACTTAGGTGCAGAGTTTCAATTCAAACTTCAGCCTCACCCAAACTTCTCAGTACTAACAAACTATAGTTATATTAATACAAAAGGAGAACGTGATCGTGGTGATGGTAGGGACATAGATTCTTTAGATGATAGAACCCCGATGCATACTGCAGCACTTCTTGCAGAATGGAAAGCAACGAACACCTTATCCATTAGCGCAGCTCAATACTACATGTCTAAAGTAAATTGGCTTGAAGGTAGTCACAGAGAGCAGTATCGCCGAACTGATTTAATACTTAGTGATTCATTTAGGTTAAAAAATACCGTATTAAGCACACGCATTATTATTCAGAATCTTTTTGATGATCCTTATGAGGATTTTTACGAATTTAATATTTTTGACCGCAGAGCCTATATCCAACTTCAATTAGACTTTTAATGACTACAATGGACTGTAGATGAACCATAGACATACTCAAAGGCCCGTATTCCATCAATGGTTCACGCCACTGATAGGCTTTATTCTGTCTTGTCTTTTTTTTGTCCCTTGCTCAAATGCCGATAATTTAATTGTTCTAAGCCGGCAACTTCCCAGCTATCAAGATGTGGCGGATGCTCTAGTATCTGAGCTAAAAAGCCCATCTAAAGTAATTACAGTGAGCGAGCTTTCACTGAATAATTATGATCATAAAAACTATCAACAAGTAATCGCATTAGGCGCAAACGCCGGTGATAAGCTCTTTCAACTGGTTCCTGATAACAAGAACCTCATTATTAGCTTTATCCCAAGACAAACCTATAAATCATTACTACTCAAATATAAAAACCACCCACGGATAAAAAAGGGGAAGGTGACAGCCGTATATTTAGACCAACCCTATTCGCGGCAATTAGCCTTAGTGAAACTCATAACCCCTGATGCTAAATCTATTGCAACCGCTTTAGGCCCTCACTCAGCTAATGACTTGAATCTACTAAAAGCAGCCACTAACTTGCACAAGTTAGAACTAAAATATGAAACGCTGCAAGAAACCGATAATCCCATACACAAATTACAACCCTTAATAAAAAGCGCTGATATCTTTTTATCACTCCCTGATAAATCGGTTTTTAATAGAACAACGGCTAAATGGATTTTATATATATCCTTTAAGCAACGCGTACCCCTAATTGGCTTTTCCAAAAAATATGTCGAAGCTGGAGCCTTAGCGGCTGTTTATTCATCACCTACAAATTTAGGTAAACAAACCGCTGAGTTAGTTAATAATCATGCCAACAAAAGCACCTTGCCAAAACCCGCGTATCCTCACTATTTCCATGTATCCACCAATCCAACAGCTGCGAAGTCATTGCACTTAACGATTCCATCAGGAGAAGAACTCACCGAGCAACTAAGAGCGCTTGAGAAATGAAAAGGTATTCATTTGGTATAAGGCAACGTGTCTTAATTATCACACTTCTACCTTTAACCATGATCACCCTTTTACTAGGCGGTTACTTCATTAATACCCGTTTAGATGACGCGCAAAGTGCTTTGATTGACAAAGGCCAAACAATGGCTCAGATGATGGCAACATCTGCTGAATTTGGATTATTAGTTGGTAATACTGAAATATTACAAGGGTTAATTAGATCTGCGACTAAAACAAACGAAGTGGATGATATCGTTTTTCTTACCCCTACGTTTGAAACATTAGTTAGAGGAAATCAGCAAGGGACACAGTTAAATAAAAACGCCGGCTACCCTTTACGTAAAGACAATCAAGTCTATTTCCTCCACCCCGTTGTGGCGACAGGGGTTGATATAATTGATACACCTGATTTTCTTATTGAAGAGCAAGAACCGGAATTTATCGGCTGGGTTGTGATTATTCTTTCCGAAAAGCCGACACAAGCAAGGCAGTTAGAAATTCTAATTAAAGGAATTATTCTGGCATTTATCGGTTTATTAGTCACTGTATTTATAGCTTCTCGATTTGGGCAGCGTATAACCAATCCAATTCTCGGCCTTACTCATGTTATAGAAATGTTACAACACGGCCACCTTGAAACACGAGCAAGTTTATCCAGCACTGGGGAACTACGCTCCCTAGCAAAAGGTATAAACAGGCTTGCACAAAGAGTACAAGAATCCAATCAAACCTTAGAAAGCCGTGTTGATAAAGCAACAAAAAGGCTACGCTCGACCTTAGTACATCTTGAAAAACAAAACCAAGCACTCGATAAAGCACGAAAAAATGCAGATAGCGCAAACATTGCTAAAGATGAATTTTTAGCTCGTATGAGCCACGAGCTACGGACACCCCTCACTTCAGTATCAGGCTTTGCACGTTTGCTAGATCAGACTGAATTAAACCTAGAGCAAAAAGAATACACTCGAATTATCAACTTAACATCCAGTTTATTATTATCAATAATTGACGATATCTTGGATTACTCGAAACTGGAATCCAATGCGGTAGAACTAGAGAAAATAGCCTTTGACTTCGAAGCGTGCGTACTCGATGTATTAGAGATGCAAACAGCAGCAGCTCATGAAAAAGGGCTTGAGCTCGTCATTAATATAGCTCCAGAAACCCCCAAGCTCCTTATCGGCGACCCCGTAAGGCTCAAACAAATAATATCCAACCTTGTCAGTAACGCGGTCAAATTCACGGAAAGCGGTTATATATGTATTCATGTCGAACAACACAAGAGCAACACAAAAAAAACAGAGCTTAAAATTACAGTTGAAGATACAGGGCTAGGCATACCTAACGATTGCATTGACGGTTTATTTCACGCTTTTAGCCAAGCGGATACATCTATCACAAGACGTTTTGGTGGGTCTGGTCTTGGGTTAGTCATTTCAAAACGACTCACAGAGTTAATGAAAGGCAACATCACGCTATCCAGCCAAGAAGGCAAAGGTACAAGCATCCGGTTGAATATCCCATTCACGGTCAGCCCCCATCAAGAAGAGGCACCTACCTATCAACTAGGTAGAATTATACTTTTCGACAAAATGCCATTAGTAAGACGTGGAATTAACCAACAACTCGCTCCATTAAGTGCCGATATAACAGAAGTTACAAGTGAGGAGGAGCTTCTTAAACTACGCAGCCTATCGGACAAAGATACGATTATTTGGGGACTAAAGACAAAAGAAATATCAAAAGCGAGTCTGGATAATATCCAAACATTTCTACAGTCTTTTAATGGCAGGCTAATACTACTCTGTGGTCATCCACTCCCTCTGTCACTCTCACACAAAGTCATACAGCTTAGAAAGCCACCAAGAACCCAGTTACTATTTAATGCGCTCTTCCCAGAATCAAATAAATTACTGGAACAAGATAAAAACCAAGCACCATGCATCCAAGATGAGTGCACTATATTAGTTGCTGAAGATAATGATTTTAACCGTTTACTCGTACGTAAAATATTGGAGCAATCAAAGGTCAATGTAATTGAAGCAATAACCGGTGAACAAGCTATTCAGCAAGCAACAAAATACAATCCTGACCTCATATTAATGGATGTACACATGCCTGTTATGGATGGCATAGAAGCGACAAGACAGATACGTTTAGTCAATAACACCGTCCCTATTGTCGCGCTGACAGCAAACGTCATTACTAGCGAACACCAGAAATTAATGAATGCAGGTGTTAACCATGTACTACTCAAACCTATTAATGATCATGAACTCTGCCACACCATCGAAAAATTCCTTTCCTCTAATACTATACCGCTCCAGCCTACAAAACCTGCGGTAGAGCCCTTAGAATTAGAGAAATACAATATAGATAATGAGCTTCTAACAGAGGAACTCAACAAACAACTAGAAAGACTAGTGTCTGGATTCCAAAGCAGTAATTTGAAATTAATGAAGAGCCACTGTCATCAACTTTTAGGCCTTGCAGGGCTATATGAAATTCCAGAATTGGACGCAGCAGGCCATAGATTACATGATGCTTTGCATAAGATTAAATATAGAGATATATGGAAAGCGTTATGGCAAATTAAGCGCATTATTAAACATGAGGAGCCAAGTCATTAAAACAGTTTAGATATAGGCTCAGCTTTCACCATACCGTTCAAACGGGCTGCAATAGCCCTAAGCTCAGCCATTGTGGCTTTATTCAATAATGCTCCATTGATGCCTTCTGTTAGCTCACCCTCTCCATTAAAAACAAGTAGCAAACACTCTTTTCTTATATTTTCTAGCTCAGGGTCATGATTAATAGGTAGAGAGAGGAACATTTCCCAACGTTCAGTAGAAGCACTTTTCTCCATTACGTCCACAAGCAGGCTTAAAATTTCTTGCCGACTGGGCCTGTATGTCGGCGCTTTACCAAATGCAAGCGCCAGTGCTACACCTAATAAGACCAACAGACTAATAAAAAAAACAAGAATAAACTCTATCACAATCAGTTAACGATTAAATTAAAGTCATAATCTACAAGATACTGAACAGCCAGTAAGAGATCACTCTCATGCTCCGCTTCCACCTTAGCCATCTCTTTACTAAAACCCCAACGCTCTTGTTTTGACAGTGCTTTCCATTTGTCTTTAATCGGTATATGTTCCGTTTTACGGTGAACCTCCCTAATCACTACTAACTCAGGTTTCTCCAAAAGAGGAGGTGATAATGAAGATAACAGAGCACATAGCCGCATACATGCCTCTGTGCAGGTTAACCGCTCATCATTCCCATACGCCCTAGCAAGTATCTTTATGCTCTCAATAAGATAAGCACGCTGCTCCTCATATCGCTCAGCAACCTTTTTCTCCTGTTTTTCTACCGCAGATTGAGCTGCCTTAATCTGCTGATATTTATGTCTAATAAACACAACTAAAAACAAGCAGATAACTGATAATAAAATAATTAAAAGGTAGATATATTCTTCAGACATAAAACAGAAACCACCTAAGATAGGTAAATACAATGACCAGACTTAAACAAAAACAGGAATGCTTCAGCACCATTATTTATCAGTCACATTATAAATAAACTCACGTACAACAAGAATAACAGAAACCAAGATAACACTCCTATTAGCCATTAATAACACAACTACTAAAAGGTAGCAGTACTTCCTAAGCCCTAACGCCAAAGCCCTAGATCTAAAATCCCAGACGCAAAAAACCCCGGCTACGTAGTAACCGGGGTTTCTCTAAATAAATGCTTGGCGATGACCTACTCTCACATGAGG
>NZ_LUTR01000108.1 GCF_001597725.1 Neptuniibacter marinus
GTTTCCGTGACGAAGGTCGTGACGTTCTACTGTTCGTTGATAACATCTACCGTTACACGCTTGCTGGTACTGAAGTATCAGCTCTGCTAGGTCGTATGCCTTCAGCAGTAGGTTACCAGCCAACTCTTGCAGAAGAGATGGGTGTACTACAGGAGCGTATCACGTCAACTAAGACTGGTTCTATCACGTCCGTACAGGCGGTATATGTACCTGCGGATGACTTGACTGACCCGTCTCC
>NZ_LUTR01000109.1 GCF_001597725.1 Neptuniibacter marinus
TATATCTAAAAGCACACCTCTTTTCCAGCGTATGCAGAATGTCGCAAAAATCCTCGGACCGTTGATTTTTTCTAGCCTAGATCGTGCTGATGAAATTTCTAATGCAATGACTCTGCGCGGCTTTGGCCGACATGCAACTCGGACTTGGTATAGCGCTAAGCCACTGCATAAAACCGATAAGATTTGTCTCGTGATGGTTGCAGCAATCGTGGTACTGGCGATCGTAAAGCGTTATTT
>NZ_LUTR01000110.1 GCF_001597725.1 Neptuniibacter marinus
GGGGTATGGTGATGGTTATCCCCGCGCAGCGGATAATGGCACCCCCATGCTGATAAAAGGAAAAGCGGCTGAATTAGCGGGCCGAGTGTCAATGGATATGATTACCGCTCGTTTAGTACAGGATGGCAGTTCTACTTTAGCCATTGGTGATGATGTTGTGCTGTGGGGTGATGGTGTGCCGGTAGAGAAAGTGGCGTACTGGTCTGAAACCATTGGCTATGAACTGGTAACCCGCA
>NZ_LUTR01000111.1 GCF_001597725.1 Neptuniibacter marinus
TTGGCTTAGATTGCTATATAATCCTCCGCTCTGTTCCCCCTACAACTAACTGGTTTCAAAGCAATGGCAAGAAAACATATTTATATAGCCTACACTGGCGGTACCATTGGTATGCAAAAGTCACATGATCACGGTTACGTCCCAGTCGCTGGCTTCATGGAGAAACAACTAGCAAACATGCCAGAGTTCCATCGACCAGAAATGCCGGAGTTTACCATGCATGAATATGTTCCAC
>NZ_LUTR01000112.1 GCF_001597725.1 Neptuniibacter marinus
GACTTGCAGCTCATCTTCTACAAAGTCCCCATCTTGGGCAAAACTTTGAGTCAATGGGGTGCCTGCTGGCAAAACATCGTAAGAAGGGCCACGATCCGGGATACGGTCTAGCTTGTCGTACGTATACTGGGCTGTCCACTTTAGATCTTGGCCATTATCGTACGTCACGCTGGGTGACAACATGTCTATGTCAGTCTCAATGCCGTCTCGAAAACTGCCGCTTTCACCGTGC
>NZ_LUTR01000113.1 GCF_001597725.1 Neptuniibacter marinus
ACTTGTCACAAATGGGCGATGTGTCTATCGATAAGGTCGATTGGAATGAAATCGAAAACAACGCGTTCTTCTGCCCTGACGTTGATAAAGTCGAAGCATTTGATCAGCTGATTCGTGACCTAAAAAAACAGGGTGATTCCATTGGCGCTAAGCTGCAAGTAGTGGCAACCAATGTACCAGTTGGCCTTGGTGAGCCTATCTTTGATCGTCTTGATGCCGATATTGCTCATGC
>NZ_LUTR01000114.1 GCF_001597725.1 Neptuniibacter marinus
TCCTCAACTGTAGCCTTCAGGCATGAAGCTTTCGAAGCCGCCAGGGCATAAACGTACGTAAAATATCTGTTAGCAATATCGACATTGGAAATGATGGTGGTGTGTATGTGTTTTGATCTCGTATCTTGGATTTTGTCCAGGGAGTAAGACGCTTGTAATCAGATTGTTTGCTTGTAGCCCCTTTAAGTTTCGATAAACCGTGGCTAATGACATCTTAGGCACAATAACGGAG
>NZ_LUTR01000115.1 GCF_001597725.1 Neptuniibacter marinus
ATCGTAGCGCCACCAACCCGCTTCTGCGATCTCATCTGGTGCGAGAACGATTTCTCCGGATTCGTATTCGGCAAAAAAACCAACCATAAGTTGATGCGGAAAAGACCACGGCTGGCTTCCTTGGTACCGGATGTTTTTAACTTTGATACCGACTTCTTCTAAGACTTCGCGTTGCACGGCCTGTTCAAGGCTTTCCCCTGCTTCCACAAAACCTGCGATGTTGCTGTAGCG
>NZ_LUTR01000116.1 GCF_001597725.1 Neptuniibacter marinus
GTGGTGCCCAGAGACGGAATCGAACCGCCGACACGAGGATTTTCAATCCTCTGCTCTACCGACTGAGCTATCTGGGCATGATGAGTCGATCCAGAGACAAAAAAGGCCTGCGATTTTATATGCAAGCCTTCTATGTAAGTGGTGCCCAGAGACGGAATCGAACCGCCGACACGAGGATTTTCAATCCTCTGCTCTACCGACTGAGCTATCTGG
>NZ_LUTR01000117.1 GCF_001597725.1 Neptuniibacter marinus
TGGTAGGCCTGAGTGGACTTGAACCACCGACCTCACCCTTATCAGGGGTGCGCTCTAACCAGCTGAGCTACAAGCCTACTACTCGGCACATTATTTGCCGACTAGTCGCAATGTAATTGCAGACTACTCTTCCGCTCTCTTCACTTTCTGATCAGATAATTCGTGTGAACGCTTGCCAAGATTCGGCTTTCGTTTAAGGAGGTGATCCA
>NZ_LUTR01000012.1 GCF_001597725.1 Neptuniibacter marinus
CGCTCTCTTCACTTTCTGATCAGATAATTCGTGTGAACGCTTGCCAAGATTCGGCTTTCGTTTAAGGAGGTGATCCAGCCCCAGGTTCCCCTAGGGCTACCTTGTTACGACTTCACCCCAGTCATGAACCACACCGTGGTAACCGCCCTCCCGAAGGTTAAGCTAGCTACTTCTGGTGCAATCCACTCCCATGGTGTGACGGGCGGTGTGTACAAGGCCCGGGAACGTATTCACCGTGGCATTCTGATCCACGATTACTAGCGATTCCGACTTCATGGAGTCGAGTTGCAGACTCCAATCCGGACTACGACCGGTTTTATGAGATTAGCTTACCTTCGCAGGTTCGCAGCCCTCTGTACCGGCCATTGTAGCACGTGTGTAGCCCAACTCGTAAGGGCCATGATGACTTGACGTCGTCCCCACCTTCCTCCGGTTTGTCACCGGCAGTCTCCTTAGAGTTCCCACCATTATGTGCTGGCAAATAAGGACAAGGGTTGCGCTCGTTACGGGACTTAACCCAACATTTCACAACACGAGCTGACGACAGCCATGCAGCACCTGTCTCAGAGTTCCCGAAGGCACGAAACTATCTCTAGTAACTTCTCTGGATGTCAAGAGTTGGTAAGGTTCTTCGCGTTGCGTCGAATTAAACCACATGCTCCACCGCTTGTGCGGGCCCCCGTCAATTCATTTGAGTTTTAACCTTGCGGCCGTACTCCCCAGGCGGTCTACTTATCGCGTTAGCTTCGCCACTAAAAGATCAAGTCTTCCAACGGCTAGTAGACATCGTTTACGGCGTGGACTACCAGGGTATCTAATCCTGTTTGCTCCCCACGCTTTCGCACCTCAGTGTCAATATCGGTCCAGGTAGTCGCCTTCGCCACTGGTGTTCCTTCCTATATCTACGCATTTCACCGCTACACAGGAAATTCCACTACCCTCTACCGTATTCTAGACTGGCAGTATCAGGTGCAGTTCCAAGGTTGAGCCCTGGGCTTTCACATCTGACTGACCAATCCACCTACGCGCGCTTTACGCCCAGTAATTCCGATTAACGCTCGGACCCTCCGTATTACCGCGGCTGCTGGCACGGAGTTAGCCGGTCCTTCTTCTGTCGCTAACGTCACAGTATGCACGTATTAAGTACACACCTTTCCTCACGACTGAAAGTGCTTTACAACCCTAGGGCCTTCTTCACACACGCGGCATGGCTGCATCAGGGTTTCCCCCATTGTGCAATATTCCCCACTGCTGCCTCCCGTAGGAGTCTGGACCGTGTCTCAGTTCCAGTGTGGCTGATCATCCTCTCAGACCAGCTAGAGATCGTCGCCTTGGTGAGCTCTTACCTCACCAACTAGCTAATCTCACGCAGGCTCATCCAATAGTGCAAGGTCCGAAGAGCCCCTGCTTTCCCCCGAAGGGCGTATGCGGTATTAGACCAAATTTCTCTGGCTTATCCCCCGCTACTGGGTAGATTCCTACGCGTTACTCACCCGTCCGCCGCTCGTCAGCATCTAGCAAGCTAGATCTGTTACCGCTCGACTTGCATGTGTTAGGCCTGCCGCCAGCGTTCAATCTGAGCCATGATCAAACTCTTCAGTTTAAATCATATAGTGTCACCAGGAATGTGGTGACGGCTCTAGTACTAAACAACCGGATTGCATTCGAAAATGCAAAACCTATTGTAAATCGTTTTAAATGAATTCACTTGGTTGCTTGTCTAGAAAATAAAGCTATTTGCTTCATCTCAACAAGCGCCCACACGAATTATCTGATCAAATTGTTAAAGAGCGTTGCTTGGAACCAACCTAACGCTGCGAAGCGTTTCGTCTCAAGCGAGGCGCATATTCTACTTTGCGCCGCTTCAAAGTCAACCGTTATTTTGTGTTTTTCTGAATTAATTCGCAATCAATTCCAACACAACAATCAACTCTAAAACCTTCAAACCAAATCCAACAAAACCAAAGGTTTTCAAGGAGTTAATTCAACCTCAACTTAGGTCATTCAGCGCTGCTTTGCAGGCCTCCCTTAGCAAGGACGGCGAATTATAGACACTTCCCAAACAACGTCAACAGGCAAAACTAAAAAACTGTGAAATAAAGGCAAAAAAGTGAGATTAAGCGGAAACCGGGGCGAAACTGGTTGTTTTACGATCAAACCAAACCCTCTCCCTTATTAAACAGAGATAAACCCCTAGTAATGCACATATATGTTTTATTAACTAATAATAAGACTCGTACTCATTAGGTTATTATTTGTAGATAGAAAGTAACGAACGGATACAAAAGCGGCCTTCATAATAGAAGGCCGCTTAAACTTACATACTAGATTTGTGTTTACTCTTTCGCCAAGCCCAAAGCAATGGCCCTGAGATCGCATATGCCAAAAAGAGCATCCACAGAAATATGGCAGGACTAATAGATATAACACCTACAGCCAACACAATACCTGCGAGGATAAGAAAGGGCACCTTCTCTTTTAGGTTTACATCTTTAAAGCTGTAATAAAGAACATTACTCACCATCAAAACACCTACGATAGCAACATAAGCAGCGATAAGATAAACATAAGGACCACCGTCTATATCATATTCAGTCGCAGCCCAGACAAGACCTGCTACGGCCGCGGCGGCGGCTGGGCTAGGCAAACCGATAAAATAGCGTTTATCTGTAGAACCTATCTGGGTATTAAAACGTGCAAGTCTTAATGCCGCACCAGCCACATACACAAACGCAGCAAACCAGCCCAACTTACCTATATCATCCAAAACCCAATTAAATACCACTAAAGATGGCGCAACCCCAAAAGAAACCATATCTGCCAATGAATCATATTCTGCACCAAATGCACTGGAGGTATTGGTCATACGAGCAACCCGCCCATCCAAACCATCAAGTACCATAGCAACAAAGATAGCAACTGCAGCATTTTCAAAATGCCCGTTCATACTAGCAACTACGGCATAAAACCCCGAAAAAAGCGCACCCGTTGTAAAGAGATTTGGTAAAAGGTAAATACCTCGACTACGCGGCTTAACTGATTCCGGTTTATCTTCATTCTGAAAGTCTGTCATTGCTCTTCAAATCACCTAATTAAGCATGCAAAAACACATTCTACTGCGCTAGAGGTTAGGAAGCCATGTTATCAAATAAATCAATTTTTCCATTGTTGTTGATCGACAAAAAAACCTTCTACAAATCACTCTACTCTCAGACCTGCTGGTAAGTTCACGCTAATTGCTGACAACCAACCTCTATCAAAAACTCTTATTATAAAAATAGAGGTTCTAGATCACAGCTAGGTTTATTACCAATCTTGTCCCAGTTTTCTACAATCCATCGATCTGCGGTTAAACGCCCTTTTTCTTTTAACTCCTGTAGAAATGTCTGCCGAGTATCGTACTTACTCGCTTGCTCTAAAGATGAGAAAACCTCTCCTGATTCAATTAAATGAAAGCGTAGATTCCTAAAACGACGCTCCAATCCATTAAGACTAAAATAGCAACCTTTTGCTTGCTGCAAGGTATAACTGATCGCACGCATCTCTCGTAAAAAAGTGCTCTGAAAACCAAGCTCTGTTACTCTTTGATTAATTGCTTGCGACGTAGTGGGCACCTCCCCGCCCTGAAGGGGCTGTAACAAAACCAGTAATATGTCATCTTCTTTACAATCAAATATCAATGGATATACCGCAGGGTTACCTGAGAAGCCTCCGTCCCAATAGTAGCTCCCATCAATTTCGATTGCTTTATGCAATGTTGGCAAACAAGCCGATGCTAGAGCATGCTCTACCGTCAACTCATTTTCTCTAAACAGCTTGATCTTCCCGCTACTGACGTCCGTAGCAGCAATAAACAGCTTAATTGGCGACGCTTCTTTCAATTTTTCAAAATCAACAAGATCCTCTAGTAAATATCGCAAAGGATTAATATCTAGCGGATTAAGATCGTATGGGGAAATATAACGCAACAGATCCATCACCCAACCCGCCATGGACGTCATTTGCGTATCATGTAATTGAGAACCTAAAAGCTCCCCTGGAGAATTCAACGAAACCTGTGTCCAAAACTTATCTAATAAGGCTCTTGCACCTTGAGCTTTACCTTCCTGCCAACCATGCGCAAGCAATATAGCATTCATAGCCCCCGCACTCGTACCCGTTACAGCCTTTGGCTTAAAATCCTCCTCTAACAAGCGATCAAGAACCCCCCAAGCAAAGGCACCATGCGCTCCGCCACCCTGTAAGGCCAGATTCAATATCTTTGTCATAATGAGCCTCCGGTTTTATTGTGCACCGCACAATAGTAGCATAAATATTAAACACTACCGAAAGCAAATAAGCCTAAAAACTAAGATCACTAGTTCCAAATCCCACTAAATAGCATAAACTAATGGCAAATATTTCAATATTTGCAACAAAGTACATATGGATATAAAACAGCTACGACAATTTATTCACTTAGCAGACAGCCTACATTTTGGCCGCGCGAGTGAAGCATCTCACATTAGCCCTTCTGCCTTGAGTAGAAGCATAAAACAACTCGAAGACGAAGTCGGTGTGTCCCTTTTTGATCGGGATAATAGAAGTGTTGCTTTAACCGCAGAAGGAAATATATTTCTTAGCTATGCTCGGGAGTCCCTAACCCAGTGGAATACCCTAAAAACTCAACTAATGGAACGTACAGGAGAATTACAGGGCCAAATCAGTATGTACTGCTCCGTTACCGCTAGCTATAGTTTTTTATTTGCCATCCTCAGCGAATTTAGAAGTAACTACCCTAAAATTGAAATAAAACTACACACCGGCGATCCTGAACATGCCATCAATCAAGTTCTTTCAGGTAATGAAGATTTTGCTATCACAGCCAAGCCTGACTCTCTACCGACCGGTCTAGCATTTAAACCGATTGCGCTATCTCCCTTATTATTCATTGCCCCCAAACAAGGGATTGAAGGCAAACCTAGATCAATTAATAAACTCGATGAAACAGTACCTATGATACTGTCTGAGGAAGGCATTGCCCGAAAGCGCATAGATCGCTGGCTAAAAGAACAAACAATAAAACCACTTATTTATGCCCAAGTTGCGGGTAATGAAGCGATTGTCAGCATGGTAAGCCTAGGCTTTGGCGTTGGGGTTGTTCCGCAAATAGTGCTAGACAATAGCCCTCTAGCTAATACTGTCGATATTCTAGACATCTCCCCAAAACTGAAAGCTTACGAAGTAGGGATCATCACTTTAGAAAAAAAGCTCAAAAATCCTTTAGTTAGCGCATTCTGGGCGCAACTAAAATCTAGCCTCTAAAGAGCTCATTAACGGCGAAACGGAAGCGAAATCATTCCTTTAAGAGAGCATACCAAGCTCGGTTCTTTAAGTTCAGATAAACCTATATCCATACCTAAATGACCTTTTTGTGGCTGCGCCGTGTAAGTTGAAAACAAGCGATCCCAGCAAGAAAGAGAGAATCCATAATTACTATCCGTTTCTTGTTGAATCTGCGAGTGATGCACTCGATGCATATCCGGCGTTACCAAAAACATCCTTACGAACTTATCCACAGTACGAGGAAGTTGAATATTACTATGATTGAACATGGCCGATGCATTCAAAAGGATTTCAAAAACAAGTACCGCAACAGCAGGTGCTCCCAACAAAACAATAGCCGCCATTTTGACTAACATTGATAACAAAATCTCTAGTGGATGGAACCTCGCACCGGTAGTGACATCATAGTCAAGATCAGCATGATGCACTTTATGTAAAGCCCATAACATCGGTATTTTATGAAATAAAACATGCTGCCAGTAGATCAGCATATCTAAAGTCACAACCGCTATAAACGTACTTAAAAATAGCGGTACCCCCAGTAAATTCAGTAACCCGTATCCCTTCTGCTCAACTAGAAGCGCAACCCCAACGGCAGCAACTGGAAACAATATCCTAAGTATCAAACTATTCAGAAAAACCAATGCAAGGTTATTGCTCCACCTATACCATCGAGTAAAATTAAGTGGACGACAAGGCCTAACTCTCTCCCACAGAGCCATAATCAAAAACACCCCAAAAAAGGCGCCTAGACGCAGATACAGTTCATTAGTTAACAACCAGCTTTCCATCACTCCGCCAGCTCGATTAAAGCTTCTATTTCTGGCAATACACAAGGCCTACCACGTTGATTTAACGCAACGCCGATAACAAGAGCCTCAAGCACGATGGCTCCATCCGAACAAATAACCTGCTGACGAAACCCAAACTTTACTTTACTAATGCGCTCCACATTCACACGCACCTCAAAACAATCACCACTGGTCAGCGAGCGTTTGTAATCCATTTCAGAACGAACAACAACCAAGTGTATTTTTTGGGCCGTTAACGCTGCAAAGTTAATCCCTTTAGCAAGTAAAAATTCATGTCGAGCATGTTCTAAATAATTAAAATAAACACCATTATTTACAATACCTTGCAGATCACACTCATAATCTCGAACTTTAAACGCTAAGCAAAATGACATGAATTCTCCTTTTATATTTTTTCACAAAAAATAACCAAGATACTAAACAATACGCAAAACCCATAAAGCACAAGCCACACTCTTGAATAAAACGACTAAGGACTTAGGATTAATGCATAGTTTTAAATAAGGTTATACAACGATAGTTAACGCGCTCGGCTTAGACACTACAAGCAACAACAAGTTGCCATGTACTTCCAATACTACAAAAAAATTGTCGTTGAAATTAAATAATTAAACGATGGTAACCCACAAAGAGAGCCAACCATTTAACGCCACAATCTCTGCGCCTAAACAGTAAAGAGGATATGTATACCTACCGAGCACTATAAGTGAAGTTGCCTATGTGGTCAGGTTCACTATGAGATAACACCACCTTACTCAACCTTCCAATATTGCTATTACTCCCGTTGCCGCCAAGCTACAGGCAGCGACCATGCAAGTAATATCATTATTCCGCCATCGTAATTTAATGAACTCAATGTAAACCTAACAACCCATATAACCATACTAGATTTTTGACTTCAGCTATCGGCTGGGGAAAACGAAGGAAAAACACTTGCCCATGAATTGCTTAGGTTACATAAACAAGAACAAAAAAACAGTTGAAGTAGCAGGTTTCTATACCTTAGCTTTCCCAAAATAGGCATTAGTTATTTAAATATCAGAACACTCAGCGACCTATATTAAGTCGTGACTGACCGGTTGGCAGGCCCTAAAAGAAAAAAGGCGGCTCTTTGGAAGACCGCCTATAAAATCCCTAACAGGGTTTATTACATAGCTAATTTACTCATCTCCACCCAAAAAACCTAAAAGGTGTAACAAACTAGTGAACAAATTGTATATTGAAAGGTACAAAGAAACGGTCGCCATAATGTAGTTTGTTTCACCGCCATGAAGGATATTACTTGTTTCATAGAGAATAAAACCGGACATTAACAACACGAACATGGCGGAAACTGCTAAAGATAAAGCAGGCATCTGGAAAAAGAAGGCCGCTAAGCTCGCAACGACACCTAAAATCATCCCGACCATCAAGAAACCACCCATGAAGCTAAAATTCTTCTTGGTAGTTAAGACATAAGCCGACAAAGCCAAAAATATAATCCCCGTCATCCCCATAGCATTCATAACTATAGCGCCGCCACCAGGCATAGAAAGATAGTGCCCAACGATAGGCCCTAAGGTATATCCCATGAACCCCGTCAGCGCAAAAACGGAGGGAAGCCCCCAAATACTATTGCTTAATTTAGCGGTTAAGAAAAACAACCCTAAAAAGCCTACTAAAGAGATAATGATGCCGGGGTGGGGAAGTTGCAGCAATAAAGAACCACCCGCCATAATCGCACTAAATAGCAGCGTAAGGGACAACAATGCATATGTATTGCGCAGTACCTTATTCGTCTCAATCGCAGATGATTGCGAATAAGTCGCGGAAGAACTCATAGATGTTTTCATAACACCCCTCCTAAAAAAAAATTAACCAAAAGCCTATAAAGGCCTTCCGGCACCAACCTTAACAAACTAAACGGCTTCCAAATTCAACTAAAGTCGATTATTCTTAAATAAATAATCGTTTTTTACGAGTACTTATGATTAATTACAAACATCTTCACTATTTTTGGATGGTGGCTAAAGAGGGAAGCATAGTTGCAGCAGCTGAGCGCCTGAACGTCACACCACATACCATTAGCGCGCAACTAGGCTTATTAGATGATTATTTAGGCTGCTCCCTATTTACCAAAGTTGGCCGACAATTAGAGCTCACAGAAACAGGTCATATGGTACTAAGTTATGCCACTGATATATTTTCATTAGGTGGTGAACTAGAAGAGCGCGTACGCAATTTAGATAAAAATCGCCCACTGGTCTTTAAAGTTGGTGTCGTTGATGTCGTTCCGAAGTCTATTGCCTACCTTCTGCTTTCTCCAGCTATAGATGATATAAAAAATATACGCATGATCTGCCACGAAGGCGATGCTAACGAACTGCTCGCACAACTCGCACTCCATCGCCTCGATCTTGTTATTTCCGAATCTCCGATCCCTACCGACGTTAGTATTAACGGCTTTAGCCACAGTTTAGGGCGATGCGGTAGCAGTTTTATGGCACATCCAGACGTAGCAGCTCAACTTAGCGATGACTTTCCAAACAACCTGAATGGTAGTCCTATGCTGCTTCCAGGAGAAACCACTATTGTACGCAGTCAGCTTTTACAATGGTTCAGCAAAAACCGAATCCACCCGAGAGTCATCGGCGAATTTGACGATAGCGCTCTCATTAAAGCGTTCGCAAATGCTGGCAAGGGTATTATGGTCGTACCTACACCGATCAAAGACGAGGTCACTGCTCAACTGGGATTAATCAGCCTAGGAGAGACAGATGAAATTGTGAATAACTTTTATGCCATTTCGATCGAACGAAAAATATCTCATACCGCCGTCGAGAAGATTACAACATCAGCGAGAGACTGGTTAGACTAGACTAGCCTATATTACGCAACCCTCCCATAAAAAAACCGCTAATATTAGCGGTTTTTTTATCAACCAATAACGACAACTAAACGATCTTTGGATTTAACGCGCCAGCCTCATATTGCTCAGCCATATCTTCAAGAGAGATCGCAGTCATTTTAGATGCATTACCCGCCGTACCAAACGCTTCATAACGCGCAATACAAATATCAGTCATCGCATCCATTGTCTTCTTCAAATATTTACGCGGATCAAACTCAGCTGGATTTTCCGCCATAAATTTACGGATTGCGCCAGTAGATGCCAAGCGCAAATCAGTATCTATATTGACTTTACGCACACCATATTTGATACCCTCAACAATCTGCTCAACGGGCACACCATAGGTTTCAGGAATCTCTCCACCGAACTCATTAATGACAGCCAACCATTCTTGAGGAACAGAAGATGAACCATGCATAACAAGATGAGTACCAGGGATACGATCGTGAATCGCTTTAATGCGGTCAATAGCTAAAATATCGCCAGTAGGTGGGCGAGTGAATTTATAAGCGCCATGGGAAGTGCCGCAAGCAATTGCCAATGCATCTACGCCTGTTTTATTCACAAAATCAGCAGCTTCATCAGGATCAGTCAACATCTGCTCTTGCGAAAGCGTACCTTCAGCACCAACACCATCTTCTTCACCTGCTTGTCCAGTCTCTAGTGACCCTAGGCAACCTAGTTCCCCCTCGACAGAAACACCACACGCATGTGCCATCTCAACCGTACGGCGAGTAACATCAACATTATACTCATAGCTTGATGGCGTTTTACCATCAGACATAAGAGAACCATCCATCATTACGGATGAGAAACCCATTGCTATTGAACGTTGGCAGATAGCAGGCGACGTACCGTGATCTTGGTGCATACATACAGGGATATGAGGAAACTCAGCGATAGCTGCTTCAATCATATGACGCAAGAAATTGGAGCCTGCATATTTACGCGCACCGGCTGATGCCTGAACAATCACTGGAGAATTTGTTTTATTTGCGGCTTCCATAATTGCGCGCATCTGTTCCAGGTTGTTCACGTTAAATGCTGGAATGCCATAGTTGTACTCAGCAGCATGATCCAGCAGCTGACGCATGGAAATTAAAGCCATTTTGTCACCCTTTTATGTCCGTTAATATTGCCGTCAGGCAATAAGATAGGCGCAGTGTAACACCCATCACTTATTAAAATTATGAATTCTTCGTTTCTAAGGCTGCCACAGCAGGCAATATTTTCCCTTCTACGAACTCAAGGAACGCACCACCACCTGTAGAGATATAAGATACTTTATCAGCGATATCATACTTATCAACAGCCGCAAGGGTGTCACCACCACCCGCAATGGAAAAACCTTGGTTTTCAGCAATTGCTAAAGATAAAGCTTTGGTACCTTCACCAAACTGATCAAACTCAAAAACGCCCACAGGGCCATTCCAAATAATCGTACCTGCAGTTTTTAATAGCTCAGCTAACTGCTTAGCCGATTGTGGACCTATATCTAAGATCATGTCATCTTCGGCCACATCATCAACCAGCTTAACCGTTGCTTCAGCTGTTTCAGAAAAATCTTTAGCAACCACGACATCGACCGGCAGAGGAATATTTGTCTTTTCCATGAGTGCTTGCGCAACCGGAATTAAATCATGCTCACACAAAGATTTACCTACGGGCTTACCTGCAGCGGCAAGGAAAGTATTCGCAATACCCCCACCGACAATCAGCTGATCTACATTAGCCGACAGCGCATTTAAGACTTCTAATTTGGTTGAAACTTTAGAACCACCAACTATTGCTGCAAGCGGAGGCGTCGGTTTGTCTAGCGCTTTACCTAAAGCCTCAAGCTCTCCTGCCAGTAAAGGTCCAGCACACGCAACTTGTGCAAACTGAGCCACACCATGAGTAGAAGCCTGTGCACGATGAGCCGTACCAAATGCATCCATCACATATACATCGCACAAGGCTGCCATCTTTTTAGCTAGCAACTCATCGTCTTTCTTTTCGCCAACATTAAAACGCACATTTTCAAGAAGGGCTAAGCCACCCTCTTTAACGTCAAAACCACCATCTAACCAATCTTTAATTAATGGAACATCACGCCCCAATAATTTAGCTAAATGGTTAGCAACGGGTTGCAGAGAGAACGCTTCGTTATATTCGCCTTCCGTTGGACGACCTAGGTGAGACATGATCATCACCTTAGCACCTGCTTCTAGCGCCAGCTCAATTGTAGGAAGCGCTGCACGAATACGTGCATCTGATGTTACTTCACCATTTTTTACTGGAACATTTAGGTCTTCACGGATCAAAACGCGCTTGCCGTTTAGATCCAGTTCACTCATTTTTAGTACGCTCATGACGTGCCCTAATTATATTTAAAAATTAAGATTGAAAAATTGTCGCTACTCGAACCTGTAGATCTTATCTATCAGGCTCAATTGAAATTTTACTTTCTACAATCAAGCCAATTGTAACCAATGTTTAGCTACATCTAGCATTCGATTGGCAAAGCCCCATTCATTATCAAACCAACAAACCACTTTAACTAAATGCCCTTCAGATACTTTAGTTTGAGTACCATCCACAACAGCAGATCGAGCATCACGATTGAAGTCTACCGATGCATGGGGCTCTTCGGTATAGCCCAATAGTCCTTTTAAAGCACCCTGCATCGACGCTTGAAGTAATATCTGATTAACCACCTCAACTGAGGTCTCTTTATCAACATTAATCGACATATCCATCATCGATACATTAATCGTAGGAACACGAATATGCAGGCATTGAAACTTACCTTCTAAATGCGGCAGCAAACGATCAATACCTTTATCTAAACCTGTATCAACCGGCACTATAGAATGCATTGCACTACGGGTTAATCGCAGATCGGTTTGATGATAACTATCGATTACCGGCTGATCATTCATCGCTGAGTGAATCGTTGTCGTCACGCCATTCTGAATACCTAGTTCTCTATCTAGCAGATCCAAAACAGGGATAATACAGTTAGTGGTACAAGATGCAGCAGAGACAATCTGATGCTCAGCTCTTAACTCTTGTTCATTCAAACCATAAACAATTGTTGCATCCACATCTGTCGTAGCGGGCTGCGAAAAAAGCAACCTTTTTGCGCCCTGCTTCAGGTGTTCATCTGCAGCCTCTCTAGATTTAAAAGACCCAGAACATTCAAAAATAAGATCTATATCTAGCTCAGACCAAGGCAGGTTTTTAACCTCAGATTCATTAATAACATCAATTTTATCGCCATTGATGATTAATTTCTTACCATCATGCTCCACTGAGGCGGGAAAGCGTCCATGGGTCGTATCATAACGCGTTAAATAAGTTACCGTTTCTATATCGGAAAGCTCGTTGATAACAACGACCTTAAAAATATTTTGTAGGCCATTCTCATAGATTGCTCGCAGTACACATTGACCGATTCGACCATAGCCATTTATTGCAACGCGATAGTTCAATCTATTTACCTATATAGTAGATTAAAATAGAACAGAAAAGGCCCAGTCTAGACTGGGCCTTAAGTTTCAATAGGTGATTAAAGTACTGATTTAACGGTATCTACAACATTTTCTATTGTAAAACCAAAGTACTTAAATAAGTCACCCGCCGGAGCCGACTCACCAAAGGTACGCATACCCACAATCGCTCCATCCAATCCTACATACTTGTACCAGAAATCAGCTTGCGCAGCCTCAACAGCAACACGTGCTGTGATTGCTGAAGGCAGAACCGATTCGCGATATTCCGCACTTTGTTTATCAAACAAGTTAGTTTCAGGCATTGAAACTACACGAACCTTAGTTCCTTCCGCTGCTAAAGCGTCTGCAGCATCCATAGCTAAACCGATTTCTGAACCTGTCGCTATAAGAATAGCATCAGGCTGACCATCAGTATCACGAAGGATATAACCACCTTTCCTAATATTCTCTATCTGTTCCGCTGTACGCAGTTGATGGGGTAAATTCTGACGTGAGAACACCATCGCTGTAGGGCCATCAACGCGCTCTAATGCAGCTTTCCAAGCAACCGCAGACTCAACTGCATCGCATGGACGCCAGCAGCTCATATTTGGAGTATGACGAAGGTTTGAGATCTGTTCAATCGGCTGATGGGTCGGGCCATCTTCGCCCAGACCTATAGAATCATGGGTATACACATGTATTGCACGCAGCTTCATCAATGCCGCCATACGTAAAGCATTACGTGCATATTCCATAAAGACTAAGAACGTCGCGCCGTAAGGAATAAAGCCACCATGAAGAGCAATACCATTCATGATTGCGGACATACCAAATTCACGAACACCGTAGAAAAGGTAATTACCATTAGGATCATCTTTAGTCACACCTTTACAGCCAGACCAAAGGGTCAAGTTAGAACCCGCAAGGTCAGCAGAACCACCTAAAAGTTCAGGCAATAATGGGCCATAGGCATTCAGTGCGTTCTGAGACGCTTTACGAGAAGCAATCGTTTCGCCTTTCTCATTAATTTCGTTGATCCAAGCATCCGCTTTATCAGAGAAATCGGCTGGAAGATCGCCTGAAATACGACGTAGAAGTTCAGCGGCCTCTTCAGGGTATTCTGCACGATAAGCAGCAAAACGATCATTCCACTCATTCTCTGCATGAACACCCGCTTCTTTTGCATCCCAATCCGCCGCTATATCTTCAGGAATTTCAAAAGCAGGATGTGTCCAACCTAAACGTTCACGAGTCAACGCGATTTCATCGTCGCCTAAAGGAGCGCCGTGGCAATCTTCTTTGCCTTCTTTATTAGGTGAACCAAAACCGATCACTGTTTTACAACAAATCAAAGTCGGCTGTTCTGTATTTTCTTGGGCTTGGGTAATCGCAGCACGGATCTGGTCAGCATCGTGTCCATCAACCGCAGGAATTACCTGCCAGCCATATGCTTCAAAACGTTTAATGTTATCATCCGTATACCAACCTTCAACTTCACCATCGATAGAGATGCCGTTGTCATCCCAAAAAGCGATCAACTTACCAAGACCTAAGGTTCCCGCAAGAGAACAAGCTTCATGGGAGATCCCTTCCATCATGCAACCATCGCCCATAAATACATAGGTATTATGATCAACGATCTGATGACCTTCACGGTTAAACTGCGCCGCTAAGGTTTTTTCAGCAATGGCAAAACCAACTGCATTAGTCACGCCCTGGCCTAAAGGACCGGTCGTTGTCTCAACGCCGGGGCAGTAACCATATTCAGGATGTCCTGCGGTTTTAGCATGTAATTGGCGAAAATTCTTAAGATCTTCAATGGAGACATCATAGCCCGTTAAATGTAACAGACTGTAGATCAGCATAGAGCCATGTCCGTTAGACAAAATGAAACGGTCACGATCAAACCATTGTGGGTTAGTTGGGTTATGTGTCATGAAATCGTTCCATAACACTTCGGCGATATCAGCCATACCCATAGGGGCACCCGGGTGACCAGATTTTGCTTTCTGTACGGCATCCATGCTCAGCGCGCGGATCGCGTTGGCAAGTTCTCTACGAGAAGACATTAACTAAGCTCCTGGGCAGATAGCCCAATTTGAAGATTCAGGATAATTTGCGCGCAATTTTCTCGCAGATAGCGACTCGCATCAAATAAGATTTAGCATTTATTGACAAAAATGAGTGTTTTTCATGCAAAAAGTTAAAATTCTCACCATAAGAGCCTCTTAATAATATGCATTTGGCTAATCTCACGAGTAGAATACGTCCTTAATTTTTAGGCAGGCTCATACGGCCAGACTGTATTTCTTCTTTAAACTCTCTTTTGAGTATGAAATTGAGCCGACCTTGACCACTTGTTCACAAAGGTATTTTAACGATGAGCGAATACAGCTTATTTACATCAGAATCTGTTTCCGAAGGCCATCCGGACAAGATTGCCGACCAGATCTCTGATGCCGTACTTGATGCAATCATTGCTGAAGACAAATATGCCCGTGTAGCCTGCGAAACCATGGTAAAAACAGGTGTAGCTGTAGTATCAGGCGAAATAAGCACATCCGCTTGGGTAGATCTTGAAGACCTTGTCCGTAACGTTATCTGCGACATCGGATACACGTCATCCGATGTTGGTTATGACGGTGAAACCTGCGGCGTTATCAATATTATTGGTAAACAATCTATCGATATTGCCCAAGGTGTTGACCGCTCAAGACCAGAAGATCAAGGCGCGGGCGACCAAGGCCTTATGTTCGGTTACGCATCAAACGAAACGGATGTATTGATGCCGGCACCTATTACCTATGCGCACCGTCTGGTCGAGCGCCAAGCAGAAGCGCGTAAGTCCGGCTTACTGCCTTGGTTACGCCCAGATGCAAAATCACAGTTAACGTTCCGCTATGAGAATGGTAAGCCGGTTGCAGTCGATGCTTTAGTGCTTTCTACACAGCACAATCCTGAAGTATCTCAAGCTGATTTACGCGAAGCGGTAATGGAACTTATAGTAAAACATGTAATCCCTCCGGAATGGATCACCAAAGACACAAAATTCCATATAAACCCAACCGGTAACTTTGTTATTGGCGGCCCTGTTGGTGATTGTGGCTTAACCGGTCGTAAGATCATTGTTGATACTTATGGGGGTATGGCGCGTCATGGTGGTGGTGCTTTCTCCGGCAAAGACCCTTCAAAAGTGGACCGTTCTGCTGCCTATGCAGGCAGATACGTTGCTAAAAATATTGTTGCGGCAGGTCTTGCCGATCGTTGTGAAATCCAAATTTCATACGCTATAGGCGTTGCTCAACCAACATCCGTCGCAATTAATACATTTGGAACTGGAAAAATATCTGATGAGAAGATTATCCAACTCATCAATGAACACTTTGACCTACGCCCTTATGCTATTACCACTATGCTGGATCTACTACATCCAATGTATCAGGCAACAGCAGCTTACGGTCACTTCGGTCGTAACCCATTTGAGATGGAATATAAAGGCGAGTCCTTTACCACGTTTACATGGGAGCGCACGGATAAGGCTGATGCACTACGTCAGGCTGCAAACCTATAAAAAAGTGCGAATACATAGATTTAATTAATTAAAAGCACCTTTCAGGTGCTTTTTTATTGCCTACATATTTTTATATGTCAATAATGGTAGCTTAATGCTTAATAGACAACTTGCTGTAAGTGATGACGCTAAGTAACTTTACAATAAGACAAAAATTAATAGGCCTCGTACTAATCCTTGCTTTAGGAATAGTCACGACCTCGTGCTTAGCCTTTTACTTTTCATACCAAGACACCCGATCTGGAAAACAAGAACAGATCCGAAGCATCGTTCAATCCGCTACAAGTCAGATCATATTACTTAATCAACGAAAACGATCACTTGAAATAAGCGCAGAAGAATTTGATACACGTCTACATGATCTAATTTACAGTACAGCCTACGGTCAACATGGCTACCTATACTTGCTAAAAAATGAGACTCAAATATATCTACACCCTAAGCGTAGTGATCTTGAAGGGCAGTATATAGGACAGCTGGATAGCCCAGTTGATAGCACATTGATGCTTGATGGGTTAAAACAACTCAAGGAAAAGACTGACAAATCCCATAGCTGGCTTGTCTATTGGCCAAAACCTAACAGCCAAGTCCCAGTTGCTAAACTCATCTACGCACAGCATATACCTGATACCGACTTTATACTCGGCACGGGTGTATATATAGATGACCTCTTACCTCTCTATATAAAACGCGCGTTAAGCTACTTAATCATTACCCTTACTGTATTACTCGCATCCATTGCCGTAGCCCTACTTATCTCACGGAACATTGTTCGTCCAATCATTAATTTATCATCTCAAATGGAAAAACTATCGGAAGGAGATACCGATCAAACCGTCAGATTCACTAACCACCGTGATGAAATTGGGCAGATGGCACGAACTCTTGAACGATTCAGAGAATATTTAATTGAAAACAAACGCCTCAGATATGCCCAAGAGCATGTTCAATTTCTAGAGAACTTCGACCCTGTAACACGTTTGTATAACCGTCGAGCTATGGGCGAATCATTAGAACGTGAAATCATTCGAAATTCCGAGACACAAGGACAAATCTACTTTCTTTTCATCCGTTTAGATCTACTCAGAAATTTAACAATAGAGTTAGGCGATGAACAAAGAGACCAGATCTTAATTGAAACAGCAAACCGACTTAAAGGGATCCTATCTATAAACCATCGTTTAGCTAGACTTTCAGAAGGTTGTTTTGGCTTGATGCTCATAAACAAACCAGAAGAAACAAAAGTTGATGATTTAATAGAAACGATACTCCAAGCCATAGAGTGCCCGATTAAACTGCAAAACCTGCATATTCAGATAGTCGCTCGTATAGGGGTCACCTCTTATCCTGAAGATGGTGATCAGCAATTTGAGCTTATTGGCCGCTCTGAAATCGCAGCTAAAACTGCCCGTAAACAAGAACAAAGCTGGTTGTATTTCAGCCAAATAAAGGGACAGCAGGTCGAGACAAAAATGGAACTATGGCAGGACCTATCAACCGCTATAGATGAAGACCAGTTATATCTAGTTTTTCAACCATTGTTTGATCTGAATAACAATGCAGCCCTCTCTGCAGAAACGTTATTACGCTGGAACCATCCCGATTTAGGGCCCATATCTCCAGCTGTATTTGTTCCCCTTGCTGAACAAAGTGGACTCATCTCCCGTTTAGATGACTGGGTACTTGATGCCGTTGCCAAGCAATGCAGAAAATGGCTAAATACCGACTTAGTCTTTCCAAAAATTGCTATCAACCTATCAGGCATTAGTTTCTTACGCAGTAATTTTGAGAATAAGCTCCACAATATATTCAAGCAATATAACGTACCTCTTCAACATATAGAGCTAGAGCTTACTGAAGGCGTCTTAATTGAAGATCTTGCTCGTATTCAAGACAAACTCCATCGGGTAAGAGAAACTGGCGCTAGCATCTCAATTGATGATTTTGGTACTGGTTATTCATCTCTAAGCCGTATTAAGAATCTACCTATAGATCATATTAAAATTGATAAGTCTTTTATTGATGATCTGGATGTAGATACTCAAGATCTGAAAATAGTTCAGGCCATCATACTGATGGCTCAAGGGCTACAACTTAAAGTAGTTGCAGAAGGCGTAGAAACTGAACTACAACTATCTATTTTACGTGAAGCGAAATGCGATATAGTTCAAGGCTATCTACTCAGCCGCCCCCTTTCGGTTTCTGACTTTGAAGCATTGATCGATGAAGACCTTATTATTGAAGGCGACTGAATAAAAAAGACCGGCCGGACAATACACCTCTATGAGAATACCTAGATTTTACGACCCTCAACCACTCTCAGAGGGCGATGACATTGAATTAAGTGACGACGTAGTTCAACACGTCTCCAGAGCACTGCGCATGAAACCGGGCGAATACATCATTCTATTTAATGGTGACGGATTCGAATATAAAACTAAGCTCACCCATGTTGAAAAACGTACAGTTCATGCCCATATACAATCATTAATAACCGTCCATACTGAAAGCCCGCTACAAATAAGCATTGGACAATGCATATCCCGTGGCGAACGCATGGACTATGCCGTTCAAAAAAGTACAGAGATGGGAGCACAGGCAATTTCACCTCTGTTTTCAGAGCGCTGTGAAGTCAAATTACCAAAAGAGCGGCAAGCTAAACGTATTAGCCATTGGACCCAAATTGCAGTTAGCGCGTGCGAACAGTCTGGTCGCGTATCGCCTCCGGAAATTACAGCACCTACGCAATTAAAAGAATGGTTACTCCTGCAAGATGCAGAACTTAAACTTGTTCTACATCACCATAGTGAACAACCTTTGCAGGAGATGGAAAAACCTAATTCGGTAGCCCTGCTAATAGGCCCTGAAGGCGGATTAACTGAAGAAGAAGTTGAACTAGCCGTCAGTCATGGGTTCAAACCGCTGACATTAGGCCCGAGAGTGATGCGCACAGAAACGGCACCGGTCGCTGCGCTAACCCTACTAAATTATCTATGGGGCGATTTAAGTTAACTTCCTCGCCTCAGCCTTACCTGCTTGAAGCTAGGTAATCAAATAGGACTTATAACAAATGGCAATTAAACTTGGCATAGTGATGGACCCGATTGATGACATCACTTTCAAAAAAGACAGTTCATTAGCAATGCTCTGGGCAGCTCAACAAAAAGGTTGGGAGCTGTGGTATATGGAACAACACCATCTATTTTCTCTGAATGGCAAAGCCCAAGCCAAAATGGCCCCCCTTTCCGTCGCCATGAATGAAGATGACTGGTTCACCCGCCAAGAGTACCAAACACGGGATCTATCGGATCTAGATGTTATCTTAATGCGCAAAGACCCTCCGTTTGATAATGAATTTATCTACACCACCTATCTACTTGAACAGGCAGAGAAAGAAGGCACATTAATTGTTAATAAGCCTCAAAGCTTACGTGACTATAATGAAAAGCTATTTGCCACACATTTTCCAGAGTGCTGTCCACCGGTATTAGTTAGCAAACACGATGAGCTATTACGTGCGTTCCATAAAGAGCACGGTGATGTCATATTCAAACCACTCGATGGTATGGGCGGCTCTCAGATCTATCGCATCAAAGAGGATGGATTGAATTTAGGGGTAATCATAGAGGCACTTACTGATCATGGCAAACAAACGATCATGGCTCAAAGGTATATCCCTGAAATTGTAGACGGCGATAAACGTATTCTGATGATAGATGGCGAACCCATCCCTTATGGGCTTGCGCGTATCCCAACCAATGGTGAAACACGGGGCAACTTAGCTGCGGGAGGCCGCGGAGAAGGAAGAGAGCTGACTGACCGAGAATATTGGATCAGCAAGCAAATTGCTCCAATTTTAAAAGAAAAGGGATTATTATTTGTAGGCTTGGATGTGATCGGTGATTATTTAACAGAGATAAATGTCACCAGCCCTACATGTATTCGAGAGATCGACAACCAATATGGTCTTGATATTGGGATGCAGTTAATGGATGCCATCGAAGCAAAATTAAGCTAAATACTAATCGGACAAAAAAGGCTATATAAAGAGTGAATACCGCTGCGACACAGACCGCTTCAGTTACTGAACGTTTCGGTTTCATTCTTTTCTTTGCCACTGCCCTTCACGCTATTGCTATCATTGGCATCACCTTTTCTGCGGACAACTACACACCTCCTCAAAAAACCATTGAGATAACCTTAGCTCAACACCAGCAAAAAGAAGCACCTAAGGAAGTTGATTTTATTGCCCAAGCCAATCAAACCGGCAGCGGTCAAAGCCTCAATAAACATCTTCCCACTAGCAATCAACAAGCAGACTTTCAAGATTTAAAAATCAATCCGCAAGCTGCTCAGCAAACTGCAATTTCGCCCGCTAAGGCGGAAATACAATCCGCCCCGATTGAGAAAAAGACTGTATCTAAAGAACAAAAGAAACCTCTACATACAAGTCAGGTGAAGAAAAAAGTCGTTACCACAACTCAACCGAGTCAGAAGAAAATTGCAAAAAAATCACAAAAACCACAAACGCAACAACCGGCACCAGCAACACCGGTAGGCTCAACCTCACTACTCGCTCGGAGCTTAGAGATAGCGAGCTTACAAGCCGAGATAGATAATCATCGTCAACTCATGGCTAAGCAGCCCAAAATTAGACGACTGACCTCCGCCTCTACAAAGAAAAGAGAAGACGCCCTCTATTTAGAAAATTGGCGTAAGAAGATAGAAAGCATTGGTAATTTACACTACCCAGAAGAGGCACGGCGTAACAAAATGTATGGTAGTTTGCGCCTATTAGTAGCGATAAAGCCTGATGGTGCAGTTAAAAGCATTGAGGTACTCGAATCCTCCGGCCAACCCATTCTTGATGATGCAGCCATTCGCATCGTGCGGCTGGCGGCTCCCTTCCAGCCCTTCCCTGTAGAAATGAGAAAAAGCACCGATCTTCTTGAGATAATTCGTACGTGGAAATTTGAGAAAAAAGCATACGTATACTAAGCCTTAATACAGTGCATTTAATATGAGCCTCACCTATGACCTCTTCATGCTACTGTTTACGTAATCATTTTTTAATTTCAATGCCCCATTTAAATGACCTTAACTTCTCACAAACCGTCACTTATATTTGCGACCATAGTGAGTATGGCGCTCTTGGCTTAGTTGTTAATCGCCCTATTGGTTTAACCCTGATTGAACTATGCAAACACCTCAACCTACCCTACTCCTCACTGCCTGACCAACAAACAGAGATTTATAGCGGCGGCCCTCTCCACAGTGATCGAGGCTATGTATTACATAAAGCAAACTCTCCTTTAGAGTGGACATCAAGCCATCTTATTGCCGACGATATCTGTCTCAGCACATCAACAGAATCAATAGAAGCGGCGGCAAAAGGCCACTTCAATCATCATTACTTAATCGCTTTAGGCTGCGCGAGTTGGGGGCCGAATCAATTGGAAGAAGAGATGATTGATAATGTATGGTTAAGCTGCCCCGCAAATTCAGATATACTATTCGATATGCCTGCAAGTAAACGGCTGCAGGCAGCAGCATCCATTTTAGGCGTAGATCTTGACCTACTGTCAACACATTCGGGGCACGCTTAAGACTGATCATTATAGCGCAACTTAGTTGAGCCACTGTTTTAAGGTTTTAAGCATAAATGAGCAATTCTGTTAAACAGGCATTGGCCTTTGACTTCGGCACTTTACGTATAGGTATAGCAACGGGCCAATCCATTACTGGCACCGCGACCCCACTTGAACCTATAGCAGCTAGAGACGGCATCCCCAACTGGGAGCAATTAGCCAAAATAATCTCAGATTGGGCTCCTGATGCGCTGATCGTAGGTATCCCTCTCAACTATGACGGGACAATCAGCGATATGGCCTACCGTGCCCGTAAGTTTGCAAACCGCCTAAATGAACGCTACAAAATTCCATGCTTCTTGATGGATGAGCGTCTATCAACCGCCGAAGCCAAAGAGATACATTTCGCCGCAGGCGGTAGCGACAATTTCAAAAAAGAATCCGTCGATGGAATTGCTGCTCAACTTATTCTAGAAAGCTGGTTTAATTGCGATATTCACATTCCTAGCCATACTCGTTTGGAAGAAGTATATGATCTCAAGCACCCTTAACACCTCAGCACTGCTAGATAAAATGAAGCAGGAACTTACCGATCTGCTAGCCAAAGACAACAAAACTGACCCTCTGATGATCGGTATACATACAGGAGGCGCATGGCTAGCTCAAAAGCTGCATCAAGACTTAGGCATCAAGAGCCCCCTTGGCACTTTAGATATATCATTTCACCGTGATGACTTTGATCAAGCGGGTTTAAACCCCAAAGTTCAACCATCTAACCTTCCCTGCACAACAGAAGGCCGACACATTTTACTCGTCGACGATGTTATTATGAGCGGTAGGACAATCCGAGCAGCGCTAAACGAACTATTCGATTACGGACGCCCAGCCTCCGTTACCCTTATTACACTGCTTGATCTGCAACAACGCGAACTTCCTATACAAGCCGATATCATCGGCGGGAACTTAGTGATAAATCCAGATCAAATAGTAAAACTTACCGGTCCAGAGCCTCTTGCCCTGGAAATCCGTAACAGATCAAAAGACTGAGTGAACATCATGCTTGAACACACGGATCCTAGTCAGGTTCAACTCACTAAAGATGGCGAGTTAAAACACTTCATTACAACGGAACACCTCTCTCGAGAGGTGTTAACTGAAATTCTAGATACCGCCGACTCTTTTGTAGATCTGGGTGCCAAACAGGTAAAAAAGGTTCCTCTGTTACGCGGAAAAACCGTCGTAAACCTATTTTTTGAGGCCAGTACCCGCACGCTATCAACTTTTGAACTCGCGGCTAAACGACTCTCTGCCGATGTACTTAATCTCAATATAAGCACCTCATCCACATCAAAAGGGGAAACATTAAAGGACACCTTAATGACCCTCCATGCGATGCACTCGGATATGTTTGTTGTACGCCATTCAAGCAGCGGAGCGGCCCATTTTATCGCGGAGCATGTTACCCCAGACGTTGCCGTAATTAATGCAGGGGATGGTCGCCACGCTCATCCAACCCAAGCAATGTTAGATATGCTTACCATTCGCCAAGCAAAAGGTGCATTTGAGCCGCTATCTGTTGCTATTGTCGGCGACATTCTGCACTCACGGGTTGCTCGCTCACAAATTCACGCTCTCCGCACATTAGGCGTGGAGGACATTCGCGTCATTGCACCGAATACTTTACTCCCTCACCATATAGAAAGTCTTGGCGTAAAGGTCTACACCAACATGCAACAAGGCATTAAAGATGTAGATGTAGTAATGATGCTTAGACTACAAAAAGAACGTATGAATAGCGCGCTATTACCAAGCGAAAGTGAATTTTACAAACTGTACGGTTTAACTATGGATAAATTAGCTCTAGCTAAGCCAGATGCGGTTGTAATGCACCCCGGCCCCATTAATCGCGGTGTCGAAATTGCCTCATCAGTGGCCGATTGTGATCGATCATTGATTCTCGACCAAGTAACCAATGGCATTGCCGTTAGAATGGCTGTGATGTCTATGGCTGTAAGCGGACAAACAAAGAGCCGTTCCAATAATAATGGGACGGAGGTATAAGATTCATGAATATCCTTATTAAAAACGGACGACTCATCGATCCAGCCAATAAGATCGATAGCATTACTGATCTCTATATTTCTAATGGTCATATTGCCAGCATAAACACAGCGCCTGAAGGCTTTGTAGCTGATCAGTTAATCGATGCCAGTGATAAAATTGTCTGCCCCGGTTTAATTGATATATGCGCCCACGCTCGTGAGCCAGGCCCATCTCAGAAAGGTTCTATAAAAACAGAATCAATGGCAGCGGTTGCCGGTGGGATCACTACGATGATCACCCCACCCACAACCAATCCAATTATCGACACACCCGCCGTTGCCAAGCTCATTAAAGATCGCTGCACAGAGGCTGGAAAACTTACGATTCATCCCATGGGTGCTTTAACAAAAGCACTTGAGGGTGAGCAACTCTCACCTATGCATGCACTTGCCTCCTCAGGCTGCATAGCTTTTACAAACAGCCGCAACGCTATTGCTAACTCCCTTGTGCTTACCCGCTGTTTAGAGTACGCAGCAACTCATGACTTCTTAGTCGTATTTCAAGCTCAAGATGCAGCGTTAGCACAGGGTGGTTGTATGCATGATGACAGTACTTGTACTCGTCTGGGCCTCAATGGTATCCCTGAGTCTACAGAAACCGTCGAAGTCGCTCGCTGCTTGCTGTTAACAGAGCAAACCGGCGTAAGAGCACACTTTGGACAGCTTTCCTGTGAACGCTCCGTACGCATGATCGCAGAAGCGCAAGAGAGAGGACTTCCAGTCACTGCCGATGTATCTATTCAAAATTTATTGTTAACTGATGAAAACGTTAATGGCTTCAATAATAATTTCCACCTAATACCTCCGCTTCGCAGTCAATTGGACAGAGCCGGTTTGATCCAAGGTTTAATAAGCGGCACAATTCAAGCAATCTGTTCCGACCATCAGCCCCACGAGCGAGCTGCAAAAGAAGCGCCCTTTGCTGATACAGAGCCAGGTATGATTGGGCTTGAAACTTTACTATCTTTATCTTTATGGCTTGTAGAGCAAGAGATGTTAGACCTGCCACAACTGATTGAGAAACTAACACTAGCGCCAGCGGCTATATTAGGTTTAGACGCAGGTAATTTAGCCATTGGACGTAAAGCAGACATATGTATTTTCGATCCTAAAGCGGAATGGATGCTGACACCTGAAACAAGCTACTCCCGAGGCAAAAACACCCCGTTTATGGACCATCCTCTAAAAGGGAAAGTAACTAATACGCTTCATAATGGCCAAGTTGTCTATTCAGCCAATTAGACCTGTAAGTTATATAAGTGACACACAAAAAAGCCGGAGTGATTACGCCGGCTTTTTACAACATACAACCTATTAAAAGCTACATCCCGCTGACGTTAGCATCACCTTCATTATGAAGATAATCTTCCTCTTCCTGAAGATGGAAAGACTGCCCATCATCCACACCTAAACCCGGATTTGTATCTGAATTGAGTTTAATCATCAAGCGAAGATCATTAGGTGAGTCTGCATGGGCCAAAGCTACGTCATAAGTAATTTCACCATCTTTATAGAGCGCAAAAAGAGCCTGATCAAACGTCTGCATCCCCAAGTTTGTAGATTTTTTCACCACCTCTTTTATCTCATGGACTTCACCTTTACGGATAAGGTCTTGAATCAAAGGTGTGTTAATCAAGACCTCAATCGCGGCTCGACGTCCCTTACCATCCTTAGTCGGTAGGAGTTGCTGAGCTATAATCGCTTTCAGGTTCAATGATAGATCCATCCACAACTGATCATGGTGTTCTGCTGGAAAGAAACTAATCACTCGATCTAACGCTTGGTTGGCATTATTCGCATGTAGCGTGGCCAACGTAAGATGACCTGTTTCAGCAAATACAATACCATGCTGCATCGTTTCTCGCGTACGAATTTCCCCCATCAAAATGACATCAGGAGCCTGACGCAGCGTATTTTTCAACGCAGTATCAAAAGATTCTGTATCTATACCCACTTCACGCTGAGTAATAATACTTTGCTTATGCTCATGGATATATTCAATCGGGTCTTCGATCGTAATGATATGTCCGCGATGATTGGTATTACGGTAATCAATCATTGAAGCTAGGGAAGTAGATTTACCGGTTGAGGTCCCCCCCACAAACAGAATCAAACCGCGCTTTGTCATGGAAAGATCACGGAGAATAGGAGGGAGATTTAGCTCTTCTAAAGAGGGGATATGATTATTAATCTTCCTAAGGACCATACCGGCAGAGTTTCGCTGAAAAAAGGCTGACACACGGAAACGACCTAAACCCGGTGCACTGATCGCAAAGTTACACTCATGCGAACCTTCAAACTCGGCCAGCTGTTTGTCGTTCATCGTACTATAGACTAACGCCCGTGCCTGAGACGGCTTTAACGTATCTTTAGTTAACGGCTTTAACGTACCATCGACCTTTATCGTCGGACGCGCACCCGCAGTCACGAAGAGATCCGAAGCATCCCTTTCTACCATTACTTTCAGTAATTGCGTAAAATCCACGCTCTTCTCCTAAACTCCAGATAAGCCACGTACTTAAAACTGCTGCGGATTTGCTGCACGTTCTCGGGCCGTTTCTCGGGATATCATACCTTTTTGAACCAATTCTTGCAGAGATTGATCCAATGTCTTCATACCAAACGAAGCACCCGTTTGTATCGCTGAATACATCTGCGCAACTTTAGCCTCACGAATTAAGTTACGAATGGCAGGCGTACCAATCATAATTTCATGGGCAGCAACACGCCCCCCTTTAGGTTTTTTCAATAGCGTTTGGGAGATAACGCCCATCAGCGACTCAGATAACATTGAGCGGACCATATCTTTCTCTGCTGCTGGGAAAACATCGATCACACGGTCAATTGTTTTAGCCGCCGAGGTGGTATGTAGTGTTCCAAAGACGAGATGCCCCGTTTCTGCCGCAGTTAAAGCAAGACGAATAGTTTCTAAATCTCGCATCTCACCGACAAGAATAATATCCGGATCTTCACGTAACGCTGAGCGCAATGCATTTGCGAAACTATGGGTATCTCGATGCACTTCTCGCTGGTTGACTAAACATTTCTTACTTTCGTGCACAAACTCGATGGGATCTTCAATAGTAAGAATATGATCGGCGCGGGTGTCGTTCACATAATCAATCATTGCCGCTAAGGTTGTACTCTTACCCGAACCTGTGGGCCCAGTCACAAGTACAAGTCCCCTTGGAAGCTCAGATAGGTCTCTGAAAACTTTCCCCATATCGAGGTCATCTAGCGTCAATACTTTACTCGGGATTGTACGAAAAACAGCGCCCGCACCACGGTTTTGGTTAAACGCATTAACACGAAAACGTGCAAGACCTGGCACCTCAAACGAGAAATCAGTTTCAAGCGTATCTTCATACTCTTTACGCTGTTTATCGTTCATAATGTCATAAATCAGCGTATGCACCTGTTTATGATCTAAAGAGGGAAGTTTAATACGACGAACCTCGCCATCAACACGAATAATGGGAGGCATACCAGCAGAAATATGTAGGTCAGACGCGCCTTGCTGTACGGTAAATGATAAAAGTTCGGTAATATCCATAACGTTCCTGTAAACCGGAGCTGCTTTTATTTATGTTAGTTCTAGCAGAAAGCCGCGCGCAATCCAATCGCTTAGGTCACAAATATATGTCAAGAATAGCAGAGAACCTGATTCAAGTTCGCCAACAATTGGAAATAAACGCTCAAAACGCCCACAGAACAGCCAGTGAAATAACCCTGCTCGCAGTCAGTAAAACACGCCCATCAGGAGATCTGAGAGAAGCTTATCAACAGGGACAGCGAAATTTTGGTGAGAATTATCTACAAGAGAGCCTCGATAAAATTGCAGAATTAACTGACCTCGATATCTGTTGGCATTTCATTGGTCCTATCCAATCCAATAAAACCAAAGCGATTGCAGAAAATTTCACCTGGGTGCATACAATAGAACGCTTAAAAATAGCACAGCGCCTTTCAGCGCAACGTCCAACAGCACTTCCACCACTGAATATCTGCATACAAGTTAATATTAGCGAGGAAGAGAGTAAATCCGGCTGTTTACCTGAGGAGTTACCCACTCTAGCCGCTGATATTCACAGATTACCTAACCTCTGTTTACGAGGTTTAATGGCTATTCCGAAAGCAACCGATAATATTAATGAGCAAAAAGCAGCCTTTGCTAAAATGAAATCCTTGCAGCTTGAATTACAAGCGGTTTACCCTCACCTTGATACATTATCTATGGGTATGTCTGGCGATATGGATACAGCCATTGCAGAAGGTGCAACCATCGTTAGAATAGGCACTGCCATTTTTGGTCAACGGCCAAAAAACTAGTAAAAGTAAGCTCTGTATTTGAGATGAATACCCCATTAAATTTATAAGTAAGGAATTAACTGTGAACTCACAACCCATTCTTGCATTTATCGGTGTTGGCAATATGGCTCGTGCTATTATTGGCGGCTTACTTAGTAATGGCTACCCAGCAGATAAGATATGGGCAAGTGAGCCAGATATCAAAGGCTTAGCCGATCTTGCCAAGCAGGGCTTACACACGACATCAGATAATAATGCAGCTGTCGCCGCCGCTGATTTAGTTGTCTTAGCCGTTAAACCTCAAGTATTAAAGACAGTTGCACAGGGTATTGCAGCAACAGTTCAGACACAGAAACCGTTAATCGTTTCTATTGCTGCCGGCATTCTTGCTCCAAGTATTGATAAATGGCTAGGCAGTGACATTGCCATTGTACGTTGCATGCCAAATACACCCGCCTTGGTAAAAACAGGTGCGAGTGCTCTATACGCCAACCATCAAGTTTCCCCAGAACAACGCTTACAAGCAGAAACCGTGCTGCAAGCTATAGGCATCGCAATTTGGGTTGAACAGGAATCACAACTGGATGCCGTCACCGCAGTATCAGGCTCTGGCCCTGCTTACTACTTCCTAGTGATGGAATCGATGATTGCTGCGGGTAAAAACTTAGGCTTATCCGATGAGACAGCGACTCAACTTACACTACAAACTGCACTCGGCGCTGCAAAAATGGCCTTAAATAGTGATGTAGATCCAGCTGAACTCCGTCGTCGTGTCACATCACCTAAAGGTACCACTGAGCAAGCTATATTACGTTTTATAGAGGGCGGCTTACCGGACCTGTTTGATACGGCAATGAAAGCCTGTAATGATCGCTCAGTTGAACTGGCTGAAGAACTGGGCAAAGATTAACATACGAAACCTAATATAAATTTCAACTCGATGAGACAAGCTTCTATACTCTTATACTTTTATACTGTTGCAAAACAGGGGCTTGTTCTCTTTAACTTAATTTAGTCATATAGGAATTATCATGGCACAGGATCCAATCATTTTGATTATCCGAACACTAGGCGAGATGTACGCATTTATCGTTGTCCTTCGCTTTTTGTTACAGGTATCCCATGCTGACTACTACAATCCGATTTCACAAGCGATTGCCAAATTAACCAATGTTCCTATTATCGCGATAGGTCGCATCATTCCACGGATAGGTAAAATTGATCCCTCGGCCCTGCTTTATGCTGTCGCCGTGAAGATGGCCGTAGTTTCTCTGCTTGTTCTTGTATCAGGCTTAGCTATGCCTAATATCCTACAATTATCAATGTATTCTGTTGTAGGTGTCATCGATGCTATCTTAAATATCTACTTTTGGGCTGTACTAGCCTCTGTAGTTATCAGTTGGATTGCTCCAGGAAGCTACCATCCGGGTCCTCAGTTGATTCAACAGTTAACAGAACCCGTCTTCTCTTTAGCCCGAAAAGTGATCCCACCTATTGGTGGTTTAGATTTATCGCCTATTCTAATCTTTATCGTCATCCAAATTTTACAGTCTCAATTAGGCAGGTTGCTCTATTAATATGAACTGGTACCAATGGCAGTCAGATAACCTTTTACTGAACTGCCATTTACAACCTAAAGCAAGTAAAGATGAGTTCTGCGGTTTACATGGCGATAGCCTAAAAATTCGCATTACCGCTCCCCCAGTGGATGGCAAAGCAAACGCTCATCTTATTAAATTCCTTGCTAAACAGTTTGGCGTAGCTAAGAATGCAGTAAGTGTTATCAAGGGTGAGCTTGCACGTCAAAAACGCGTTAAAATAGCTCAACCAAAGAAAATTCCTGAACAACTGAATATCGAGATTCAATAACGTGGCTGCATTATCTTACATCCCTCTCAATCACCTGCTCATCTTTTATGAGATGTGACGCTCGCCTAAAGAAAATGGATAAGCTTAAGGTCATTACATGGCCTGTTGATAGATAGTATTTAAAGAGTCGAGTTGAGAAATGCCAGCTGTTATTCCAGAAGATTCTGTTGGAATCGTCCAACCTCAAAAAATTGATTTTAATGAACCCTTACAACTCAGTTGCGGCCGAGTACTTGATAGCTACCACCTTATGGTCGAAACCTATGGCGAGCTAAACGCAGACTGTTCCAACGCTATTTTGATCTGCCACGCACTCTCTGGAAACCATCATGTTGCTGGATACCACAGTCACGAAGATAAAAAACCCGGCTGGTGGGATTCTGCTATAGGTCCAGGCAAAGCGATAGATACAAATAAGTTTTTCGTTATCGGCCTTAACAACCTTGGTGGTTGTCATGGTTCCAGTGGCCCAAATCAACCCAATCCTGAAACTGGTCAGCCTTACGGCCCGGATTTCCCAATCATCACCGTTGATGATTGGGTAGAGAGCCAAGCCCGTTTAGCTGACCATTTTGGGATCGAACAATTTGCAGCCGTTATCGGCGGAAGTTTAGGCGGCATGCAAGCGTTACAATGGTCGATCAATTACCCAGACCGTCTTCGCCATTGTATGGTCATCGCCGCTGCAGCCAAGCTCTCTGCACAAAATATCGCCTTTAACGAAGTGGCAAGACAAGCAATCAGTAAAGACCCACAGTTTCATGATGGCCATTACTATGCTCAAGATGAAGTGCCGAAAGTTGGCTTAATGCTCGCTCGCATGCTGGGGCATATTACCTACCTTTCTGATGATGGTATGCGGAGTAAATTTGGTCGAGAACTTCGATCAGGTCAAATTAGTTATGATTTCACCCCTCAATTTGAGGTGGAATCTTACCTTCGCTATCAAGGAGAGCGCTTCTCTACTGAATTTGATGCCAATACTTATCTGCTTATGACAAAAGCATTGGATTACTTTGATCCAACCGCTACAGAGGGCAAGCCCTTGTCTGAGGTGCTGGCAAAAGCAAAAGCGAAATTTATGGTGATCTCTTTTACCACTGATTGGCGCTTCTCTCCTGAACGCTCACGAGAGATTGTGGACGCCTTAGTTGATGCCGATAAACAGGTTAGTTATGCGGAAATCGAAGCGGCGCAAGGCCATGATGCTTTCTTAATCCCGATTCCTCGCTACCTTGATGTCTTTAACGCCTATATGCAACGGGTAGAAGCTGACACTAACAGCCTGACCAGCAAGGAGCCCTCATAATGCGCGCAGATCTAGATTTAATTAAAGATTGGGTAGAGCCCGGAAAGCGAGTTCTCGACCTCTGCTGTGGTGATGGTGAGCTTCTACACTATTTACATAGTGAAAAACAAGCATCCGGTTACGGCTTAGAAATAGGCCCAGAGAACATTACCGAATGTATAGGCAAAGGCGTTAACGTTATTGAAAAAGATATCGAGGAAGGCCTAGCCTCAATCAAAGATAATACTTTTGACACCGTCATCATGACCCAAGCGATTCAAATCATGATGCGTCCCGATGAAATCATTGATGAAATGCTGCGCATAGGCAAAGAATGTATCGTCACTTTTCCAAATTTCGGCCATTGGCGAGCACGAGGCTACCTTGCATTCCGCGGAAAAATGCCTGTTTCTAAGTTCCTACCCTATACTTGGTATAACACACCCAATACCCACTTCTGTACATTTAAAGACTTTGAGCGACTATGTGTAGAACGCAATATATATATCATGGAACGAACAGTTGTAGATAATGAACACCAGCATCGTTGGTGGATTCATCTATGGCCAAATATGCTGGGTGAAATTGCTATTTATAGAATCACAAAATAAATGGGGAAATTATGAATCAACTAGCTAAATGGGCAGTTACGACACTACTAGCAGTGGTCACTTTAATCAGCCAACCGCTATTTGCAGATCAATATGTATCCCATGGAAACTATGAGATACATTACAACGCCTTTAATAGCACCTTTATACAACCTGATGTTGCTAAAAACATTGGCATATCACGAAGCAAACGCAGAGCATTAATCAACGTCTCAGTTCTTAAAGTTGACGGCAATCAAAAAATACCTGTACAAGCAGTTGTCACCGGAACAGCCACTAACCTGGCGGATCAACCTCAGAAACTAGCGTTTAAAAAAATAGATGAAGGTAGCGCAATCTACTATTTAGCTCATTTTGGATTCACCAACAGCCAAGTCTTTCGTTTGGCTCTAGATGTACAGCCCGATCCAAATCAACCCGCCTTCACGGTTAAGTTTGAACAACGTTTTTACGAAGACTAAACTTCACTAAAGGTCATGAAAAAGTGTGCATATCATGCACACTTTTTTTGTATACCCCCACTTAATTAAAAGCGCTACATAAGAAAAAGGCAGCAAACATGGTCCAGAAGATTGTTTTAGCTAGTGGAAATAAAGGGAAACTAAATGAGTTCAACCACGCACTAAGTGAACTCAATGTAGAAGTCATTCCACAAGCCCAATTTGATGTCCCCGATGCCGACGAAACAGGTCAAAGCTTTGTTGAAAATGCAATTTTAAAAGCCCGTCATGCCGCAAAAATTACCGGTTTACCTGCACTAGCAGATGATTCAGGTCTTGAAGTCGATGCCCTCAATGGAGCCCCGGGAATCTATTCTGCCCGTTTCTCAGGTTTAGATGCCAACGATGCAAAAAATAATGCATTGCTATTAGAAAAACTAACTGGTTTAGGGGCAGAGCAACGCAGCGCACGTTTTCGCTGTGTACTTGCCTTTATGCGCCATGCAACCGATCCCACCCCTTTAATTTGCCAAGGAACCTGGGACGGCATCATTCTTGAAAAAGAATGCGGAGAACAAGGCTTTGGTTATGATCCGCTGTTTTGGGTGCCTGAATTAAATAGCGCATCAGCTCAACTAAGCCCAACACAGAAAAACAAAGTCAGTCACCGTGGGCAAGCTGTAGCACTGCTCAAAAAGACGATAGCTCCTTATTTAGCATCGATTAAAACATCGAACTGAGCGATTAATATCTCCTATGAGCCTTCTACTCCCACCACTCTCACTTTATATACACGTACCATGGTGTGTGCAGAAATGCCCCTATTGTGACTTTAATTCCCATGCTCAGCGTGAGGCTTTACCCGAAGCCGGTTATATTAAAACACTGCTTGATGACTTAAATGACGAGCGCCAATTTGCCCAAGGCCGTGAGATACAGAGTATCTTTATTGGTGGAGGAACCCCCAGCTTATTCAGTGCCGATAGCTATAAACACTTACTACAGAAAATCCACACTATCATTCCTATCCGCACCGACGCAGAAATTACTCTGGAGGCAAATCCAGGTACTTTTGAGAGAAATAAATTTATTGGCTACAGAGAAGCAGGCATCAATCGCCTGTCTATCGGCATCCAAAGCTTTAATGATTCACAGCTAACAGCCCTAGGACGTATTCATTGTGCAGACGAAGCGATAAAAGCAGCAGCCTTAGCGCGTGAGCTCTTCCCTAAGCTGAATTTAGATCTTATGCACGGTTTACCCAACCAAACAGAAGATGATGCCTTAGCCGATCTACAGCAAGCTATTGATCTTCAACCCGATCACCTTTCGTGGTATCAGCTCACCATCGAGCCAAATACAGAGTTTCATGCCAAACCACCTCAACTTCCGGTGGATGAAACACTATGGTCCATTCAAGAAAAAGGGCTCCAGCACATCCAACAAGCAGGATTCGAACAATATGAAATATCCGCTTACACTAAAGGGAATACTCCATCACAACATAACTTAAACTATTGGACCTTCGGTGATTACATAGGCATAGGGGCAGGTGCCCACGGCAAAATTACTTTATTAGAAGAACAACAAATTATTCGTCGTTGGAAACAGAAACAACCTAAAGCTTATATGCAACCTAGTAGCCGACTGGTAGGTCATGAGCTTATAGAACAAGGTGATCGTGCTTTTGAGTTTATGTTGAACGCCCTGCGCTTACATAAAGGAGTACCTAAACAGTTATTTTCTGAACGTACAGGTATCCCACTAACCACACTATCGCCGCTGCTTGATAGCGCAATAAAGAGAGGGCTACTAAGCGCATCCCATAATCGCTTAGTACCGACTCAACAAGGCCGCTTATTCTTAAATGATCTGCTAGAGATATTTCTTTAAGCTAGATAGCAAAGGCAATAATGACCTTAGCTTGTCGATTAAAAATCAAGTCACCATCAGTCCAGATAAGCCCCCATAACAGCCTACGTTGACCTACATTTGCAGCGACATAAACTGTTACACATAAAAAAAGCGTGGCATACCACGCTTTTTTTATACCCATCTGCTGAGTCTTTGTTAAACCTTATCCGCTCGTCTTTTGCTAATTACTTGCCACAAAAGTTCCACTGCTGCGATAACCAGCAACGAATAACCCATTAACTCTGTACCTTCTTCCGCTATATTTTTTACCACTCGCACATAACCATCACCCATGACAGCTTCCCAAAACGAACCTCGGCCAAACAATCTTGAGAAGGCCAAAACAACCAGAATCCCGCTCAGAAAAATACCAGCACTGGCAGAACGGGAAAATTCAATCAAGGATTCCTTGATGGGATAAGACTGCTTAAACAAGTAAAATGCCGACGCCGCGATAGAACTGTAAACTAATACTTGCCAAGCGCCATCAAAAAGCTCCTCATCTAAAAATGCATCAAGCTCTCGAATAAACATTAAACCAACTAATGTCGCCACCACTACAAGTGCAGGCCTGAGCGACTGGCTTAATTTTGCCGCTATAAAAAACACCACACAGCTAATAAATGCAAACGCGTCATGCATATATTCAGTGGTCGAATGCTCACCATAATCACTGTTCCTCAATTGGGAGTAGCCTTCCATTGAAAAAACGTGCACTACACCCACAATAAATAATAAATAAAACAGAGAGCGTAGCATTAGCATTGCAAATGACTGCATTACAATAATCCATTTAATTCAAATAGCTAGAAAGAATACACCATACCCCGAGTCTGAAGTTAGCAACGTACCGCTGCCTTTGGTGCACTAAAGTGGAGCTCATTTTATAGGAAACTGCACTTAAGACAAAAGAATTAATAAATTGTTCACAGTAAAGTAAGAAAACTGACATTAAAAAAGGATAGGACAACAGGTTGTACTTTATAATCCATTTGGAATGGATACTTACAAAACCACCTTATTAACAGCCTCCTCACTAATTTCTTCAACTTTTACCACTATTTCACTCAAGCAATTTACTTCTTTGCTGGCATTTGGGATATGAGCGTCTTGCTTCAGGTTAACCCAGATTGTCCACAAACCTGCGGCTTCAGCTCCCACAATATCATGCTCTGGGTTGTCACCTACATGTACAACTTGCTCGGGACGCAAGTTTGTATACGCTAACATCTGCTCAAACATGAGCGGGTGGGGCTTCATCGCACCTACATCATCGGCTTTGAACTGAAAATCCATAAGATCTGACAAACCCACTTTATGTATATCTGCATTCCCATTACTTAACGCACCCAGTAAATAACCTTGTTCCTTTAACGCCGACAACATCTCGCGGGCATGTTCAAAAAAACTAATTTGCTGGCGCGCATGTAAAAAAACATCAAAGGCTTGCTCTGTTAATAACTCAACATCTTGCGCCGAATAGCCCGCCTTCTCTAAACCAAAGCGTAATTGAGCCATTCTAATTTGAGTCACACTATGGGCAATATCAGGCTGTTCTGACAAAACAATCGTTCTTAATAGGGCTAAATCCTTTAACTGATAGCAGCGAGTAAACGCAGGCGCATATTGAGCCAACCAATCAAACATTGTCTGATTGGCCTGTTTTATAACGGGATCAACAGCCCATAAAGTGTCATCAAGATCAAAGGTTATACATTTAATCATTTCTTTGCCTTTTTATGTGCCCTAGGATGCGCACCTTCATAAACCTGCATTAAATGCTGAAAATCTAAGTGAGTATAGATCTGGGTCGTGGAGATATCTTCATGCCCCAAAAGTTCTTGCACAGCACGTAGATCTCCACTGGATTCCAACATGTGACTCGCAAAACTATGTCTCAAGCGATGAGGGTGAACTTTGCCTTGCAGCCCTAACCGTTTACCCCAGTAATCCATACGCTGCTGCACGGCCCTAACCGAGATACGACTACCCCGTTTGCTAACAAAAAGCGCACTCTCGCTATAATCGGCCAGCTCATGCCGATAATCCAACCAGCGATCAATCGCCGCAATCGCTTTACCGCCAATAGGCAACATACGCATTTTACTGCCTTTACCGGTAACTCTTAAGCTATGGTCCGCTAAATCGATACTATGCATATCTAAGCTAACAAGTTCAGAGATACGCAAACCCGATGAATAGATCAACTCCATAATTGCAGCATCTCTAGCAGACACTGCGTCAATAATAGGAATATCTAATAACTGGACCATCTGATCTGCATCCAGTGTACTAGGAAGTTTACGTGATGATTTTGGCGCCTGAACCGCAAGCGCAGGGTTTTGCTCGACTAGGCGCTCTCGGGCAAGAAAACGATAAAAACTACGCGTAGCAGACAGCGCCCGTTGAATACTAGCGCCAGATAGCCCCTGCCGATGAATTTTAGCCACAAACTGGCGAACGTGTTTGGCTTCTACATTAGCCCACTGAGATAGGTCCTGCTCATCAATGAAGTCACTAAACTTTGCAAGATCACGTGCATAGTTATCTAGCGTATGATGAGACAGTTGCTTTTCAGTAGAGAGATAGTGCAAAAACTGCTCAAGCTGAGCTTCCTTCAAACTATCTTCTCCATCTTGTTGTGTGAAAATTTAATATTCCTGTTGGCGCATAATCCGATAAGCAACACGACTTAACACTTCACCAACGTAACTAAGCAAAACAGTTCCTTGACTACTTGTGAAATAATTAGGATCAAAACTACCGACAGCCAATAAACCTAAAGCCTCTCCCTGAACTAAAGGCACTACCGCCGCAGATTGCACTTTGATCGCGTCAGCCGCAAAAATAAACTCGTTTTCAGCCTTACTTAATTGTCCACAGCTCGGAAGATTGGTACTCATCAACCCACTGATAACACTAGCGCTATCTTGATCCATCAGACGCAAATTATTGACATCCAAAGGTTTATGGGTAAATAAAATCAATGAGGTTGTATCACTCGCAAAATCCTGACAAAGACTTTCATCAATAGCGACCGCTATATCATCTAATGTTTCAGATTCGAGCAAGGCAAGTACCATGCGTTTAGTTTTTTCAAACTGAACATCATTATGACGAGCAATATCGATCAGATCTGAAAGATGTGACGTAAGATTCTGATTTTTCTCGCGCAATACAGTCGTCTGGCGCTCGACTAACGAAACAGCTCGACCTGTATCATGAGGTACATATAACTTTTCTAGCAACTTAGCATTACGAGTAAAAAAGTCCGGATTCTGCTGTAAAAAATCAGCAACCTTTGCCTCTGTCAGCTGTTCTAATTGATCACTCATATAAAAACCTGTCCTTCAAAAACCGTTGTTGCAGGCCCAGTCATAATAACGGGCTGTTCCTCACCATGCCATTCAATCTGTAAATCACCACCAGGTAGATGCACAGTAACTGGCATATCAAGCTTACCACGCAATGCCCCTGCAACAACGGCTGCACAGGCACCTGTGCCACAAGCTTGGGTCTCCCCTACGCCACGCTCAAATACACGTAGATTAACTTCATTACGATTAAGTACCTGCATAAAGCCAATATTAGCTTTGGCTGGGAACCGTGGGTGAGCCTCCAAAAGCGGCCCCAAGACTTCTACCGGGGCTTCATCTGTACTATTAACCAACAAAACAGCATGAGGGTTACCCATAGAAACAGCACTCAGCTCAACAGTCTGTGTCTCACCTTTCACATCCAGATCAACGGAATAGGTAATTGCCTGCTGATTAGCTACAAATGGAATAGCCTCCGGTTGAAGAATAGGCGCCCCCATATCCACTTCAACCTTTTTATCGGGATGAACCTTCAGTTGTGCACGTCCATTGGCCGTCTGCACAGTAATAGTCGTTTTACCTGTAAGCCGTTTATCACGCACAAACTTAGCAAAACAGCGAGCGCCATTACCGCAGTTTTCAACCTCCGAGCCATCTTGGTTAAAAATCCGATAACGAAAATCAACATCGGGCTCTGTCGGCGGCTCAACAATGAGTAGCTGATCAAAACCAACACCTAAGTGCCGGTCACTGAGCTTTTTTACAAGTTTAGGTGTCACTTTAATACGCTGAGTAACAAGATCCAGCACCATAAAGTCATTACCTAACCCATGCATTTTAGTGAAACGAACTAACATAGATAAAGCTCCTAACGATCTTTAGGTAAAAGTTGCTCACCTCTAACAAGATCCGTCAAAGTTTCACGTTTCCGAATAAGATAGTGCTGACTATCATCAACCATCACTTCAGCTGGGCGACCACGGCTGTTGTAATTAGATGCCATCACAAAACCATAAGCACCGGCAGAGCAAACCGCCAACAGGTCACCTGGCTCTAAATTTAGAGCGCGATCTTTACCTAAAAAGTCACCCGTTTCACAAACCGGGCCCACTAGATCCCAAGATTTAGTTTCTCCACCCTCCCGCAAAAGGGCTGGAATAATATCTTGATAAGCACTGTATAGCGCAGGGCGTATAAGGTCATTCATTGCGCCATCAATTATGGCGAAGTTTTTCTCATCCGTGCACTTCAAAAACTCAACTCGCGTTAGCATCACGCCAGCATTTGCAGCAATCGAACGGCCCGGCTCAAAAATCAACCCTAACTCACGATCACCTAATTTCTCTAAAACAGCAGCGATATACTCTTGCGGAGTAGGCGGTTCTTCGTCGGTATAACAAACACCAAGTCCCCCACCTAAATCTAAATGTTTAACCTTAATGCCTTCTTCAGCCAACTTATCAACTAAAACCAAAACACGATCAAGAGCATCCAAGAATGGCGCAACTTCAGTCAACTGGCTACCGATATGGCAATCCATACCGACAATATCAACATTACTCATCTCTGCTGCGCGCTTATAAATGCGTACAGCTTCATTAATATCAATACCAAATTTATTATCTTTTAACCCTGTAGATATATAAGGGTGTGTACCCGCATCAACATCAGGATTTACACGAAATGATATAGCGGCAATTTTATCTTCAGCAGCAGCCACATCATTAACACGAACTAATTCAGCTTCTGACTCAATATTAAAACAGCGGATCCCCGCATTAAGCGCTTGAATAATCTCGTAAGGCTGTTTGCCTACCCCTGAAAAAACGACTTTAGAAGCATCGCCACCCGCTCTTAAAACCCGTTCAAGCTCACCTGCAGAAACAATATCAAAACCAGCGCCTAAACGAGCTAATACATTCAATACTGCAATATTAGAATTCGCTTTTACTGCATAGCATACGAGAGCATCTCGCCCTTCTAAAGCTTCTGCATAAGCAAGATAAGCGCGTTCTAGTGCATCTCTTGAATAAACATAGGTTGGGGTGCCAAACTCTTCAGCAATTTGCGTCAAAGCCACTTCTTCACAGCAAAGCTGTTCGTTTCTATACTCAAATGTATCCATTAAAAATCTCTTAACATTCTATTTCTGCTGTGAATTTTTATCTGCTTCTTCACTAGGCAGATACAAAGGGCCTTTTTGACCACAACCACCCAAGATAAGTAAGCTTAACAACATGACCAACCCAATACATTTCGTCTGTGCTTTCACAGCAGATTTCCCCAAATAAACGGCATAATCTATCGATTATACCTATAACCAGAAATATTCATAAAACCGTTTTCAAATTTAGTTAAAAAAACCTTCTTTAAAGACAAATAAAATAACCTTTTTTAGCTAAATGCAGGCAGAAACACGACGGTATAATGAGAATCATTCTTCGGATTTTCAGTTTAGCTTGATATACTCCTATGCCATAGCCCATGTTTGAAGGCTTTAACTAGCCGGAGTGAGAAATGACTGAGAGTGAATTTAACGATCGTGTTGACGCAACCTTAGAACAAATTGAAGAGATTCTAGATGAAGCTGAAACAGATATAGATGTACTACAAGGTGGTGGCATACTGACCATTATCTGCGAAAACAAAACTCAGCTTATTTTCACCCGACAAGCTCCTGTTAAACAGCTCTGGCTTGCCACTAAAAGCGGCGGTTACCATTTTGACTATGATGCGGAACAAGCTAGCTGGGTATTAGACAGTAATGGAGAGCAACTCAGTCCCTTCCTGACCCGCGCATTTAGTGAACAAGCGGGCGAAACCCTTGAATTTGATTTGGCAGGGGCGTAAACATGTCATTTGATAATGCATTGCAGCGCCACTTCGATACGTTTAACAAACTACAAACAATCAAAGCTGAAACCGAGCAACTGGTAGAGCAGATCGATCTTTGCCTTCAAAAAGGCGGTAAACTTATTTTTATGGGCAATGGCGGTAGCGCAGCTGACAGCCAACATTTAGCCGCCGAATTTGTTGTTCGTTACAAAGCCGAAAGAAAGCCTTTATCAGCCATCGCCCTGACGGTAGACACATCAATACTGACCGCCCATAGTAATGATTACAGCTTTGACACTGTTTTTACCCGCCAAATTCAAGCATTAGCTAAACCAGAAGATCTCATCATTGGTATATCTACATCAGGTAATAGCGCAAATATTATTGATGCCATCAAAGCAGCATCTGAAATAGGTTGCAAAACATGGGCTTGGACGGGTTCTCATGGCGGCCAACTCAATGAGATTGCTGATCATCTCATCCGTATACCATCCGATGAAACCGCACGCATCCAAGAAGCTCATATTTTTATCGGCCACTGGTTATGTGAAGAGATGGATCGCCGAACGTCAGAAAACACTTAATCCTTTAAGCAGTATTCATCCGTCAGGGCGTATAGTTTCTCTAATGCGCCCTGATTTTGCATAACAAATTGATACCCTGCCTGCCCCTGGCTGCTCAACAGCTCCGTATCGTCTAATAGACGCCTTAGCTCGCCAGCAAGTCCATCAGCATCACTCACAACGGTTAAGCCACCAGCCTGCTGAAGGGAGTCGCAGATCAACTGAAAGTTAAAATAGTGAGGCCCCATAATAACCGGCTTTTTTAACACCGCAGGTTCCAGTGGGTTATGTCCGCCACGCTCAACCAAACTGCCGCCAACAAAAGCGATATCTGCAGCAGCCAATAGTTTCATTAACTCTCCCATAGTATCGCCCAGATACACTTGTGTGCGACTCTCCGGTTGCTGCCCTAAACTACGCCTCGCTAATTTCAGACCAGCTTGCTTAATTAGCTCTGCTACCCGATCAAAACGTTCAGGATGACGAGGCACAACCACTAATAAAAGATCGGGGTAATCGGATAGTAGTTGCTGATAAACCGCAATCAATTCTGATTCCTCTCCCTCATGGGTGCTCGCACCAATGAGGACTTTCCGTGATTCGCCCCACATCTGGCGCAATGCGTAGGCCAAACGTTCACTTCCTTCTGGCGCTTTAACATCAAATTTGATTGACCCAGTGACCGACATAGAGCGAGAAGGCAGACCTAAATCTAAAAACCGTTGGCCATCAATCTCATTTTGTACGGCTATCATATTGATCTGTTCTAACATCTGCCGCGCCAATGTACTAAATCGCATATAACCTCTAGCTGAGCGTTCAGACAACCGTGCATTCGCAACCAGTAAAGGAATAACACTGTGTGCGCAACTATTAACAAGATTCGGCCATAGCTCAGTTTCTACAATTACGCAGGCCCGAGGATTTAGCTTTTTAATAAAACGTTTGAGAGCACAAGGCAGGTCATATGGACAGTAGTAGTGGGTCACAGTATCAGCAAAACTTGCCTTTACTCGTTCAGCCCCTGTCGGCGTCATAGTTGTCATCACAATAGGTATATCTGGATAACGCGCCTGAATCAGCTTAACCAGAGGCACTATAGCTAGAACCTCACCGACAGAAACAGCATGAATCCAGAGCGGCTGCTTGCCCATCTTGTTTTTAGGTTTAAACAAACCCAACCGTTCTAGCCAGCGCTCTCTATAAGCGGGTGCTTTCAAACCTCGCCACCATAACCGGCCTAAAATAAAAGGCAGCGCGAGATAAAATAAAAAGGTATAGAGCAGACGATTCATTACAGTTTTTCAGCCACAAACAAAAGACAGCAATTATATCATGCTTACATGGTTTCTATACCTTAAGTCATTTTTCTCATCAATCCTGATAACCTAGCCAGCGCCCCCTGCACTTGCCTATAATGGCCCACTAAACTTTTGCAACGAAGCCTTTTATGAACACCCTAAAGCTTGACCTAATTATTATAGGTGGCGGTATCGCGGGCCTATGGACATTAAATCGTGCAGTTAACGCAGGTTTTAATGCTATTTTGCTGGAAAAAAGCACCTTAGGTGGAGGGCAATCAATACGCTCTCAAGGCATTATTCATGGCGGCACCAAATACGCACTGAGCGGTGTTCTGACACAGGCCTCAAATACAATTAAAGAGATGCCTCAACGCTGGCGTGACTGCTTAGATGGCCAAGGTGAGATCAACCTAAACGGTGTAAATATCCTTTCAGATGCCCACTATATGTGGTCAAAAGGCTCTCTTGGCTCTCGCATGACAACATTCTTTGCGACCAAAGCTTTTAGAGGGAGGGTTGAAGAAGTTTCCGCTAATGAGCGCCCACAGGTATTCAAAAACAAACAGTTCAAAGGTTCGCTATATCGTCTAAATGAGCTGGTTTTAGACATCCCTAGTGTCATCAACAAGCTACGCCAACCAGTAGAAAATAGAATCTATCAGGCCGATATCACTAACGCTCAGATTAAGAGCGACGGTAAAACCATCAAAGGAATTTTCTTTCCTACCCAAAATCTCCACTTAGAAGCTAATAATTTAGTACTCACTTCAGGTGAAGGTTTTGAAGCACTAGCTAAAACACTAGATATCCGCCAACCCGAAATGCAGCGTCGCCCTTTGCATATGGTAATGGTTAAACACCAATACGACCTACCAACCTATGCCCACTGTATTGGCACTGGCAGTAAACCTGTCGCAACCATCACAACCCATCCCTGTAAGGATGGTCAGCATATATGGTATTTAGGGGGTAACGTCGCAGAAACTGGCATGGATCGTACAGAGCAAGAACAGATAGCCTTTGCAAAAAAGGAGCTTACTACCCTGCTGCCTTGGGTTGATCTATCTCAGGCGGAATGGGCAGCGTTTCACATTAACCGTGCAGAACCGAAACAATCAGCACTGGTAAGGCCAGATTCCGCTTATGCAGAAAAAGTAGGTAACTGTATTGTGGCTTGGCCCACTAAACTAGCGCTCTCTCCCGACCTTGCCGATCAAGTATTATCTTTATGTGATCAACCTAGCCAAACAGTAGAAAGTAATAGCTTACAGCCCCTACAAATACTGCCAAAACCTGAAACCGCAGAGCCTGTTTGGGAGACTCTATTTTGCTAAAACGTCAGTTGGCTAATACGGGTTTAAATATCTCCCCCCTTGGCTTGGGAACCGTCAAGCTCGGCAGAAATCAGGGCGTAAAATATCCTACACATTTTGTATTGCCTAGCGATAAGGAAGCCAGCGATCTTATTGCTCTAGCTAAAGAGTTAGGGATTAATTTAATCGATACAGCGCCCGCTTATGGCAATAGTGAAGAGCGTTTAGGTAAGTTACTCAAAGGACAGCGGCAAGACTGGATTATCTGTTCAAAAGCAGGCGAAGAGTTTGATAACTCAACAGGTCAATCCAGCTATATTTTCACCCCTGAACATCTGCAATTTAGTGTAGAACGTAGCTTAAAACGCCTTGATACCGATTATATTGATATGTTGCTAATCCATTCCGACGGTAATGATGTAGAAATCATAGAGCGCTACGGCACACTTCAAGCGTTAAATGAGTTAAAAGCTCAAGGAAAGATACGCGCAAGCGGGATGTCGACCAAAACTATCGAGGGTGGACTTTTAGCGCTGCAACAATCAGATTGTGCAATGGTCACGTATAACTTAGATCACACAGAGGAGGAACCTGTGCTTGATTATGCTGCACAAAATAACAAAGGTATTTTACTAAAAAAGGCACTCGCATCAGGGCATATTTGTGCGGCTTCAAACGGAGACCCTGTACAAGCCAGTTTTGACTATATCTTTGCTCATCCAGGCGTAACATCCGCGATTATTGGCACCATCAACCCTGACCATTTACGCAAGAACATAGCTGCAGCAGAGAACGCTATCAACCGAAGATAGCGTTCCTACCCTTTACGGTTTATGCGTCGCTATCTTGCTGAATTTTTTCTACTATTGCCGTTGTCGAGCAATCATCAAGAAATGACAGTACTTTGACTTCACCGCCATAGCCACGCACAAATTCCCCACCTACAACGCCTTCAATACCGTAATCACCGCCTTTAACAAGTACATCAGGACGAACCCGTTCTAATAAGCGTTCAGGTGTGTCTTCATCAAAATAAAGCACCCAATCCACCGCCTCTAAACCGGAGAGAACGGCCATTCGCCGTTCGACAGGGTTAATAGGCCGACCTGGGCCTTTGAGACGACTCACTGACTCATCGCTATTTATCGCTAATACAAGACGATCACCTTGAGCACGGGCTTGCGCCAAATAACCTACATGGCCAGCATGAAGAATATCGAAGCAACCATTAGTGAAAACGATGGACTCCCCTGCCGCTCGAGCATCAGCTAAGGCTATAAGTAGCTGCTCTTCAGTCACGACCCCTTTCTCTGCACCTTGCTCCTTGCTAACCTCTCGACGAAGTTCTGGCGCACTAATCGCCGCTGTACCCAGCTTACCAACAACAATACTGGCAGCAATATTAGATAGCGCAACGGCATTAGGGAGATCTTCACCTGAAGCCAATGCAGCCGCTAACGTTGAGATGACGGTATCCCCCGCACCTGTCACATCAAACACTTCTCGAGCACGTGCAGGAAAATGTAACTCTTCTTTATTAGCACGAATGAGTGTCATGCCCTGTTCACTGCGAGTAATCAGTAACGCTTCAAGGTCCAACTCTTTAACGAGTGCCTGACCTCGTGTGACCAACTCCTCTTCTGTTTTACAAACACCAACAATCGCCTCAAATTCAGAAAGATTGGGCGTTAGCAGTGTGGCTCCTTTATAGCGACTAAAATCACACCCTTTAGGATCCACCAATATAGCTACATTATTACTTTTAGCATCACGAATCAGGCTCTGACAATCAGATAACGTCCCTTTCCCATAATCAGACAGCACCAAAACACCAACATTCTCTAAAAGAGACGAAGTAGCATTGGCTAGCTGCTCACTATAGTCATGGGAAAAAGGTTCTTCAAAATCCAACCTAATCAATTGCTGATGGCGACTAATCACGCGTAGCTTAGTAATTGTCGGCTCATTCTCCGCCTTAGAAAAAGCACAGTGTACACGGGCCGATTGCAACTGTTTTTCAAGCGCTACCCCCGCCTCATCATCACCTACCAACCCTACCAGTGAAACACCGGCACCTAGTGCGGTGACATTAAGGGCGACGTTTGCTGCCCCACCGGGACGATCTTCATGCTGTTCCACTTTTACAATAGGTACAGGCGCTTCAGGAGAGATGCGTGAAGTCGGCCCCTGCCAATAACGATCAAGCATCAGGTCACCAACCACAAGTACCTGAGCTTTATCAAAACGTGGCATATGGATTTTCATTCAATATCTCCAGTACTTTCTTTTGAGGACCCTGCAGTTTCACTAAACTGTTTTTTATATAAACCGGCATAGGTACGTCCCATGGCCAATAACTCCTTATGAGTCCCTTGCTCAATGATCTGACCTTGTTCCATCACCACAATCTGGTCTGCGGACTCTATGGTCGATAACCGATGTGCTATAACCAAAGTGGTTCGTCCTTGCATCACATTTTCCAATGCCGCTTGAATATGCCGCTCCGACTCAGTATCTAAAGCCGATGTTGCCTCATCAAGAATAAGCACTGGGGCATTTTTAAGAATAGCCCGCGCTATAGCAATACGTTGACGTTGCCCACCGGACAATTTAGTGCCTTTCTCACCCACTTCCGTGTCCAAGCCGTCACTCATTCTGGCCACAAATTCCATTACATGAGCGGCTTCCGCGGCGGCAAGAATATCTTTCTCACTCACATTAGGCATGGCACCATAAGCAATATTGTCTCGAATTGTGCCATCAAAGAGAACTACACTCTGCGTCACTAATGCAATCTGGCTTCGTAATGAGGCTAAGTCATACTCGGCAAGGGATTGACCATCCAGCAAGATATCACCTGAAGTTGGCTCATAAAATCGAGGCAACAAATTTGCTAAGGTAGACTTACCACTGCCCGATTTACCGACAAAAGCCACTGTTTGTCCAGGAGCGATCGACAGATTAAGGTTGGTCAATACCGGTTTATTGGGCAGGTAAGAGAAACTTAAATTCTGCAGTTGCAAGCGACCTTCACCTCGCTCACTCACTAACGAACCACTATTTTTCTCTGTTTCCTCGTCAATGAGTTCAAAGATACTCTGCGCAGCAGCAATACCTCGCTGAATTGCGCCATTAACTTCAGTTAGCGAGCGCAAGGGTTTAGCGATCAAACCGGCGGCGGTAATAAAGGCAATAAACTGCCCCGCACTCATACCGGTGCTCATTAGCGGGTGTAACGCGAGAAATATCAGGAGCGCTAAAGCACTCGAAACAATGAGCTGTACAATGGGCGTGCTCAGCGCTTCAGTGGTTGCCATCTTCAAGCTCTGACGCAAGTTTTGCCCACTTGCTTGTTCAAAACGGTGGCGCTCTTTATCGCTGCCACCAAAGATACGCACTACCTGCACACCCTGTACGTTTTCAGACGCTACATGGGTTACTTCTCCCATGGAATCTTGAATACGGTGACCTAAACGGCGAAAACGTTTAGAGGCAACAGCCACGACGAGCGCAATAAATGGGGACACAGCGGCAAAAACTAAAGTTAATTGCCAATTGAGATACAACAGGTATACAAGCAAACCGATCACAGTCATGCCTTCCCTGACACTAATTTTTAACGACTCCGTTGCAGCATTAGTGACTTGCTCAACGTTATAGGATATTTTAGAAAGAATATGACCTGATGCATTATTGTGATAATAATCTAAAGGGATAACGAGCAGCTTATCAAACATCACTACGCGTAGTTGATGGACAATATTCCTCGCTACATAAGCGGTAAAATAGTTACCCATAAACGTCCCTAAACCGCGAGCAAAAGCGATCCCTATTAATGCAAGCGGCCCATATATATAGGCATCCTCTTTCTGCTCACCTATAGCATCAACAAGATATTCCATAAGGGCAGCAAACCCAGTTTGCGTCGCGGCATAAATAATAAAACCGATAATACCTAGGGAAAAAGGCAGCCAGTATGGCCGTACGTATGCAAGGAGACGAAGGTATATCTTCATCCCTGTTCCTGATGCTGGAACCTGATCAGTCATATAGATCTATCTTATATTACAAATAATTAGTCGTATTGTACCTTGCTAGCCTCTGTTGCCCAACCTTCCATCTAGCTGAGTATTGCTGACATAGGTATAATCCCCTACTGATTCTAGAGACATACATAAATCGTGAATACATCAACTTCTTTCTTTGCACCCAAATACTGGCCAACATGGCTAGGCATTCTAGTATTAAGGCTACTTGCCTTGCTGCCCTATAGGCTAGGCTTGGGCTTTGGCCGATTAATCGGTATTACACTGTATTATCTACTACCTAAACGACGTCATGTTACCGACGTTAACTGTAAACTATGCTTCCCCGAATTAACGCCCCAAGAACGTGAGCAGTTCGTAAAAGATGTATTCAAAAATAACGGTATAGGTATCGTTGAAACCGCATGGGCCTATTGGGGTAACAAAAAAAGGCTCATCGCGCGTACCGAATACAGAGGTTTCGAACTCCTCGATGACGCCCTTAGCCTTGGCCGCGGTGCGATTTTACTCGGGGGACATTACTCACAACTCGACTTGGGCGGTCTATTGTTTTCAGTTTACAAAACCCCAATAGCGACCACTTATAGGGAGCATAACAATCCTCTTATGGATACAATGATCACTAAAGGGCGTTCCTCTTTTAGCATCCCTGTCGAACGAAAAAAAATACGCGAGATAATCAGAAAGCTAAAACAGAACCTCATTATCTGGTACGCCCCTGATCAGGACCTTGGGCGAAAAAACTCTGTATTTGTGCCCTTTTTTGGCCAAACAGCCGCAACAATCACAGCCACCACTAATATGGTTAGGTTTAACAATTCGCCGATTGTTTGTTTGCATCTACGCAGAAAAGAGGATGATTCAGGCTATATTATGGAGATTGTTCCTGTTCCAGACTTTCCCAGTGGCGATGAAGTTGAAGACGCGCGTTTAATGAATTTAGCGATAGAAGCGGGAGTAAGGAAAGCACCCACCCAATACATGTGGGTACATAAACGTTTCAAAACACAGCCCGACGGCGACCAAAAACTATATAACACGAAAGAACGCTAATTTTAGGAGACGCGTGTGAAAGTCAGTGGCTTTACTTTTTTAAAAAACGGTTCGACACTAGGCTACCCTTTTGTAGAGAGTATTCGCTCAGCCCTACCTTTATGTGATGAGTTTATTATTGCATTAGGGGACTGCGATGATGATACAGAAGCGCTCCTAAATAAAATTGACGATCCGAAAATCCGCATTATCCATACAACATGGAATGATAAAATGCAGGACCGCGGCTACGTCTATGGCCAGCAAAAAATGATTGCCCACTTCAACTGTACAGGAGACTGGGCCCTGTATATTGAAGGCGATGAAGTCTTACACGAAAACGAGATCAAAACGATTCGTGGCAATATGGAAAAATATCTCGATGATCCAGAAACTGAAGCATTCTACTTTGATTTCTACCACTTTTATGGACGACCGGATCAAGTAGGTATTTCAGGATACCGTCGAGCGCCCCGTATTATTAGAAACTCAATTCGTAGCTATGCGCCAGATGGTTTGTTCTTTGTTGTACTCGATAAAAACAAACGTGGTCGCTATCCAAAAGCCCGCCATGCAGGCGGTAATGTCTACCATTATGGACATGTAAGAAACGTTGCAAAGATGCAAGAAAAGATCAACCAAGTTTCCCAATACTGGAATGAAAAGCCTGCACCTTTTCCTGGATATGGTGATATAGACCCTGCGGTTCTGCGACCTTTTAAGGGTACTCATCCAGCGGTCGTAGAAGATTGGCTAAAAACCGATGCCGAATGGGATTTCAAACCTAACCCAGATTACACACTAACCAAACGTGACAAGAAAGTTCGTTTAAAGCTAAAAATTGAAGATATGTTTGGTCTTGAGATCAGCAAAAAACACTATACCGATCTGGATAAGTAACCCTTGAATATACAAACATCTTCAATCCACATTGTTCGTCGATATGGCCCTGTTGGCGGTATGGAACGCTATGTGTGGGAGCTTACCCATGCATTAGCCAAGCAGGGACAAAGCGTAAAAATCATTTGTGAGCGTGCTTATGAACAGTGCGACAATAATATAGACGTTATAGAACTCGGCGAGGTAAAACCAAAACCTCGTTGGCTTGCTATGATCAAGTTTTCTAATCGTGTTTCTAAATATCTTAACAGCATAGATACAGATAAATGGGTGATCCACAGCCATGAACGTTGCGCAGAACACCACGTGACTACGTTCCATGGCCCCTCTATCTTAATGCGGAAGAAAAGGGCTTTAGATTTTATTTCCCCCCGTATTGCAACTTGGGAATATTTAGAAAAGCGTGAGCTGTTTGGTAAAAATGTTTATACTGTATTGCCTAACTCACTGCTCGTTTCAGATCAGCTAGCTAAATTATATCCCGCAGCAGCACATAAACTTGGCTTTCCCGCCTACCCAGGCGTGTCAGAACAATTTACTCAACTCTCACGCAAATCCAACGGTCATACCATTGGTTTTATTGGTAAAGAGTGGCAGCGAAAAGGATTAGAATTTGCCGTCAAGGTGGTTAAATCCTTAATCGACCAAAACCCTCAAATAACATTTATTGTGACTGGGCCTGAACCAGAAGAGATAGAACATCTATTTACCGATTGGCCTAAGGACAACTACCAGCTAAAAGGCTGGCAACGCTCAGAAGATACATTGCCGTATATAGACCTTCTTATTCATCCTGCAGAGGTCGAACCCTTTGGAATGGTTGTGGCAGAAGTAAACGCAGCAGGCTTACCTGTTGTAATATCGGACTGCTGTGGTATTGCAGAATTGATCCAAGAGCAACATGGCTTAGTACTACCATTAAATCAGACCGAAGCTTGGCAGCAAGCTCTATTAAAACTAATGACTGAACAAAAAGTCGATTCATTAAAATTAACTTGGGATAACCTAAGCTTTCAGCATCAACAGCTTTATTTGAAAATTGCGCAGGGAAAATAACCCTTATGTCATTCGATCATTCAGAAAGCCCGCGAACTCAGCCTATTCTAATAACTCTAGGGGCTTGGATTTTAATAGCGGGTATTTTTAGTATTCCATTATTAGGGAACGCCGCCCACAATATACTTTTAGGCCTTCCTGTTATATTTTTACTCTTCACAAAAAATATTACTACATATCCAGCACTGTTAAAAAACAACCAAACCGCGCTGCTTGCCACACTGCTCTTTATCTGGCTCGCAATCAGCCTCTTATGGTCAAGTGCGGAAACAAACTATAGTGGAAAGATACTGTCAAAATACCGGGAATTTTTACTCATCCCTCTATTTATGATCTATTTCTCCATTGACAAATATCGCAAAAATGCCTTAGTAGCACTCTATGCAGCATTATTCCTCTCTTTATTTTTTTCCTACCTTATACATTACGATCTGATACATTATTGGGACAATCCAAATAGTATTAAAAACCGTATATTTCATGGCATATCTATGTCTGTTTTTGCTTATATAAACTTACAAGCAGCAGCTATATCAAAAAGATATAGAGCAATTTTTATCGCTTTATTTATTATCACTTTTCATAATTTATTCTTTATTGAGAATGGCCGCCTTGGATACCTATTAATCTGCATACTCAGCGCTTTATTTTGTTGGCAACAGTGGCGGGTCAAAGGCTTAATAGCCATGATCGCTCTTGGTAGCCTCAGTACTATAGCGCTCTTACTTTTTGCAGATTTATCACAATTAAGAATCATAGGACGCTTAGATGTTATAAGTAACGCCAGCGAAATAAATCTATCCGTATTACAAGCAGCAGATATCCGTCTTGAATTTTATATTTTGTCGCTCTACTGTTTTATGGATAGTTGGCTACTAGGACATGGACTAGGCAGTTTCCCCGAAGTTTATGCCCTACAACATGAAGCAATTCAAACCTATTGGAAAACAACCGTAAATCCACATAATGAGTTTTTACAAATTTCAGTTCAAACCGGTATCATAGGTTTACTTCTCTTTATCTCTTTTCTGATCAGCTTTCTGACACAAAAAAACCAACCTGCTTTACAAAAACAATGTAAAACAGCACTCTTTTTCACCGTGTGTCTTTCCTGCATGTTTAATTCATCGTTTATGGATCATGGTGATGGTGCGCTCTTTATGATCCTAATCGCTCTAGTGACCGGTTCGACATGGAAGACGGCTAATAACTATTCTGATACTACTAAATAATAAAGGTGGGAGCTTTAGCCTCTCACTCTTGAACCTTTTAAATCCATGAAGATACTTTGATGCTTTCAATCATTATTATCACTAAAAACGAAGCCCATAATATCCAAGACTGTCTCGACTCAGTTTCATGGGCAGATGAGATCATTGTTGTAGACTCAGGCAGTGAAGATGGCACCCAAGAGATCTGCCATAAAACAGCTAACTGTACCTTAGTAGAAACAGATTGGCCGGGGTTTGGTGAACAGAAAAATAGGGCCTTAGCACTGGCAAACAATGAATGGGTGTTATCTATAGACGCTGATGAAAGAATTGATAATGCCTTAAAGGATGAGATATTAAACGCCATCGAACAAACCCAATACGATGGTTTTAAGATCCCCCGCCATTCGCAATATTGTGGCCGTTTTATTGATCATTCCGGCTGGACGCCTGATTATGTACTTCGTTTATTCAAACGAGAAAAAGCTGTGTTTTCTGATGACAAAGTCCATGAACGGGTAATTTTAAACGGAAAAACTCATAAACTTTCTAACCCGATGCAGCACTATTCGTACGAAAACTTAGAACAAGTTTTACGTAAAGTTGATCAATACTCAACCTTAGGCGCTGAGCAATTATACGCCCGCGGGAAACGATGCGGACTAGGCACTGCACTGTACAAGTCCTTCTGGGCTTTTATACGAACTTATCTTCTTCGTCGAGGCTTTCTTGATGGAAAACACGGTGTAATGTTGGCTATTTCTAATGCAGAATCAACCTATTACAAATATGCCAAGCTCGCATTAATGTCAGAGAAAGCCCAATAATGACACTCAACTTAGTCTGATTATTGAACTTATTTTCCAATATAAGTGACTAATTGATCAATAACTTTCTTTGAGAACACTGTTGATGAAAAAATTACCTCTTATATTGACGATTGCGTTAGCCATCACGGCCTTTTTCTTTTTTGACATAGACCAATACTTAAATTTAGACTTTCTCAAAGCGAATCAAACTAAATTTGACCAGCAATACGCAGAAAACCCTCTAGCCACCGCAGCAATTTTCTTTGGGCTTTATATACTCGTGGCGGGCTTATCCCTCCCTGGTGCAGCAATAATGACACTTGCGGCGGGCGCCCTATTTGACTTAACAACGGGGTTACTTCTTGTATCCTTTGCCAGCTCAATTGGGGCAACGCTCGCTTTTCTTTTCTCCCGTTTTATCTTGCGCGACAGCATCCAAAATCGCTTTGCTAGTCAATTATCCGCTATTAATAAAGGCATCGAGAAAGAAGGCGCATTTTATCTATTCACACTTCGCTTGGTTCCTCTATTTCCTTTTTTCGTTATCAACTTAGTCATGGGAGTTACTCCCATAAAAACATGGACATTTTATTGGGTAAGCCAGCTAGGAATGTTAGCGGGAACAATTGTCTTCGTTAATGCAGGCACTCAACTAGGCCAACTAGAAAGCCTATCCGGAATATTATCCCCCAGTATGCTGGCATCCTTTACCCTCCTTGGCGTTTTCCCATTGATTGCAAAGAAAATAATCGAGCTGCTACAAAGCAGAAAAGTTTACGCAGGCATCAAAAAACCAACAAAATTCGATACGAATATCGTTGTTATTGGCGCAGGTTCAGCAGGCTTAGTAACGTCGTATATTGCGGCGGCGATAAAAGCAAAAGTCAGCTTAGTCGAGAAAAACCTGATGGGAGGCGACTGTTTGAATACTGGTTGCGTACCGTCAAAAGCACTCATTCGCTCAGCCCGGTTTGTATCAGACAATAAACGCTGTAAGGAATACGGTATAGAAAAGAGCGAAGTCAGCTTCAATTTCGCAGACGTGATGGAACGAGTTCAAGAGGTTATTAAAACAGTAGAACCCCACGATTCAATTGAACGTTACACAGGTCTAGGTGTGGATTGCATTCAAGGTACTGCAACTATATTGAATCCCTATGAAGTCGTGGTGAATGGCGAAATTATTACAACCCGCAATATTGTTATCGCGACAGGTGCTCGCCCACGTATGCCCGCCGTTAAAAATATAGAAGCGATGAATCCTCTTACATCAGATAACTTATGGAAAATTCGTGAACTGCCTAAACGCTTATTAGTGATCGGTGGTGGTCCGATTGGCTGTGAATTAAGTCAGTGTTTTGCTCGCTTTGGTTCTGAAGTCAGTATCTTACTGCCCGATGGGCGGATCATGTCGAGAGAAGATGAAGATGTTTCAGCCCTAGTAACTGAACGCTTCAGCGCAGAAGGTATTAATATCTTAAATGATAGAAAGATGCGTGAATTTATAGAACGCGATGGCGAAAAGATTTTGATCAGCGAATATAAAGGGCAAATCGAAGAAATCCCGTTCGACCAACTTCTCGTGGCGATAGGAAGACAAGCCAATATTGAAGGTTTCGGCCTAGAAAATCTTAATATAGATATCACAGGCAACGGTACAATTGATGTAAATGAATACCTACAAACAAGATTCCCTAATGTTTATGCCTGTGGAGATGTCGCTGGTCCCTTCCAATTTACTCATGCCGCAGCACATCAAGCGTGGTACGCAGCGGTCAACGCATTGTTTGGCAAATTTAAGAAATTCAAAGTCGATTATTCCGTTATACCTGCAGCAACCTTTACGGACCCTGAGGTCGCGCGCGTCGGTCTAAACGAGCAAGAAGCAAAAGCACAAAATATAGCTTATGAAGTCACTCGCTTTGATTTAGCGGAGCTTGATCGCGCTATTGCAGATAATGATGCCCACGGTATGGTAAAAACACTCACAGTGCCCGGCAAAGATAAAATCTTAGGTGCAACTATTGTTGGACCACACTCCGGTGAGTTAATCACTGAGTTCGTCACTGCGATAAAACATGGCTTAGGTCTTAACAAGTTACTAGGGACGATCCATATTTATCCAACCTTAAGTGAAGCGAACAAATATGCAGCGGGAGAGTGGAAGCGAGCTCATGCGCCTCAGAAAGTTTTACAGTGGTTAGAAAAGTTTCATCGCTGGCAGCGTGCTGAGAAATAGCGCTGCTTTAACAGCTTAAGTAATTCAGGAATTGCCTGCCTTATCCATAAATATTGATAACGGCAGGTAAGATACCACCAGCCTTTGTCTCTGTATTTTCTAGCACTCGTTTGCAGATATTGAGTACAACATTTTAACTTTATTCCCCGCTGCCTTGCGTACCACACAAACAGATGGTCTTCCCCATAAGATGCATCTTCAGGATAGCCTCCCACTTGTGCGAAAAGCGTTTTACTAATCGCAAAGCCTTGATCTCCAAACGGTATGCCTAATAGCCGAGAGCGCAGATTAGCGCCCCAACCATTTAACGCCATACCATTAGAACCATCCGCCAAAAACTGTAATAAACAGTAATGCAGTTTATCCGGTGCCCTCGATAAATTAACCCATAAGCTTTCGACTAACTCAACGCTAAAGCGACTATCGACATGCAGAAACCAAATGAACTCACCTTGCGCCGCTTGGGCACCATAATTCATCTGCACTGCCCGCCCTTGACCTGATTCAAGCCAACTTACCTGAAAAGGCGCCAAGGTTGCCACAATATCTTGCTTATATTGGTCATCGAATCGTTGATGACAGACAACAAAGATAATTTCACTTGCAGAAGGGATTGCTCGAAGGTCCTCGATCAACCCCACAGGAATAATGGACTCCGCAGGCCCGATGGGAATAACAATAGAAACAGATAGAGAGTGCTCCATACTTAGGAACTTAACACCTCGAGTAAAGAGCGTTGCTCGGCGTTTAACGCGTCTTTAGGGGTCAACACTGCAGCCGCTAAACTGGTTCGGCAAGTGCAAGTATATTCCACTTCATCTTGATCAATAAAAGCAGTCAGTAAGGTTTTAGCTTTTTCTAAACTTGCTCCATAACGGGCAATAACCTGCTCTACTGATACATGCTGATCAGGATCATCCAACCAGCAATCATAATCGGTAGCTATAGCGATAGTGCAATAGCAAAGTTGTGCTTCACGCGCTAAAAAGACCTCAGGCACATTGGTCATTCCAACCAAATCACAACCTGCGGCCCCTCTCAGAAAGAAACTCTCTGCTCGTGTACCTAAACGCGGCCCATCGACACAACCATAGGTTTTATCAGTATGAAGTTTTATATCAACGCTTTCACCTGCAGCAACTAAACTTTCTGACAAACAATGGCATGTAGGTTCTGCTGTTGAAACATGTGCAGCCAAACCTTTACCAAAAAAAGTTTTCTCTCGATTCCCTTTTACAAAATCAAAATACTGACTAGGGAGTGACAGATCTCCCGGCGCAATCTCTTCTTGCAAACTACCCACTGCAGAAAGACCAACAACCTGAGTCACACCTAAAGACTTTAACGCCCAAATATTAGCGCGATAATTTACCTCAGAAGGAAGAAGCTGATGTTGGCGACCGTGTCGAGGTAAAAAGAACAAGGTTCTGCTTCCCCTTTTACCCTCAATAATCGGTGCTGACGGTTTCCCAAAAGGCGTATCAACATCGTGCTCGCTAACAACTTCTAAACCCTCTAATTGATAGATCCCTGTACCACCAATAATTCCTAACACTTATGTCCCCTTATTTAAATGAATCATCATTAACATCTCAAATAGCTACGCCTCGCTACATGAGGAGCCATAAGCAAAACAACTATAGCAACGATGATGTTTCATGCTAATTCTTTCACTTAAACTTTCAGTTAAACTAAACCCTTGATCATACTCTTCATCATCATCCACCAGCGTACAAGCATACACTTTCATCTGCCCCTGCTTTTTCACAACCATTTTGCTAAAAGCACACATAAAGTCCTTCCGGCTCTTTTCGGTCTGATAAGTAGTCATACAACTTGTCGTCACTTGAGGGACATGAGGTAAGCTTCCAGGGGTAGCAAAGTCAGGGAAAGCAACAATATGCAGATCTTCCGGTAAACCGTAAGCAATAAACAGGTCACGGTAAGACGCCTCAACCTCTTCACGCTGTTCCTCTTTTTCCATATGTCGTGCAACAGAAACGGAGAACCCTAAATCGTATAATGCTTTAAGGCCTTCCATCGCTTTATCAAAATTACCCTCTCCTCGTCCAGCATCATGCTGTTTCGCAGCAGCGTAATCTATACTAATACGAAAACTAACAGGGTGTTCAGCATCTTGCAGTGAACGCACTTCATCCATTCTTTGCTGAAGGGCATCGGTACCATTAGTGAGCACAAGGCAAGGTTTAAACTTAGCCGCGTAAGCTAAAATTTGTACAAGTTGCTTTGCGAGAAAAGGCTCTCCGCCGGTAAAAGAAAATTGCTCTACCTCTAAGGTTAATGCTTCATCAATCAGCGGTTTAACATCCGCAAACTTGACTAAATCTAATCGGGTGTCACCAGGCCCTGAACCTTCCAAACAAAAAGAACATTGTAAGTTACACGCAGTGCCGGTATGAAACCAAAGTTCTCGTAGCGCATGAGGCTCTATATAACCTCTAGGTTTTCCATCAGGCGTGATAAACCAGTTATCTGTATGAATACGTTGCATTTTTTAATCGCCTAACTGGGGTTAACTTGTCACTTTAATAGTGTCGTTATGAGTAATAGATTGAACAAGCCTTAACAAGGCTTGCCGTGATGGTCTTACATCACCAGCTAAATCTACTATTAACTTGTGCAGGTCTTTCTCGTAATCAATATCATAACTTGGTGGAGCATAGGCAACTGAACGTTTAGCATCGATGCAAACATGATAAAGAGCCTCACCTAAACGATCGGTACTCCAAGGAAGGTCAGCAATTTCAGGCCAATGGCTATTGCTTCCCATTAAAGTGACCCCCCCATCTTCGGCGGCACTAAAAGTAACATCTTGGGTTTTTAAGGCATCCAAAGCACAGCTAAAAATCCTCTCATTTAAGATAGGAGCATCAGTACCTATAATAATTATTTTTTTATGGCCTTGATCACGTAACTGCTGATCAACTGCCATGATCCGTTGCCCTAAACTACCCTGCGGCTGGGCAAGTACCTCAGCGCCTGTTAAGAGACCTTGCGCCCACTCAACCTCTTCTGGGCCTGCTGGCGATAGCACTACAGGACCTCTCCACTTAGTGGCGTCTTCCAATGCACAATTCAACAAAGCAGATGCCAGATTAAACGCTGTCTCAGCTCCCAGTGTGGCAGCTATTCGTTGCTTCCCCTGATTGAGTCTCGGTTGTTTACAAAATACGAGCAGGGTGGCGCCTTCCTGTTGATACTTATTATTCACTAATTATATTTCCACGCAAAACAGTTAAGCTATTGACCTAAGCATAAACGGATAGTTCAAAATGGGAGAAAGAATGACCCAATGCAACACTGCTTAGCTATAAGGCTTCTTCTAGCTATAACCCTATGTTACAAATAGCACTTTAAAAGTTTTATTCACTACAATCTTTTTAATATTCTATGGGCAATTATGAATACAGTTATCGAGCTACTTAACTCCCATCGCTCTATCAGAAAATTTAAAGATCAAAAGATCGAGCAATCATTAATCAATAACGTTATTCAAGCAGGACAAGCCGCAGCAACCTCCAGTTTCATTCAGGCTTGCACCGTTATTCAAGTAAATGACGATGGGAATAGAGCAAATATTGCGGAGTGGGCAGGCAATCAAACTTACGTTAACGACGCTCCAACCTTTCTCATTTTTTGTGCCGATATGAATCGTCATAAAATAAGCTGTGATATGCATGATGCAGAGATGTTATCGGGCTTCACCGAACAGTTTATTACCGCTACTGTTGATTGCGCGCTCTTCGCCCAAAACGTTGCAATCGCTGCCGAATCAGAGGGATTAGGTATCGTCTATATTGGCGGGATTCGTAACAAGATAGATTTAGTTTCTGAAACCTTAAATTTGCCCGAGCTCGTTTATCCAGTTTTTGGTATGTGTTTAGGCTATCCTGACCAAAACCCTGAAGTTAAACCCCGATTACCCTTAGATATGGTATTAAAACAAGATACCTATAATAGCACTCAAGACAAAGAACTCATCAGCGAATATGACCATAAAGTCCGTGAATATTATTTAAATAGGACCGGTGGTCAAAAAGATATGACATGGAGTGAACAGATCTCTAGCATGTTACAAAAAGAAGCAAGACCGCATATGCTCGCATTTCTACAAAATCGTGGTTTTTTACAGAAATAAGCATAAACAAAGATATAATTATTAATATACGTATACAGCTAAGGAACCGAGAATGACAGATAGTATTGATGCAGATGAACCAATGGATCTCCTATTAGCCCGTCAGCCTGTATTTAATAAAAGTCAGGACGTTGTTGCGTATTTGCTACTTTATCGTAATGACGATAACTCTGTAACAATTAATGATCATCTGGCTACTTCCTCAGTAATCCTTAATACCTATACGAGCATCTGCCAACATGGTCAAGTTCGCTCATTACCCTGTTATCTGAAATTAACCGACACAACCTTAATGGCGGAAAATTTCCCTGAATTACCCAAAGAAAATTTCATTCTTGAAATATTAGGTCATTCAGAAATCACCCCGGAACTTGTTGAGCGCGTAAAAGAATTAGGCGAGCAGGGCTACCGTTTAGCACTATCAGATTATAAGCCAGAACCTAAATTTGAGCCTCTTCTTAACCTCGTTCATATTCTTAAACTTGATCTACGATCCATAGGCTTAGATGCTTTACCTGCTGTTGTTAAACATCTTCGTCCGTATAACCTAGAATTACTAGCAGACAAAGTCGAGACAAAAGAAGAGTTTCGTCAGTGCTATGAACTCGGCTTTGCGCTTTTTCAAGGGTATTTTTTAAGTAAGCCAGAGCCTGTCAAAGGTAAAAAACTAGGCAGCAGCAAGGTTCTACTCTTACAGATGATGGTGGAGCTACAAAGCCCTCAAGCAACAGCTCAATCGGTTGAACAGATCGTTATTAATGATCCTTTACTCACCTATCGAATCTTACGCGTGGTCAACTCTGCGGCATTCAATTTTCCAAGAGAGATCGAATCTTTATCTCATGCGATTAGCTTATTGGGATTTGATCAAATTCGTAAATGGGTCAGCCTCTTCTTGGTCACTGACACCCAAGAAAAACCGGAAGAATTAACTCGCTCTATGCTAGTAAGAGGACGTATGTGCGAGTTGCTTGCCGAAATGCTTGGCAGAGAGCAACCTATTAATAACTTTATTGCAGGGTTATTTTCCAAACTTGATGCACTACTCGATATGGAGATGCCTGACCTGCTAACACAAGTCTCTCTTCAGAACGATGTTAAAGCTGCACTGCTAAACCACGAAGGTCAATTAGGGCAGATCTTAGAGCAAGTTTGCCAATATGAAAGTGGTGAATTTGATAAAATGACCTTTCTACTAGATAAAGCCTACTATGAGACCGCTTATCGACATAGTTTAAACTGGTCTCAGCAAGTGATGACATCACTTAGTGATAAATAACACCTTTTCGAACTCTAATGCACTTATTAGATAATATTGAGTTATCCCTACTCCTAATCCTATCTTCTGCAGTAACTTCATTTATAACTGCAGCGATGGGAATAGGCGGAGGTGTGCTTCTCTTAGCTATTCTAGCCTCAGTTCTCCCGCCCGCAGCCCTTATACCTGTCCACGGCCTCGTCCAGCTTGGTTCAAATGGAAACAGGGCTTGGATGACCAAACAGCATACCGACTGGACTATGGTTAAATTCTTCTCCATCGGCGCGTTGCTAGGTGCCCTTTGCGCCTCATTTATTGTGATTCAGCTTCCACTTGTTTTGATTCAATTGAGCGTAGCGTTCTTCATTTTATATCTAATTTGGGGACCAAAACCAAAACAGCAGCAGATGGGTAATAAAGGCTATCTATTGGCAGGGTTAGGGACAACACTGATCTCAATGTTTGTTGGTGCAACCGGCCCCCTTGTTGCAGGTTTTGTGCATCGCCAAAGCTACGATAAATTTACCACGACCAGCACCTTTGCAACCTGCATGAGCCTGCAACATCTTCTAAAAATACTTGTATTTACATTTGTTGGCTTTGCATTTTGGGAGTGGCTACCTTTAGCCATATTAATGATTTTAGGTGGCATCTTCGGCACTTGGCTAGGACTGAAAATGTTACATAAAATACCCACTAAGTACTTTTCCAATATTTTTAGAGTCGTGATTACCTTGCTCGCCATACGCTTACTGTGGCAAGCGGTTGAGAGCTTACTCTGATAAAAAAATCATAAACTAAAGACAAAAAAGGGCCGATGGAATATCCACCAGCCCTTATTAGATTGTGCAAAAACCTTAATCGAGCAGGCTTAAATCGCGGACTGCACCCGTGTCAGCAGAAGTAACCAACTTAGCGTAAGCCTTCAATGCCGCCGAGACTTTACGCGGCCGCGCTTCTGCAGGCTTCCAACCCAGCTTATCTTGCTCAACACGACGGGCTGCTAACTCTTCATCAGACAGCAAAACATCAATTGTTCGGTTAGGTATATCAATACGAATTATATCCCCATTACGCACCAAACCAATGGCGCCACCCGCTGCCGCCTCAGGTGATGCATGACCGATCGATAAACCAGAAGTACCACCAGAGAAACGACCGTCAGTTAGCAGTGCGCATGCTTTGCCTAAGCCTTTAGACTTAATGTACGACGTTGGATACAACATCTCCTGCATGCCTGGCCCTCCTTTAGGACCTTCATAACGGACAATAACAACATCTCCGGCTTTTACTTTATCATCCAGAATATTAGCAACCGCTTCATCCTGAGATTCCGTAATATGTGCAGGACCTTCGAACACAAGAATTGATTCATCCACACCCGCAGACTTAACCACACAGCCATCCAAAGCAATGTTACCGTGCAATACAGCTAAACCACCTTCTAAAGAAAAAGCATGCTCGATAGAACGGATACAACCGTGCTCACGATCACCATCCAATGTAGGCCAACGAGTTGCTTGACTAAACGCAGTCTGTGTTGGAATACCCGCAGGACCTGCTTTATAAAACTCCATCACGTCAGGTGTTGGGTTTCGCATAATATCCCACTCATCCAGCGCATCTTTAAGCGTTGGCGCATGTACGGTTGGTACATCAGTATGCAGTTTACCGGCTCGATCAAGCTCACCCAAAATACCCATAATACCGCCCGCACGGTGTACATCTTCAATATGATATTCCGGCGTATTAGGTGCGACTTTACATAACTGCGGTACTACTCGTGACATACGATCAATATCTTTCATCGTAAAATCAATCTCAGCTTCCTGAGCAATCGCCAGTAAATGCAAGATGGTGTTAGTAGAGCCTCCCATGGCAATATCAAGCGTTATACAGTTTTCAAACGCTTTTAAACCAACAGAGCGTGGCAATACGCTTTCATCATCCTGTTCATAATAACGCTTTGCTAGATCAACAATCGTGCGACCAGCTTTAAGGAAAAGCTTTTCCCTATCAGCATGGGTAGCGACTACAGTACCGTTACCCGGTAAAGCCAGACCGAGGGCTTCTGCAAGGCAATTCATTGAATTCGCCGTGAACATACCGGAGCAAGAACCACAAGTAGGGCAAGCTGAACGCTCAACTGCATCCACTTCTTCATCTGACGCTTTCGGATCGGCTGCCAACACCATCGCATCAACCAGATCCAGCTTATGCTCTGCGAGTTTAGTTTTACCCGCTTCCATTGGGCCGCCGGTTACAAAAATAACAGGGATATTCAGGCGCATCGATGCCATGAGCATTCCCGGTGTTATTTTATCGCAATTAGAGATGCACACGAGCGCATCGGCACAATGGGCATTCGCCATATACTCAACAGAGTCGGCAATAATATCTCGGGACGGCAAAGAATAAAGCATGCCGTCATGACCCATTGCGATACCATCATCCACCGCAATCGTATTAAATTCTTTTGCTACGCCACCCGCCTTTTCAATTTCGCGTGCAACAAGCTGTCCCATGTCTTTAAGATGTACGTGACCTGGAACAAATTGAGTAAACGAGTTAGCCACAGCAATAATAGGCTTGTGGAAATCCTCATCCTTCATACCGGTCGCACGCCATAGCGCACGCGCACCCGCCATATTACGACCCGCAGTCGATGTCTTAGAGCGATATTGAGGCATTTGATTGACCTTTGAAGTTATAAAGTTTTATTTAGCTAATTGCCGATTATAGCAGAATGCGCCGTTAAGCAACCTGCCTATACATTGTTTTCTATGCAACAGAACATGCCAATAATTGATTTACCCATTCTTTGTCTAAACTGTAAATAAATAAACTGTAAATAAAGAAACAAGAGGAAGGTAATATTATGCGTATTGGCATTCCTAAAGAAATTAAAGTCCATGAGTATCGCGTTGGACTCACCCCATCCGGTGTAAAATCACTCACCCAAGAAGGGCATACTCTTTTTATCGAAACAAACGCGGGTGAACAAATAGGCTTTAGTGATCAGCAATACCAACAAGCTGGCGCAACGATCTGTCACCAAGCAGAGGAGATATGGAAGCATGCTGAGCTTATCGTTAAGGTAAAAGAACCACTTAGTTCCGAAATACCCTTTTTACGCCCAGATCATGTTTTATTTACCTATCTACACTTAGCCGCCAACCAGCCTCTTACCGATGCCCTTTTAATCTCCGGATGTACAGCTATCGCCTATGAAACAATCACGGATAAAAACAACCGATTACCTTTACTAGCCCCCATGAGCGAAGTCGCCGGTCGAATGTCCATTCAAGCCGGCGCCCACTGTTTAGAAATATCTCAACAAGGTCGGGGCGTTTTGCTCGGAGGCGTTCCTGGGGTGGCAGCAGGAAAAGTTGCAATTCTAGGTGGTGGTATGGTGGGAACGAACGCTGCGATGATGGCCTTAGGCTTAGGCGCAGATACTACTATTTTCGATAATTCACCAGATAGACTGCGTGAACTCGATACACTCTTCCACGGCAGATTAAAAACCCAATACGCAACGAGTGATAGCATATATAAAGCCGTTACCCACAGCGATCTAATTATCGGCGCGGTCCTTATTCCTGGCGCAGCCGCCCCTAAGCTAGTGTTAAATGATCATCTAAAAGATATGCAAAAGGGAACAGTGTTAGTTGATGTTGCTATAGACCAAGGAGGATGTTTTGAAAGTAGCCATGCCACAACCCATACAGAACCCACATTCACAAAAGAAGACATAGTACATTATTGCGTCGCTAACATGCCAGGAGCCGTCGCACGCACATCTACAATGGCACTCACCAACGCAACTTTGCCCTATATTATTCAATTGGCAAATAATAGCTGGGAAAGCGTTCTCAAAAGAGATGAAAACTTTGCAAAAGGACTCAATATTGCTAAGGGCAAACTGTTTTGCAAAGGTGTCGCAACCGCCTTTAATCTACCGCTCCATGCTACAACTGAACTATAAATTATTGATAACCTCTTGATCACTGGATGACTGCACTCTACCCTGTAAAACATCTAAAAGTTTGAGGTTAAGCATGTCAAGTATCGATAAAAAAGAGATTCGTTCAGATAAATGGATGAACTTACTAATAAAAACCGGACTCCCTATTGCCCTTATTAGCATTATTTCATTATGGGTGGGTTGGTATTTTAAAATTCCAGAACTAGGTAACTTGTTCATCATCACAGCAGCCACCGCACTCACATTGGGTATGATCTACAATGTTCGGTTTGTCATTCTCTCGGTACGTCAAATCAAAGCTAAGCAGGCAAAAGAGAAATAAACCTCCGGTAACTTTCCACTTAAGATATAGATCGACTATAGTATTATCAGTGTTATCTAATATAGGTAAAGTATAATGGATAGAAATATTGGTAATGTTGATAAAGCAATACGCATCACCATCGGATTGGTGCTGATTGCTTTGGTCTTTGTTGGACCACAAAGCCCCTGGGGTTGGATAGGTGTACCTGTCATTCTCATCGCAGTGTTTGGCTGGTGCCCTCTCTACAAAATACTGGGTATTAGTACCTGTAAACGCTGCAAAGAATAACGAGTAGTAAATACCGTTTTATGGGATGAGTTAACCGACTCATCCCATTTATTTCCCTGTAGGCAATCAATACCCTAGTCACTATTCACTCCCTATACAGTTTATACGCATTAGACTTACCTCTATACTTCCAGCACGCACTGTTAAGTTAAATAAACATTTCTATTTACTACTTGATAGCGGATACGGGATACTATTCCCACCAATAAAGTATGAGGTTCTACAATGCTCAACCAGCATTTACGTATTGCTGTGTTATTTACATCTCTCCTTATAGGTTTTAGTCATAATGCATTTGCAAATGGGCAAGAGAATGTTTTATCGCCAAAACAAGCGATGAAAATTGCTACTAAACATTCAGCAGGGAATGTAATCAAAACAGAAGCATCTGAGCATAATGGCAGAGCCGTATACGTAATCCGTATTGTAAACGAAGGCCGTGTTAAGGATATCTTGATAGATAGCCTCAACGGTAAAATCGTCAAGCCTGAAAAGGACTAAATCAGACATGAAATTACTCGTTGTTGAAGATGATCCAGATCTACGCCGCCAACTCGTAACGGCATTGGGAAGTAATAATTACACTGTAGAAGAAAGTGCTGACGGTGAAGAAGCACTTTATATGGGTGAAGAGTATCCCTACGATCTGGCCATTGTCGACTTAGGACTACCTAAGTTATCAGGAATTGAAGTGATTCGAGGCTGGCGCGCAGAGGGTAAAGAATTTCCAATTATTATTCTCACTGCACGTGGCGATTGGCAGGACAAAGTAGAAGGCTTAGAAGCCGGCGCAGATGACTACCTAGTCAAACCATTTCATATGGAAGAACTAACCGCACGCCTTAATGCCCTGTTACGACGTGCAGCAGGGCATTCAAAACCGGTTCTTGAATTTGGGCCCATTAAAATTGATACCACAGGACGTGTTGTTTATCGTAACGATGAAGCAGTCAAACTAACAAGTTACGAATATCGTACCTTTGAATATTTAGTATTAAACGCGGGTAAAACCATTTCAAAAAGCGAATTAACCGAGCACCTTTACCATCAAGATTTTGACCGTGATAGTAATGTGTTAGAAGTCTTTGTACGTCGATTACGTCAAAAATTAGATCCCGATCAAAACCTAGACCCAATTACAACGGTTCGCGGGCTAGGTTATCGCTTTGCATTAAATACATCTAAGGATAACGAGTGAATGTAAAATCCCCCCTGCACTCATTGCAGGGGCGCTTACTTATTGCCTCAGCTGTCATATTACCAATTGTGCTTCTCATTGCTGGTATTGCCTTAAGTAAAGCTTATAACTACAGTTTAGAAAATGCAGTTAAGGACCGTCTCCAACTGCAAGTTTATCTACTTTTAGGTGCTGTAGAGCTAAAAGAAGACCATATAATCTTCCCTGAGCGCCTTCAGGAACCACGCTATGAACAAGTCAATTCAGGTCTATACGCTGCGATTCATGACAATAATGGTAAGCTTCTTTGGCGCTCTTTATCCTCCATTCTATTGGATGATCCAAAACTATCTGAAGTTATCAGTTTAGGGGGGATTAATACCGGCGAGCCACTTTTCGAGCATAAACACGACGCAGGAATTTTCAGTTTCCAATTACGTGTTATTTGGGAAACTGAAGGAAAAGAGCACTCATTCCTCTTTACTGTGATGGAGTCCGACGAATTAGTTACACGCGACATCACCGCTTATGAGCAGCAATTAATTGTCTGGCTAGGGATTATTTTTCTTGTCGCGCTGCTCGCACAAACACTGATTTTAAGCTGGGGCTTAACGCCGCTAAGACGATTAGCGAAAGATCTAAAAGCGATTAAATCAGGCAACGCCGATAAATTAGGTGGGCACTATCCTGATGAAGTTCAACCGGTCACAGAAAACCTAAATGAACTGATCGAAAGCGAAAGGAAGCAACGGGAACGATATCGCAATACCTTAGGAGATCTTGCCCATAGTTTAAAAACGCCACTCGCTGTAATGAGAGGAGCAGAGCTCGAAGAACATGAACTGCACACTTACCAAACATTAGTCGCTGAGCAGGTGGAACGAATGGATCAGATCGTTCAATATCAGCTCACTCGTGCAGTAAAAAGCCATCAAAAACCTCTAGGGAAATCGGTACAAGTGACACCGATTATTGAACGAATGCTTGCAGCCCTAGGTAAGGTATATAGACATAAGACGGTACGCACAGACGTGCAACTTGCTGATAATCTGCTCTTTTACGGTGATGAACGAGATTTAATGGAAGTGCTCGGCAATATTATGGAAAATGCGTTTAAATATGGTCACAGTCAAGTCTGCGTATCCGGCACTCATCTTAATAACGAATTACAGCTCTCTATCTGTGATGATGGACCGGGCGTTACCCCAGATATGCGTCAGGTTATCCTACAACGCGGGGAGCGCTTAGATACTTCGATTCAAGGCCAAGGGATAGGTCTGTCAGTAGCCACCGATATTATCAGTAGCTACCAGGGAGAGATTGAAGTGCAAAACTCACCTTTAGGTGGCGCCTGTTTTATTATCCGTTTTCCTGACTAACCTTATACAAAAAAGTTAGCCCAAGTCCCGTATAAAAACTTTAGAGTTCCGTTGTAAGTTAAAAAGCGCCTTCTTCTCTTTAGGGAGTTGATCAACATTGCTTTCAACAAAACCACGCTCAATAAACCAATGAGCTGTTTTTGTCGTCAGAACAAACAACTTTTCTAAACCTTGTCCTCTAGCTTGTTTCTCCACCGCGCGTAATAGCTCATCGCCCCTTGCCCCGCCTTTATATTCAGAGGCAACAACAACACAGGCCAGCTCGCCAACTTTCTCATCTGCAAACGGATATAGAGCAGCACAGCCAATAACAACGCCGTCACGCTCAATTAAGGTAAAACGCTCTATCTCGTTCTCCAAGACCTCACGGGAACGGCGTACCAAAGTCCCATTCTCTTCTAAAGGACGGATCAACTCTAATACAGCACCTACATCCTCTATACTTGCTTTCTTTAGCTGTTCATAAGATTCAGAGAGGATCATCGTTCCAGAGCCATCACGGGTAAACAGCTCCGCTAATAAGGCACCATCCTCTTTGAAACTAATGAGGTGGCACCGTTTAACCCCTTTACGACATGCATCAACGGCCGCTTCTAAATGACGTGAAAGTTCAGTATGCGGTTGATCTGTATCCTCTAATGAGGACAAGTAATGACTCACCAACCGTTCAGCTTTACGTGTTAAGAGTTCGCTGCGTAGCACCCCTGCACTATCAAACACCCCATTATCAGCACCAAAAATAATTAATTTATCCGCATTCAATGCTGTTGCTGCACAAGTAGCAACATCTTCGACTGATAAATTGAACAACTCACCTGTAGGTGAGTAACCTAAATGGGATAAAAGAACGATATTGCCATCATCCAATTGCTGGACAATTGCTTCATGATCTATACGGCGAACTTCACCCGTATGGGCCATATCAATACCATCTAAAACACCAACGGGCTTGGCCGTTACAAAATTGCCAGAAATGACCTTTATACGAGAGCCTGCCATAGGTGTATTCGGCAGCCCTAGTGACAAACGTGCTTCAATCTCAGCACGCACAATGGCTGATGCTTCAATTACACAGGTCATCGTCTCTTGGTCCGTCACCCGCAGATGATGGTGCAACTGTGATGGAATCGACTTCTGTTGTAGCCGTTCACTAATTTGTGGGCGTGATCCATGCACTAAAATCAACCTCACTCCAAGGCTGTTCAGCAGCGCAATATCATGCACAATGTTAGCAAAGTTAGGCTCGGCAACCGACTCCCCACTCAACATCAATACAAAGGTGTTTCCACGATGAGCATTAATATATGGAGAGGAGTGGCGGAACCAATTAACGTATTGTTTAGTTTCGTCGTTCACGGCAGTCTACAAACAGTATTGAGTGATCATTTTCTCTAGTATGGCTACTGTAGGCTTTATCTGATCAAAAGCCAAATACTCATCCGGTTGATGCGCCTGATCAATCGACCCTGGCCCCATCACAATCGTATCCATGCCTAAATTTTGTAAAAACGGCGCTTCTGTTCCAAACGCAACCGATTCCGCTTGGAAGCCAGTTAACTTTTCAGCGGTTCGCACCAGCTCCGAATCCCGTTGGTTTGCAAAAGAGGGAATGCCAGGAAACAGTGATGTTGTCGTTATCGCAACACCGAATTGATCTGCAAAGGGAGCCAAACGCCGACTGACATCTTCTCGTAAATTATCTAAGCTCATTCCGGGTAGAGGGCGAAGATCATATTCCAACTCACAATGTCCACAGATACGATTCGGATTATCACCGCCATGAATACATCCCAAATTAAGCGTTGGTTCTGCAATTTTAAAAGCACTATTCTGATGATCACGCTTCATTTCATTCCGAAAAGAGATCAGCTCTGACAACACAGAATGCATCGCATCTAATGCATTGGCCCCCAGTGAGGGGTCTGACGAGTGGCCGGCTTTCCCCTCAATTTTAACTGATTCCATCATCATGCCTTTATGCATATAGATTGGCTTCATCCCTGTAGGTTCACCAATCACAGCGTAACGGGCTTTAGGCTTGCCTGTTGAGGCTAAGGCACGAGCACCGCTCATCGAACTCTCTTCGTCTGCAGTCGCCAATATAATAAGCGGCTGCTTTAACGGCTGATCCAGAAACGTCTTCGCGGCCTCAATTGCTATTGGAAAAAAACCTTTCATATCACAAGTGCCTAAGCCATAAAAACGGTTATCTTTTTCCGTCAACGTCAAAGGATCACTTTGCCAACGTTCAGCATTAAAAGGGACTGTATCCGTATGGCCAGAAAGCACTAATCCACCAGGGCCTTTTCCTAAAGTCGCTATAAGGTTCGCTTTACCTGGGTGTCCTTCAACAGGAATCACTTCAGTATCAAAACCCAAATGAGATAACCAGCCTTCCAACAGTTCAATAACAGGCAGGTTGCTTTGATCCCAATCAGCTTGAGTACAACTGACCGAGGGACTTGCGATCAACTGCGACAACATAGCGACCAGATCAGGGCATTTCTTCGACATCAGCAACTCCAAACAAAGATAGATTTAACGCCTTTAATATAATTATCATGGCGGATAAGGTCTAAAAACCATTTTAAGCCTAGCGGTTCAGTTTAGATAGGGTTTTCCCGCTGCAGCTGAGGTAAACTGCACCATATTAGACCGCCCGCATTAATATTAATCTAATGCCGAAGTCTGAACTTAAATAATAAGAAAAATAAAAAATTCCCTGACTCCAGAGTATAGAGAATAAAACGATGGCACTTGAAGTAGAACTCAAACTAACCTTAAGCCCACACCATATTGAATCCCTAAAGCGTCAACCGCTGTTTAGGTCTCAACAAATTCGAGAGCTAAAAACGGAGCAATTGGGCAACACCTACTATGACACCCCTGACCAGCTGCTCACACAGCATAAGGTTGCCTTACGTATTCGTAAAAAAGGAGAGCAACTGATTCAAACGCTAAAAAGTAGCGGCACTTCTGAAGCGGGCTTGCACAGCAGGAATGAGTGGGAGTGGCTGCTCAATTCACCGGAATTAGATTTCCAATTACTCGCCTCTGCTGAATGGCCAAAAGCGCTCAATAGTGAAACCCTACAGAGTAATATAGCGCCGGTATTTACAACTGACTTCCAACGTACGACTTGGATCTTAGATAGCTTAGATAGCCAAGGAGAGGTATTAAAAGCAGAGATAGCTTTAGACCAAGGCACAGTAACTGCGGCTGGTAAAGAAGACACAATCTGTGAATTAGAGCTCGAATTACTAGAAGGTAATGGATCAGAGTTAGTAAAATTCGCTCTTAAGTTAGCTAAACATGTTCCGCTCTATATTAGTGATGTAAGCAAAGCAGAGCGCGGCTACCGCTTATTGCAACCAGAAAACTATGAGGTCTATCGCACGGCAGCACAACTTGATGCTACCACCAACCTTGAACAGGGCTTTATTCAACTGCTAAAAAATGAACTCAGCTTGTGGCCTCGTTACTTTGAAGCCTGGCACTTTACCAATAACTGGAAGTTCATACCTCTTGCCCTCGAATCATTAAGAAATGTAAGTGCGTGCTATGAAAGTTTTAGCACTATTATTCCTACAGAACCCGATGGGGTAATAGATAAACTACTCACAAAATTAATACGTCAACTTAGAGATATAGACGCATGGCGTAGAACAGCGTTACTCTCAGGACATAAAGATAATCGCTGGTTCAAACAGCAGGCCGAACAAGCTACAGCCAGAATCAATGTTCTATTACAAACAGCAGAGCCTGGTGTGCTTGCTCTATTAATTTCAGAGCAGCTAATCGAGAAAACCTGGCGCAACCGCTGGAATGACAACCATAAACAGCTCGCGAAGCAAACGCTATTTGATAAATAAGTATTTAATCATCGCCCAGTGCCTGACCACAATCAGGAACTGGGCAAACGAGCACTGATACGATTAAGGAATTCTTCTCAGGAGCCATATTACTCATGCTGAAACCGCAGCTGGAACAACTACCCAAAGCGCTTCACCCCCTCTTACAACAAAACTGGGATCAAGTTGCGCCTGTCTTAGAGCAGATTAAGTCATCCCCTACATCCTTTGCCGATGACTTAACCCGAGCATTAACGGGTAGCACATTTGTTGCTGAACAGCTGAGTCGTAACCCTGAAATGCTTCCTGAACTACTCACCAGTGGCGATCTATATTCCACTTATGAGTATGACCACTATCAAAACAGTTTAAAATCACTCTTTGCGCCATTAGAAACTGAAGAACAGCTACATAAAACCGTACGCTGTTTTAGGCAACGCGAACAAGTACGCTTAATCTGGCGAGATTTAAACCGTTTCAGCGATATGCGCACAACCACCCGCGAACTCTCCTGGTTAGCCGACGCCTGTGTCGAGCAAACGATGAACTGGCTCTATCAACAAGCCAGTGAACGCTGGGGAAAACCTATAGGCCGCGAGAGCAAAAAGCCACAACGCATGGTGGTACTGGGTATGGGCAAACTCGGCGCAAACGAACTGAATTTATCCTCTGATATAGATCTCATCTTTGTCTATCCTGAAAACGGCGAGACCGACGGCAGTAAAAAATGCCTAGATAACCAAGATTTCTTTATTCGCTTAGGCAAAAAGCTCATTCAAGCTCTCGATAACACAACCATTGATGGCTTTGTTTTTCGTGTCGATATGCGGTTACGCCCCTTCGGGTCAGCGGGACCTTTAGCTATTAGCTTTGATGCGATGGAAGGATATTATCAAGAGCATGGCCGTGAGTGGGAACGCTACGCCATGATTAAAGCTCGCGTCATGGCTGGCGACAAAGATGCAGGCTATGAACTTATGGGGATTCTTCGTCCCTTTGTCTATCGCAAATATATAGACTTCAGCGCCTTTGATTCCCTAAGGGAAATGAAGGATATGATCAATCGTGAAGTCCGTCGCAAAGGGTTAAACAATAACGTTAAACTCGGTTCTGGCGGCATACGGGAAGTTGAATTTATCGCACAAGTATTCCAACTTTTACGTGGCGGCAGAGACTCAAGGCTACAACAAAGGGAGTTATGTAACATTCTCCCTCTCCTTCCTGAAGCCGTCGGTATGCCTCAAGTAGCTTCCGATGAACTAATGCAAGCTTATGAGTTTTTACGTAATACAGAGCATGCTATTCAAGCGGTTGCTGACAAACAAACTCAGGAGCTTCCTACAACAGAAATAGAACAACTCAGGCTTGCATTTAGCATGGGATTTAACAGATGGGACGACTTTTCAAACAGCCTCGAAGAACAGCGAAAAAATGTGCGTAAGCACTTTGCTGATCTGATCGCTCCTTGCGAAGAGGAAGACCCAGAGCAAACGTTAACCGATCAACAATTATGGCTATCACTCTGGAATGACGAGTTAGAAAACACTCAAGCAGAAGCTATTTTAAAAGAACAAGGTTTTGATACCCCAGAAAAGGCATGGGCACTTATTGATAGCCTACGCCAATCAAAGACAGTACAAATGCTCCAGAAAATAGCACAAGACCGTTTACTCTTAGTGCTGCCAGTTCTTTTTCAGGAAGTGACTAAAACTAACAATCCAACTGAAACATTAAGCCGTGTTTTTGAGTTAATTCAAGCCATATTACGTCGTTCCGCTTACTTAGTACTTTTAGCTGAAAACCCCAACGCTCTACAGCAACTCGTTAAGCTTTGCTCAGCCTCAAGCTGGTTTTCAGAGAAGCTAAAAACACACCCAATATTGCTGGATGAGCTGATCGATCAAAACACACTTTACGCTCCACCTGACAAGCAACAGCTAGATAGTGAGCTACGCCAGCAGCTATTACGTATACCCGAAGAAGATACCGAACAACTCATGGATGCGTTACGTTACTTCAAAAATGCCCACGTCTTAAAAGTTGCGGCATCAGAGATAACCGGTGCTCTTCCTCTAATGAAAGTAAGTGATTACTTAACTTGGACGGCTGAAGTTATACTCGAAGCGGTTGTTGATATCGCTTGGAGACTCATGACCGAAAAGCACGGTTTACCACAAAAAACAGCTGGCGTTCCCTGCAGCCCTGATTTTATCGTTTTGGGCTACGGTAAAATGGGTGGTATAGAGCTCTCCTATGGATCCGATTTGGACCTTGTCTTTATCCATGATGCAGACCCAAATCTCTTTACTGATGGAGAGAAACAGATCGCCAATGCCGTTTTTTATACCCGCTTAGGGCAAAAAATAATCCATATACTCAACACCTTTACTACCTCAGGCCAGTTATATGAAGTGGATATGCGACTCCGTCCTTCCGGTAACTCAGGTTTGTTAGTCAGCTCATTAAAAGCCTTTGCTGAATACCAACAGAAAGAAGCATGGACATGGGAACATCAAGCGTTAGTGCGTGCGCGGGTCGTCGCTGGTGATAAAGCACTACAAACACGTTTTGAACGGGTTCGCGGCGAGATCCTCAGCAAAAAACGTAATACCGAGCAGTTGATAGATGATGTCACTGAGATGCGTGAAAAAATGCGTCAGCATTTAGGCAGCAAAGAGAGCGAAAGCAATCAAGTTTTTCATTTAAAACATGATCGAGGCGGCATTGTAGATATTGAGTTTCTAGTACAATACCTCGTACTCAATTACTCAAATCAATACCCCGAACTGTACCAGTTTACCGATAATATTCGAATTTTGGATGCCGTTGAGAATGTAGGCCTACTGGAAAAGCAAGAGGCTGAAATACTACGAGAAGCCTATAAAGCTTATCGTGCCGTAGGCCATACACAATCAATGCAAGACCTAACAAATACAATATCAGCTTCAGAGATGAAGGACCTAAGGGAAGCGGTCGCCACGGTTTGGCAAAAAGCGATCAACAAATAATAAAAAAGGCGGACTTTAAAAAGTCCGCCTTTGCAAAACACAAGGTGTTTAAATTAAACGTCAGTCAGCCAACCATGCTTATCTTCAGCTTTTCCCCACTGAATATCATTCAAAGCAGTACGTAGTTTAACGGTAGTCTCACCAATACCACCGTTACCTACTTTGTATTCTTTATCTTGGTAAACCATAGTACCAACAGGTGCTAGAACAGCAGCAGTGCCTGACAAAGCAGCTTCACAACCCGGCTTTTTAATGCGTTCAAGCATCTCATCAACGGTAATTGTACGCTCCGAAACTTTCATACCTAAATCGCGAGCAATCGTTAAAACGCTGTCACGAGTAACGCCGTGCAAGAAACTATCATCAAGGGAGCGGGTGATCACTTCATCACCATCAATTAATAGGAAGTTTGCCGCGCCGGTTTCCTGAACATCCCCATTTGGACAGAATAAAACCTGATCGACCTTATGCTCCGCTTTAGCTTTCATGGTGGGTAAAAGCGCACTCGCGTAGTTGCCACCACTTTTGATCATGCCATTATGAGGTGCACAGCGCAGACCTTGATCTTCTACCAAAATACGTAACGCACGATCACCACCCGCAAAATAATCCCCTACCGGCGATAACAACACGTAAAAACAAGCGGTTTCAGAAGGTGCGGCGGCTTTACCTACAGCGGGCTCAGTACCAAACAACGTAGGACGAATATACATTGAACCCGGAGGCTGTGGCACATCAGACGCAAAACGTTTAACCGTGTTCAAAATCATATCAGTCACAAATTTTTCATCTAATTCAGGTAGTGCCAATAAACGTGCACTTTGTGCCAAACGAGCTACATTGCGATCAATACGGAATACTTTAACTGAGCCATCGTCATGTCGAAATGCCTTAAGCCCCTCAAAACAGGTGCTGGCATAATGTAAAACATGGGCACCAGGGTGTAGCTGAATACTATTACTCGGGACCATTTCGACCGCACTCCAGCTTGAACCGTCAAACCAAGTGATTGACATTTCCGGCATAAAAACGGAGCCAAATGCAGTAGCCATGATACCTTCCTTTAAGTAATTACCTGCTGTGCCTATGAATCCCCTTACACGGGGCAAAGCGACAGAGATGAAAAAATGATGAGTGTAAATAGGGCTGACATTCTAATCCTCAATAGAACAAATTGGAATTATCTCAGTCGCTAACTTGCCCTCTTCTATAAAAAAAACGCTCGAGCCCTATTTTTGCATAGAAATTGGGTGTTTTTTGCTAATTATTGTATGATTCTCAACTTTAAATAATCGATTCTTTGGCCCAATTTACCAAACAAGGCCACCATCAGCGTGAGCCAAGACCTTATTTTACTCGGTTGCTTTTAGATAAATAAAAACAACCTTTAATCGAGAAACAATGGAACAATTATTCATTAAGCTAGTAAACCTAGGAAGATCTGCACCCAAACGTGCATTCCTAGTTATTTTTCTTTGTCTCGCGCTATGTGATCTATTGTTAGTTCGCGATATAAACTGGCTCATAGAAAATTGGGAGGGAAAACGGTTTTGGGTTAATTATAGCTTCAGCCTAATCTCATTATTGCTCCTTATGCTGATCATCTCGCCAAGTAAAAACGGCCCGGTTCGATCTATATTTCTATTTTTTATCTTGGGCACCCAAATCGCCCAACAATCTTACTTTTCCATTTATCGAAATTTTGTCACGGTCTTTGATCTACGATTTGTCGCTGCCGATCCCTTACTGACCTTAGAGTTATGGCTTGATAACGCCATTATATTCAAACCGATCTTATTACTTGCGATAGAGCTCCCGCTCTTAATGTTACTTTTCCGCTTAAACCTCAAACCTAAATGGTGGGTTAGAGGCGGTAGCTTTATTGTTGCATCACTGTTCTTTTTACTTGTCTCATTTAGCTGGTATGGCATTAGCAAATATCAATTTAGTTCAGTCGCCTACGCTGGCGTGTTTCCTAACCTTATCGAAAGAAATGCCTTTGAAGGCAAGTTAGCTGACAAACCAGTGTTAACCGCTCAAGAACCCGCCAGTAACGCACCCAATATAGTTTTTGTAGTTGGTGAATCCCTTACCCTAGATCACACAGGTATTGCCGGATATGAACGGCAAACAACACCAAGATTACAAGGGATGATGGAACGTGGCGAGATGCTGTTGTATCGCAATGCAGTCAGTATAGGCACACGTACACTTAGCTCAGTGCCTTATATGCTCACAGGCTTACAAGGAATCGATCCTCACGGCCTCGTCTATAGTAGCCCCACTATTTTCAATTACGCCAAAGCGGCGGGATACAGAACGGCGTTAATAACGGCTCAAGACTTTCAGTGGCGAAATGTAGATCAAATATTTGTTGATCAAGACTTAGATTTCTACAAACCAGGTACAGACTTCAGCGTCTCAGTTTCCGTCTCAGAAGGGGCGGATGATATGAAAGTACTTAAAGAAGGTATTATTCCCTTCCTTGACTCATCATTAGGTGATCATCAAAAAGCACCTATGCTTTTAGTGGCGCAGATGAACGGTAGTCATTACCCCTATAGCAACCACTCGCCTGAGTCGATCAAAAAATTCCTTCCAGAAGAGAAGCCTAACGGTATTAATGCCTACGACAACACTGTGTTATACACAGACCTATACCTTGAGACATTGGTCAAAAATATCAGGCAGCGAGACCCAAATGCCTGGGTATTCTATTCTTCCGATCATGGCCAAGATATCTCGCAAAACAAAACATCATTCAACTCAGGCTATGGGTCCGGCGTTATACACAACCCGTTAATGGTATTCCCACCGGCAGAATTCTTGGAAACACTGAGAATCAATGAAACGGCGCCGGTTAGCCAAGCGGACATTTTTGCAACTATTATTAATTTGATGCAGATTGAACCTGTATCAGAAATCAACGGCATCGATTTGAGAACGGCTATCGACCCAACAAGGCTACGTGTTGTATCCGCTTATATGAAAACGCTCCACAATGAGCCAAATGCAGTTCTTATTATGCCGAACCTCAGCTATATCTATATCGATTTTGATCGACAAAGCGCTACGCTGGCTGATGGAAAAACCATCATTCCCTATAAAGAGATGGCCGCAGAATATCGAGCTATTTTTGATCATCGCCTAAAACCAACAAACCACAATGAGCCTTAGATTATGTTTGCTAATGCTGCGTTTACTTATCAAATGCTAGGTCGCTTCAAATGAAAATACTGATTATCGGACCTTCATGGGTTGGCGATATGCTGATGAGTCAATCACTCTACAAGCATCTAAAGCAACAAAACCCTGCGCGAGAAATCGATGTATTAGCGCCTAACTGGTGCCGTCCTGTTTTAGCTAGAATGCCCGAGATCAATCAAGCAATTGAGATGCCGGTAGGCCATGGTAGTTTACAATGGTCACTGAGGAAAAAAATTGGCAAACAACTCGCCCAAACAGGCTATGAGCAAGCATTTATACTGCCCAACTCCTTAAAGTCCGCATTAATCCCTTGGTTTGCGAAGATCCCAACACGCACAGGATGGCGTGGGGAGATGCGCTACGGATTGCTAAATGATCTACGCGTATTAGATAAAGACGCATTTCCCTTGATGGTCCAACGTTATGTCGCTTTATCACAACCATCAGAAGCGTCAGCCTTAGCATTAGATAACATACTCTATCCACGCCTTACCGTAGACGATGAACAGCGTATAAAAGCTTTAGAGCAGTTCAGCCTTACAACCGATCAAGCCATTGCTTTCTGCCCAGGTGCAGAATTTGGCCCGGCTAAACGTTGGCCCGATTACCATTATGCGTCACTCGCGAAAAAACTAATTGCCGACGGCTATCAGATTTGGTTATTTGGCTCAGCAAAAGACCATGATACCTGCCAACAAATACAGAACCAGCTAACAAGCAACGAACAAGCAAGCTGCCATAATCTAGCCGGAGAGACCAGCTTACCCCAAGCGATCGACCTCATTTCGCAGTGTAAAGCAGCTGTCAGTAACGATTCAGGTCTAATGCATATTGCATCAGCCGTTAATACACCGCTAGTAGCCCTTTATGGGCCCACCAGTCCAGACTTCACCCCGCCGCTATCTCAACAAGCAGAAATAATCCGCTTGATTGATGGTTTTCACAAAATAAGAAAAGGCGATGCAGACCAAGGCTACCATCAAAGCCTCATCGATATCCGCCCAGATATGGCTTATACAGCACTGCAACAGTGGTTAAAATAATGAAAGTACTGATCGTAAAAACTTCCTCTATGGGCGATGTCATCCATACACTTCCTGCATTAACTGATGCCGCTGCTGCCTATCCTGATATTCGCTTTGATTGGGTAGTGGAGGAGGGGTTTCAAGAGATCCCCCATTGGCATCCCCAAGTGGACAACGTCATTCCTGTTGCGATTAGACGGTGGCGCAAAAGCATTATTCAAACCTTAAAAAAGGGTGAATGGTCAGCTTATAAAGCTCAATTACAGGCACAAAATTACGATTTTGTTATTGATGCTCAAGGACTATTAAAAAGCGCGCTTCTAGTTTCTAAACTTGCCCACGGCCCCAGCTATGGCCTAGATAAAGGGTCTGCTAAAGAACCGTTGGCTGCCCGCTTTTACGACAACCCCATTTATGTAGATAAAAACCTACATGCAGTCGAGCGTATACGTCAATTATTTGCCAAAGCTCTAAATTACCCCCTACCTAAGCAGCTAGGTGATTTTTCCATTCGCCCACATTTTGTACCAACATCACCGACAGAGCCCTATTTAGTATTCCAACACAGTACAACTCGATTTGATAAGCATTGGCCTGAAGAGTATTGGATCTCACTCATCGAAAAAGCCAGTGATTGGAAGATTAAACTCCCTTGGGGTAGTGAAGCAGAGAAAGAGCGTGCCGAGCGCTTAGCGCACAACCAACCACACGTAGAAGTTCTCCCTAAACTATCGCTGTCAGAAGTAGCAACTGTGCTTGTTAGTGCCACAGGGTGCGTTTCAGTAGATACAGGCTTATCTCACCTCGCTGCCGCGCTTGATACACCCAACTTAATACTTTTTGGCCCAACCGACCCCGGTTTAGTGGGTGGTTACGGCAAAAATCAGCAATGCTTAGAAGCTAAAAATTATCCTCTCAACACACACAAAGCTGAACCTGCCGTTTTTGCTCCGTTAACGCCGGACATAGTTTGGGCCACTTTCCAAAAAATGATTTAACCCTTACTGATCTCAATCACATTATCACACGGATATATTGGCGGCCTCATTCATACCAACTAGCATTAGAGTAGGGTATGTTTTAATAAAAAACAGAGCGAAAACCAAATGTTCGCATCATTACTAGAGCGCCGTGATCAAGCAGATGTTGAACGGCTATCTAATGAGATCAAAACAGCCTTGGCCGATCGATCATCATCACTGGATGCATAAAATCAGCCTAGCCATGATGATATCAAAAACTCTATAAAGCGAGCGGATGTCGCGCTATATACCGCAAAAAATAGCGGCCGAAATAAAACCATTAGCTTAGATGCTGCAGAAGCCGGAGCGATTAATCAAAACAGTGCCGATAGTGAACTTAATCAAGTAGACGCCTAAACAACTGGTAATCTAAACATATATATAGTTTAAGGACGTAATAAAGTGATTGAAGAGCTTTCCTAGAACAAGGAAAAAAATGGTGCCGGCACGAGGAGTCGAACCCCGGACCTACTGATTACAAGTCAGTTGCTCTACCAACTGAGCTATACCGGCACACTGAGGACGCGAATCTTAGGGATTTTTTATCTGCGAATCAAGCCCCTTTTTTAAAAAAATAACTTTTCTTTAACATTATTCCCTTCTGATAGATCTACCTAGTATTTTTATAACCCATCCGACCTTCGACATATTTCTTGACAATGAAATTGAACGAACGTTAAATTTGGTCGATTAAGGTTCTATAAAAGAGCATTGCAAAAACCTACTTTAGAACAAGCTCTTAGATAAATAGAACCAATTCTTAGACAAAGAGTTGCGGCATACGCTTTACCATGTAAGCCTAATTACTCACCTTGTTCGGAGAACAAAATAATGCGCGCTTATCAAGTAACAACTGCCGATAGCATCAATACGCTCCAACAAGTAGTAATAGATATTCCTACCCCAGCTGCTGATGAAATTTTGGTAAAAATGAAAGCCTGTCCACTCAACTATCGCGACATACTGATCACCATGGGTGGATATGTAAGGAATGACATACGCCCAATCATCCCTCTATTTTGATGGTACAGGCGAAGATGTTAGCGTGGGTAAGTCTGTCACCAACTTTCAAATAGGTGATCGCGTTATTGGCAACTTTTTCCAAGCCTGGAAAGAGGGGAAAATTGATGATGCAGGACTTAATTCTGCAATGGGCGGCAGTATAAATGGTGTGCTTGCCGACTACTTTATCCTTAAAGCCGATTGTAGTGTCAAAATTCCTGATTATCTCGCATATGCTGAAGCTGCAACACTACCCAACAACTGCATGGCATTCACTTGTCTCTGTTGGTGAGTTAAAGCCTAACCATGCAGTTCTACTCTTGGGTACTGGCGTTTCTATCTTTGGATTGCAAATTGCCAAGGCCCTTGGTGCCAAGACGATTATCACCTCTTCCAGCGATGAACAGCTTGCGTACACTTGGCGCAGATCACACAATCAATTATAAAACTCATCCAAATTGGGAAGAAGAAGTACTAAAAGTCACTAACGGAGAAGGTGTAGATAACGTACTTGAAGTTGGTGGTGCAGGTACATTTGAAAAATCTTCAGCCTGCGTAAAACCCAATGGAACGGTCTCCCTAATAGGCATGCTTACCGGTCTTGAAAGCCCTTCTATTAGTTTGATGACTATTTTCAACCTATTACGGATTCAAGGTATTTTTGTTGGCAGCACAGAGATGCTTACACAGCTTATCTCAACTATGGAAACCCATAAGATTCATCCTCAAATTGATAAAAAGTTCCCATTCTCTCAGGCACTCGATGCTTATGAATGGATGGCGCAAGCTAAACATTTCGGCAAAGTTGTGATCGAAAGCGAAGACTAAGATAGATTTGTGGGGAAGCTAAAAAAGCGCATCACCCCCCACATTTTTATTACAACGGTGTTTGTGTTTCTAGCGGTAATGGTTTTAACCGGAAAGAATGGAAAATATGATACATAATAGGCACGAGCACTAGGCTCACTAACATAGAAAAGCTTAGTCCCCACACAACGCTCACAGCCAAGGGCTGTAACATTTCAGCACCATCACCCCAACCTAAGGCCAAAGGCAACATGCCGACAACCGTACTTAATGTCGTCATTAAAATCGGCCTTAAACGCAATCGTGCAGCCGTAACAATCGATTCAGATAACTCTGCACCTCGCGCACGTTCCAACTCGATATACTCGACCATTAAGATAGCATTATTCACTACAATACCAACTAACATGATCATACCGAGCCAAACGGGCATAGACAGCGGCAGAGCCAATGCATAAATACCTAACGCCACCCCCACAGAAGCAAATGGCACACTCAAAATAATAATTAATGGGTTCACTAGTGACTCATACTGAATAGCCATCACGACAAACACTAAAAAGAGCGCCAAAAGTAATAAAATATCTGTTAGTTCTTGCTGTTCAGCTAACGCTTGTTTAGAACCACCATCATACAAAGTATATCCAGCTGGTATTTCAATCTGCTCTCTTAATTGATCTAAGGCTTGAACCGCCTCCCCTAAGGTAGCATTACCAGTCAACGATGCAGTTACCTCGACAATACGCATCTGGTTATCACGTTTAATTGTAGCGGGTGTTTCTAACAATTCGATGGACGCAACCGTACCAAGGTAAACTGGTGGTGATTCATCCGATGCTGGAAAAAGAATAATAGACTCTAAATCCTGTGGAGAAATTATCTCTGTTTGCGCTAAGCGGAGGCGGATATCGTAGGATCGATCCCCCTCAAGAAAATCACTCACAACAGTACCTTGCAAAGCAATTTGTGTGGCTTGAGTAAGATCCTGTAGATTTAAACCTAATTGTGCGGCCCGCTTTCGATCCAAAGTAATGGCAATTTCAAACTGCTCATCCTCGGCGGAATGGGCAATATTACTCAAACCTGGGATATTAGCCATTTTCGCGCTGATCTCATCAGCAATCAGCTTAAGTTGTTCATTATCACTACCTTGTATTCTCAAACTGAGGTCATCATCGCCTCTATTTGTTCTGATGCCTCGAATACCTCGTTGAGACATATTAATCTTAAAACCTGCCAACTGAAGGTTATTTATCTGCTTGTTCATACGCTCCATCCACTCATGACTACTCACTGAGCGCTCAGATAAAGGTTTAAGCTGGGCAATGATGGTGGTACGGCTAGGCGTTTCCCTCTGCGTTCGACCAACGACGGAACCACCCACTAAAGTAAAAACAGTATCGATTTCTGGTTGTTTAGCAAACAAACTTTCAATGATATGCGCTTTCTCATCCATCTCGGCCAATGAAATACCAATATCAGCAGAGACAATCACTCGAATACGTCCATCATCCAGCTGTGGTAAAAATATCTGTTTACCACTCATAAAAATAGGAATACTGGCCGCTAAACCAAGGACAAATAAAATCACCGTAAGCCAACGCACTTGAAGTATTTTAGATATGATAACCGCGTAAAACTCCTGCAAGTGGTTAACCCCCTTATCCACCTGTTTACGCAGCCAGTTTGTATTCAAGCTAGTCACTTTTGCGGCATAGGCTGGCACTAGCGTTAACGCAATAATCATTGAGGCAAAAATGGCCGCAGAGATAGTGAAAATCAGCTCCCGAAACAACAAGCCCGTCAGCCCACCAATAAATAGAAAAGGTAATACCGCAGACAAGTTAGTAGAAGTGGAGGCGATGATAGCCCCATTTACCTCTGTAGCCGCATCAGAGGCCGCATCCGCAGGCTTTTCGTGCTCACATTGATGTCGATATATGTTTTCCAACATCACAATCGTATTGTCTACCAACATCCCTACGCCTAACGCTAAACCACCTAAGGTCATCACATTTAAAGTTAGCCCACCGAGCCCCATTAAGACGCAGGTAAACATAATGGCAATAGGAATAGCGCTACCAATAATCAGCGTGCGACGTAAATTGCCTAGGAAGATATACACAACCGACATCGCCAACAAAGCACCACTAATGGCCGCCAAACTAGCATTTTGTAAAGATTGATAAATATAAATAGACTGATCAGATACAGTAGTTACACTGACATCTTCAGGTAAAATTTTCTGTTCTTTAAGCCAACGCAATCGCTCTTGAACTACATTAACTACTGACGTGGTGTTAGCTGTAGGCTGCTTCTGGATAGATAATTTGATGCCACCAATACCATTAGCACGAACTTTAATACGCTCATCCTCATGGGTATCAAGCACCTCAGCAACATCACTAAGATAGACGGTGTTCCCAGCATGCTGGGCCACTGGAAGTTGCCTGATCCCCTCCACACTTTTAAGGCGACCACTAATACGGCCCGTAATTTCATGGGCGGGCATCTGCAATCGCCCTATGGGCTCATCGCTATTAGATTTTTCCAAAGTATTAATAACATCTTGATAACTCAGCCCTAAGCCCGCTAAGCGACTTTGATCAGGAATAATCTGAATTTCTCTCTCGAGTCCACCACCCACCTCAGCAGCAGCAACACCCGGCAAATTCAAAAACCATTTAGCAAATACATCATCGACCCAACGGCGAAGCTCAACCCCGTTTCTGAATTGAGAACTAATAACAAACTCCATAACGGGAATTTGAGACGGATCGAGCTTATAAATAATAGGAGGATCAATGCTATCAGGAAGAAATCTTTTTGCGCGGTCTAATCGTGTACTGGCATCACGTAGGGCAATATCAATATCTTTTCCGTAATCAAACGCCAAATCAACCGTTGCAAGCCCGCGTGTTGTATTAGATTGAACACTAATTGCATCTTCTGTAATTGCTAATTGCTCTTCAAGCTGACGAGTTACTTTATCCTCCATCACAGAGACAGGTACACCGCTATCGATAATGCGCACACGCACTTCTGGATAAATAATATTAGGTAAAAGATCGATAGCTAAACGGCTAAGTGTAAATAATCCCAAGACAATCACAGCTGCAGCAATCATACTCACCCCAACAGGATGCCGAATGGACCAACTGGCAATGCTTTTACGATGGTTATTCATTAGGAGAGTCTATGCGAAGGTTGTTATTAAGTTCTGCGGGCACTGTATTCGATGCAATAACTTTGACCTGCGTACCATTGCGTAAATTCGTATAGCCCCGAGTTACTATTCTTTCACCCTCTTCAAGGCCTCTTAAAATCTCTATTTGTTCGCCTATTTTCAATCCACTCACAACCGGTCGAATCTCCGCCCGATTATCATCACCAATAATGTAGACATATTCCCCCTGCGAAGAACGTCTAAGCGCAGCGAAAGGAATCAACAGACGAATAGCTTCCTGAGTTTTTAATTTAACCCGTGCCAACTGTCCAGGCAGAGCGCCTTTAGGTACAGGGGACAATGCAATTTCTACGATTCCGGTACGCGTAACCGGATTAAGTGTTGGATAGATACGGGTTATTTTTCCTTTAACAAAAGGTTCTGCTAAATCTTGGCCACCAGCAAGTGCATCGATAGTCATAGAAACCGCATCACCTAAATGCAGTTTATTAATCAACAAGGCCGATACATTTAACTCAGTAATCAATGAGCTTTGATCGGAGATCGTTAACAAATGGCTATAGCTTTCAACTATGTTTCCTTGCTCGGTTAAACGCTCACTAATGACCCCATCAATCGGTGCTCTTATTTGTGTGTAATCTAACCGAGTCGCTAAAAGCTGCTCGTCTGCTTGAGCAACTGCCAATTCAGTTTCAACCCGAGTTAATTCTATTTCCGCCGCTAATTTACGCTTCGCTAAGCCACGGATACGCTTTAAATCCTTTTCCGCTTTACTGCGTAAGGCTTGTGCGCGTTTAAACTGTGCTTTTAACAAACGATCATCAAGACGTGCAACCATATCCCCGGCCTTTACCCGATCACCTTCATAAAAAGGTAAAAACGTAATACTGCCCTCTTCTTGGCTATAAATGTGTATATCTTGGTGGGCTCGTAATGTACCTGTTCGTTCTCTCTCTATAGAGGTACTAACTTTTGATGCAGCAACGATTTGGACCAGATGCTCTTTTTTCTTCTTCGCTTGATTAGCTTCAGGCTTAGAACAGCTACTTAATACTATGCAAAAAAAGAGAGAACCAATTATTAGAAAAAAATTACGCAACATCACAATATACCTATAAATAAAACGACACTGCGCCCACTTATCTAGCTAAAAAGAAAAGAGTCACGCGATTTGTACTTTTTTTCATCCTAGAAGCTAAAAAAATTCAGGTCTATATCTATGTTTTACTACTCTGATATTACAAATAATAGAGTACTCAAACTTACCCTACTTCATATAAATTAAAACGAAGCTCCCCAAAAAAAACTAACCGATTCTATCGTCGTAATATTGGTATGGTTTTACCTTCATACGCAAAGCCGTTTACTAAAATTCAAACGCTTTGTTCTATACAAAAAGAACGACAACAGAAGATATATCTAATTTAAAAATACCTAATGTATATAATATAAAAACCGCTCTAGTTAAGCCTAAAAAGAATACTAAAATGGCCTAAACAAGCAAAATATACTACATAAGTAGCAATTAACTAGATATAAGCTTGCACAAAAACAAATAAGGACTATGGTGTTACAAAATACTACTTAAGAGTTGATTTCATATGATTAGCTACAGTAATAAGTTACGTAAAACTGAGCAGCTACAATCCGAGCCTTCTCTAGTATCACCCCCAAAAAACAGAACTAACTTTCGCTGCTTTCAGAACTTAAAAGACGCATTAAAACGTTCTGAAGAGCTACTTCATAAAGCGGAAGAATTACAAAAAGAGTTTGGCAAAAAAGTATGAGATCTTAACCACATCTTAACCACATCTTAACCACACATACCGTGTCTAAAGTTCCACAAACACGGCTATAAAAACCACTAGCCAAAATTTATCTAACCGCCTTAGCATATTAATCATGCTCGAAGCCTTAAATAACCAATAACAGATAAGCTTCCCCACAGCACCTCTAACAAAAACACAGGCCAATTTTCATCTAAATAGAGTTGAGGCAACAGAATAAAGGCAGCATAAGCACTAAATAGAAAATAACCTTTTTGTGGTAATTGCCGACTAGAAAAACGCCAATAAGATAGGCAAAAAGCAATCACCGAACTCCACGCCAAAATATATAAGCCAGCCATTTGATTAACTAACCAAAACCAGATACAACCAATACAAAAAACAATAGAAACAAGAAAAGTGAGATAGCGGTTAGTCAGAAAAAGTGCCGGCAACTTATACCGATATAGCGCAGCAAGACTGATCAATGCCCAAAAAGCGTTAATCAATACCGGCTGCCATGATGAGAGAATCATAGAGGAGACAACGACAAGTACAGCAGCGCAAAAATTGATTACATAGTAACCCCTATCTGAACTACGTTTTAAAATCGATATCCATCCATGTGCAAGTATATATAAGGCGGTCCCCGCCCAACCTAAGGTTAATTCAAGCACTAATTAATCAACCTCTAAATGCATATTTCGCACATAGAGTTCTCGCCCCGCGTGGGGGCCATCTACAATCCGTACTTTTGAGTAATTCATCATGCCGTCGAAAATTTTCTCGGTGGCATGAGGTTTTAATACAACCTGATCCCAGCTCAACACTACGGCTCGACTGCCTTGAGGAACCACATAAAAAAGCTTGTCAGGCTCCTCAGAAGTTAGCTCAAAACCGGTGACAACAGGAAAGCCCTCCGTTGGGACAAGCCTAACATAACCGCTACCTCCACCTAATTTAGGCGCACTTAAAATTTGGTCAATCATCCCTTTCTGCTTTAGAGTCGCCAACGCCTTATTAAAGTTAGTGATAAACGCAGCACCTTCCTCAGTTTTAGGCGCGATTAGGTGAATAGCATCTTTTGAACTGTACCCTGCTAATAATTTAAATTCGTGAATACGATGGGGGTAGTACTCTTGTATCAAATTACGTGCAACTTCGACACTGATAGGTAACAGGTCTATTTCGCCCTTTACCAGGGCTGTAATCGCCATTACCTCTCCACTAAAGACCGTCGCATCATTAAGTAAAAATGCTAACTTTTCGCCATAACTATAGCCAGCAACTCGGCCTACTTTTAAGTGACTAATATTAGTCAGATCGGGCTCAACTAAATTGCTTTGCGTTGAGTAAAAAACACCATTCTCAACCTTCATCAACGGTGCAGAGAACAACACCTCATCCGCTCGCTGCTGTGTCCAGAAATAGGGAAAACTAGCCTTAACACCGCTCTTCGCCACCTGTTGATAACTAAAGTAATAATCCAGCTCTTGCCAAGAGGGGGACAACTCCATCTGATAATAAACCATCTGCACTATGCTTGCTGCGGTACCTAATTCCATACCGGGCTTATTCACATAAGGGGGCCAGTGAGCGGTATAGACCTCTGATGGCGCAAATGGCTGGGCCTTAAGGGGTAAGCAGAAAAATAAAAAACTTACTAACCCAGCACGTAATAAATTAGCGGCTTTTGGCATACCAATAGCCTCCTAATAATGAAAGGATCATAACGCAACTTAACATCAGCAAGTTATCCGTTTCCCAACTCGCTATTTCAGTCAAAAAGCCGGACGGTTCCACATCCCTATAACCTAGCGTTGCATTTGATGTGTATGCGCGGCTATATTGAGAAAGCGATACAGCAAGATCAAATAAGCTAATAAAACCTATACCCACTAAAATCAGGTCAGTATAAAAGGTACTTTTTTCTGAACGTGATGTGTGAATATCTTTAAGACGACTCGAGCAGGTATCCAATAAACGCTGAGAGTTTTCAGTTATTTTATTGAAATCCCACCCACTAAGAATCTGCTCGACAAGCTGCTTCTTATCCCGCTGTAGATATTTTAAACTTTCCTGGTAAGCACAAGTATGCATTCTTGTAATTGCACGAATACCATCTAAGGTTTGCTCTGCATTATGGGTATTATTTTCTAAATATGCATCAGAGATCGCACGGTATAAATGCGTATTGCATACATCCTGCACCGCATATACATACTGAGATAAGCACATAGCTTCGAGCATGTAATCTAGTTCACCCTTCTGTTTTTCCACTACAACATAGTGAAGCCAAGAAAGAGCATGATTTTTTTCGCCGCGTATTATTTTATTTGCATCTTCAGGGCAGGGCGTATCTCGTAGCCAATCAACTATAGTCTGTTTATTCTCTGCTACTTCGGCATCACCAAGGCGCATTAAACTCGAGCTCCACAGCTGCTCCACCTCAGAGCAATCAGTGAAGGGCATATTAATATCCGTGAAGCCCGTGAACTGACCCACGGTTTCCAAATAAGATGGCTGCACAGACTGGGGAAGGCTTTTAAGCAATGGGAAAAGAATCTCTCGATAAAAACAGTCAATTAACTCGGTTGTTTTCTCCTGTAAATACGCTTCCAACTCACTCCCATATGCCGTATCTTCAAGATCGAAACAGATCGAAACAATGCTCATACAGTTACTATAAACCTGAACATCTAACTGAGCCTGTAGCTCAGGGTAATCTTGTTTCAGTCGGAATAAGCAAAGTGTATTTCGGTCATCCACATTTATCTTTTCGTAGGCTTTTTCATTACGAAATTGCTGCACTCGGATAGAGGGGGCAGCTTGTGACAGGCTATCAAGGAACGTCTTATACCCCTGACTTTGTTCATTAACACCCACCTTCAAATTCAGGTGGCTTCGAATCGGGGTAAGGGTAATCAGCTGCATCGGATGTCCTTAGGATTTTTTCGAATATTTTAGAGAAAATTTTCTTTTAGAAACAGACAAAAGGAGCATAAAAGCCTATCAGATAAAAATTAGGTCAAACAGCGAGGAGGTAGAAAAACCTTACAGGTGTAACGACTCATAAGCGGTCAGTACCCGAACCGCCATTCCCTTTTTGGGCAATGCATCTATCCGATGAGAAAAAACTAATATTATTTCTACCTAAGCGTTTAGAAGCATACATAGCTATATCTGCATTATTGATTAAATCTATAGAAGAATCTCCATCATCAGGGAACATAGCAATACCAACAGATGCCCCTATATTCAGCATATCACTGCACACCGTTATAGGTTCATTAATAGATTCAACAACACGCTTAGCCACATACTCAACCTCATCTTTGCCCTGAGGGTTATTGAGGATAAACATAAATTCATCACCACCCACACGCGCAACGGTATCCGACTCCCGCACTAACGCGAGTAAGCGCTTGGCAACCTCTTTTAATAACTCATCGCCAACATTATGACCAAATCGGTCATTAACAGCTTTAAAGCCATCAAGATCTAAAAACATCACGGCAAGGCTAAACTGCTCACGGTTAGAATTGATAAGTTTTTGGTTGATACGATCCATCAACAGTGTGCGATTAGGCAGATCAGTCAAAGCATCATGAAAAGCCAAATGTTTAAGATGCTCATCTTTACGTCTAAGAGCAGTAATATCATTGAATACCGACACATAACGAACAGGTTCACCGTTTTCATCACGTACCATACTGATGGTCATACTTTCTAAATAAAGATCCCCATCTTTACGACGGTTCCATATTTCGCCGCTCCAACGACTATTCGTTTGAATCTCTTCCCACATGGACACATAAAACTCTTCATCGTGCCGGTTAGACCGCAGGATACGAGGGTTTTTTCCAATGACATCGTCTTCGCTATAACCTGTAATATCAGTAAAAGCAGGATTAACTGATAAAATAGCGCCATTTGTATCGGTAATAAGAACACCATCCAACGTGTTATCAAAAACACAGGCTGCGAGTTCAAGCTCTTCCGCGGTTTCTTTAAAAACAGTCACCTCATTGGCTAAAATCGAAAATCCTTTAACCCTGCCCTCATCATCGAAATCTGGAATATAGTGCCCGATGATATGCCCATCACTGCCATCAACTTTATTGAGAGTCCGCTCAAAACGTTGTGGCTCACCGGCAAGTGCTCGACTAATATGAGGCTCATTTAAAGCAAACAGTTCCTCATCAACCAAATCTTGGAATGCGATCCCTACAATTTCTTCAGGCTTTTTCTCAAACCACTCTTGGTAAGCATTATTGGCATACAAACAACGGAGATCAGTTCCCCAATAACCAATCATACTCGGCGAAGCGTCAATAATAGAGCTGATAAACTGCTCACGCTCAACAGATTCTTTTAACGCCTGCTCAGCCTTTCTGAGCCTTTGACGAAGGGCGCAGAAATGACTAAAAAAATACGCCATAGCACCTGATATGATGGCAAACATGGCCATATCAAGAAAATCAAACATAGACTCTACTGGAGGATGTGAAAACAATAATGGCCACAAGAATGTGACCACCAAACATGAAAATAACGTTGTTAATAAACCTGCGTAAAACCCCGCATAAATCGCAACTACGATCACAGCAGGATAAAATGTCAGCCACGTAAGTTCCGACTCTAGCCCTTGCAAAGGCCATACTCTTATACCAGCGGCTAAGCTAACCATGAAAAATGCCGTGATAAATGCCTTAATGACCCTAGATCCTTTTTCCGTTATGACATTCATGTATTACCGTTGGCCATATGTAGCTGCTTTTTCCAGTTCCAACGGATCGTCAGTAAAGAAAGAATAGATGTGCGCAGTTTACGCTGTTTACGGAGGTTATAGAATCGTTCGAGGCCTATTCATTATTGTTTCGCTTATTAGGCGTACTCCAAGACTCTAACGTCCAAACTCCCGTATCAAGCATTCCACATCTGTATAAGCCTAGCAGACTTCAACAGAAATGATATTACAGTGCAAACTAAAACGACAATCCCAGCAGCACTTTATACTAATGCGCTTACTTAGCATGATATATGTGAAGGCCTATGTAGCCCCTTTACATAAATTATTTGCAACCCTAAAGAAAAAGTAGAAACCCTAATTCAGTTACTCCCTGCCAAAACAGGCATCAAGCAACCTTATTAAATATGATAAGGGCTAATTAGACAGTAGATCATGCCGCACACTCCGGCGCATTTACTTGCTGCCATAGAGAATTCATAGCATTCCAATACCAATTATTAAGGGAGATAATCTCCTCTATAGACTCACAAGTCGATAGAATTTCATGATGTGTTTCAGTGAGCGAATGGGTCCGCTCTATTAGTTCGTTCAAACTCATAGAAGTAGGTATGCTCATGTTTTAAGCTCCTCACAGCTGAACTGTGAAAGTTTATTAAGTAAAACCTTTGCTGCTGCTCATATCTCCAGCGATTCTCGTCTTCAAAAGCGCAATCCTGTATAGATATAAACAACTAACTACTCTTCTATGTTTTTATCTTTATCAAATTTACTATCTAGCTCTTATTATAAGGACTTAGCGGCAGGCAACCAGAGATCAATCTCTCTGTTTGTACTGACGTAATACTCTCTACCCCCTAACGGCCTGTATATAAAGCAACCAATTAACAACAAAAAGTCACCATATTTTTGTGCAATGCAGCATAATGATTAATATGGCCAAAGGGATTGAATTCAAGGAAATCTATGCAAATAGATGTAAAAATCACAAAAAACAATAACTGCACCGCACAAAATATCTATTATTCAGAATAATATTTAAGATCGTTTGGGTAATGAACAATATTAGAGCACCATTAAAACGATGAAGAACCTAAAGTGCGATATGATATGAGCGCATAAACAGGATTCAAGGATGTATCTCAGTATGAGCAAAACACTTTCAACATCGGCACTTGCCAAAAACAGAGCCATCTCAGGTAAAGAACTATTTGCACAATTAGAGGCATGCGGCTTCATTCAACGTAAAGACAACGAATGGAAGCTACTCCCTGCCGGAGAGAATGCAGGCGGCCAATATATTAATCACCCAAAGTACGGCAAGTACATTACTTGGCCCGAAGATCTATCACTCGAAAGCTCATCTTCAGACCCAACAAATTCAAGTTCAGAAAAGTTTGTTACGGCTACGGTGATAGGCAAAACCTTCAAGCTGTCAGCAAATCGAATGAATTCAATCCTGTCAGAACTGGGCTGGATAAATAAAGCACTCAAAGGCTGGACCATCACCTCTTCCGGCAAAGCCTCTGGTGGTGAACAAAAAGAGGATTTCCGTTCCGGTATCCCTTATGTTGTTTGGCCTAACTCCATCACTGAAAACAAAGCGTTAAAAACCACCATCAGCGAAGTTCAAGGTGAAGCGGCATCCGAAGAAGCAAAACCAGAAACGAGTGATGATTCAAACTTCCGTGATAAATTTGAAGCAAAACTTCGTACTACCGATGGACATTACGTTCGCTCCAAAGCAGAAATGCTAATAGATAATTGGTTATACATGGCTGAAATAGTTCATGCCTATGAGCGAAAACTACCTATTGAAGAGGAGGTCTACTGCGACTTCTACATCCCTACAGGCAAGGTCTACATCGAGTACTGGGGCTACGAAAACGATTCAAAATATCTACACAGAAAAGCACAGAAGCAGGAAATTTATAAACAATACGGCTTTAAGTTAATCGAACTTGAAGATAAGGACGTTCAGAACTTAGATGATGTTCTGCCTCGTATGCTATTGAAGCATGGGGTGCAGTCATATTAATTGCTTGGTATTTGACGTTGTGGCCAAAGCATAGGAGATTATCTAAAAGCAGATAAAACAAAGGGGAACTGTATGGTTACCACTTCCCCTTGTCGTTTTGGATATAGGTGAGAATGAGGGCGGTATCTATTTCTCGGACACTAAGAACAAAAAGACCGATACTTAGTTGATGTTTTCACCTCCACCCTTAAGCCTCACTAAAGGCTTAAAGTAATCCAGTGCTGTAACTATTTCCACATAACGTCTGATTTGTCCTTCGCAGCAGCAGTAAGAAGCTCAATTAGCGGAAGTGCACGATTGGTGATACTCACCTCTGCCTCCTCAGTATCCTCGTCCATCACGGGCGACTGGTTTTTATCCGCATCAATTGCAGCGGATAACTTGCTCAGTGCTTCAGGCACATCTTCGGCCAGAATTGCGCCAGGTACGGTAGCGCTATGTCCCATCATTTTTAGCATGGAAAGACCTACATCACCAAACATCGTAATACTGCTATATGCATCGGTTGAAAATGTTATCAGCATAGGGAGTTCCTTGAGTTCATTAACCTCGAATACTGAGTAAAATATAGCAGATAGAACAGACATCTACATTGTTACAAATATCTGTGGACCAACAGGTTGTTCGCTGCTCGACAAATATGGGGGAATAGAAAAAACTATGCACGAAAGAAGCTCTCGATATATGGCTAGCAGGAATTAGCTCACGCACCACCCATTGAGGCCAACTTTGCACTGATATTGTGGCCACACCTATTGGAAAACTAATCATACGATTAAAACTGAATTAGCTCAGACTAGATCTGACACATCATCTTGAAAAAGAGAGAGTTACCCGTTTTGATAAAGGTGTCGAATCT
>NZ_LUTR01000013.1 GCF_001597725.1 Neptuniibacter marinus
AAGGAGCGGGCGGCTTCCCCAGAAACGATTACCAATGATAAATAATCGTTGAGGTTAAACATACAAGGAGCTCACCCTGTGAGCGAATGAATTACGCTCCAAGCCACAGAATCCAAATCCTTCGGCCAAAGGTTGGCCTCCTACAAACAAACACCTTTAGGAGCTCACCCTGTGAGCGAATGAATTACGCTCCAAACCATAAATTCAAAACCTTTCGGCTACCAAGGCACTTCCTACAAACGAAGCTTTTGGTGTAGACGCTAAACTTTATGCTCGGAACGAATGCCAGAGCGAATAGGCCAGAGCCGATAAATATGCAAAACGTCCATGAAAAACAACAGGGAAAATAAAACGTTATAAAAAAGGCTAACCTTCAGAAAAAGGTTAGCCTCTTAATGTTCACCGCCGGTTAGAGACGATGGGAGATAGTGCGTAGTGTTTAGATCTTTGCCAGCAGTTGTTCTAGCTTAACTTGGTCGGCGGCAAAGCTGCGAATACCTTGGGCTAGCTTTTCTGTGGCCATAGGATCTTCATTCATCATCCAGCGGAACTCAGCTTCGCTCAGGGATAACTTACCCTGCTCAGACGTTGCATTTGCGGCTGAGAGTTTAGTGGGCAGTGCTGCATTGTTATCTTCTAGCGCTTGCATTAGCGCTGGAGCAATGGTTAAACGGTCACAACCGGCGAGTTCTTGGATCTCACCAATATTACGGAAGCTCGCGCCCATCACAATAGTGTTGTAGCCATTGGCTTTGTAGTAGTTGTAGATATTGGTAACGGATAGAACGCCGGGGTCATTTGCACCGCTAAAATCACCCTCTTCATTGGCTTTATACCAATCAAGAATACGGCCTACAAAAGGGGAGATAAGGAAAACACCCGCATCCGCACAGGCCGCAGCTTGGGCAAAACTAAACAACAAGGTTAAGTTACAGTTGATACCTTCCTGCTCTAGCTGACGCGCCGCTTGGATACCTTCCCAAGTTGAGGCGATCTTAATCAGAATGCGCTCTTTACCTATGCCCGCTTCAGCGTAAAGGCTGATCAGTTTACGTGCACGCTCAAGGGTTGCTTCCGTATTAAAAGATAAACGTGCATCAACTTCGGTAGAGATACGGCCGGGAATGATATTAAGAATCTCACGACCAATTTCAACCGCTAAGCGGTCAGTCATATTGTCCAGCTGTTCCTGCTCAGAACCGCCTTTACCTGTTGCCCACTCCTTAGCGGTAACAAGCAGTGATTTATACTGCGGTAACTCGGCTGCTTTTAGCATAAGAGAGGGGTTGGTCGTTGCGTCCACTGGCGTAAAACGAGCAATGGCTTCAATATCGCCTGTATCGGCTACGACGGTCGTGATCTGTTTAAGCTGTTCTAACTGCGTTGTCATAATATCTAATAATCCGTTTTCTAATCGGGTACACGTTCCAGTGCTGCTAAGAGTACCTCAATTGAGGCTCCAGGTTTATGGGCATTTTCGCTAATAAAGCGTCGGAACTGTTTACCGCCCCGTTGAGCATGAAAAAGCCCCAACATGTGGCGCACTATATGGTTTAAGCTGACACCTTGTTCTAATTGGCCCTCAATATAAGGGATCATAGCTAACGCAGCTTCTTTGCGGCCAATGATTGGCGCAGTGCTGCCATAAAAAGCTTGATCCACCTCTGCTAATAAATAAGGGTTTTGATAAGCTTCGCGCCCTAACATTACACCATCAACATGTTGCAGATGTGTGTGACATTGTTCAAAGGTTTTAATCCCACCATTGATATGGACTTCAAGCTCTGGATATTCTTGTTTAATGCGATAGACCCAGTCGTATTTTAACGGTGGCACATCGCGGTTCTCTTTTGGGCTCAGTCCCTGCAAAATCGCTTTTCGAGCGTGGATAATAAAGACTTTACAGCCTGATTGACGGACAACGTCAACAAACTCTTTTAGCTCATCATAGCTGTCCATATCATCAATCCCTAAACGATGTTTTATCGTAACAGGAATATTGACAGCCGCTTGCATCTGTTCAAGACAATCAGATACCCGTTGTGGGTGCTCCATTAGGCAGGCACCGATCATATTGTTTTGCACACGATCACTTGGGCAGCCCACATTAAGGTTCACTTCATTGTAACCATAATCTTCAGCCATCTTGCTACACTGCGCCAGTTCTGCGGCATTACTGCCACCGAGCTGAAGTGCGACCGGCTGTTCCTCTTTGTTGTAACGAAGAAAACGGTCGGCTTCTGCATGAATAAGTGCGCCGGTAGTCACCATCTCTGTATAGAGAACCGCTTCTTTACTGAGTAAACGATGGAAATAACGACAGTGTTTATCTGTCCAGTCCATCATGGGTGCAACCGTGAAACGACGGTTTAGCGTATCTTTAGCTATGGTCATTAATGTGTAGGGCTTATCGTATTAAGTGGGTGCATTAAAAGTGATGTTAGATCTCGGACGAGATTATATACTGTCTGATTTTTTTGCGCTGCATAAAGCTTGATAATGGTTGGGTATCTTTAGGGTAAATGTTAGCCTAAGGCCTTAATCGGAGCATCGTCTATTTAAAGGTTTTAAAGCGATATGGCTGAGAAAGAAAACGGGTTTACAACAAAAAATACAGGGTTTAAACGCTTTTATTATGCGTCTATATACTCCTGGCAAGGGCTCAAAGCCGCGTACGCACAAGAGCCGGCTTTTCGTTATGAAACTTGGGCAAGCGCTGTTTTAATCCCTTTATCTTTTGTAGTTGCAGAGACGCCAATACAGTTAGCAGCCTTAATTTGTACCTGCTTGTTGGTACTGGCATTTGAGCTAGTCAATACCGCTATTGAGGCTGTTGTTGATCGTGCCGGAACAGAGTTTCATGCCTTGGCCGGCTTAGCAAAAGATTTAGGGTCTGCTGTTGTGATGGTTGCACTCGGGATGGGGGCGTTGATCTGGTGGGCCATTCTATGGACTAATTATTCATAGTTTGCCACATATTGAACATTTTTCTTGTCAAGATAGCGTACTGATACATTTCTTAGTGGCTCATAATGGGCCGCTAAGTATATAATTCCCTCCCATAAAATTTCTTTAAATTTATCGACTCCAAGGACACCAATGACGACTGTTCGTACTCGTGTTGCACCTTCTCCAACAGGTGACCCCCATGTAGGCACCGCCTATATTGCGCTGTTTAACTTAGCTTTTGCCCGTCAGCATGGCGGTCAGTTCATCTTGCGTATTGAAGATACCGATCAAACGCGTAGCACGGATGAGTCAGAACAGAAGATTCTTGATTCTCTACGCTGGTTAGGTTTGGAGTGGGATGAAGGTCCCGATGTAGGTGGCCCACACGGTCCCTATCGTCAAAGCGAGCGTAAAGACAGTTATGCAAAATATGCGATGCAGCTGGTTGATGAAGGCAAAGCCTTTCTCTGCTACCGCACAGGTGAAGAGCTAGATGAATTACGTACCGCACGTCGTGCTGCGGGTGGCCATACGGCGCTAAAACAGAGCGACCTTGCACTACCTGAAGAGGAAGTGGCAAAGCGTAAAGCCGCAGGTGCACCTTATGTTGTGCGTATGTGTGTACCTGAAGGCGAAGGTGTGTGTGTTGTTGAGGATATGCTACGTGGCCCGATTGAGCTTGAATGGGGCATGGTCGATGCGCAGATCCTACTTAAATCCGATGGGATGCCAACCTATCATTTAGCTAACGTGGTTGATGATCACCTGATGGAGATCACCCATGTTATCCGTGGTGAAGAGTGGATCAACTCAGCACCTAAACATCAGCTGCTTTACCAATATTTTGGTTGGGATATGCCTAAGCTTTGTCATATGCCATTGCTGCGTAACCCTGATAAGTCAAAACTATCTAAACGTAAAAACCCAACCAGTATTCTGTATTACCAACGTATGGGCTTTTTGCCAGAAGCCTTGCTGAACTATTTAGCACGTATGGGTTGGTCAATGCCGGATGAAAGCGAGAAATTTACGCGTCAGGCGATGTTTGATAATTTTGATATTCAACGAGTATCTTTAGGCGGCCCAATCTTTGACCAGACCAAACTGAGCTGGTTAAACGGCCTATGGTTACGTGAAGATCTAACTACCGAGCAATTTGCTGCCAAATATCAGGAGTGGGCACTCAACCCTGAATACCTGATGCAGATCGTTCCTTTGATTCAACAGCGGGTTGAAACACTGTCTGACGTTGCGCCTTTAGCGAGTTTCTTCCTAGCGGGCATGTTAGATATTAGCGAAGGGGATTTTGAACATAAGTCCCTCGAAAAAGACGATATCCGCCGTATGCTGCAATATGCAGTCTGGTTATTAGATACTGAAAGCCAGTGGGATAAAGACCGTCTATTCAGCCAACTAAAACAGTTGGCCGATGCAATGGGCTTTAAGATCCGTGACTTCCTATTCCCGCTATTTATAGCGATTGCAGGTACAAACCAAACCGTATCGGTAATGGACTCTATGGCAATTCTAGGCCCAGATATGACCCGCGCCCGTTTACGCCATGCGGTGAACGTACTGGGTGGCCCCTCTAAGAAAGAAGCCAAGCGTTGGGAAAAAGAGTACCGAGACCTAAGCAGCCAGATCGAAGGCTAAACAGGTTTTGCAGAGATAAAGGCCGGCGCCTACAAGCAGCTAGGTTGTAGGCGGCCAGCCTTTACGTCGCCAGGGGTGTCTGGCCGAAAGCTCTGAATAAAGCCGTCTCAGGTAAGGTATTGAACTAATTGAATTTCACCCCTTCAATTTGCTTGACAGGCTAAACACCCCTCATTACTATAACGCCCACTCAATATGGGGCCTTAGCTCAGCTGGGAGAGCGGTTCGCTGGCAGCGAACAGGTCAGCGGTTCGATCCCGCTAGGCTCCACCATATCCAAGTCTTAATTCATCTTGTATCGTCCTGAAGTCAGCGTAATTGCTGGCTTTTTTGTTTATACTATGTCCAAGGTAGTCCAACTTGATGCCCCCACATCCGGGGTAATAAGGGGGCATTGCTGGGGGCATTACACTCCAAACTAAGAAATGTCCTCAAAAATGCCCCCATCATAGACAGGGAGGCAGTATGGCGTTGACTGATACTCAAATTAGGCAAGCAAAGCCTAGAGAAAAGGCGTACCGGCTAAGTGATGCTAGGGGCTTGTATCTTGAAGTGACAACAGCGGGTTCTAAATGTTGGCGGCTCAAGTATCGCTTTGCTGGCAAAGAAAAGCGTTTATCAATGGGTATGTATCCACGAGTTACGTTAAAGGATGCGCGCAAAGCTTGTGATGTGGCAAAAGACCAGTTGGAACAAGGTATTGATCCCTCACAAGCAAAGAAAGCCAAAAAGGTAGAACTAGCCGCCGCACAAGCCAATAACTTTGAAGCAATTGCTTTAGAGTGGCACAAACAGCAATCAGCTAAATGGTCTGAAGGTTACACGGCAAAAGTTTTACGTGCGCTTGAACGTGATTTATTCCCCTATATTGGCACGCTCCCTCTTGATCAAATATCCCCGCCTCAACTCTTGGCAGTGTTTAAACGTATTGAAAGCCGTGGTGCCACTGAGAGCGCCCACAGGGTTAAACAGATAACAGGGCAAGTATATCGCTATGCTGTGGCAACAGGCCGCGCACAACGGGATATAACACCCGACCTTAAAGGTGCTTTAGCCACTCATCAAACAAAGCATTTTCCTGCTATAACCGAGCCTGAGAAGGTCGGTAAGCTTTTATGCTTGATAGATAGCTATGAAGGCACCTCTACCGTTCGAGCAGCTATGAAATTAGCCCCGTTAGTATTTGTTAGGCCTAAAGAGCTACGTCATGCTGAATGGCCAGAGATTGACTTTGATAAAGCAGAATGGCGAATACCTGCCGAGAAAATGAAAATGGGGGTGGATCATATCGTCCCTCTAAGCCGTCAAGCCATTGAAATACTAGAAGAGCAACGATTATTAACAGGTCACTGGAATGGTTATGTATTCCCTTCAGCAAGAAGCCCACGCCGCCCGATGAGTGATAACGCAATTCTTTCCGCTTTCCGAACTATGGGAATTAGTAAAGATGAAATGACAGGGCATGGCTTTCGAGCAATGGCCCGTACCCTTCTTGATGAGGTGCTGGGAGAGCGTGTCGAACTGATAGAGCATCAACTAGCCCATGCCGTGAAAGATTCTTTAGGGCGAGCTTACAACCGTACAACGCATTTACCGCAACGTAAGGAAATGATGCAAAGGTGGGCGAATTATTTGGAAGGTCTAAAATGCATGGTTGCTGCTAATAATATTTTTCATCTAAAGGATTACAAAGATGCAAATTGATGTGATCGAGAGGATGGAAAGATTCTTAGATGCCCCATGGTACAAATCTAAAAATGAATTATTACCTCAAGAAATCTTAAATTATTTGAAGCTCAAGTATAGCCAATATAATGAGCTTGATAGTTGTGATGATTGGCGAGAAATGCATGAATTAATTCAGGAATGTGAACAGGCTTTAGCAACCGAAAGCATCAATGCTAGTGGTACAAGTATGTTTCTTCTCGGTATTTTGACTCAAAAGCTTGGGAGCGTAGATCATAGGGAGGTCTTTTCCCTTCTAAGAGCCAAATATAAGAGGGAGGCTCCTCTTATAAAAAAAAGGAATGCTCAACAATATCTTACCGATATAGCAAAAGACGTTGCTACTGAAATTTGGGATGCAGATATAGATAATGTGCTATCTATATCTGATGTATGTCACGAACTATATGCATGCTTGCACATCGCTTTACAAAAAACAGGGAAAAACGAATTGAATAAAGAACAAGAAGAGTTTCATACATTGTTATACAAAGTTTTTCCAAAAGACGCCCTTGGTTTTAAGCCGCATATAAGGTCTGTTGCTCCTGATTATTCAACAAGACCAGGAAGAAGAAAGAAGAAAGAATAAAAAATAAATAACTACTTCGTACGGGAATTATATTTTTCGTACGATAACTAAATTTTTTTTAGTATGAATATCAGGAAGAATTAATAGCTCCAGATCAGTCTTAGGAGCATAGTATGAATACTCGTTTACGGGGTTATTATCGAATAAATCAAGTTCTTGAAATTATCCCTATTGGGAAAAGTAGTTGGTGGGCAGGAATAGCGAAAGGGCGGTATCCCAAGGGGGTTAAGTTAAGCCCCCGTACTACTGCATGGCGAGTAGAAGATATTGAGGCGTTACTAGATAAGCTCTCAAATGGTGAGGGGGGGTTATGAATACTTATCGCGCCGAAATAATAATTAAGCGAGTGGTTGTCGTTGAGGTTGAAGCTTCTTCTGATTGGCATGCCAAAGATGCAATCCTGCATAATCAAGGCAAGCAGGTTGGTGACGAATATTACCAAAGCCCGCGTATTGAAAACCTAAAGTTACTTGCTACGGAGGTCTGAAAATATGACTATCTGTAAAGGTAATAAACTTCTGAAATTGTACTGCGATTTTATACTTCTATTTTCGGTGCACCCTCATATATTAAGCATGTTGGGAGCAATCTATCCTCATATTGATTGCTCGGTAATTCATAATATATATAAAAGAAATATTACTTTCATTAGTGTTCGGAAAGGTCGGAAAAGGGATGAGTCTGACAGCTGTTTTTCTAATGTCTAGGGTTGTTGTTAGGGCTGAACATGTAGTGCTAAAGAATCGTAGCTTCAATTTACCAAAAAGTAAGCAGGGTAAGGGATTCTACCTGCCTATTTTGGATAAGTCCGTTGGTCAAATTGACGCGATGCTTACTTATCACTGTAAGCTTTTAATCTTTCGATTAGATTTTCATGTCTTTGAAACGTCTGAAAATAGCGAGCTAATTTCTTCTTTCATTCATAGGCTTAGAAGCTGGCTAAATAGAAAAGGTCATAAGCGCCTTGGCTATATCTGGTGTAGGGAGCAGGATAAGAGCCATTTACCTCATTACCATTGTGTATTTATTGTTGATGGCAATAAGAACCGACACCCTCTTAGACTAATTCAACAAATTGAGCACTATTGGCAAGGGTGGGAGTATGGCTCTGTTTACACTCCTAAAAACTGTTATTACTTATTAAAGCGAGGCGATGACGCACGTTATCAGGACGTATTCTTGCGCGTTTCATATCTAGCAAAAGTAGCTACTAAGGGTAATGGTTCTAACACTGCTAATGATTATTCAACGAGCCGTATAAAACCGAAAATATAATCAAGCTGGTGGGAATGATTAAACCATCAATTTTCCAAATGATTTAGGTTAAAAAAGGTGACTTTATGGGTGGTGTCGGCAGCGGTAATTGGTATCGGTGGGATAAGAAAACAACGACCGATCAAGTAAAGAGGATTGATATTCGCTTTATGAAAAAACAGGGGTTACTCAAACCAAACACAACGGGCAGTTTGAATTGGTCGGTAAGAGGTGAGCCAAGTGGAAGCATTCGCTATACCTGTTATACAGATTATCTACAGCTTAGTTTCAGGCATCGCAATAGAGGTGATGATTGGCAGTCAGTAGAGCAGTATATCCCTTTTGATCGTACAGTCTGCCATTTTGGAGGTGAACGGCTTTGGTTCCTCTGTCCTAATTGTAGTAAGCGAGTAGGGCTGCTGTATGGAGTAGGAAAACTATTTTTATGTCGGCACTGTTATCAGCTTCCCTATAGTTCACAAAATAGTGGTTATATGGATAACTTAGTTGAGCAAAAAGACAAGTTAGGCGAGCGAATTTTTGAGTATTTTGAATATGGTGAGGGTTGGGGTAAAAAGAAAGGGATGCATTGGAAGACCTTTGAGCGGCTTTATGCACGCTATGAACAGCTAGACTATGCTATTAATTATCAAATAACTAAACGGGGTGATTTGGTTTAAGCCGCTAACTATCTGCAGTTGTTCTCCTATTGAAACGTTGGTAGATTTACCTTAATTAGTTCTACATGTAAAAGCCTGTCCTTTTAGGTTTGGCTATAAGGAATTCTCAATTGCAATAAGGGATATGCATGAAAATCATACTTGTCATTTCAGTCTTGTTTTTTCTAACAGCTTGTGGCGCCTCTATTCAGACATACGAGTCATACTCAAAGACAGCTGGTATTTTGCAAACTGCCTCTATTGGTGGTGAGTTATATAGGGTTAACAAGGAAAAAGATTTACCAAATGCTTTTGGTAAAGCCGATCTGTTTGGCGGTAGGCTGAATGCAGGATATACCGAACTTAGATTCATGGGGTTAACGCCTGAAGGTCACATCATTTTTAGGCTAATAGACATCGATATTGAATCTAATGAAACAACAATGAGTAGGTACGGTACAAGTACTACTACGGTAAATTCAAATACAACAGCAAACGCTTCAGTTTACGGCAATTCAGCATATGGTACTGCTAATACAAGAACTGTTATATCGCACTATGAAAAGCCTTCGGCAACGGTTACTCAATTACCGCCAAATACAGTTGAATTTATATTTAACCCTGAAGACAAAATATTAGAACTTGAAGGGGTATCCGTTGAAGTGGTTAAAACTACTGATTATTCGATAAGTTACGTACTTCATAGATAGGGGGAGCTTTTTACTTATAGATATTTAGCCAATAGAAGGGTTTATGAGCGAAAAAATAGTTAGATATGCAGCTATTTGTATTGGGTTAGCAGTTACTTTAGCCATCCTCTACATAAATGATGGTAATTTTTCACGTTATGGGCTTTTTGCGCAGAGTATCAAAGATACAGCGGCTTTTGATATTTTGAGGCAGATTGCTAAAGAGTTTACTCGTTACTCTACAGCTAGAAACTGGGCATATTTTCTATGGTTTGTTTGTCTTGGTACTGGTCTGTTATTGTCTTGGAAGTGTCGATTTAAAACAGCTACAGTTTTGACCAAGTTAATAAAATATATTCATAAAAAAGTATAATCTAATCCAATATTCGTCTTTCTTTAGCCTTTACGAGCCTCTTGCGGTTCTTTTTTTGAATATGCTATTGCTGATTCAGAAAAGTAATTTGGGGGCATTTAAGGGGGCATTGTCTATATGTTATTTATTTATTATCCAATTAATACAGTTGGTTAGGGTTCTTAATCGATAGAGCTAGGCCCACCATATTCTTCATTTCCAAAACGTTTAAAGCATCTTATATCGTCCAGAAGTCAGTTAAGACGTACATCTCTTTTCCTCACTCTAATGACGCCAAGCATAAAGTTACCTCGTGCGCGAATACTCTTCTTTTTAGGCCTTAGCTTTTATTAGGGATAACCTCCTAAACTCCAATGGAAGGAAGATTTGAGTGACACGGATTTTTTTAACGAAAAAATTTGGCAAATGGTCTAATGATGTTGGTTTGGTTGATGAGAAAATCGTAAGAGCCATCACAGAAATAGAACAAGGGCTCATCGATGCCGACTTAGGTGGCTCCACTTTTAAAAAGCGTATTGGCATTAACGGTCAGGGTAAGAGTGGAAGTCTGCGCACAATTATAGGGTTTAAAAAAGGCGAGAGAGCTTTTTTCTTTATGGTTTTCCTAAAGGTGAAAAAGATAATATTACTAGGCAAGAAAAAGCTGCCTTAAAGGAAATGGCCAAAATATATTTTGAGCTGAATGCCCAAAAGCTGAAAGCGGCTTTAGAGTCCGGCGCATTAATTGAAATAAAAAAGAATATTAAGGAATAACAGTCATGAGTGATATTCTTAACGCTATACACGAAGATGTGACTGCTCTGCATGAATGTGGAGCTGTTAATGAGATTACTATGCGCAATTTTGATGCGTTATGTTTGACACCTGTCCCAACCTACACGCCAGAACGAATCAAAGAGGTCAGGGAGAAAAATCATGTTAGCCAGTCTGTACTGGCGGCTTATCTGTGCGTTACAGTCAAAGCTGTGCAGCGGTGGGAACAAGGCTCCTCAAAACCATCTGGCGATACGGCTAAATTGCTTGCTATCGCAGAAAAAAAAGGACTGCAAGCCATTGCTTAATGACCTTTTTAGAAGTGGTCAATAATTTAAAGTCCCTCTAAAGGGGCTTTCTTGCGAGCTTTCAGAGCAGCACCACATTTAACTATAGATTGAAATGCTGTCTTATATTGGTGAAAGAAGATAAGCATATTTCTCTTTTAAGGGGTGCCCGTCCCTCCTGTCCGCCTGCACCTACGGGATGCCATCTACCCATTTCACTCAATTGATATGGCAGGCGTAAATACCGGAACCGACGCAAGCGCCTACGTGAAGGTGTACTGATGTACAGAAGAGAGATAAGGCATGCGGTGTAATAGCCCCGCCACATACACCGCGTACAGAGTCATTGGATAGCCCACGGGGGCCTTCCTCTGCATCGCTCCATGCTTTAAATTGATTATAGAATAAAAAAACCAATGGCAGGAACTCAAGAAATGATAAGTATCGACTATGACAGTCAGCCGGTTGCTGATCTGTTAGATCAATTGTTGGCTAATAAAACCAACACCAAACTCGCATCGGGGAAAGTTAAGCGCTTATTGCTCTATGTGTAGGCGAATGATTGATAATAATGAGTTGAAATATAAGGATGACTAGGGTCGCTCTGGCTGGAACGTTAACCATATTTTCTGCCCTGAACAGCACCGTTTACTGGCGGTTGAGACCGTTTACCTTTTCATGAAATAACAGTTTTAAAAGAATTTTATTGTTAAGATATAAGGCCGTTACGGCAGAGATCTAGTCAATTTTATATGGCGTATGTTTGTTTGCTTTAGCACAGGGCGACATAAGGGTTAATTTCTGCCAGAATCTAGCCCTATTAGGTTCACTATTAGATACAGCTTTTTTTTAAGGCTCGCCCTTACCCAATAGAATCGAAAGCGTTTTACGACATCTTAAAATCCCTGTCGATTAAGTATGACTTCACCTACCCTGAAGATAAGATGATTGAATTGGCTAAGCATGCCAAGGAGGAGGTCGATAGCGTCGCCAGCTTCCCCGCATGGAACCAACGGGAAGATATCAAAGCCGAGCTAGAAGTGAAGTTAATCTTACTACTGGCCAAATATGGTTATCCACCGGTGGCCAACGATGATGTTTATAAAAAGATCTTGGAGCAGGCGGAGAATTTTAAGAGAAATCGGGGGTGGGGGTAGAATGGAAAAATATGTGAAGGCTTTCCACATCGCACGTTAATCACTCTTAACCTGCGATGGTCTATTTTAGTCGTTATCTCTGATCATAAATAGGCGAGGGAAAGAGGTGTATTTTTTTTCGTACAGAATACGAAGAAAGTGTGCCATACAACTTGGCTCCCATATCAACACATCCTGAGGGCTTATTTTTACGGCTAGAGATACGAAGGCAGTAGAATTCAGCCCTTTGACTTAAATCCTTAATCATCTTTAGCGCGCCTTCGTTTATTTCAGTATAAAAAATCAATATACGAGATTGGTGGTCTTTTGGTATTCCACTGAGTGTTTTTTGTATTGTCCCCCCAGTATGGATAACAGAGTCATAGATAACAATATTCTCTATATCTGGTTCCGGTGCTTAATGATCACTCCCATATCGTATTCGTTAATTACGAGTGATAAATTAGCTATATCTACAACTAAATAATAACGATAATGATTATCAATTAAATTTATGGTATTTTAAAAGTCGAACGCAAGCTATTTAGCGAGCAAAAGCCTCAAACTAGATTTAGAGACCTACTTTCGTGAAAACTGCACTCTTCTATGGAACAACCACAGGTAACACAGGCGATATAGCCGATAAAGTAAAAGCGGAATGGGATATTTCCGATATTGATCTATTCGATGTGGCGGACACAACACTCGATTCGGCCAGCCATTATGATCTTTTGATCTTTGCTATTCCCACTTGGGATTACGGTGAAGTTCAAGAAGACTGGCTAGATGTTTGGGAAGAAGTGGACCAGCTTAATTTTGAAGGTAAGCAAGCAGCCTTTATTGGTTTAGGTGATCAATACGGTTACCCAGAGTGGTTTGTTGATGCTATGGGTATGCTACACGATAAAATTGTCAATAGGGGGCTGAAATCGTAGGCCACTGGCCTATCGATGGCTACGAATTTGAAGAATCAAAAGCCCTCACACAAGATAAAAAGCACTTTATCGGCCTCGCGCTAGATGAAGACTGGCAACGGGAGCAAACAACAGAGCGTCTTACTGGCTGGTTAGATCAGGTCAAACTGGAGTTGGGCCTATTTTAAGGCTCTATATCTACTTAGTCTCATTCAAAGATCTACCCGCTCCGTCGAGCGAAAACGGGGGCATGTTGGGAGTATAAATCAATAGCCCTCGTTCTAGCCTTATCATGTGTTTGGTGAACCTGACGTTGCACAGCCCCTTTTGAGTAGTAAGAAACTTTATATTCACACCTTAGCTATATGGCGAATAGTGGATAGGGATACACTAGACCAACTTTTTCAGAAGGGTTTCGATCGTTTGAACTAATGCTTTGTTTTTTTCTGAATTAAGTGCATCGTTGTGTGGGGCAGAAAATGTGTTGCTGTCGTTATCGAAATACGTACCCGAAGCATTTGCAAAATCCTTATCTACTGCGGCTTTGACCAATACTTTTGCGCCAATTGAGAGGCTTTTTCCCTCTATGCCGTAAGCATTTTTAACCATTTTGCTCGCCAGTAGTGATCCGGGGTTAATTGCAATAATCGAAGGCCAATTGGAAGGGTGCTCTTGGGCTAGGTAGAAAGACCACATGGTTATGGCGAGTTTACTTTGGGCATAGGCCTGATTTGCATTATCGATTTTGATGCTTCCTCTAAGTGCATCGAGAACCACGGGGGCTTGTGCCGCAGATGAAAGATTAAGCACGCGGCCCGTTTCAGGCATGAGAGGGGCTATCTGCTTAGTTAATAAATAAGGAGCCAGAGTGTTGACGGCAAAACGCACATCAAGCCCTTGATCTGTTTGTGGTGAAGGAGTGGTATAGATACCTGCATTATTAATTAGCACATCGATTGTAGAATGGTTGTCTGTGATCGTCTTAGCGAGCTGCATTACGTTAGGCATATTAGAAAGGTCGGCTTGATAGGCTTTAAGCTTTTCTGATGTTGTTAAGGGTATAAGGTGTTCATAAGCCTTATTTAGCTTGGTTTTGTTGCGGCCATGTATCAGTATATTATGGCCTTTTCGAGCTAATAATTTTGCTGTTTCCAGACCGATACCATCGGTAGAACCGGTGATTAATATTGTTTTTTTCATGTCAATTTCCTAGGTTTATACGTCGGGTAGTAATTCGTTAGCGAGTTTCTTAATGGTTGTTTCAGGGTCTGAGCGGTTAAAGCGAAGATTGAGTGCTATATGATTAACACCAATATTGCGTCTGATTTTTAGGTAGTTGCGTAAGTGTTTAATTCCAAGTCTCAGCCCTAAATGTATGGGGGTGGGAGAGGCGTTGTCGTCAGGCAGCAAATCTATGTAGAGCGGTTCCATAACGGGTTTCTCCATTAGGCTTGCAGCTCGACTTAGTGATCTATATTTCTCAATGAGTTGTCTTTGTATATTTTCAGCTTTAGGGTAGGTTATCCAGCCGTTGGTGTTTTTTGCAATCCAGTCTTCAGACTGCTGGCTAATACCTGTAACCAACATGGGTATTTGATCGGAAACAGGTTTAGGAAACATCTCTAACTTTCCATGTAGATGACCAAAACTATTATTGATCGTTGGGAAGGTCGTTGCCATTGCCCGTATATATTCGTAACTTTCCCTAAAACGCTCCCCTCTATTTTCAAAAATTATATTGTGTGCAGGATATTCTTCAGGTCGGTCTCCAGATGCAATTCCTAGGATTAATCGTCCTTGTGATAATTGGTCTGCTGTGGCTGCTGATTTTGCAATATGGGAGGGGTGACGAAGGGGCAAAATAACGCTTGAAACCCCTAATGCTATCTGACGGGTTTGTAGGGCAAGTGCGCCAAGATAAACGAAAGGGTCATAAAGTTGACCTGCATCGCCAAAAGAGGGGACATTAAAGGGAATATCTCGTAACCAAACAGCTGAAAACCCTAGTTTTTCTGCACGCTGCACGCGTTCTATATGGCGTTGCATGGATGGTATCGAGGCATTGTCGTAATTTTCAATTGGAACCACTAACCCAAGGGATAGTTTTCCAAGTTTAAAGACACGGTTATAACCCGAATTTATAGGCTTAAATTCAATGCGCTGTTCGGAGTTCATTTCAGCGGAGTTCCCTGATTAGAAAAGAATTAATGTACGGGTTTCAAGGCTTATTCTCGGTTGAGTTGTCCCTGCCTCGTTACCTAAATCCATGGCTCCGTGAGCTAAACAGGGTTTTCCCTGGTTATCATAAACATTGAAGATGACGATATCCTGTGGCGTCATCTGAGACATATAAAACCAATGATGTTGATGATTGGCGGTGACGCCGAGTATGTGGCCTTGTCTATCTGGGTAAACCAATGCAATTTCCAGCCAGTCATCAGGGCTGACTGAGTCAGGATGAATAAAACCTAAGGGTGCAGTTTTTATTGGGCCTTCAATAGGTCGCCATAGGTTCACAAAAGCATAATGGCCTTTAGATATTTCAACCGCACGTTTAGTACCTACAAGATCCACTAAACGTTGCTTGGCCCCTTCGGGGCTATAATCGTTGTGTACATTCCGAGCGGGCCGTCGGATTGCATTTTTGCTATCTCTTCGCACTGTATGGTCAAAAATGATGACTTCTGTTGCGCCAATTTTCTCTGACAATAGCGTTGTTAATTCATTGTTATAGGTTTCTTGCCAACCGGTTGTTTTAGAAAAGCTTACTATTTGGCTGGTATGGCTTTCAAAAGTAATACCGTTATCTTCGAAGTTGACCGTTAGATCGCCACGTCTTATATCTTGTACTTGGACTTGAGATGAGAGTAGCTCAGGCGATACAAGCTTACCTACGTCACCATTCGTATCAAAATAAAATGCTTGTGAATAGGGAGATTTGACATGGTAGTTAACTGTCGCAGTGCTAAACATAAGTTGTGCCCCAGAATTACTGAGAGTTTTCACTCGATGAGTTGAACTATATTGCAACTCATAAGTGTATTAAATGGGGGGTTATTTAGTTGAGAATTCGGATTATGAATATAATCTTTTAAGTTTTACTTGCATGGGGAGGGTAAAGGCAGTCATATAGATAGCCCTTTTCGTATGACGGATATAAGAATGGATACCGAAGGAATAAGGCTTTTTGTTATGGCAGCGGATATGTTAAATATCAGTGCTGCTGGACGAGTGCTTGGCCTGGCTCCGGCTGTCGCTAGCGCCCGATTAGCAAAGTTAGAAAACCAGATGGGGGCGGATTTGTTACACCGTTCGACTCGGAAGGTATCGTTATCGATTGAGGGCGCAGAATTTCTGCCTTTTGCGAGGGAGATCCTTGCTCAAGAGGACGCGGCTCGCGCAGCATTGGGTCATGGTAGTTCTGAAATAAAAGGAACGCTGCGTTTTGCCGCATCCAGTACATTTGCCCAACTTTATATTGCCCCGATCTTGCCTGAATTTCTTGCGAGATACCCTGAGGTTAATTTGGAGTTAAAACTGTCTGATACTCAGATAAACCTTATAGAGGGCGGGTTTGATCTTGCCCTACGAAACTATGCCATTGAGGATAGTAACTTACGGGCACGGAAATTGGCTGATGATAAGAGAATTCTCTGTGCTTCCCCTGAATACCTGTCTCGCAATGGCGTGCCTGAAACGTTAGAAGATTTGATATCGCATCAGATGTTGGTTTTTATGGATGGCCCTGCTAGATCTCTGGTGTCTGAAGGAGATAAACCCAAAGGGTTTTTTCCACCAAAAGGTGCGGGGGCGCGTGTGATCTGCGATGACGGAGCCAGTATGCGAATAGCGACCCAATCGGGTGTTGGAATTTCAATGAACTCATTGTGGAGCGTGTATCGCGATATTCAGGAGGGGACGTTAGTGCGTGTATTGCCGGAGTATGAGGTAGAAGATCTGTCCGCTATCTGGCTGGTATATCCCAAGTCGAATATGTTGACGTCTAAAGTGAGGGTCTTTATTGATTTCCTTTTGGAAAAGCTGGGGGGGGTGGATGTTTGGGGGAATAAGTAGGGGGCGCTAAAATTTAATTATATATAAAACCTAAAATCTAAAAACTAATCTCAGTTTTTTGTTGTTTATGTATTTTCTGCGAAGTATATCGTTAGGGCATAACTTAACACCTTCATTGGAAAACCAAATGAAAGCAATGATTCTAAAGAGTACGGAGATAACCCTGTATTCATTTCAACAGAGATGCCTAAACCTTCAGTTAATGCCGATCAGGTTCTGATTCGTATTGCTCTACCTGTGTCAATACGGTTGATATCTTGATAAACAGCTAGGCGAGGATCTGCCTTTGTCTCCGGACCTACCTGCGGTATTGGGGATTGTTGATGCCGGTGCTCTATAGCCTTAGTTGATGAGCAACGTTTTAGTTTTGCCGATGTGGGCAGCGTCTATGCTTACTTAACGAGTGGTTAAGCGATTGGTAAAGTTGTTGTAGAAATCTAAAGCTTGCCAGAGAGACTGATTTACAAGTCAGCCTTTCTGACATGAAATGAAGGGCTTGAACGCTAGACGCTGCCTGATGTGCTTGTTCATTTTTTACAGGGAAGGCGGCCTCGACAAAATTGAGCTTTTCAGGCGCTTGGTATGGATACCTGTTTATTAAGTAGAGTACGTTAATACATGCTTTTATTGGTCTGTACTGAGTTAATTACCACCGAGTATAGAACCCAATCCAAGTGGACATGGTGTGTTTGAGAGGACCGCATCATATAGTCATATGCCTAAAACGTTGTTGCTTCTTTTTCCTCTTTCTTCTCATTATCAGGAATATGCATCAGGTTTATCGCCTATTTGCATATTTTTGGTGCGCTTTTCACTTAAATTATATTCATATTACGAATTATGAAATCCGATATAGGGTAATTTATTTAGATTAAGCACGTAACTATACTGTTTTTCAGTCTAATTTAAGTCTGTGTTTAAACGAGGGTTTTTGGCATGAAACTTAAAAAAACGATCAGCGGAGCTTGTCGTCGATACAACTAAAATTTGATCTTCTAGTCCTAAAACTAAAACCATACTGGAGAAGAAGAAATGGCTTATTACTCTGTGATAGAGGTAACACCAACAAGTGAAGATTGGATTCCTACGTATCTTGAAAAGTCAGGACCGATTTTAGCAAAGTATGGTGGAAAGTATCTTACTAGAACGGTTAGTCATGAACAGGTTGAAGGTCATGAAGATTTTGCAGCTCTTCGAATTATTTTAGAGTGGCCGTCTAAAGAGGCTGCACAGTCTTTTATGGAAGATCCTGATTATGCACCTTTACTTCAAGCCCGAACAGAGGGGTCTATAAGTAAGCACTTTTTAATAGAAGCGAAGGATGATATGGCCTAGACTACTTTATGGCCTTGGTCCGCTTATAACGGTACAAGTGCGAGCCAGCCCTTTTTGAGTATTGGCTTGCTTTATTAAAATTATGACGTCAATCCAGGTTTGCTAATATCTACAGCGTTTTATCTTTTTTAGGTATTGGTCAACTCTTTTTAAATGAAGGTTTTTAAAATGAAAGCAATAAAAATAAAGCAGCAAGACGGTACCGATGGTATTTATTTAGATGCTGTAGAAGATGCACCTCAGCCAGAATATGGAGAAATCCGAGTTAAAATTTATGCGGGCTCTCTTAATTTTCATGACTATCTAGTTGCTGCGGGTCAGCTTCCTACCGCTGATGGTCGGGTTTTACTTTCCGATGGGGCTGGCGTAGTGGAAGCCATTGGGCCAGGGGTCAGCGAGTTTAGCGTTGGTGATAATGTCGTATCTACTTTTTTTCCACAATGGCGTGAGGGCGCTGTGCCTTCTAGCGCAGGAGGCTTTAGCCAAACTCCAGGCGATGGTGTTGATGGCTTTGCCATTGAATATATCACTCGTTCAGAGTCTGCTTTTACCCATGCACCTAAGGGGTGGAGTCATGCTGAAGCAGCGACTATCACTACTGCAGGCTTAACGGCTTGGAGAGCTTTAGTTGCCGATTGTGGGATTAAGGCTGGGGATAAAGTACTGACTTTGGGTACAGGTGGTGTTTCATTAGCGGCTATACAGATAGCTAAAATGCATGGCGCTGAAGTATTTATTACATCATCATCAGATGAAAAGTTGATGAAAGCTAAGGAGCTGGGTGCTGACCATGTCATTAACTATGCAAAGAACCCTAATTGGTCGGAAAAAGTTTTGGAGCTGACTCAAGGTAATGGTGTAGATCATGTGATTGAATTAGGTGGGCCTGGCACACTTGAGCAATCAACGGCCGCTGTTAAGGTCGGCGGTAATATTTCCTTAATAGGTGTGTTGACAGGTTTTGAGGGGGTATTCCCAACAGCTCAATTGATGTTCAAACAAGTGAAGCTTCAGGGATTACTTGTGGGTAGCAGGCAGCAACAGGCTGATTATATAAAGGCACTGGAAGGTAGCTCTATACGTCCAGTCGTTGATCGTGTTTTTAAATATGAGAATCTTAAAGAAGCATTTGAATATCAGTTGTCTGGCGCTCACTTTGGAAAAATATGTGTTCAGTGGTAAGGAAAAGTACATTAGCTAAGTGCGAGAACTGCTACAGCTTTTTAAGTATGATCATTTGATACTAGCCTTCAATTAGGGTGTTTGACGATTTGATATAGGTTATGTATGCAAAGGTGGTTTAGGTTGCTTTTACCCTTAGTTTTGCTGATTAAAAGTGTAAGTTACTAAATTTAAAATAATTATGTGGCTATGGGCGCAGGTATTTCCTGCGCCTTTTTTATTCTAAATTAGCGATCTATGCGGTAGATTTTTTCTGGGTTTGGCTTGCTACCCCAAGGTAGGCCAGAGTTCTGCCAGCCGTTTTGGATACGGAAGCCGGTTTTTTCGCCTGCTTTAGCGCTGTCACCTTGGAAGCCGTTAATCATATAGGTTGCATTAGGGAAACCGTGTTTGCGTAGAAATTCTGCGCTTGGTAGGCCTCGTTCACTACCAGAGCGACACATAGTGATAACGGTCGCTTGTTTGTCTAAGCCGCGTTCAAGCAGGGCTTGTTCAACCTGAGTGGCGAAATCTGGATTTTGGTAAAGGCGAAAGCGGTTTTTCTTAGCATCCCATTGGCTACGATCTACCATTAGGTAGGGGATATTTAGATCCACCTCATCGGTAAAGCCAATAAACATGATTTCAATCGGGTCACGCACATCAATAAACAGCACCTCATCCGGTTTTTGTTGTAACAGTTCATAGGTGGCTTTGGGGCTGATACCGCTAATATCGCTTGCCTGAGCGCTACTCAGTGGCAGAGACATGATTGCACTGAGGAATAGCGGGGTTAGATATTTCTTCATCGGATGTCCTCTCTTTTAAAAACTAAATCGGTAGGGTTACCGCTATCTGCTGGTATTAAGGCAAATATCATGTAATAACCTATTTAATATTAGTATTTTCTAATATAAAATAGGTTATTACAATAGGGTTGTAACTTTTCAGTCTGCTTTTGCTGAGAATATGATTTAGTTCTAAGCTTGTTAGTCGAGTGCAATCCTTCACTTTATAATTATCAAAGATAAGGAGATTACTGATGTTAAGACGAGACCCTGAGCAGCCTTGGCATCCCAGCTATTGGTTGGCAGCACTGGGTGCTGGTGGACTTTCTATCTCATTTTTTATGTACCTGATGTGGTTGGTACCTCATCAGGGTTTTCCTATGCCGACTTGGCAGCATCTATCGGCCTTACTGACTGGTACTACGCCATTATCTACTGGAGTCCGCCCGCTGGCTATTTTTGCGACCCTTTTTATGTTGTTGCTGGCTTTGTTGCACTTTACGCTGCTGATCTGGAATATTCGTGAATATAGTGCGGCACGCAGTACAGAAGCCTACCAGCGATTATTGGGTTCTCCCAGCGAAGTGCAGTTGATGGCCCAGCCGCTGACATTTGCGATGACTGTTAATGTTTGTTTTGCACTAGGTGCGCTCTGTGTGCCCGGTTTATGGTCTATTGTGGAATACCTTTTTCCTTTCGCTTTGTTGGCGTTTACTGCTATAGGCGTTTGGTCACTCAAACTCTATGGCCGTTATTTGAGCCGGATGCTTGTTAGCGGTGGGTATCGCCATGAAGAACACAATCATCTCTCTCCATTGATGGCTGTTTTCACCTTTTCCATGTTGTCTGTTGGTTTTGCCGCACCGGCGGCTATGTCGCACTTAGCATTTGTGGCGGCGTTGGCAGCAACCTTATCGATTCTGTTTTTGGTAATTGCCGTGGTCTCCGGTGTATTGATTTTAATATCGGGCCTGCAAGCGATGTTGCAGTATGGTTTACAAAAACAGGCTACGCCTAGTATTTGGATGCTGATCCCGATTATGACGTTGCTTGGGATTGAATGGGTGAGGATGCAACATGGCTTGAGTCATCACTTTGCAACCCCTGTTGAGCAGGGCAGGTTGTTTGTTGTTTTGACAGCCATTTTTATGTTGCAGCTGGGCATTATGCTGCTGGGGTATCGTGTGATGCAGCTTAATGGTTATTTGACTGATCATCTTATAGGTGATCAGCGTAATCCCGTTAGTTTTGGCCTGATCTGTCCCGGTGTAGCTCTGTTTGTGATGGGCATGTTCTGGTGGCACTTGGTATGGGTACAAGGGGGTATAGTCACTGCGTTTGGCGTGGTTTACTGGTTGGGGATTGCAGGGCTTGCGGTGGTTCAGTTTTTAACGCTAGGGGCATTACTACGTTTGAGTCATCGTTTGTTGCTACACAAACCTGTTGAGATTGCGTTAATGGAGTAAATACACTGTGGCTATTAAGGTCATAGTTAAATTTAAACGGCATGAAGAAGACAAGCGATGCAATTTTATTTAACATTAGATGCGTCTAATATTTATAAGCAGGAGATATACCATGAGTGAAGTCCAAACTTCTCCGTGTGTGCCTCAGGTGAAAGCCTTTTTTGATGAGCCAACGAATACTTTTAGTTATGTAGTACGGGACCCTGACTCTAATGCTTGTGCCATTATTGATTCGGTGTTGGATTTTGATTATGCCAGTGGTTCTACCGATGTGCGCTCGGCGGATGAGATCATTGCTTATGTACGTGATAACGATCTGTCGGTTGAGTGGATTTTGGAAACTCATGTTCATGCTGATCATCTGTCGGCAGCACCTTATTTACATCAAGCCTTAGGTGGTAAGACAGGTATTGGTGCTTTCATTACAGTGGTGCAGGACACTTTTGGCAAAGCATTTAATGCCGGTAGTGAATTTGTCCATGATGGTAGTCAGTTTGATCATCTGTTTGAGGAAGGTGATCGTTTTAATATTGGCAACCTTGAAGGCTATGTGTTGCATACGCCAGGGCATACTCCAGCCTGTTTAACTTATGTGATCGGTAATGCTGCGTTTGTGGGTGATACGTTGTTTATGCCTGATTATGGAACGGCTCGTTGTGATTTTCCCGGTGGTGATGCACGTACCTTGTTTCGTTCGATCAAGAAGGTGCTCAGCTTACCCAATGAAACTCGAATCTTTCTTTGCCATGATTATAAGGCGCCGAATAGAGACGAGTATTGCCATGAAACTAGTGTTTTGGAACAGCGTCAGCACAACGTGCACGTCCATGAAGGTATTATGGAAGATGAGTTTGTACGTATGCGCACTGAGCGTGATGATACGTTGGAAATGCCTAGGCTAATTCTGCCATCGGTTCAGGTCAATATGCGAGCGGGTGAGATGCCGCCAGCAGAAGACAATGGCCAAGTGTACCTAAAAGTACCGATCAACCTATTTAAATAAGACCGAGGAATTTATGGATATTAAAGAACTTGAACCGGGCTTTTCTATCAGCCATGCGATCTATCCCAGTGATATTGAAGAGCTGAAAACCCTTGGCTTTCGCGCGATTATCTGTCATCGCCAGCCAGGTGAAGCGGACGACCATATCGACGACTCCCTGCTACGCCAAGCAGCAGAAGCGGCGGGAATTGAATGGGTCGAGATTCCTGTGACACCGGGTGAGTATACAACGGAAGCGATTGAGGCCTTTGGTGCCGCAATTGATAGGTTGCCGACGCCTATTTTGGGTTTTTGCCGCAGTGGTCGCCGCGCGGTATCTCTTTGGGTTCACAATCAAGTGCAGCAGGAAAGCTGTGATTTAGGGCAGTTGTTGAAGGCCGCCCATGCTGCGGGTCATGATTTACATGCAGAGAAGGATAGCTTTATTCAATGCTGACCTCTGAGACTAGGCCTTGAATAGGGAGTAAAGTGCGTTAGAGGTTAAGAGAATAGGGCGTTAAGGGAATAGGTGGGCAGTGAATATTAAAAAATATCTCCCGATTTTGACATGGTTGCCAAATTACCGCTTGGCGATTTTTAATCAGGATCTGATGGCGGCTGTGATTGTAACCGTGATGCTTGTCCCTCAGTCATTGGCTTATGCCATGCTGGCGGGATTGCCACCTGAAGTAGGGCTTTATGCCAGTATCGCCCCGTTATTGATTTATGCGGTGTTGGGCACAAGTAGTGCGTTATCGGTTGGCCCTGTTGCGGTAATTGCGCTGATGACGGTGACCACGGCCGGTAATATTGTTTCTCCCGACGGTGAGGCTTATCTAGCAACCGTTATCCTGCTTACATTTATCTCCGGTATTATGCTGACGCTGATGGGGCTATTTCGTCTGGGTTTTTTGGCCAACTTTCTAAGTCATCCGGTTATTTCTGGTTTTATCACGGCTTCTGCGGTGATTATCTCTCTTAGCCAGCTCAAACATATATTGGGCGTTTCGGTGAGTGGCCACAATCTGCCTGAACTGCTGATGGCTTTGATTCAAGCGTTGCCACAATTGAATTTGGCAACGCTGTTGATGGGTAGTGGAACTTTACTCTTTCTTTATGCAACTAGACGCTGGCTGGGTAAGCTTCTGGCTCGGTTGGGTTTCAGTCGATCAATCACTGGTAGTGTAGGCCGCTTGGCCCCCATTTTGGCGGTTGTGGTAACGACTTGGATAGCCGCTCAGTTTGGTTTAGTCGAGCTGGGGGTTGCCGTTGTCGGTGAAGTGCCTGCAGGCTTACCGCCTTTAGCGATGCCGTCTACGGATGTCGGCCTTTGGCAGCAACTGTGGGTTGGTGCTTTGCTGATCAGTATTGTTGGTTTTGTCGAGTCGGTGTCAGTGGGGCAGACGTTGGCGGCAAAGCGTCGTGAACGTATCGATCCAGATCAGGAGTTAATCGGCCTTGGTTGTGCCAATCTTGGCGCTGCGGTCAGCACGGGTATGCCGGTAACGGGTGGTTTTTCTCGCTCGGTGGTAAATTTTGATGCGGGTGCGCGAACCCCTGCGGCTGGGGCATTTACTGCCTTGGGCATTTTAGTGGTTATTCTTTGGTTTACGCCCTTATTGCAGACGTTACCGATTGCCACGTTGGCGGCGACAATTATTATTGCGGTACTGTCGCTCATTGATATTCATGCTATTAAGCATACTTGGCGCTATTCTAAAGCTGATTTCTCGGCGATGTTGCTAACGGTTGTGATCACCCTGTTACAAGGGGTCGAAGCGGGTATTCTCGCTGGGGTTGGTTTGTCTCTAGCGCTACATATTTATCGCACAAGTCGTCCACATACCGCAGTAGTTGGACGGGTGGCTGACAGCGAACATTTTCGTAATATAGAGCGACACTTAGTAGAAACTAGTCCTAATCTGTTGATTATTCGGGTGGATGAGAGTCTCTATTTTGCCAACGCCCGTTATTTGGAGGATCAGATACAGGCGCTGGTTAGCCAAAACCCAGAACTTCAGCATTTAGTGATCAGTTGTCAGGCGGTCAATCTGATCGATGCTTCAGCATTGGATAGTTTGGAATCGATCAATGCGCGCCTGAAGGATACCGGCATTAAATTGCACTTGGCCGAAGTTAAAGGGCCGGTTATGGATCGTTTGGAGCGGGTTGAGTTTCCGGAGCATCTGAGCGGTGAGATATTTATCAGTACGTTTGCTGCTTGGCAGCGGTTGAAGAGCGGTGATAAAGATTAAAAGCCTCGTTTGATGAGAGGTTGTAAGGATAGATGGCAATCATGCCATAAATTTCTGCTATGAAGCCTATTGTTAGTATAAATTTTATTTGGTTATAAGCTTATAGTATTATGTTATTAAGCAAGGGCAGCAATGCTCACTAAACTAAATTTCCAAAACGAAAGTAAGATAACGAAAGTAAGATAACTGGAGAAATGAAAGATGGCACTTCGAATCAATGACATTGTACCTAACCTCGATTTGAAAACCGATCTAGGCGACTTCAAACTGCATGATTTTATCGGTGATAGCTGGGCTATCCTGTTCAGTCACCCGAAAGACTTTACACCTGTTTGTACCACTGAATTCGGTGCAGTCGCGCAGCTGGCGGCTGAGTGGGAAAAGCGTGGTACTAAAGTGATTGGCCTGTCTGTTGACGGTGTTGATGAGCATGTTGAATGGAAGTCAGATATAGAGAAATATTCAGGCGCGCCAGCAAAATTCCCAATTATTGCTGACGAGGATATGGCGGTTGCCAAGGCACTGGATATGCTACCGGCCGATGCTTACTTGCCAGATGGCCGCACTGCCGCAGACTCCGCTAGTGTACGTGTAGTATTTATCTTCAGCCCAGATAAAAAACTGCAGCTGTCGATGACCTACCCAATGTCTGTTGGCCGTAACTTTGCCGAGGTTCTACGTGCGTTGGATGCATTACAAGCAACCGCTGGAGCACCGATCGCAACGCCTGCTAACTGGGAAGTAGGGCAGGATGTTATTGTTGGGTTGTCTTTAAATGATGACGAGGCGAAAGCAAAATTTGGTGATGTTGATATAAAACTACCTTACCTACGTACGACTAAACAGCCATAATGACTGATTAGTTAGCCGTGCTAGATTCCAACGCCCTGCCCGCAACTTTGGTTTGCTGGCGGGGCGTTTTTGTATCTGTGTGCCTTACTTAACGACCTAGCTGTTTTCTTTATTCTAATGATATAGGGCCTAACCATCATAAGGCTTAACCTGCCTATCGCCCAGCATGCCAACAGATCCTGTTGTTGTGGGCGGTTGATTCACTAACCCTATAATAGCGGTTTTATTCCTACTTTCTCTGTGTCTGCGAGGGTGTGGATTACCTCTTTACCTCTCTGTTTTGATTTTACCTAACTTTACCTTTCCATAATCCAAGTTTACCTGCCTCTGTTTCACTATAGCGTTGTCAATCGAATAGGAGATAGGCGCATGAAACAGGCATTTTTTGGCTTTGTTGTTGTAAGTATTTTGATCACGAATGCTGGGGCTGTTAATGCCGCGCCAGGTGCTCATCATCAGCGACCTCATGGTCCTGTTGATTTCCTGCCCGCTACAGCCGCTCATTTGGTGGTGGAGGGGGTTAAGTACTGGTTATCCGATGGAGTCTATTACCGTAAGGCGGGTGAGCATTATGTGGTGGTTGATAAAGCCCCAGGTTTACGTCACCTACCCAAGGGGGCCGTGCTTGTTAAGCGAGGGGGTAAGGACTATTTCCGGCATGGCGATATTGTTTACCGTTGGGTGCCTGAGGTGCGTGAGTACCAAGTGGTTGAGTTAGCGGTTTCAGGGCCAGCAATCTATCAACGGGGGAGTGTTTTAGAGAGTCTTCCTGATGGGGCCTACGCTAAAAAGGTCAACGGTGTGCAGTATTTTACGCTGAATGGACAGTTTTTTATGCCGTCTAAGGTGAATGGTAAGGCGGTGTATGTCGTGGTTGATATTGATGCACACTAAGGTGGTAGGACGTGGTCAGGAGTTTAGGCCAGCAGCTAGCACAATCGAATGATTAAACGTATGTGGGTAGCCGTTTTACGCAGATACGTAGTTTGAGATCGAGTTTAAACCTGAGTGATTTATATGGGGCGGTTGCGTTGCATAGCACTCTTTAATGTTTGATTATCTAAAAAAGATAGAGAGGGTTTGTTATGAAAAAATCGGCACTTTTGTTAGCGACGGTTATTATGTCAGCAAGTATCTTACCTGCGCATGCAAAGGGCGATCGTCCGGCACCACCGTCCTTTGAGGAGCTTGATATTAATGGCGATGGTGAATTAAGCAAAGATGAACTGAAGGGGCCTCTTTTAGATGGTTTTGACAAGTTCGATACGGATGGTAATGACACATTAAGTAAGTCTGAACTGCCTGAGCCGCCACGACCTAAACGCTAGAGCGTTTAGCGACATTTAACATCTAGCCAATGCCCCACTATTCCTCAACATGAAGGGCCATCTTCAGTTAAACATGGGGCGTTGGTTAGTGTACTTTACAACCCTCTCAGAGGGATGGTAAGACTCTAAGACCGTCGCAGAAAGGGCGACTTTACTTCCAGTTATCTCTAACACAAGCACACCATCGCTCTAATAACGAGTGTTAATGTGTGGTCGTTTTTACCGCTTCTAGTCGTTCTACCCACTGCTTTTCCCAGCAGCAGCTATGTGTAGCGCCATCGATGATATAGATAGAAACCTTATGTTTTAAATAGCGAAACTTGTCGTGAAATTTTTGTAATAAAATTGGCGGCGTATTTTTATCCTTGGCACCGACAAAGTGGTGTTGCTCGATCTGTGAAAGCTGCTTGATGTAATGGGCTGGGTTCAGAGAGTCTGCTAGAGGTGAAACATGATGGTAATTAGACCATTCTGTATGGTCGAGGTTTGCTGAGAGGGTGATAACTTTATTGATATCATTCCTTCTGAGTGCGATCAGTGTCGCCACCGTTCCACCTCCTGAAAAACCGATGAGGTTGATGTGTTTAGCCTCAGCGTTTTGAACCGCTTTATCTATGGCTTGACTCATTGCTTGAATAACCTCTTCAGCGTACCTTGCTGAGGTCCAGTAGCGGTTATTGCAATGAGGTTGTGTTGGGATATATTGACAGGGTCTCGCTAGGTAAAGGCTATCATTTTCATGTGCGGCAAGTGCTAGCTTCAGCGCAACTGGATTTTTAGGTGTCGGATCTGATGAGGGTTTTGTTCGGGATGACCAAGCGAAACCATCACCTTCTATATAGATGGTTAACAGGTCAGATTTTACTTTGTCGGCGGGTTGATAGCTCCGAAGCGTGAATTGTGATGTTGTTATATCTACTGCCACCCAGTGTTTAGTGGCGGCTAACGTTTCTGCTGTTGGATAGGTATTGTAGGAGCAGGCTGTTAACGTCAGTGTTAGGATAAGGGTTAACTTTATTAAGGTTGAGGTGTATTGCATTGGCTAACGCGTCCTTTTTAGGGTGGCTTCCCTACATGGATGTTCCCCTTCTTAAATTAATTTTACAAGAGTGAGCTATGTATAGGCGAAGGTTCTTAGGGCTTTTGTGTGAAGCGGCAGTGATCGCACCTTTAGTGTTTCAAATTAGAACGGCTTCAGCCTCATTAGATAAAGTGGGGGTGAATAGCGAAACATTGTCTGCTTTTCTTGATGTTCTTATACCTAAAGATGAGACACCCTCTGCGAGCGAACTGAATACCCATACAAAAATTATTGCGCATGGGTATCGAATTGAGAACTACATTGTTTTATTGCAGCAAGGATTGGCGTGGTTGGACCGGCAGTCTGTGACCTATTTTATGAAGCCTTATGCGGCGCTTAGTACAAGGGAGCAGGAACGTGTGACCTACCTAGCGTCAACACCAGATGCGCCGAGTATTGTTCAACTATTTTTTAGTCGAATTAAAAATGATGCACTATTTATTTACTACACTCAACCGGAAAGCTGGAAGGGCATGATCGAGTCGCCTCCTCAGCCCTATGGTTATCCTGATTTTCAAGAGATCGGCTAATGGGCTTTTTACACGAAGATTATGATGTCGTCATTGTAGGGGCCGGTGCTGGCGGTGGTGCGATGGCTTGGGCGTTGGCACAGGAAAATATAAAGGTTTTAGTTTTAGATGCTGGGCCTGCTTATGCGCCTGAGGTGGATTTTAAATTAACAACTCAGCACTGGGAGGATAGCTTTCCCGCTAAATATAAAAGCCCTGCTGTTCAGTTTGCCTCCCATCAACCATTAAAAAAACAGTATAAAGGGCTGAGATCGTGGAATCACCTTCGTGGACTGTTAAATACCAGTAATGAACGTATATCCTTTGGTTATCATCGTGTTCAAGGGATAGGGGGGAGTTCGCTGCATTATAGTGCTGAAGCCCATCGAATGAATCCACATGCCATGAAAATGCATAGCCGGTTTGGTGTGGCAGCTGATTGGCCTTTGACCTATGAGGAGCTGGAACCCTTTTATGCGCAGGCTGAAGAGGTGATGGGGGTTGCCGGGAATTCTGCTCATCCACCTCGATCGCGTTGGCGCAGTACGCCATTTCCGCAAAAAGCCCACCCGCTGTGTGCACATAGCCAGATTTTGAGTCGAGGTTTTAATCAATTAGGTCTTAATCTAGAACATAATTCATTAGCGATTTTGTCGACACCAACGGATGGGCGTCCTTCATGTAATTATTGTGGTTGTTGTTTGAAAGGTTGTTCACGGATGGACAAAGGCACTGTTGACCTTACCTATATTAAACACGCTGTAGCGACCGGGTTTTGTACGGTTGTGCCCAATGTATCGGTCAAAAGAATTGAAACGGGAGATAAGGATAAAGTCACGGGTGTTCAGTTGGTACACGAAGGGAAAGAGATGCACCTCCGGTGTGATTTATTAGTGGTTGCTGGCGGTGCAATTGAGACACCACGTTTGTTACTTGCGTCAAAGAGTGCTCAATCGCCCGATGGGTTATGTAATGAGTCTGGGCAAGTCGGAAAAAACTTTATGGAGACGCTTCTTTGGACGAGTAGCTGTTTTTATCCACAAGCGCTGGGTAGCTATAAAGGGACCGCGGTTGACGCTATCTGTTGGGATTTTAATGACCCTGATGCTATCCCCGGTGTGATTGGTGGATGTCGATTTAGCACATCGGTTGCTGAGTCTGACTTGCTTGGCCCGCGCGCGTATGCAACACGCGTAGTAGACGGTTGGGGGCTTGATCATAAAAAGAAAATGAGAGCCTTATTTGGCTCTGTTTTGTCGGTGTCGGGTATTTGTGAAAGCCTCCCCCATGAAAAATCTTTTGTAAGCTTATCCATAGATAAAGATGAGTCGGGAATGCCGTTACCAGTTATTAGTAGTTACCTAGACGAGGAAGCCATTAATCGCATCGCGTTTATGTCAGACAAATGTAGAGAGGTCCTTAGTGCAGCGGGTGGAGGTGAGATTTTTGAGGAGTTTAGTTCCTACGACATATTCAGTTCGACTCACGTTTTTGGGACATGTCGAATGGGTAATGATAGAGGACGCTCGGTGGTTAACCGTTTTTGCCAGAGTCACCGCTGGGCTAATCTTTATCTTGTTGATGCAAGTGTGTTCCCTAGCTCCGGTGGGGGAGAATCGCCGAGCCTTACTATTCAAGCATTAGCCATACGAGCGGCGAAGCATATTATAAATAGATCAGGTTAGGTTAGGTAATCGTTTTTAAGGGAAGGAAAGGGGGAGTGGCGAAGGAGTAAGCGCTCCGTTATTGGTCAATAATAAGGTTTTTTCTGTTTAGTGAGCTTTGATTTTTAAAACAAAAAAATAGTATTAAGTCTGTATGTTTTTTTATGAAGGTTGTTATAAGCTTCCAGTACCTATGGTGTGTTCAGGTGTTATTAATCTTGAATTACTGTCTATTAATTGACCTTTTTTTAAACATTGTATCTTTATTTTCTGTTTATTCTCCCGTTTGAATCTAAATCCTTGCTGTTGAATCAGCAGTGGCTATACTGATGAGTATCTTTAAGTTTTTAAAAGGAACGATATGTCTCTCATTAGACGTTTTTTGACACTGGTTGTGTTGTTGGTAAGTATGCAGGCTAATGCCGGCCATCTGTTTACACAGAATGTTATTAATACGCCTATTAATCTTACCACTGGTACCGGAATAACTATTACACAGAAAACCTATGAAGGTGGCGGTGTTGATGGAACGGTCACGGTTAATTTTGGTGGGGATTGGGATGCAGGTGATGTGATGACCATCACGATCGGTACTTATACTCAAACCTTCTCATATGACGACCCGCTAGCAGGAACGACTCAAGATGTGTCGAACCTCTATGTTAATGACCCAACCTTAGATGCGCTTGATCTTGGTGGAACATTTCCAGCAGATCAGGAATGGTCTTTTGCCGCTGTGCAGGGTGATTTTACCTTAGAAGGTTACCGTATTTACCTCGTAGGCCAGACCTTTAATGGAACCGGTGCTGGTTTGATTGACCAATCACAGGTTGTAGTCGTTGGACCAACGGAGGTCTTTGAGCCGGTATCAACCGATAATACAACGGGTACGGGTGAGATGCTAGACCAGCTAAATGGTAATGTGACCGGTGAAATGGCTACAATCATTGCTGATATGGCAGCTTTGTCTGATAATGATAGGCAAGCAGCAGTAAAAAAAGTGTCACCTGAAACAGGTGCGGCCTTAAGTCAGGCTGCTACCCAAACAATAACGGGTGCGCTTGATACGGTGCAGGTTAGGTTAAATTCCCTTCGTTCTCAAAGTTTTTCAACGACCGCACTAAATTATGATGCCGAAACCGGTCTGTCAGCAGGTGATGAGCACTACCGTCAATCGATGTGGTTAAAAGCGTTTGGCGCGTCGGCCCATCAAGGTGGTAACGATGGTTATGCTGGTTACGGAAGTGATATCCATGGTATTGCTGCGGGTGGTGATACCTTATTGGAAAATGATTGGGTTTTAGGGGGGGCATTTACCTATGCCAATACAGATGTGGAACTTGGCGATTACCGCGACGGTGATGGCTCAGATATAGAAACGTGGCAATTTACGGCTTATGCCTCACGTGATTTTGGTAAGTGGTACCTAGAGTCAATGTTAGCGTATGCCTATCAGGATTATGAAACACAACGGGATACCGGCGTGTCAGGCATCGCGAGTGGTGACTTTTCCGGTGATATGTACGCCTTGCGTGTGACGGCTGGTATGCCCCTTGAGTACACGTCTGGTATCACTATTACCCCTTATGCGGGTCTTGAATACTCTTACATGACCCTAGATGGTTATACCGAAACAGGGGCGGGTGTGATGTCCTTAAATGTTGAAGAGCAGGATGTAGATCGAGGCTGGGTATTATTAGGTGCTAGAATTAGCAAAGACCTAGTGTTAGATAGTGGGGCTGAAGTAACGCCTTCTGTCCAGTTTGGTTTACGTCACGCATTGAATAACAGTGGTATTAATACTGTGACATCCTTTATTGGCGGTGGTGGTAACTTTATCTCAGAGGGTCAAGATATTCATCGCAATGTTTATAGTATAGGCCTTGGACTCGATATTCAGCGCTCTGATAACTTTACGCTTTCGTTGTTACTTGATACTGCGTTTGCAGATGAGTATGAGAGTTATCAAGGTCAAGTTGTTGGTAATTGGCGGTTCTGATACCGCACACTTAAACCGTATTAAGCCCGGTTAAGTGCCGGGCTTTTTAATGGGAAATATTTTATTACTTGAATGTAGAATAGGTAATCGAGATGCGATGGGTAACACTTTTATTAACGCTGATCGTCAGTATCAACAGCGCTTTAGCGTCGCCGCTTGAAAATGGGCTCAAGAAAGCTTCTGAGGGTGACTTTAAAACGGCTGTTGAGTTATTAGAGCCGCTCGCTGAAACAGGTAATAGTGATGCTCAGTATAATTTAGGAGCGATTTATTATTCTGGAAAGCTGGGTGTTGCTAATCCCGCTAAAGCGATTAAATTGTTTAATACTGCCGCAGAGTCAGGTCATGTAGAGGCTGCTCATAATTTAGGTTATATCTTTTACATGGGGGCAGGTGCTAAACGAGACCTTACTTTGGCGTTTAAGTGGTTTTCGCAAGCTGCCAGTGCCGGACATATAGAATCCCAAGTGAGTTTAGCCACCCTGTATGTGAATGGGCAGGGCGTAACGAAAGATATTAGTAAAGCGGCCAATTGGTTCGAGCGAGCAGCTGAAAAAGATAATATGCAGGCGGCTTATAACTTGGGCATTATTTTTTCATCGGGTGAAGGTGTAGAAAAGGATTATCAAAAAGCGAAAAAGTGGCTCCTGCGTGTCGCTGAAAAGGGGCATGTTAATGCGCAGTTCTATTTAGGGAATTTATACCTGAATGGACGGGGTGAAAAAGCGAACCCCGTTGTGGCAAAGCAGTGGTATAAAAAAGCAGCGAACGCTGGACATGCTGAAGCACAATACGCGTTAGCTATGCTGGACTTTATTGGTATTGATGGACAGCCGGACTATGAGGCGGCGTTAGCTATGTTCCACAAATCGGCAAACGGTTGGGATAGGAATGCACAGTATTATTTAGGCCATCAGTATTATTATGGACTAGGGGTGAAAAAAGATGCGATGGAAGCGTATAAATGGTTTGATTTGTCAGCAGCCAATGGACATGTAGGTGCACATTATATGCGTTCGATTGTGGCACATCACTTAACAGAAAAGCAGGTTGGTACTGCGCATAAGAATGCATTGCAGTGGTTTGATGCTAACCATGATAACCCGCACAAACATTATGATTTGAAGCCTCACAGCCATTAAGTTAATTCCGTTGCATGTGATTACCTGTTTGTAACCACTAAAAAGCTTATAGAAACCAGCGTAACTGCTGGTTTTTTGTTTATACCCCATTCCATTTATAGGGAGCTCCCCCTATAACCAAGCAGACGCGGAGCATATAGGTATTAATGGAGAGCTCGATTTATTTAGGATGTTGATCGCTTGTATTTTTGGCTGGGTTTAAAACGGAATATCATCATCGAATGATGCTGCTTCTGGCGCATAGTTGTCCAGTGGAGGCTGTTCTTGATTCATATGGCTATTAATAGAGGAGCCTGTTTCAACTTTCCAGGCTTGGAGGTTGTTGAAGTAACGGCCGTTATATTCCCGGCCACGAATATCAAAAGTAACTGTGACATCCTGACCCACTTGGAGGTTGTCGAGTAAGCTCACCTTGTCTTGAACAAATTCAAGATTAATCTCCTGCGGGTACTTACCATCTTCAACGATGACGACCATTTCGCGCTTAGTAAAACCGCTGTTAAATGTTTGAGGGTCTTGAATTAATTTAACTTTACCTGATAGCTCGTAAGCCATTATTTCCTACCTTTAAGAAGACTATCGCAGGGATTAATTAAACCAGAAAAGAGGAGCGATTACCTCAGATTCAATCTATTTTTCATTGAATTATATAGTCACTGTTAGACATATAGCGTTGGAATCTCTATTTAGTTTCTCTTGGGCGTTGTATCTATTTAGTAATAATAAATTGTATTAATGATAGATTTTTTTGTTATAAATCTTCTCCATCATCTTCACTTAAACCAAACACTTGTTTAAGCTTAAACAGGTCTATGTGAACGATTCTTAATTACTTATCTGTAGTGGTAACTTACGGCTTCTGCGAAATACTTCGTGGGAGGGAGATCGTTATCCCATGACCTTGTATATATGTTGGAGAATGCGATGTCCCACATCGGAAAAAAAGCGCCTTTTTTTAATGGAGGTCGAATGGCCGGGTTTAGTCAAATGATTCCCGGTTTTGTGCTTTGTATAGTTGTAGGAATGGCTGCTACTTTTGTATCTGAACACTATGGTGGCCCAACTATTCTTTACGCACTGTTGATTGGTATGTCCTTGAACTACTTATCATTGGAAGGGCGCTGTGTATCGGGCATTCAGTTTTCAGCTAAGTCAGTATTAAGATTCGGGATTGCTCTGTTAGGTGCAAGGATTACCTTTGAGGAACTATTAGGGCTAGGTTTAACACCCATTGCCATTGTTTTAGTGGGCGTTCCTTTAACGATTCTTTTTGCTGTTGTGTGTGGGCGCTGGCTCAAATTAGGTAAGTCTCAAAGTATTTTATCGGGTGCTTCTGTAGGTATTTGTGGTGCATCCGCAGCATTGGCTGTATCTGCTGTGTTACCGGATGATGAAGAATCAGAGCGTAATCTGATTTTCACTGTTATTTGTGTAACTGCTTTAAGTACGATCACAATGATCGCTTATCCATTACTGGTAACTAAGCTTGGGTTTACAACCGATGAAAGTGGGATTTTCCTCGGTGCAACTATCCATGATGTTGCGCAAGTGGTGGGGGCTGGTTATATGATGTCTGACGATGTTGGTGATGTAGCGACCTTTACTAAGTTACTGCGTGTTGCTCTGCTTGTTCCTGTGGTTATTGTTATTTCATTGATGTTTGCTCGAAGCGGGGTTGCTAAAAAAGAGGGCGCTTCATCCCTTCCATTACCTGGATTTTTGATCGCGTTTATGATTATTGTGGTGATCAATAGTGCAGGCTATATACCTTCTTTGGTTTTAGAGGGTATGACTGAGTTATCACGTTGGTGTTTAATTATCGCGATGGTGGGCCTAGGCATGAAAGCATCCTTTAAAGAGCTTTCATTAATGGGTTGGAAACCGATTGTGTTGATGGTTTCTGAAACTATATTTCTAGCTATTCTTGTGGCTATTTGGCTTTTTACGGTGCGTTAAATTTGTAGATGTATTAATTAACCACACCTCAACTGAGGTGTGGTTAATGTATATCTGTGCTGATATTAAGTTGGAGAATAACGCCCAGAATCAACACACCTTAAATCAAGAGTGTATGGATATTCTTTAGTGAATATTTCATCCCCTATAGGTGCTGGTTTTGGTTTGGAGTGATCAGGACCAAACTCTCGTACGACTTGAGCACCTGTGGTTCCTGTTATGCTACCCGGTGTATGACCAAATTCATCGTAGCGATTTACACGACGAGATTCAGCTTCGTGGCTGTTAACAGGGTAGGTGTCATAACTTCTCCCCCCTTGGTGACTAACATGATAGACGCAACCACCAATGCTGTGGCCATTCCATGTATCAATTAAGTCAAAGGTAAGAGGAGCATGTACACCTATCGTTGGATGCAGTGCTGAAGGTGGTTGCCAAGCTCTATATCTAACACCAGCAACGTATTCACCATTACGGCCAGTATTGTGCAGTGGCACTCGGTGACCGTTACAGGTTAGGGCATAACGACTTTCATCTAAGCCCGTTAGTTTAACTTGTAAGCGTTCAACTGATGAGTCTACATAACGGGATGTGCCAAAACTGCTGATCTCTTCACCGAGTACATGCCAAGGCTCGATCGCCCAGCGCAGTTCCAAGGCAACGTTATCAATCTGCACACGACCATAATGTGGATAACGGAACTCTTCAAAGGGTGCTAACCAATCTAGTTGGAAAGGTAGGCCGTGGGCTTGTAGATCGTTAACTACATCTTTGAGGTCGGACCATGCAAAGTGCGGCAGCATAAATTTATCATGCAGTCCTGTACCCCAGCGGGCTAATGGTTTGTGGTAAGGCTCATCCCAGAAACGGGCGATTAGGCTGCGAATGAGGAGGGCTTGTACTAAGGCCATTCGTGAGTGAGGTGGCATTTCGAAACCACGGAACTCAAGGATACCTTGACGACCGCTCGCGGTGCCAGGCGCGTAAAGTTTATCGATACAGAACTCTGCACGATGGGTGTTACCCGTCATATCAACAAGGAGGTTACGTAGGATTCTATCCACTAACCAAGGTTGATCAATAATCCCTTCAGGCATCTGACTAAAGGCGATTTCTAGCTCATAAAGCATCTCATCACGTGCTTCATCAACACGGGGTGCTTGGCTGGTCGGGCCAATAAACATGCCTGAGAATACGTAAGATAGGCCTGGATGATGCTGCCAATAGGTGATAATACTACGTAATAAATCAGGTCTACGGAGTAGGGGACTATCGGCAGGGGTATTACCGCCAATGGTAATGTGATTACCGCCGCCGGTGCCAGTATGACGACCATCAAGCATGAATTTTTCTGTACCTAAGCGACATTCATGGGCGGCTTGGTAAAGGCGACTGGTATTGTCAACTAACTCTTCCCAGCTATAAGCGGGGTGAATATTAACCTCAATAACACCAGGGTCTGGCGTAACCAATAGCTTTTTCAAACGGTGATCTTTCGGTGGCTCATAGCCTTCAAGCACAACGGGTATACCTAGTTCCTTCGCTGTTTTTTCGATGCTCGAGATAAGTAAAATATAGTGTTCTAGGTATGAAACAGGTGGCATAAAAAGATAAAGCTTACCGTCACGAGGCTCGATACTTAAAGCCGTTCTAATCACTTCTTTTTGTGAGGTTTGGCTTAATGCGGTTGGGCGTTCAGGCGCAATTTGCTCAACAATTTCTGCATGACCATCTCTTGTTGGAAGTGGTCGTACAAGTTCAAATGGATCAGATTCGGGTTGTACCTGCTGCTCTTCTTCGGTTCGATCAGGTAGGGAATCAAGCGGCAACCTGAAGCCTAAAGGAGAATCGCCTGGTATCAAAATAATCTGGTCGCGACGCATGGGCCAAAGGCTTGAGCGCCAACCAGAATTAAAATAATCCCAAGCTAGGGGCAAAATAAAGCCTGTTGCTGTACTTAACCCCCGTTGCATCAGCTGGGCGATACGTTTACGTTCTAAATCGCCGTCAAAATCGCCTTTGATAGGATCTATATTGTCCGGTAAGTTCTGTTCTTTCCAAAGATAGTAAATAGCGTCTTCATAAGCGGGCTGCATAAACTTATCTTCTAGCTTCAAATTACTAGAAAGGTGCTTAAAAAATTGCTTGGCGGTATCTATATTATGACCGTAATCTTTATCTACCCGTGCGAGTAGGGAAGGGTCATGCCATAAGGGTTCGCCATCTTCTCGCCAGAAACAACCCAGTGCCCAGCGAGGGATCTCTTCGCCGGGATACCATTTTCCTTGTCCATAATGTAACAAGCCACCGGGCGCGTATTCCTCGCGTAAACGTAATAAAAGGTTTTTGGCTAAGCTAAGTTTGTCATCACCTAATGCTTCGGTATTCCACTGCGGCGATTCCATATCGTCAACTGAGACAAAGGTAGGTTCGCCACCCATGGTTAAGCGGACATCTTGTTCATTTAGCTGTTCGTCCACAGTGTGGCCGAGCTGCATAATATCTTGCCACTGCCCATCGCTGTAAGGTTTTGTGACGCGCGGGTCTTCAACAATACGGGTGACTGAGTTTTCAAATTCGAACTCTACTTCACATTTGCTAGTAGCGCCGGTAACGGGGGCGGCTGAAACAGGGTCCGGTGTGCAGGCAAGTGGAATATGGCCTTCACCTGCGAATAAGCCAGAAGTTGGATCTAGGCCTATCCAACCTGCGCCGGGTATATAAACTTCACACCATGCATGAAGATCGGTGAAATCTTCTTCAGCACCAGCAGGGCCGTCAAGTGGCTTAACATCAGGTTTGAGTTGGACAAGGTAACCGGATGTAAATCGTGCGGCTAATCCTATTTTACGTAACACTTGTACCATTAGCCATGCGGTATCACGGCAAGAACCTTTCTTTTTCGTTAAGGTTTCTTCGCAGGTTTGAACGCCGGGCTCCATGCGGATACCGTAATCAATCTCTTTTTCTAGACTTTGATTAAGTGCAACAAGGAAGTCATTGGTGGGAGTAGGTTCTAGACTTATTTTTTTAACCCATTTATCTAATAATGGGCTTTCTTCTGTACATTCTCGGTAAGGCTTCAGCTCTTTTTTAAGTTGCTTGTCATACTTAAAAGGGAATTTTTCTGCATATTCTTCAACAAAGAAATCAAACGGATTGATCACTGTCATGTCGGCGATGACTTCAACTTCAATGCTAAACTCATCGGCTTTTTCTGGGAAGACTAAACGTGCTTGGTAGTTCCCAAAAGGGTCTTGTTGCCAGTTTAAAAAGTGGCCTTCAGGTTCAACTTTAAGCGAATAACCATGAATATGGGTACGGGAATGCGGGGCTGGCCGCAGACGTAGAACATGGGGGAATAGGTTTACTCTACGATCAAATTTATATTTGGTTTTATGATTTAAAGCTACCCGAATTGCCATTCCTTAATGCTCCTAAACTGAACGTACATTACTAAGTCATTATATTGGCAGGCAAATATGAAAGTAACGTTGCCATATCATCTGACTTTATGGTTTTTACTAATGAAGCCTTTTTATAACAGGGGCTTTTTTTAATGAGGTCTTTAGTACGAGTCAAAAAAAGACTATGTCTAAATGTTGTATCGTTAGTGAATTTATAAAGCAAAAACTAAGCCAGTTGCATTTATAAGGCTTATAAACATCAGTATAGAATATAAAAGCCTGAGCGGTTATATATTACTTGCTTATGAGGGGGTAAGAGTCAGTCAAGCTTTTCTTAATGGGCTAAAAATGGTTAAACACTGATAAATTATCGATGTTTAACCTATGCTTATAATGGAATTTAAGGCTGTTTATTCATCTGCATAGTTGATAATTGAAAGCAGTTGAATTGGGACCTCTACGAGTTTCTCTGGTCCGTGTGGTATCTCTGCGTCAAAGGTTAAGCTATCTCCAGCTTCCATCTCATATAGATGGTTACCGTGACGGTAGACTAATTTCCCGCTCACTAGATAGATAAACTCTTCACCAGGATGGGAAAATGTTGGGAACACCTCTGAAAGGTCATCCATGGTTATCATAAAAGGTTCAAATGAGGTTTTTCCGCCCCTTTTATAGGTTAACAGTTGGTAAGTGTGTCCCTTTTCTGTTCCACGTCTGACGACCTCTAAACCGGATCCAGCCTTAGTAAATTGTGCACCACCTTCGGGTCTATCGAAATCATTAAACAGTTTAGAGATGGAAAGTCCTATAGCTGAACATAACTTATTTAAGGTTTCTAGGCTGGTTGATACTTGTGCATTTTCAATCTTACTGACCATTCCCTGACTAATGCCAGATATTCTAGCGACATCAACTAGTTTGAGACCCTCATCTAAACGCGCCTTCTTTACTTTCATGCCTATATATTGATCTAGATCGAATTGATGGCCCTTAGTATTTGTCATAAATATTGCTCCATTCTAGTGCTGTACGCTACATAAGTGGGCGTTTTTGTTAGGGGTGTTTTTTTTAATTTTAGGCACTTTATATTCCCATAAGTAAATATTTTTTACTAGATCCTTATAATTCAACAACTTATCCCAAAAGGAAATAAATATTCCTAAAGGGAAATTCATTGGCACGCATCGTGCTTTCCTATTAGGTAAGTAAATTTACTGAAAAGAATATTTCTATTAGTGAATGCATCTATAAAATGTTAGAGATTAAGCGGAGTGCTAAATAATGTCTTTAGATATTGATAAGTTTATTAGTGAAAATGAGATCAAATATATCCTCGCTCAGTTCGTCGATATTCATGGCGTAGCCAAGACCAAATCGGTGCCTGCCCACTGTCTGATGGATGTTGTTAATAAAGGTGCAGGCTTTGCCGGTTTTGCGGTATGGGGCTTAGGTATGGAGCCTCATGGGCCTGACTTTATGGCGCGAGGTGATCTCGATACGCTCTCTATTGTTCCTTGGCAACCAGGCTATGCACGTCTTGTATGTGATGGTTATGTTAATGATGAACCTTATATCTATGACAGTCGTGTTGTACTTAAGCGACAGATACAGTTATTGACTGATAAAGGTTGGACCTTGAATACAGGGCTTGAGCCAGAGTTCTCTTTGTTTAAGCGTGATGAAAGCGGCAACCTTCAGACGGTTGATGATACTGATGTACTGGATAAGCCTTGTTATGACTATAAAGGTTTATCCCGTTCCCGTGAGTTTTTGGAAACCTTAGTGGAATCCTTACAAAAGGTTGATTTTGATGTTTATCAAATCGATCACGAAGATGCGAATGGTCAATTTGAAATCAATTATACCTACGGCGACGCACTTGAATCCGCCGACCGCTTCACATTTGTGCGTATGGCAGCAGGCGAGATTGCAAACGACCTTGGAATGATCTGCTCATTTATGCCTAAGCCTGCGTCTGATCGTACAGGTAACGGTATGCATTTCCATCTTTCTATTACCGATGATGAGGGTAAAAACCTTTTCAACGATGATAGCGATGTAAATGGTATGGGCTTGTCGAAAATGGCTTATCACTTTACCGCCGGACTACTTCATCATGCTAAAGCATTGTGTGCGATTGCTGCTCCGACGGTTAACTCCTACAAACGTCTTGTTGTTGGTGGTTCAGCTTCCGGTGCCACATGGGCTCCTGCTTATATTGCGTATGGTGATAATAACCGATCTGCAATGGTGCGTATCCCTTATGGCCGTCTTGAATTTCGTCTTCCTGATTCCGGTTGTAACCCTTACCTAGTGCACGCTGCTTTGATCGCTGCGGGACTTGATGGTATCGAGCGCGAGCTTGACCCAGGTGAACCGAAAAATATTAACCTTTACGCCCTGACTCCTGAAGAGCGTGAAGCTGAAGGTATTGAAATTCTTCCACAGAACTTAAATGAAGCTCTAGACGCATTGGAAGCCGACACTGTTTTGACTGAGCGTTTAGGTAAAGAAGTTGTGGGTGAGTTCCTGAAAATTAAGCGTGCTGAGTGGATCGACTATAGCCGCCATGTGTCCGATTGGGAAACCAAACGTTACGCAGAATTCTTCTAAAATTTTATGTGATTGGACAAGATTACGAGGGTTTATATATGTGTGGAATTGTCGGCCTTTATTTGAAAAACAAGGCATTAGAAAGCCAGCTGGGTGCGCTTTTTACACCCATGCTTATTGCGATGACAGATCGTGGCCCTGATAGCGCTGGTTTTGCAATTTATGGTGATGAGGTGCCGGATGGCTCAACTAAACTGACCCTTAGGCATATTGATGAAAATTATGACTGGGGCAGTTTGGCGGGCAGTATTAAGGATGATCTAGACGTCACCGTAGATTGGTTTAAAAACAGCAAAGTTGCTGTGTTTAAAGTGGGATGCGAAGCGGAGGTTATTCAGAATTACCTTACTGAAAAAGAGGCTGACATTCTTATTTTAAGTGCAGGTCAGTCTATAGAGATTCTTAAAGAGGTCGGTTTACCTGAAAATATCGCTGATACATTTAACTTAGTGAGTATGAAAGGTAGCCACATTATCGGTCATACACGTATGGCGACTGAATCTGCGGTAACAATGGAAGGTAGTCATCCTTTTTCAACAGGCCAAGATCTTTGCTTGGTTCATAACGGCTCCCTATCTAACCACAACCGTTTACGTGAAGAGTTAAAGCGGGAAGGTGTGACATTTCAAACGGAAAATGATTCAGAAGTAGCGGCAGGTTACCTAACTAACCGCTTACGTAAAGGCGATACGTTGAATGAAGCACTGCAAGGCGCACTTAAAGATCTGGACGGTTTCTTCACATTTACAATCGGTACACGAGATGGCTTCGCTGTAGTGCGTGACCCTATTGCATGTAAGCCTGCAGTGATGGCTGAAACTGATGATTATGTTGCCATGGCTTCAGAGTATCAGGCGTTAACAACATTGCCGGGCATAGAGAATGCCAAGGTGTGGGAGCCAGAGCCTGAAACAATTTATGTTTGGGAACGTGATCAGTAAGTGTGGAATTAAGGAATAAAACGATGAAGACAATTGATTTGCAAGAACACACAGTTCGAGACCTTAACCAAGCCTTACATGATCAGGCTGGGGAGTGCACGATTCGTGAGTGGGAGGTACTTGAGCCTAAAGGTCAGCACAATATTGCTTGTGGATTGGACCAGAGCCTAGCCGTGGATATTAAAGGTCATGCGGGGTATTTCTGCGCAGGTATGAATAAGAAAGCCCATGTCACTATTTTTGGTAATGCCGGTCAAGGTGTTGCTGAAAACATGATGTCGGGCACTGTACGCGTAAAAGGTGATGCCTCTCAAGCGGCCGGTGCTACAGCCCACGGTGGGTTGCTAGTGATTGAAGGTAATGCCGGTGCCCGATGTGGTATTTCCATGAAAGGTGTAGACATTATTGTTAAAGGCAATGTAGGCCATATGAGCTGCTTTATGGGCCAAGCTGGTTCACTTGTTGTCTGCGGGGATGCAGGTGATGCCTTGGGAGATTCCCTCTATGAAACACATATCTATGTTAAAGGTAGCGTTAAATCTTTAGGCGCGGACTGCATCGAGAAAGAGATGCGTGAAGAGCATATTGAAGAGTTAACAGAGCTGCTTAATCGTGCGGGTGTAGAAGAAGATCCAACAGCATTTAAACGTTATGGCTCAGCTCGCCAACTTTATAACTTTAAAGTCGATAACGCGTCTGCGTACTAACAGCTGAATCATCGAGGACAGAATTATGAGTGAAGATATTAATGTAAAAGATGGCCTACGTGAGTCAGCGACCTTTGATCGTACAACAATGACTGAGATTCGTCGTGCGGCAGAAACTGGTATTTACGATATTCGAGGTTTTGGTGCTAAGCGAAAGCTGCCACATTTTGATGATCTGCTGTTTTTAGGCGCTAGTATGTCCCGCTACCCACTGGAAGGGTACCGTGAAAAATGTAATACCTCGGTTACTTTAGGCTCTCGTTTTGCTAAAAAGCCGATTGTGATCGATATTCCCGTAACGATTGCCGGTATGAGTTTTGGTGCGTTATCCGCTAATGCAAAGGAAGCGCTGGGCCGTGGTGCCTCAATCATGGGTACATCGACCACAACCGGCGATGGTGGTATGACACCGGAAGAGCGTGGTCAGTCTAGTAAATTGGTGTATCAATACTTGCCATCCCGTTACGGCATGAATCCTGATGACTTACGTAAAGCGGATGCGATTGAAGTTGTACTAGGACAAGGTGCAAAACCCGGCGGTGGCGGTATGCTGCTTGGTCAGAAAATCACTGACCGCGTAGCTAAAATGCGTACCTTACCTATGGGTGTAGACCAGCGTTCTGCGTGCCGTCATCCAGATTGGACAGGCCCTGATGACTTAGCCATTAAGATTCAAGAACTGCGTGAAATCACTGATTGGCAAGTGCCGATTTATATCAAAGTGGGTGCTACCCGTACTTACTATGATGTGAAATTAGCGGTTAAAGCCGGTGCGGATGTGATCGTTGTTGATGGTATGCAAGGTGGTACCGCGGCGACTCAGGATGTCTTTATTGAACATGTAGGTATCCCAACATTGGCGGCGATCCCACAAGCGGTTCAAGCGCTACAAGAGATGGGCATGCACCGTAAAGTTCAGTTGATTGTCTCCGGTGGTATTCGCAACGGTGCCGATGTTGCTAAATGTATGGCATTAGGTGCTGATGCGGTCGCAATTGGTACGGCTGCTTTAGTTGCTTTAGGTTGTAACCACCCTAAGTATGATGAGGAGTTTAAGCAGATAGGTTCGGCTGCTGGCTTTTATGATGATTACCATGAAGGCAAAGACCCTGCCGGTATCTCTACCCAAAATCCTGATTTAATGAAGCGTTTAGATCCTGTTGAAGCCGGTCGTAAACTCGCTAACTACCTCAATGTGTTGACCTTAGAAGCACAAACTTTAGCCCGTGCCTGCGGTAAGAATGACTTACGTAACTTAGAGCCGGAAGATCTTGTAGCCCTTACGGTTGAGTCCGCAGCAATGGCACGTGTTCCACTCGCGGGTACAAGCTGGGTGCCTGGTCAGAAATACTAAATAACCCATGTTTTAAATAGCGATACCGTGAGATGAAAATTCATCTCACGTGGCTTTCTGCATCTTAAAACAGCATTTAACAGACTTTAAGGAGGGGCCTTTTAGGGTCACTTTTGAAATGAAAAGTACAGATACTAACGAATTTATTCTTAAAACCAATTGTGTCGCAGGTAGTGGAATAGTCGCTGCTGTGTCCTCTTTTCTATCTGAAAGAGGTTGTTATATCAGTGAAATGAACCAGTTTGATGATCCTGAAAGTGGTCAGTTTTTTATGAGGATGCGATTTCATGTGGAATCAGGCGAATATGAGTTAGAAAAGCTGTCAGCAGAGTTTGTGGCTATCTCTGAGAAGTTCAAGATGGATTGGCGAATGGTGGCCGCGAATGCACCTACCAAGACATTGATCATGGTGAGTAAGTTTGATCACTGTTTGGATGATTTAATGTACCGCTTGCACAAAGGTGAGATCAATATGGAGATCACTGCCATTGTTTCCAATCACAAAGATTTACGTCCAATGGCCGAGCGAGAGGGTATCCGCTTCATTCACTTACCAGTGACTAAAGATAATAAGCCCGAACAGGAGCAGGCATTGTTAGACGTTGTTGAAGAGACCGGCACTGAGTTGGTTGTTTTAGCACGCTATATGCAGATCCTTTCGGATAATTTATGTAAAGAGTTGAGTGGCCGTGCAATCAATATTCACCACTCATTCCTACCCGGTTTTAAAGGGGCTAAACCTTATCATCAAGCCCATACCCGCGGCGTTAAATTAATCGGTGCTACCGCTCACTATGTTACGTCGGACCTTGATGAAGGGCCTATCATTGAGCAGTCTGTTCAGCCCGTTGATCACACCTATAGTCCAGAAGCGTTGGTCGCTGTAGGTCGTGATACTGAAACCGTTGCGCTTGCGCGTGCCGTAAAGCGTCATGTTGATCACCGAGTTTTTCTTGATGGCAACAAAACCGTTGTCTTTAAGTAGGAGAGATAAGCATGACCGTATTAATTAATGGCAAGCTGATCTCCCAGCAAGTGATCGACAAAACAGCTGAAGAGGTTACAGCCTTTGATGAGCGTTTCGGCCTAGCGCCGGGTCTTGCTGTTGTGCTTGTGGGCGAAGATCCCGCGAGTCAGGTTTATGTACGGAATAAAGTGAAACGTGCAGAAGAGGTTGGAATTAGGTCGTTGGAGTATAAGTTGCCAGCCGATAGTTCGCAGGCGATGTTGAATGACCTAATCCAAACACTCAACGCAGATCCTAGTGTTCATGGCATTTTGGTACAGCTGCCGCTGCCTAACCATCTGAATGAAGAGGAAGTTCTATTAGATATAGATCCTGCTAAGGATGTTGATGGCTTCCACCCTCTAAATGTTGGCGCATTAGCCTGCGGGGAGGCATCGCTTGTTCCCTGTACGCCTATGGGCTGCATGATCATGTTAGAACATGTACACCAGGATCTTAGTGGTAAAAGGGCGGTTGTTATCGGTCGATCCAATATTGTTGGAAAGCCCATGGCTGCACTGTTATTACAAGCAAACTGCACGGTTACGATTGTGCATTCACGGACGAAAGATATTGAGTCGATCTGTTCGCAGGCAGATATCGTTGTGGCGGCCATTGGTCGCCCAGAGATGGTTAAAGCCAGCTGGATTAAACCGGGGGCGACCGTGATCGATGTTGGTATTAATGCCATCGAGCGGGATGGCAAACGTAAGCTTGTGGGTGACGTCGATTTTGCCGACGTTGAACCTGTTACTAGTGCTATTACGCCGGTTCCTGGAGGGGTAGGTCCTATGACGATTGCTTGCTTAATGAAAAACACAGTTCAAGCAGCGTTAGATCAAGAACTGAAACGTCAGGCTTTTTTAGCGCAGTAATTACAGTAAAAACAGGCATCAAAGCATATATCGAGCTAATAGATTGTGCATTGATTCGATTTTCTCACTGAGCGATATGACATTTAAGGAGGGAGAGGAATGCCTTTCTCACTATTAAAATATGGTCTAAATAAAGACTATCCGTTTGAACAGCACGCGGATTTACCAAAGCCAACTGTGCTGAAGTCTCATTATGATGTCGTTATTATCGGCGGTGGGGGGCATGGTGTTGCCACCGCTTATTACCTAGCTAAGTATCACGGTATCAATAATGTTGCGATCTTAGAAAAAAGCTATTTAGGTGGTGGTAATACGGCCCGTAATACAGCGGTTATTCGTTCGAACTATCTCACCTCGGAAGGGGTTAAGTTTTACAGTGAATCGGTCAAACTCTTTAAGGAGTTATCCAATGAGTTTGATTTCAATATTATGTATTCACAACGCGGACAGCTGACACTTGCACATACTGATGCGGCGGTGCGCGGCTTTCGTCAACGAGCAGAAGTTAATAAACATTTTGGCGGTAAGACTGAGCTGATTGATCCTCAACAGATCAGAGAGCTTGTACCGACCTTAAATATGAATCCTGCCGATATGCCGGTACTAGCAGGTTTGTGGCATATGGATGGTGCAACAGCTCGCCATGATGCGGTGGCTTGGGGTTATGCCAAAGGCGCTACACAGAGAGGCGTTGAGTTACATCAGTTGACAGAGGTAACTGATGTTATTGTCGAGCAGGGCAAAGTTACGGGCGTTAAAACCAACCGCGGTAATGTGAGCTGTGGCTGTGTAGTGCAAGCGGTGGCGGGTCATAGTTCGCTTTTAGCTGCAAAAGCCGGCTTTAAAATGCCGATCACAACTTTCCCATTACAGGCGATGGTAACTCAGCCTGTTAAACCGTTTTTAGACCCACTAGTCAGTTCTCCATCCTTGCATTGCTATGTTCAGCAAACAGGGCGTGGCGAATTAGTTTTTGGCGGCGGCTCCGATCCTTATCCTTTATATAGCACCCGTTCAACCATGGATTTAAAAGAGAGCTTATTAGCCAACGCAGTCGAGCTCTTTCCCTTTATGGCCAATATGCGGTTAATGCGCCAATGGGCGGGTCTAACGGATATAACATCCGATTACAGCCCGATTATGGGACTGAGCCCCGTGGACAACTACTATCTTGATGCGGGATGGGGTACTTGGGGATTTAAATCAACACCGATTTGCGGCAAATCAATGGCTGAGATGGTGGCGAGTGGCGGCAAGGTGCCTGAGCTTATTAAGCCCTTCTCTATGGATCGCTTCAACTCCTTCCGCCAAGTTAACGAAATGGGCGCGACTGCGGCTAGCCACTGATTGGATGAGGTAAGAATTATGAAAATGATGAATTGCCCATTAAACGGGCTACGAAATATAAGTGAGTTTGTGCATGGGGGCGAGGTGAAAGAGATGCCTGATCCCAATAGTTGCAGTGATAAAGAGTGGGCTGATTACGTCTTCTTCTCTGACAATGCCATCTCTGTAGTAACCGAGTGGTGGTTGCATGCACCTTCTGGTTATTGGTTTATTGCTGAACGGCATACCGGAAGCGATGAAATTTTAAAAACCTATGACCCTTCAGTACTTTTTAGTGAACGTGTTGAGTTTAGTGCACCTGCGACGGAGGTTAAGGCATGAATGATACCAATATGCGCTTAAATGCCCCAATGGGGTTGTTGCTTAATCGTAATGAGCAGGTTGAGTTTCTTTTTGAAGGGCAGCGTTATCAAGGTTATGCAGGTGATTGTATTGCCAGTGCATTATTAGCTAATGATCAGTGGTTGATGTCCCGTTCTTTCAAATACCATCGTCCTCGTGGGCCTTTAACTATGGCGGGGCAAGATGCCAATACCTTAGTGCAGCTCGGTGGTGATCCAAATGCGTTGGCAGATAGAACGGCCATTGCACCGAATATGCAGATCGAAGGGCAGAATTACAACGGTACTCTAGATAAAGACCGTGATGCTATTCTGGGTAATTTTGGCCGTTTTATGCCTGTAGGTTTCTACTATCGCTCATTTTTTAAACCTATGGGTGTTTGGGATAAATGGGAAGGTTATATTCGCGAAAAAGCGGGTTTAGGTAAGTTAGATCTGAACTTTACCCCAGAATATTATGATAAAAAATATCTCTTCACCGATGTTATGGTGGTTGGCTCAGGCCCTGCGGGTTTAAGTGCTGCGCTTAAGGCAGCGGACGGTGGTGCTAAGGTTTTATTGGTTGAAGAGATGCCGTTAATGGGTGGCGCTTTAGCCTATAACCGTTTTGATATAGAGGGCATCACGGCTGATCGCTTACGTGCAGAACTGATCGCAAAAGTAGAAGAGCATGACAATATCACCGTTATGGTCGATACCGTGTGTAATGCGTGGTTTACCGATAACTATTTACCTTTGATTCAAGGTAAGCGCCTATTCAAGGTGAGGGCCAAAGAGTGCATTATCGCCTCGGGTGCTTATGAACAGCACGTTGTATTCCGTAATAATGACCTTCCGGGTGTTGTTATGTGTAGTGCCGCTACGCGAATGATGAAGCTTTATGCCATTAAACCGGGTGAGAGCTCTGTTGTATTAACCGGTAATGATGATGGCTATTTGACGGCCTTAGAGCTTAGCGATCAAGGGGTGAATGTTAAAGCGGTCGTTGATATGCGTGAAGGTGTCGCAACGCCTGAGTTGATCGATGCTTTATCTGAGCGTGATATCACCTTGCATCAAGGCTATACCGTGTATGAAGCACTTGCAGAAAAGGGCAATAAACGCATTAAAGGGGTGGATGTTCGTAAAATCACCGCTAAAGGTGAGGTCGGTAACGCCAGCCGTATTATTGACTGTGATCTGCTCTGTATGTCGGCCGGTTATATGCCTGCTTACCAGCTGTTATGCCAAGCAGGTGCACAGCTTAGTTATGCGGATGAGTTGGCTGAATTTACTTTGTCAAAGCTGCCGGAGCATCTACATATTGCCGGTTCCGTGAACGGTATACACCAGTTAGATTCAGTAGTCGCCGATGGGCAACGGGCTGCTCAGCTTGCTTTGAATAATTTAAATCTTAGTGATGAACTACCTGGCAAAGTTAGCTGTAGGGTTAAGCCGAACTTTGATTGGCCGATCTTTAGTCACCCTAAAGGTAAAGACTTTGTCGATTTTGATGAAGATCTACAGGCGAAAGATATAGTCAATGCGACGCGATTAGGCTATCGCGATGTACAGTTGGTTAAACGTTTCTCCACAGTGGGTATGGGGCCTTCACAAGGACGGCACTCTGCGCTACCGACGGCTCGTTTAGTTGCAAACTCAACAGATAGAACGGTAACTGAAACCGGTGTGACAACGGCCAGACCTCCGTTTGCGCCGGAGAAACTTGCACATATTGCCGGTCGTATATTTGATCCTTACCGTCGTACACCTATGCATCATCGACACCTTGAATTAGGGGCCAAAATGATCCCTGCAGGTAATTGGAGGCGTCCGGCCTTTTATGGTGATCCCAATAAGCGAGATGCGTGTATCCATGCGGAATCGGTACATGTGAGGAATAAAGTAGGTTTGATCGATGTTAGTACATTAGGGGGTATTGAGTTAAAAGGCCCTGATGCGGCAGAGTTTATGAATCGTATCTATACCTTTGCTTTTTTAAAGCAGCCAGTCGGTAAAACGCGCTATGCGGTATACACCAATGAGCATGGTGTAGTGATTGATGATGGTGTTGCCTGTCGAATAGCTGAGGACCACTTTTACGTGACTGCCACAACCAGTGGAGTTGACCGTGTTTATCGAGATATGACTAAGTGGAATACTCAATGGCGTTTAGATGTAGATATTCTGAATGTGACTTCAGCTTATTGTGCCGTGAACTTAGCGGGGCCTGACGCTCGTAAAGTGCTAGAAAAGTTAGTCACAGGTACCGACCTTTCGACGGAAGGTTTTCCATTTTTGGCATACGGTGAAGCTGATGTGGCAGGTATTCCTGCACGCTTGCTCCGTGTGGGCTTTGTGGGTGAGTTGGGTTATGAGATTCATGTACCGTCACGCTATGGCGAAGCTTTATGGGATCTGCTGATGGAAGCTGGCGAAGCGTTTGATATCAAACCTTTTGGTGTTGAAACCCAACGTTTATTACGTCTTGAAAAAGGCCACGTTATTGTTAGCCAAGATACGGATGGAATGAGCCATCCAGGAGAGCTATCAATGAATTGGGCGGTTAATAGGAAGAAACCTTTCTTTGTTGGTTGTCGCTCAGTGGATATTGTTATGGCGCAGCCTCAAACACGTAAGTTGGTAGGTTTTGCTTTACCGGCAGAGAGTAAAAAACCTGAGGAGGGGCATCTTGTATTAGAAGGTGATGGGATTACCGGTAATGTCACTTCATGTGAATACTCTCCAGCGATGAAGAAAATAGTGGGTTTGGCTTTTGCTGGTATTAATTCTAGCGAACCTGGCGACAACATTAGTATCCGTGTTGATGGTCAGATTGTCGAAGCAGAGGTGGTTAGTCTGCCGTTTTATGATCCAAACAATGCAAGACAGGAGATGTAGTGATGGAAGAGATAACGAAGAACATTGTTAAGCCAGAGACTTATCTTGCCCGTAGCCCATTGTATAGAGTACATGAAGCAGCGGGTGCACACTTTGAAGCGTGCGCTTCTGCAGCTCAAGTTGCCTCTTATGGTGATCAGTCTGAACCTCTTGCTGCCTTAATTGACCTGTCGGTACAGCATAGGTTTGGAATACGAGGCGCCAATGCTATAGCCGCGTTGAGTGCGGCGGGTTTATCGGTTCCGGAAAAGCCAAACCAATGTTTGAATTCAGCTAATGGTGAGACTGTATTGCGTCTTGGCAAAACTGAGTTTTGGGTATTAGGGGCGATGGAGAGCGGTACCTGCTCGGCGGATTCTAGTGCATTTGCCGATTGTTATCCGGTTTATTGCCAAGATAGTCATGCATGCTTACTACTGAGTGGTGAGCAGCTGCCTGATATTATGGCCAAGCTTTGTGGTGTTGACCTGTCTGAATCGGTGTTTCCTAAAGGCTCTATAGCACAAACCTCTGTTGCAAGAATTAATGCGATTATCAGCCATCTACCGGATAAAGAAGGTACTCACTTTGTCATTTTGTGTGATAGCGCAGCGGCTGAATACCTTTGGGCTTGTCTGTTGGATGCAATGGATGAGTTTGGAGGTAAAGCAGCGGGTCTGAATTATCTTTTTTAAACTTAGGTTTTGAGTACTTCTTGTTAAAAATCAATTAGTAACCTCTTGGCAATTTATACATGTTGTTGAGGTGGATCTATTACCCCCAAATCGATTACTGGTTCCCAGCTGATGTCGATTTAACCCCCAACCGGCGCTCTGCCTCTGTGCATAGTGTCGGTTTTTTATGTCAGCCATTTTATTTTTAAAAACCTACCCCTTTTGGGGTACCCAATGAAGAGAATTGTGTTGGCGTGGCTAATGGTAAATATTGTTCCTATTGAAACCTTAATTAATTGTCACCAGAAGGTGGCGGTAAACCTTAATTGGATTATTACTTGGAGGTCATTATGGAGCCTGAAAGTGTTTCTGTTGTTACAAGTAAGCCTATTTATAGATCTGAGATAAGTGATGCTCCTTGTGCTTATAGCCTGTTTATTTGTGAACAATTAAGCACTGCTTTTTCAGACCTATATCAGAGCAAAACCGTAGCTAAAAAAGATCTTGTTGATGACGGGGATCTAGACAGTGTTAAGGATCAATCAGTGAGGTTATTAGCCGATGCACCTGCGGCCACCTTGGTTTACTTATCGGGTACCGAAAAGTACATGTGGTTAGTGGGGGAGCAGTTAAAAGCTTTAGGCGTGACAGAAGATCAGATGGTTATGCTGCCGCCTTTGAATACGGAACGTAGTGTTTTTTGCTGCCACTGTTATACGGTAACCGATCATGTAGTAACAGCCCCAGCAACCTGCGCAGGATGCGGAAAACTGTTAGCTGTTACCGATCATTTTGCTAAATCACATGCGGCGTATTTTGGTTATCAAGTCAATGCAGAAAACGCGACTGAGATCCCAGAAAGTGTGGAGTTAAGCTAATGAGTAATCAAATAAAAGTAGAAGTAGCCAGTATTTGCCAAGTAGCTCCAACCATCCGCGAATTTACCTTAGAGGCTATAGACGATGAACTTTATCCCTTTTCGCCGGGAGCACATGTTGTTGTTGAGATGCCGAGCGCAAAGAAGATATATAAAAACGCATACTCCCTGTTGAGTGACCCTGCGGATACCAATCGTTACCGTATAGCCGTTCGTTTACAGGAGGCGTCTAGGGGCGGCTCTATCTATATGCATGAGCAGGTAAAGGTCGGCGATCAATTACTAATTAGCCCACCCTCCAATTTGTTTTCTCCCTTCTGGCTAGCTAAAAAACACTTGATGTTAGCTGGAGGCGTTGGGGTGACACCCTTTATGTCATATATCCCTGAAATGCTTCGTCGTAATGCTGATTTTGAACTTCATTATATGTATCGCAGTTTGCAAACCGGCGCTTATAAAAATGAGCTTTCTGAGCAGTTAGGCGATAAGTACTTTGGTTATGACTCTGACCGTCATACGCGCTGTGATGTTACAGAACTATTAAGCCAGCAGCCTTTAGGCACGCATATCTATATTTGCGGCCCCGAATCATTAATTCAGGCGGTGGAGGAGGCAGCACAAACCTTAGGCTTACCTGCCAGTGTTATTCATTCAGAAGAGTTTGCGGCACCTAAACCAGGGATGCCCTTTATTGCTGAAATTAAATCCAGCGGGCAGCAAGTAGAAGTCAGTGCTGAAGATAGCTTGCTAGAAGCGCTAGAAGCATCAGATATTTCCGTACCTAACTTATGTCGAGGCGGCGTTTGTGGTCAGTGTGTTTGTACTGTTGAAGAGGGCGATATAGATCACCGTGATCAATACCTCTCGGATGATGAGAAAGCGGCAGGTAAAACCATAATGCCTTGTGTTTCTCGTGCTGCGGGTGAACGTCTGGTCTTGGATATTTAAGGAGAACTAATAATGCGAGTTGCACCCAAAGAAGTTGAAACGTTCCGTGATGATTTTACTTACTCGAACAGTCCTGAGGCGATAAAACGTTTTCCTTTTCCCTTTCCTGAAGATGAGTACCGTTATTCCGTTAATATGGAGCCACATACTCCGAAAGGTCGTGAGGGCTCAGCCTATGAGCATTTTCTTGATATTGATGAGCACTACCTATCAGAAATGACTGAGCGCAAGTTAGTACTTGATGCTATGCCCCATCGTTGTCTTGCGATGGATCATATGGAGCTTGCTTGTTGGGATATGCTTGAGCGGTTAATGACGTCCTTAGCTGAAGACTATTCTGATTACTTCAAACTGACCATTGAGGGTGATCAGTGGACATGGGAAAACAAACTCCTCAATATCCACGACACTTTTACCTTTGGTGATAGTAGTACGTTACCTAAACCACCGTTGGAATATATTGGTTGCCAGGTACAGGGTGACTTTGCTCTTTTAGATCAACGCGATGGCGATCTTTTTCTCGATGCAGGAATGGTCACATGTCCAGCAGATTGGTCGCTCGCGTTTGATGCTGGGATGAGCTTCAAGGAGTGGCATGGTCCTGTACCTATGGCTCATAACGAAGGTATTTTTGAGCGTGCATTGAAATATCTGACGGCCATGCAAGTGGGTAGTCCCATCCGCCGTTTAAACTGGACATTAACCGTCAACGCTCGTATGGATACCTCACCTGAAACTTATCATGAGTGGGGGCACGAAAGGACCTCTGTGACGCCGGAGAACGTCGGTGAAAAAGTTTATCTGCGTGTTGAGGTACAAGTGATGGATCGTATGCCGCGCAGTAATGCACTGATGTTTATTATCCGTACTTATCTGATTAGCTTGGAGGATATTGCCACTAATCCAGAATGGGCAAAACGGATGCATCGGACGATGAAAACACTACCCGCACCGTTGATCGAGTATAAGGGATTAAACCGTTATCATTCGATGGTGGTTGATTACCTATCTCAATTTGATCCTGCTAATTAATCAGGCTCTGCATTATAGCCCTCTTTTGAGGGCTCTATTATAAAGAAAAAATGCGTCTATCAAGGCGATTAGTGATGGGCTGAATAGCTGATCTATTTCTATCTGTATGAAAGAATATTTATTTAGAGGGTGAACTCAATGGGTTGGGTCTATTTAGCGATAGCTGGATTGATAGAGTGTGGTTGGGCTATAGGTTTAAAGTATAGTGATGGCTTTACAAGGCTTTGGCCTTCAGTAATAAGTGCGGTACTCATTGTGGTTAGCTTAGGACTTTTGTCTTTAGCTATGCGAACTATCCCCGTTGGTACCGCTTATGCTGCTTGGTCTGGTATCGGTGCTGTAGCTCTAGCGAGTTATGGGATTATATTTTTAGGAGAGTCCGGTAGCTTTGTGCGTATTTTATGTATTTTTCTGATTGTCACAGGTCTTGCTGGGCTGAAATTTTTTGAGTAAAAAATGTTTATGGACACAGAGGTATGACTTTGAAAGAGATTAAAGTGGATCTGGTTGATTACACATGTAATCAAGACACTAAGGATATGATGGATCTGCTGGCGTGCTATGCGCTCGATATTATGGGGGGAGGTGATCCTCTCAGTGAATATACTAAGGTTAACTTGGCGTCGGAATTAGCTAAGTTGCCTCACGCCTTCTCTTTTATCTGTTACGTGGATAAGAAACCAGCTGGTCTTATCAATTGCTTCGATGCTTTCTCTACCTTTAAGTGTAAACCCATTATCAATATCCACGATGTAATTGTGCTGCCAGAGTATAGAGGCTTAGGGCTTAGCCAAATAATGCTCAAAAAAGTGGAAGAGGTGGCTGAACATAAAGGTTGCTGCAAACTTACACTTGAAGTTCTCGAGGCTAATCAACCTGCACAAGCTGCCTATACCAAGTTTGGGTTTTCTGGTTATGAGTTAAATCCTAAGATAGGTCAGGCCCTTTTTTGGGAAAAAACACTTTAATCGACCTCCCTCCTATTTAGCTGAATCTAAGTTCAGCTACCTTTCTCGCGCCATATGAAGTGTGCAAAATAAAGTATGCAAAAAAAGTAATGTTGGTCACCTATTAAAACCTATTCATGAAAAAGTTTTATGTTAATGTTAAGTAGGCTTATGAGTTGTTCCCTTAATGTTAGCCTTGCTCAAGTGTGTAGGAGGTATTATGTCTGACCGTAATCAGAGTGAAATCCCACAGGCAGCGTTCGATTGGTATGATGATTATGCCCATGGGGGTATTGATCGCCGCACCTTTTTGAAAAAGTTAGGAACATTAACGGCTGTTGGTTACTCAATGACTGTATTGACCTCTGCGTTATTACCTAACTATGCCTTAGCTGAACAGGTCTCTTTTAATGATCCTGAAATATTGGCGACTTATGAAACCTTTGATTCGCCTTTAGGTCACGATGAAGGGCAGGGTTACTTAGTGGTACCTAAAAACATCTCAGGGCCGTTGCCTGTTGTGTTGGTTATCCATGAGAATCGAGGTCTTAATCCCTATATTAAAGATGTTGCTCGCCGTTTAGCTAAAGCTGGTTTTATCGCCTTTGCGCCGGATGCTCTGTTTCCTTTAGGCGGCTACCCAGGAAATGATGATGAGGGTAGGGCGATGCAGAAAAACCTTGAGCGTTCGAAAATAGAACAGGATTTTTTAGCCGCGGCTAAATTTATCAAAGCCCATCCGAACAGTAATGGCCATCTCGGCGCGGTAGGGTTTTGTTTTGGTGGTTATATTGTGAACTATTTAGCAGCCGTTGAATCTAATCTCCTTTCTGCAGGCGTGCCGTTTTATGGCACGCCAGCTGCAGCGGAATTAAGAGAGAATATTAAAGCGCCGTTGTTGGTTCAATTAGGTGAGTTGGATGAACGGGTTAATAAGACATGGCCTGATTATGAAAAAGATCTGAAGCGTTTACATGTTCCTTATGAAGTACATGTTTATAAAGGCGCTAATCATGGCTTCCATAATGACTCAACTGCTCGGTATGATAAGCCAAATGCTGAGTTAGCATGGCAACGAACTATCGAATTTTTCCAAAACAAGTTAAGTTAGTTTAGCTTATTAAGATAATCGTAAAGGTAAAATAAAAATGATAAAAGTCAGTGTGATGTACCCAAATAGTTCAGATGCGAAGTTTGACATGGATTACTACAATTCAACCCATGCACAGCTTGTATTAGATCGTTTAGGCGATACGCTAAAGAGCTTTACAGTTGATGCTGGTATCGCCGGTGGAGCACCAGGTGAGGCCGCTGGGTTTATTGCTATGGGTCATCTGGTGTATGAGTCTGTTGATGCGTTTGAAGCATCATTTGGCCCTCATGCGGAAGAGTTGCTAGGCGATATTCCTAATTTTACTAATGTGCAGCCTCAGGTTCAGATTAGTGAAATTAAGCGTTAATTAATCTATACATTAACGCTTTTCTTGTATAAGCCTGAGCTGAACATAAATGTTCAATCAGGCTTTTTTAAAAGAGTAGCTCAGAGTTTAATCGTAAAGTGTTTAAATACTTTCTCTTCTATCTCCCAAACCCCAGTAAAGCCAGCTTCAATAACAAAAGAGTCTCCAGGCGATAGCGTTACGCTCTCTCCACCATCGGGTGTTATTGTTACTTTACCTTCAATAAGATGGATATATTCCCAGCTTTTGTATTCCGCTCGGTAGCTACCTTCTGTTGCTTCCCAACATCCCGCAATCATACTGCCATCTTCTGATGTGTATTCGATCCAGGTTTTCATGGTAGGTGTGCCAGATATTTTTTCCCAGCCTTCTAAATCTGTATCAATAGAGGTCACTGTTTTATCGATAATCTTTTTTATGTAGCTCATTGTGTGATTCTCATAAATTGTAAGTGTTGGAGAATGTTTTTACTGTCTGTTACGAGTCCTGCTATTTAGCCCGCTTTTTTTACTTCCATGGTCTCTGATAGATAGGCCTCTAATGAATCATCTAAAGCGTCAATCCATGGTGTATGGTGTGGAGGAGACATAGTGCCGGTCATCAATGAGCGGTATGAGTGATCACGGAAAGTCATGATGTTTTCTTTCTTATGGTGTTTCCATTCGAGGAAGGTCTGTCGAACACCTTCAATGTCGAAGGTTGGGTAATCGGTTGCTTCGATCAGTTCTAGGATGTAATCCCCTTGGAAAGTGAACATATCTTCAGCTGTTTCTTGAAGGAGTTCCCTTTCGCGCCACTCCATTGAGTTTTTGGTCATCTCCTCTTTGGATGGCAGAGGGATTCTGCTCATAATAATGTCGCGGACATACCAGGCCTGAGCATCAAACATATTGAATGTGTACCACTGATCTTGCATGCCGAGGTAGAACATCTGCGGATTATTTTCCCAGACAACACCTTTATAGAGATCTAAAGGCCATAGGCGATTGTCTGTTTTAAGGCGAAGGTCTTCAGGTAAAAATGGGAAATGGTGGAGGTAGCCGGTGCATAGAATAATAGCGTCGATCTTGTCTGAACTGCCGTCTTCAAAGTAAGCGGTGTCTGTATCAACATGAAGGAGATTGGATTTCTCTTCCCAATTTTCAGGCCATTTATAACCCATAGGGTTTGTTCTATAGCAGCTAATGAGTTTTTTTGCGCCGTATTTATAGCATTGTGAGCCGATATCCTCAGCGGAGTAGCTACTACCCACAAGGAGGATTGTTTTATCTTTAAACTCTAAGGCGTCACGGAAGTCGTGAGCATGGAGTATACGCCCGCCAAATTTCTGGAACCCTTCAAATTCAGGCACTCGAGGTGTAGAAAAATGGCCCGAGGCACAGATCACATAATCAAACTCTTCGGTATAAACTTCATCGGCATTATGGTCATGTACTGTGATAGAGAAAGTCGAAGTATCAGAGTTAAAGATAACGTCGCGTACAGGGGTATTAAAGCGGATGTAATCACGTACCCCAGCTTTTTCTACACGGCCTTTAATGTAATCCCACAAGACCTCACGAGGAGGGTAGGATGCGATCGCTTTACCGAAATGTTCTTCAAAGCTGTAATCTGCAAATTCTAAACACTCTTTAGGTCCGTTAGACCATAAGTAGCGATACATGCTGCCATGTACAGGCTCACCATTTTCGTCGAGCCCTGTCCTCCAAGTGTAGTTCCAAAGGCCGCCCCAATCGCTTTGTTTTTCAAAACAAACGATATCTGGAATCTCGGCTCCTTTTGCTTGTGCAGATTGGAAGGCTCTAAGTTGTGCTAGCCCACTTGGGCCTGCACCGATAATGGCAATGCGTTTAGTCATAAGTTTCTCCATGAAACGTCAGAATCAATGAGGAGGCTGTTGTTGATACAGCGTTATGATCTAAATTAATCAGCTTTTGGGGTTTGGAACATTCCCTTCTATGGGTAATCAAAAAGGGGTAAGGCGGTAGATATAAGTTGTCATCAGGGGTTTTGGGACTGTTGTTTTGTGTTTATTTAAACTGGAATACAAAGCCCTCTACGCCTAGTATCATGCCGCTTTCAGAATAGAGTCCGCGTCCTTTTTCTTTGACAGTGATGCACTTACCGTTTGCTTGGTTTAAACGATATTGCAGCTCAAAAACCTGTTGGGTTTGTAGACAAAACTGTACTTGATTCCACACATAACCTGCATCCTCTTCGTGGATTAATTCGCCATAGGATATTTGTGGTTGGTTGATAAGCTCTTCAGAGCTAAGGCCTGTGAGTTCTTTGCAGCCGCTACTCACATATTCCATGCTCCAACTGGTGTTATTTCGAGAACGGTAAAGCATGGCAGGTAAACGGTTTACTAAGCTTTGCAAACTTCGGTGGCTGGCGTTACGTATCTGTTCGTTACGGATCTGAGGAGTAATGTCACAAAGGGTTGCACTGAGTGGGTAATGTTCATTAGGTCTCAGTTGTTGCACTCTCATTTCGCACCAATGAATATTGCCATCGGCGCTAATGATCCGGAACCAAACGAGCTCACTTCCATGGCTATTGAAAACTTTACGAATAATGTCGTTCCAGATTTTTACATCTTCAGGGTGAAGGAAGTCTGTAAACAGTAAATTATGGGAGCTGCTGGCGGCGACGCCGGTGATTTTTTCCCAGCAGGTATTTACTAGAGATATGCGGTGGTTTTGATCGATGATCATAACTACATCGCCAAGGCTGTTGAATAAGGTCTCATGAAGATTGCTGTCATCAAGATTAAAGCTGTTGTCCCTATTAAAAACAGATTGAGGCCATTTTAGTAAGTTCATGGGATTAATCCTTATCCAGATCAAAATGCTCTTTCGCGTTATTTGTATGGGCCCAGGCTGCTAACTCTAAACGTGAATGAAGGTTTAGTTTTCTTAATAGGTTTTTTACGTAGACTTTGACGGTGCCATCACTGATACCTAATTCTCGGGCGATCAACTTGTTATTAAGTCCTTGGGCAATATAGGACAAAGTTTCTAGTTCGCGCTCGGTCATTTCCGAAAAGATGGCATCCGCTTGATTAACCTCTGTTTCGTGAGTTTCGCGTAGCTGGTGGGCTAAAGAGGTTACCGCGTCTTCGTTGAGGGCGGTCTGGCCATTGAGAACATTGACTAAATGTTTAATGATTTCATCGGGTGGGGTATCTTTTTGTAGATATCCATTTGCACCACTTTTCAAGGCGGAAAAAAGCTGATCATGATCGCTACAGGCGGTTAAGATAATAATTTTTAGTTGATCATCTGTTTTGCGGATGAGCTGTAATATATCTAGACCGCTGGTTTCAGGCATTTGTAAATCAAGCAATAGAATATCTGGATAAAGGTCATCCAATTGTTCTAAAAGGTCGGTTGCGCCATCAAACTCGGCAATAACATTAAATTGCTCGCTGTCATTTAGTAGCTCTACTACCCCCCGCCGAAACAAAGGGTGGTCATCTACTACAATCACTGAGTGTGTGGGATTACTCATGGTTATCTCCAATCTTCAATGTGAGTATGACCTGTGTTCCTTGGTTGGGATGGGGTTGGATAAGGAGTCGTGCATCAATTCGTTCTGCTCGTTCATGCATGATTTTTAAGCCAAAGCTGTCGTTACGTGCGTTTTTGGTATCTAAACCTATACCGTTATCTTCTATAAATATCTCTATGTGCGTACTTAATGTTTCTTTAATGACAATACGTGCGTGGCTGGCGTGTGAGTGCCTGACGATGTTGGAGAGGCACTCTCTAACGATATAAATCAGCTGCATAGATTGTTTAGGGCTTGTGATATTTTTCTTTAGCCGGTTGTCGTATTCAAAAACAATAGCTGATTGCTGTTCAAATTCTGATACAGAATCGGAAATCGCCTGGGTTAAATTATCGCCCTTCATTGATAAACGTGATGAGGTGATTAATTCTCGTGTTTGACGGTAGGCATAATGGGTATAAGCCGCCAGATCTTCTGTGACGGGCTTTAATCCATGGTAGGCACTGCTTTGGCAGAGGCTATCTAGCTTAGCGCTTTTAATTCTTAAATAACCGAGTACTTGTGCTAGAGAGTCATGTAGTTCCGCTGCATGGATGGCACGTTCTGATGTAACCGCTTTACTTATCTTTTTCTCTTGCTGCGCCCATGCTGAAAAGCCTTTTTTTAAAGCGTTTTCTACGGCAGTGAGCTTCCAGCGGACCTGGTTAGCGCTAGGTACTTTATTGGGGAAGATAGCTAATAGCCAAATATTCATCTCTTTACTTTCAGTTAATTTATAACCATAGAGAGGTTCGGGAAAACAGTGGTTAGATAGGGCATCTAGATAGAGTGTGTCGTGGATTAAATCATTGTGCCCATTAGTAAAAAAACGATGTAACGCATGCAGTATTTTACTGTGTGGGGTGCTATCAGATGGATGGTGGACAAAGGTTTCTGCGGTACTCGGTGAACTGAATACTATCTTTAGGCGGCACTGCTCATCGGCTGAAAAGCTTTGGCTTAGTTGTGCTTCAAGCTTCTTTAATAAGGGAGGTAAGGTTTGATTGATTTCGTCAGTTGTTGCTATATCAAAAGCAATATCGCCTAGGGAAAACAGATTCTCACTTACAGGGTTGGAGGGTTGGCTGGGGCTTTCAGTGTAAGCGTTAAAAAATTGTTCTAGCCATGTTTTGATGTTTATCGCCATATGTCCTCCCCTTTATTTCAATTGTTTGTGTTGAGGTCGCTTTCCCCACTCTCTGGTTAAGCAGTATTTATGCCACGTGAATGCCTGTTACCGCAATTACCCCCAATGGAGTATGCCTTCAAGAGGATTGTTTGAATTCTATTGATAGTAAATATTTATAACCACTGGGAATTATAAAAAAGACAACATTCGATTGAGATATGTGTGCACTAGAGTCGACCTTTAATAGACCCAGCGCACCAATCTTGAACTTTAAAAGACGGTTTTAGTAAGGGCGTGGAGATGTCAGTAAATCAGAAAAATGATCTGCCGGATGCTTGCTATCTTAATATGCAAAATGACAATAGCGTTCGATTATTTCGTGTTGAGGCCCATCAAGCCATCCGATTAGATCTGAAAAGGGGCGATCATTTTCAGATTTTTAGCCAAGATGGTGAGCAACTGGCGGAACTGATTGTGCGGGATCGTCGAGGCTCGTCTGCAAATCACCTTTTAGCAACAGCCTTAGGTTTAGATGGGGTTAGTGGCTTACCTGCTGAGGGTATCAATGCTCAAATTGCTGAGAATAAATTGGCAGGGCAGGCGTTACAGGCGCAACTCAAGGGTTGGGGTATTAATGATTACCATCTATCTCAGGTGATCTCCGTTGGAGCCGCAAGAGTAGGGGAGGGGCAAAACACGATTCCCGAACCTACCTACTTTGAGGCCTTAGATGATATCAATATTATCGTTGCAGCCGCTGGTTTATCTATGCCGATAGAGGGCCATGTACCGGTTACTGAGTTAGAAGTTAAAGTTAATTATTTAGATGCATCAGCAGCATTACTTCCTGAACCTTTGGCACCATCTCAATTGGAACTGCGTATTCCCCGTGCAAGTGCACGTGTCTATGAAGTTAAAGCGGGAGAGTGGATCCAAATTATTGATGTTGAGGGTAAGCAGTGTTCAGATTTTTTAGCTTTTGATAAAGCGGCGTTAGAGCAAGGAGAAGAGTTAGCTCTTGATGCTGTTGCGACTCGTACCCTGTTAGGTCTGAGTAATCCTCAACCAGGTATCCATTCCCGTTTTTTAGGGGCCGATATGCAATCAATGGTCGAGGTGGTACAAGATACCGTTGGTCGCCACGATAGTTTTTTAATGGCCTGTAATCCGAAATATTATGAAGATAGCGGTTATTTTGGACACATTAGCTGTAGTGATAATTTCAACCGTGTATTGGCTCCATATAAGGTTAAGCCTCGTCCAGCTTGGCCTGCAATAAACTTCTTTTTTAATACCCATGTTGAACCGTGCGGATCGGTATCAATGGATGAGCCTTGGTCTCGAGCCGGAGATTACGTATTGCTACGTGCTACCCGTGATCTGATCTGTGCATCATCAGCTTGCCCCGATGATATTGACCCGGCTAACGGTTGGCAGCCTACTGATATTCATGTGCGAATTTACTCCGCTGATAATCATTTCCCTCGTTCTATCGCTTACCGGACCTCTCCTCAGGAGCTACCACGTATGACTAAAACAACAGGCTTTCACAGTCGTGTTTCTGCACTGACTAAACAGATGACTGAGTACCGTGGGTACTGGGTTGCTTCGGAGTATGAGGGATGGGGGGCTCAAGCTGAATATTTAGCCTGTCGGGAACGGGTAGCTGTAATTGATTTAACGCCTCTTAGAAAGTTTGAGGTGACAGGGCCAGATGCTGAAGCCTTTTTACAATTTGCTTTAACACGAAATGTTAGGCGCTTAGCTATTGGTGAGATCGCGTACTCTGCTATCTGCCATGAAACGGGTGGAATGATTGATGATGGCACTATCTTTCGTATGGGTGAACAAGCCTTTAGATGGGTTTGTGGCGATCCTTACACCGGCTTGTGGTTAAAGAATCAAGCGCAAGAGCAGGGTTATAAAGTAAGCGTTAGGAATTCTACTGACCAGTTACATAATATCGCAGTTCAAGGCCCGAAAAGTCGTGAGTTATTGAGCCAGATTATTTGGGCGCCTGAATGTCAACCGAGTATGGATACCCTGGCGTGGTTTCATTTCATGATTGGTCGATTAGGTGGGCCCGATGGCATCCCTGTAATGGTGTCCCGCACAGGTTATACCGGTGAATTAGGGTTTGAGGTTTGGTGTCACCCGGATGATGCCGAAGCAGTTTGGGATCAAGTATGGGAGACAGGTCAGCCATACAAAATTGCACCTTTAGGTTTTGACGCTTTAGATATGTTGCGTATTGAAGCGGGTTTGATTTTCGCTGATCACGAGTTTTGTCCTGAAACTAACCCTTATGAAGCGGGTATAGGTTTTACCGTACCAATGAAAACTAAAGCGGAGAATTTTATTGGCCGTGAGGCGATGGCCCGTCAAACACCAGAAAGTCGACAACGCTTAGTTGGCTTGGTACTGCAAGGGAATGAGCCGGTGGCTCATGGGGATCTTATCTATCACGGTCGTTTTCCTGTCGGCGTAGTGACCAGCGCTACTACATCGCCCTTATTAAGCAAACAGATCGCACTTTGTCGCGTTGCGCCAGATTTTGCAGCACCTGAAACACTTTTAGAGGTCGGCAAGTTAGATGGCCTCCAGAAACGGCTGCCCGGAGAGGTAGTTGGACTTCCTTTTTATGATCCCGAACGAACGCGTGTTCGTTCATAAATTCACATTATTTGAAAACGTATTTTAACCAATTGAGGTATTTAACATGTCTACAGCGATGACTTACTACCAGCAAGCAATTAAAACAGAACTCCCTAGCATGGAAGTACCGGGTAGTAATGGTTTTATTGGCGATATAGCGGTGTCTAATGATAAGGATAAAACCATTGTCGGCGGTTTTTTCCGTATGGAAAAGTCAGATGAGCCTTTAGTTTATGAATACACATATCACGAGATGAAAATTATCGTTGAGGGTGAAATGATCATTACCGATCAAGAGGGAACGACAGTGCATGCGAAGGTGGGTGATGTACTTTATTTCCCTAAAGGTAGCGTAATTACCTTCCAGTCTCCCAACTACGGCATTGGTTTCTTCTGTGGTCAGCGTAAAGAAGGAGAGGCTTAGTATTTTTATCTTCCTATTTTTGAATCATCTTGAAGCGCGTTGAATTAAAAGTGATCAATTCTAGTGCTTCTTATTTATGTCTAATATCGGAATTTATTTTTAAGTTATTGAAATTAAATGAAATAATTAAGTCAGGCATAGAATATGCATTTCCTGATAGGAAATAAAATTTACTGAAGAGTAAGTTTATCTCCTTCGTTATTTAAGGGATTAAGCAGGTTAACGAAGGTGATTGGATAGGCTTAACGGTAGGGGGACATACCGTTAAACCTATCAAATTACAGAATTGTATAACCTAATATGGGGGTCTTATGGACCAGGTCGAAACTGCTCAGAAAATTGCAGAATTGCAAAACCTGATAGAGATGTCCGGCACAATCAATATGGAAGTATTTTATTGGTGGTGTACCGGTTTAATGGTAATTATCCATGCGGGCTTTTTAGCCTACGAGATGGGTGCTTCCCGATTAAAAAATGCCCTGGCTTCAGGTGTTAAAAACATATTGGCATTTGCCTTTATTATCCCTACTTTCTTTTTCTTTGGCTGGTGGATCTATTTGGCCATGTACAATGGCTTTACGCCAGACTTTCAGGCGGGGGCTGGTGGACTTCCTTGGTCGAGCAGCATGGGGCCTAACTTAGCAGATAATGCGAGTGGTATTTTCTGGGGAGCATTTGTATTGTTTGCAGCGACGACTGCTTCAATCTTCTCCGGTGCTGTGATTGAACGTATCCGTATGAGCTCGTTCATTATACTGGCCATTATTCTTGGCTCTGTTGTATGGATTTTGGCGGCATCTTGGGGATGGCATCCACAAGGCTGGTTAACCGTTGATTGGGGTTTCCATGACTTCGGTGCAGCAGGTGCAGTTCATATGGTCGCAGGGTTCTTTGCTCTAGGTGTAACCATTAACTTGGGTGCACGTATTGGACGCTTTGCGCCTGATGGCACGCCACTGGCAATTACAGGTCACAGTGTACCGATGAGTATTATCGGTCTGATGTTGATTATTGTTGGCTTCTTCGGTTTCCTTGGCGGCTGTATTATCTATACAACCGGCGGTCAGTGGACGACTATCTTCGGTACGCCAACAACGTTGTCATCTATTAGCTTCAATACACTAATGGCTTTCTCGGGCGGTATTATCGGATCTTACGTGATCACACGTCAGCCATTCTGGATGATGTCTGGTGCACTAGCAGGTATCTTCTCTGCTGCGCCAGGTTTAGATCTGTACTATCCTCCATTAGCATTCTTGATGGGTATTACTGGCGGTATTGCTGCGCCTCTAGCTGATAAATTCCTAACTAATAAATTTAAGATTGATGATGCTGTAGGCGCCTTTGCTGTGCATGGTGTCGGTGGTCTTATCGGTATTGTTGGTTTAGGTATTTTCAGCGGCTTCCCTAATGTTATTGAAGGTGCACCTGCGATTAGTTTCATGGGTCAGCTTAAGAGCGCATTAGTGATGGCTTCTCTAGGGTTTATCCCAGGTTTTGGTTTGTCATATGTGATGGCCAAAATGGGAGCTTTACGAGTACCACCAAAAGCAGAAGAAGCAGGTTTGGATTTAGTCGAAGTTCCATTAGCGGCTTATCCAGAATCAGTGCCTGCAACAGCACAAGAGACTACACCTACTAACACTTCAACGGTTACTGTTTAAGGAGATTTATTATGAATGTAAGTCCTATTACGTCGTGGGAAGGTGCTGAAGCAGTCTTTACTTTCGCTGATAGCCCAACAGCCATTATGGTTATACTTTCACTATCTATTGCGGTAACTTTGGGAACAATTATCGCTTCAGTTAAACATGAGAACGATACTTATATAGATTATAAGTGACCTTGTATGACTGACTAGGATTGTTGATTCAGTCCTAGTAATAAGACATCTTAGCAAGATGGTTGCAAGAAATAGCGCCCGCTTTGTGGGCGTTATTTTGTTATGACTGGAGGGTAGATAACAGATGAGTTATTCGATTTCTGCTGGAGGCAACCATTGGGTGTTTCCTGATCTGAAGACAGTAATGGCCAAAGCTAGCCCTGATCGTTCAGGTGATCGTTTAGCTGGCGTTGCGGCTCAAACATCACAGGAACGAGTAGCTGCACAAATGGTATTAGCTGACCTTCCGCTGAAAACCTTCCTCACTGAAGCTCTCATTCCTTATGAAAAGGATGAAGTAACCCGCCTGATAATTGATAAGCATGATCAGAACGCCTTCCGGCCTATCTCCTCTTTCACAGTGGGTGATTTTCGTAATTGGTTGCTATCTGATTTAGCGGATACGACCCAGTTAAAAAATATATCTTTAGGTTTAACGCCTGAGATGGTTGCCGCTGTATCGAAAATTATGCGGATTCAGGATCTTATTCTCGTCGCTAAGAAATGCTCAAATCCTACAGCTTTTCGCAATAGGATTGGTTTACCTCAGCGATTATCTACACGTTTACAACCTAATCATCCGACGGATGATCCTACAGGCGTGGCGGCCAGTGTACTTGATGGGCTTTTATATGGCAGTGGTGATGCGGTTATTGGAATAAACCCTGCTACTGACAATATAAGTTCAGTTATCACGTTGATGAAGCTATTGGATGATATTATTCAACGATATGATATCCCTACTCAATCTTGTGTATTAACTCACGTAACAACCCATTTAGAAGCGATTAATCGCGGCGCTCCTGTTGATCTGGTTTTTCAATCGATTGCGGGAACTGAAAAAGCTAATAAAAGTTTTGGTATAGATTTAGCTGTCCTCAAAGAGGCACATTCTGCGGCCCTGAGCCTAAACCGTGGCAGTTGTGGTGACAATGTTATGTATTTTGAGACGGGGCAAGGGAGCGCTCTATCGGCGGATGCTCATTTTGGTTTAGATCAGCAAACCTGTGAAACCCGCGCTTATGCAGTGGCTCGTGAGTTTTCGCCACTGTTGGTAAATACGGTGGTCGGGTTTATCGGGCCTGAATATCTTTATAACGGTAAGCAGATTATTAGAGCGGGTTTAGAAGATCATTTTTGTGGCAAGTTGTTGGGTTTACCTATGGGCTGCGATATCTGTTACACCAATCATGCGGAAGCGGATCAAGATGATATGGATATGCTGCTGACGCAATTAGGTGCAGCAGGCGTAAACTTTATTATGGGTATTCCCGGTTCCGATGACATTATGCTTAATTATCAAACCACTTCGTTCCATGATGCCCTGTATATTCGTAAAATATTAGGTTTAAGACCAAGTCCTGAGTTTGAGCACTGGTTGATAAAAATGGGCATAACGACTGAGCAAGGGCTGTTGTTAGATGGTTTACCTGCAGCATTTTCGCACCTACAAGCGCGTATTGGAGGTTGATATGGCCGACTCTAAATTATCATCTAATGGTTTATCCAATAAGTTGTCTGAGGGATATTTAACCGAGAATGATTGGGCTGGGTTAAAACGTTATACCGATGCTCGGATCGCTTTAGGTCGTGCCGGAACGAGCATCCCCACTCAAGCGATGCTCTCCTTCCAGATGGATCATGGGAACGCGAGAGATGCGGTTCACCTTCCTTTAGATATAGATAAATTGTGTAGTGAATTGCAGGAGCAAGCGGTTACGCCGATTTTACTTAAAAGTCGGGCGCAAGGGCGAACTGAGTATTTACAACGGCCTGATTTAGGGCGTCGGTTGAGCGTAGCTTCTGCGGCTACCTTAACGTCTATCGCCGAGACTATTGAGCCATCGATGCAGGCTTGTATTACTATTGTTGATGGCTTGTCATCGTTTGCGATTCAGTCCCATGCCGCTAACTTTTTTAAGCAGATTAGTTTACGACTTAAAGAGGAGGGCATTACGCAAATGCCCCCTTGTCTTGTCGAGCAGGGACGGGTCGCTGTTGGTGATGAGATTGGCGACATTCTCAATGCTCAGTTAATGATTTTGTTGGTAGGTGAACGACCTGGATTAAGCTCTCCCGATAGTCTCGGTGTTTACTTCACCTATAAGCCTAAACTAGGTTTTTCTGATGCCAATCGAAACTGTATTTCAAATATCCGGCCCGCTGGTATGTCTTATGAAGCAGCGGCTGATAAGCTTATCTGGCTCATTAAACAGTCTTTACAGCTTGATTATTCTGGGGTCGAGTTAAAAGATCAGTCTGATTCTATTGAATCTCTTGAAGAGCCAAAATTAGGTAATTTCTTACTCGATTAGAGAGGAAACCGGATTCAGAGAATCCGGTTTGTTTGATGACTAGAAAGCTCAACGGCGATGGCCTTAGATGTGGGGGTTCTACTGTCGACACCATAGCTATCTAATGGCACTAATGGATTAGTTTCAGGGTAATAAGCTGCAATATTACCGGCAGGTATACTATAACCTACCAGTTTGAACCCTTTTATCTCTCGGGTACGACCGTCATCCCAAAGACTCTTAATATCGACTAGCTGCCCCTCTGTAAATCCAAGGCGTTGAATATCTGCTGGGTTGATAAACAGTACATCCCTTTCACCTTTAATACCTCTATAGCGATCGTTCATTCCGTAAATAGTGGTGTTATATTGATCGTGGGATCGAAGGGTTTGTAAGACTAAGACTTTCTCATGTAAAAGTTTGGCTGACTTATCCGGTAAGATACTGTCCGGAAGAGGGTGGCTGTGAATAATCGCTTTGCCCCCTTGAGTTACCCAATTTCTGTCTCTTGCTGTGTTGCCTAAATAGAACCCTCCGGGTTGTTCAATTTTGCTATTGAATTCGGAGAAACCGGGAATGGTTTGAGCGATTAATTCCCGTATAGCACTGTAGTCCTCAACTACCTTCAACCAATCAATAGGTTTGTTGCCTAACACGGCATTCGCTATACCTGCGATGATGGCCGGTTCTGAGCGCATCTCTGTCGAACTGGGTTCAAGTACGCCGGTTGAGGCGTGCACCATGCTAAAGGAGTCTTCAACGGTTATCTTTTGAGGGCCTTTTGCTTGTTGATCTATATCGGTTCGGCCAAGGCAGGGCAGAATAAGTGCATCTTTGCCGGTAATGAGATGCGAGCGATTTAGCTTAGTGCTGATCTGTACGGTTAAATCACATTGGCTTAGGGCGTGCTCTGTTACTGCCGTATCAGGAGAGGCTGCAGCGAAGTTACCACCTAAGCCGATAAATACTTTACAGCCGCCTGACTGCATAGCCTCAATCGCTTCGACTGCGGAATGGCCGTGTTGGCGAGGCATAGGTATTTTAAATTGTGTTTCTAATGTGTCTAAAAACTGATCTGATGGGCGCTCGTTAATCCCCATGGTTCGATCGCCTTGTACATTACTATGCCCTCGAACAGGACAGAGGCCCGCGCCAGGACGGCCAATATTGCCTCCTAATGCCATCCAGTTTATAAGCTCATGGAGTGTGGCAACTGAGTGATGATGTTGCGTTAAACCCATAGCCCAAGTGCTAATGACCTTATCCGCTTCAATGTAGATGCTAGCAGCTTTATCAATTTCGTCTCGTGTAAGACCTGACTGATCAAGAATCTTTTCCCAAGGTGTCTCTTTAACCGTTTGTAAGTACTCATCCATTCCTTGGGTATGTTCATTAATAAAGGCCTGATCAAGGAGTGTGCCTAGCTTGCTTGCAGAACTTAATTTGAGGATTGATTTAGTCATGCCTCGAATCGCTGCCATATCACCCCCAATTTTGGGTGATAGGTAGAGGGAGTTCATCGTTGTGGCGTTATTGGTGAGCATCTCTACAGGGTTTTGCGGGTGTTGAAATTTTTCTAGTCCACGCTCTTTGAGTGGATTAAAAATCACAATTTTAGCACCACGTTTGATTGCACTACGCAATGTATCCAGCATACGAGGATGATTAGTGCCGGGGTTTTGGCCAAAGACAAAAATTGTGTCGGCCTCTTCGAAATCTTCCAAGGTAACAGTGCCTTTACCTATGCCAATACTACTTGTAAGGGCAAAACCACTTGCCTCATGGCACATATTGGAACAATCAGGGAAGTTATTGGTACCAAAGCTTCGACCAAAAAGTTGGTATAGGTAAGCTGCTTCATTACTGGCACGTCCCGAGGTATAGAGCTCAAGCTGATCGGGGTGGTCAAGATGTTTGAGATGTTCAGCTATTAATCCATAAGCCTCATCCCAGCTAATGGGCTGATATTTATCACTCTCTTTGTTGTAACGCATTGGGTGCGTCAAACGCCCTTGATACTCAAGGTAGTAATTGCTCTGCTCCTTTAGCCAACTCAGTGTGTATTGGTTGAAAAAGTCAGCACCGACCTGTTTAGAGGTGGCTTCCCAGTTGACCGCCTTTGCACCGTTTTCACAAAACTTTATTTTGTTGGGTGTTTTTTCTTCTCCCCATGCACAGCCGGGGCAATCAAAACCATCACTTTGATTGGTATTGAGTAGTGATTTAATGTTTTTAACTGCATTTTTGCTGCCTAACAAATGGCGTGTTGTGCTTTCTAATGCTCCCCACCCCCCAGCAGGGGCCTTATAAGCAGGCGATGTGGAAATGTCAGTATTGTTATCGCTCATGAATGGAATCCTTTAGCTTATAGAATAGGTGGCTGGGAAAAGGTTTTTAATTCGCCCTTACGGGTGATTTGAATAAGATTGAGGTTGTAGTGGTGCGCCATTTGAGTCGCTAAATGGCTCGGGCTGGATATATGGATCAGTGTAGATAGCTTTGCTTTAACCGCTTTTTGAATAAGTTCTACACTGCAGCGGCTGCTCATTAGAATACTGAAGCCATTTAGTTGGATGTTGTTTTTTAGTGCGAAACCAATGGTCTTGTCCAGCGCGTTATGCCTACCAATATCTTCATGACATGTTACAACTTCACCTTCTGGGGAGAGCAACAATGCTGCATGTACCCCTTTTAATTTCTGTAGACTAAACAGCGTATTAGGAAGGTGAAGTAGCTGCTTTTTTGGTGGTAAAGCAGAATGCGGAAGGCTGTTTAGATCAGGGATCGCTACGTCGAGAGCTGCTGTTCCGCAAATACCACAGCCGGTTAATCCTTGTCTAAAACTATGCTGTTTTTTATAGCGTATCGACTGTCTTGGACTAATTTTAATAGCTATGTTGTAGGCGGGCAGCTGAAACCCCTCTCCTTGTTGCAGAGCGACGTTATGCTGGTAAATATCGAGATCTCGAAGATCCGAATAATGATCAATAATACCTTCACTAAATGCAAAGCCGATTGCGAAATACTCAAGGTCGATGGGAGTCAACATCATTACCGCGTGAGAAATATCATTGACTGATATGGCGACGGGGATCTCCTGCGCCAGATCGCTTGCAGTATCGGGGTGTTCAATGTTGAGTATGTTTGCGGAGTTATGTGGGCTAGATTCCATAAGCCAAAAATAGATTTGTCTGTTTCATATAATATATACATGAATCATAGCGAATGGGGTAGTAATTTAACAGTGGTAAATATGTTTTCCCAATAAGAAATTAAAAAAATTATATCTACTTATGAGTGTAATTCCGACTGGGCTGAATTACTGTCGCTGATAAGAAGGCGGCTTTAGTGCTACAAGTCGCCCACCTTCTGTGGCTGAAGCTATCAAATTAAGCTTTTAACGTTATTGTTCTAAGCGTCGGACATCTACAGATACGCTTAGTTGATGGCTATTGCCACCATCAAATATAACGCCTTTAAGTGGCGTGACATCAGAATAATCGCGTCCCCATGCCGTTGTAATATGCTGCTCTTTTGGTATGTCGTCATTAGTTGGATCGAATTCGAACCATCCTTCGCCGGGGGAATAAATAGCAAACCATGCATGGGATGCGTCGGCACCAACTAGTTTTTCTTGGCCAGGCGGAGGTAGCGTTTCAAGATAGCCACTAACGTAACGTGCGGGGTAGCCTAACGCCCGTAAACAGCCAATCGCTATATGTGCGAAATCTTGGCAAACACCACTTTTTCGTTGTAGCACTTCATCTAAAGGGGTGGCTACCGTTGTGGAGCTTGGATCGTATTTGAAGTCGTTAAATATTTTCGTAGTGAGCGCGCGAGCAGCAGATAAAAGAGGTATATCATCTTGGAAAAGTGCCTCAGCGTACGCTTTTAAGGCAGTGTTTGGGCGGATCATCGGTGAATCTAAGATATATTCTTTAGCTTGAATGGTATCGGGATCTTGGTTGTACATAAGCATTTCACGCGCCGCTTTACAGCTGATACCGAGTTCTAGTGCAAATGCGGCGCGTTCATTTTGGCTATTAATCTCAGTGGTGACATCGATGACGAGCTTCGTATGGGGCTTTTGCAACGAGAAGTAAACATAGTGATTGCCAAAGTAATCACTATGTTGTGCCATGTAATTGGGTTTAGGTGTAATAACTACATTACTCGGTGCGCAGTTTTGCTCCAATGTATCCCGTGGTAGTAGATGGGCTTGGTTGTAACACAGAGACACAGGGCTATGATATTTATACTCGGTAATATGTCTGATTTTATAGATCATATGGAGATAATCTCTTGTGTTTCTGCTAATTGTTGAGGCCCTGCACTGTGGTCAAAGTACTGTTCGCTAAGAAGGGTAGAAAACTCTTCTACTTGCGCACGTACTTCATTTAATAGGTTATCTAGTGCGATCCGTTTTTTACTTTGTGAGTCCACTTTGGCTAGGTTATCTAAATCAGCCAGTTGGATGCCATTAAGTGATTTAATAATCGCTTTCTGGGCAGGATTTAAGCCTGGTTTTTGCGGTGAAACCGCTTGAGGGAGTTCCTCAAAGTGAGCCTGTAGGCGCTTAATTTGAAAAAATACTGAACGTGGATTGGTTTCATCTAGCATTAATAACTCTAATCCGTGCGCTATATCATTATAGGTTCTATAGCGGCGTCTAAAGGTGATTAATGCTTCGACACTAAGCAATACTGCTTCAAGCATTTGGGGTTGATCAGTCTGTGCTAATTCAGGTGTTAGTAACGATTGGATTAAGCGTGATGTTTGCAGTGAGCGTTCGACACGTCGCCCGATCTCTTGAAATTTCCAGCCTATCCCTCTAAGCATACTTTCATGGCTGAGCCCTGATAAGGCGAGGAGCGTTGTTACTAATGGGTCGAGCGTTTCTTCAGGTGCTGAGGGCATGCCACCTACATAAGCACGTTCTAAATCATACAGATTATCACGTAGATCGTTGACGATGCGGTGCGTATCCGCCGAAAGCATTTCTTTGACTTCTTCAGAACAGGTCAAGACAGAGAGTAAACATGATTTGATGCTGTCGGGACGCTGTGTATCTAAGATGAGGTTAATTAATTCCTGATCTTGGTTAAGGAGTGCGGGGCTTCCTGTAAAGCCAGGTAAACAGTTTGTTTGTTTTGATAGTGCCTGCAATAGGAGCTTTTTACTAGCTTCTGGTAAGGGGTCTATACTGTTTAACTGCATAAACACGGTGCGAATCAACCGTATGGTTGATTCTGCCCGTTCTGCATATCGACCTAACCAGAATAAATTTTCAACGACACGGCTGGGTAGATTGGATTCTTGTGCAATACTTCGGTCTTCGACCAGTGATAATTGTTTTTCCGGTTCAGAGGCTAATATCCAAGTATCTTTGCTTTGTGAACCTACCTGATTTGATACAAAACTATCCTGCCCTGAAAGCCCGACACGGGTGAGTCCACCAGACATAACCGCATAGGTGCTTTCAGTTGCAACGGTAAATGTGCGGAAGATTGACGGGCGTGTTTTTAGTTGTTGCTCTTGCCAAGCGGGAATATAAGAAGGTGAGATATAACTTTGGGCAACAAAGTTATAGGGGGCTTTCTCAATACGCGCGAGCACGTTTTTTTTGTCGGACTCAGATAGAGTATGGCCGTGTATACTGGGGCTTTTCGCTTGGCGCATGGCAGGCTTGATGATAAGAGAATCAATATTGTCTTTGATATACAGCATATCCTGTGGGTCGCCGCACCACCAGGTGTCCACTGATGGTAGTTTTAGATTATGCCCGAAAAAGTGTTGGCTGATAGCCGGCAGAAATTTTAGCAGCGCAGGGGTTTCTAAAATACCTGATCCCAGTGGATTACTAACGACTACATTCCCAGCTCGAACAACCTCGACAAGGCCAGGAATACCTAAATATGAATCTGATTTAAGCTCGACCGGATCACAGTAAATATCGTCTACACGGCGTAGAATAACATCGACTTTACGAAGGCCATTGAGCGATTTTAGCCAGACATGACCATCTCTAACAGTTAAGTCGCTGCCTTGAACAAGGGGATAGCCTAAGTAGTTTGATAAATGGGTATGCTCGAAATAGGTTTCACTATAAGCACCGGGACTCAGAATTACAATTTGTGGGTCATCGCCGGGGGTGGGTGAAAGTGAACTTAACGTTGCGCGAAGTGATTGAAAAAAGAGCGCTAAACGATGTACTTGACTGTCGCGAAAAAGGCTCGGTATCACACGTGAAAGAACAGTTCTGTTTTCTAGCGCATAACCTGCACCACTAGGAGCTTGGGTACGATCACCAATGATGATCATATTGCCATCAGGCCCGCGAGTCATATCGGTAGCGTGCAGTATTAAACTGTGCTCCCCAGGCATTGTAATACCTTTACATTGACGCAGAAAACCTGGATGGCTATAGATAATCTCTGGAGGAATAATCCCTTGTCTGATGAGTTCCTGAGGGCCATAAATATCTTTTAGAACTAAATTGAGGAGTTCTGCTCGCTCTATTAAACCTTGTTCAATTAGGCTCCATTCATCACTAGAGATTAACATAGGAATAGGATCAAGTTCCCATGTGTTCTTACCTAAAGGATCACTAATGAGATTATAGGTTGCACCGTCATCACGCAGAATACGTGATGCTTTTTGATAACGGTCTTGTAAACCTGAAGAGCCAAGTGCATTGATACTATCAAGTAGATATTCCCAGTGCGCACGAGGCAGGCCTAACTTATCATAAGCTTCGTTGTAATGCCCATCAGGCGAAAAAGACCAATGGAAATTTTGGTCTTGATTGCCCTGAGTTTGCGTTTGCGTCTGCTTGCTTTGCACTGGTTTGCTCTTTAATTAACAAATTCGGGCTCATTATAGCTGTTCTTCAATGATAAAGGGCTATGCCTGACGAGCAAACTGGTATTCTTTTTGAGTTACCTTTTTTAATGGAAGGTTTTCTTCTTGATGATCGCCCATGTTAAAGGCAAACCAATTAGTCATTAATGCATTGTTTAAATCAGAAATATTAATCTGTAATTGATTTAGGTAGTCACGAAACTTCTCATCCAGAGGGTTTCCATTGGCAAGAGAGTAATGGAGTTTTTTCAATGTTTTTATCTCTTGTAGAATCGGTTTTGAGCGGGGTAACTTTTTAGCCGCAGACTCTAACTCATTAATACAAAAATGGATGGTTCTTGGAAAGTACTCATCTTCTAATAAAAAGCGCGCTACTTTCTTAGATACAATGGCTGTACGAACACTTCTTCGATAGTTCATATAGCCACTGAGTGAGCGCAAGACATTTCCCCAAACGACTTGGCTAAGATTAATGCGGGTTCCTTCATTAGGCTGGAGCATAATTGATACGCCCGCATCGAGAATACGGGTTGTCATATCTGCTCTTTCAAGGTTACGACCGAGGGTCATAAATTGCCAAGAGGCATCGCGGCTCATCGCTCCTTCGAAAAGGCCATTAATCTCTTGGCACCTTTGAATAATGCTGTTTAGAAATTTATGGCGATCCGTACGGTTGATTCCTTGGCGGATATGGTTACGTGCATATAGATCTAATTCATTGATGAGCTCCCATGTGTCTTGTGGAAGTACATCACGGGTTGTGCGGATATTTTCTTTCGCTTGCTTCAATGACGATAGCATAGAGCTTGGGTTGGTATCGTCAGCTAATAAGAACTTAACAACGTTATGCTCTGTCTGCACTTTATAGCGATCAGAGAAAGTATCAATACAGCTATTGATTTTTATCAGGTTAAACCAGCTAATATTGGTGTCACGAGGAAGGTCAAATAAAAGGTTATCATAAACCCCAACGAGTCGAGCTGTATTTTCTACACGCTCTAGGTAGCGCGCACTCCAATAAATTCTTTCAGCAACACGAGATAGCATAATTATTTATCCTCTGTATCGACAATCCAAGTATCTTTACTGCCACCACCTTGCGATGAGTTGACAACCAATGAGCCTTTTTTCATGGCGACGCGGGTTAAACCACCGGTTGTGACATATGTGTTTTTTCCTTGAAGAATAAAAGGGCGTAGGTCTAAATGTCTTGGCTCCATGGTGTTAGAGCTAATTAATGTTGGAGCTGTGGATAAACTTAGCGTAGGTTGGGCAATATAGTTGCGTGGATTTTCTTGAATTAACTCAGCAAAGGTTGCTTGCTCTTTTTTAGTCGAGTGAGGTCCAATGAGCATCCCATACCCGCCAGATTCATTGGCGGGCTTAATTACCAGTTCATCTAGGTGCTCTAAAACGTAAGCTCTTTGCTCTGGATCTTCACAGAGGAACGTTTCTACATTAGGCAATATTGGCTTCTCATTGAGGTAATACTCAATAATTTTAGGTACATAGGCATAAATGACTTTGTCATCGGCTACGCCCGCGCCGGGTGCATTAGCCAGTGCAACATTGCCCGCTTTCCAAGCCCTCATCATGCCGGGAACACCTAAAACTGATTCTTTATCAAATACTTCTGGGTCGATAAAAAGATCATCAATACGACGATAAATTACATCGACTCTTTCAGGGCCGGAGATGGTTTTCATATAAACACAATCATCATCGTCCACAAATAGATCGCTGCCTTCAACGAGCTCGACCCCCATCTTTTGTGCGAGAAAAGCATGTTCAAAGTAAGCAGAGTTAAAAATACCGGGTGTGAGGACAACAATTTCAGGTTCTTCTATCTCTCGAGGTGAGAGAGATAGCAGCATATCAAAGAGTTGTTCAGGGTAATCATCTAATGGCAGTATATTCTCTTTTTCAAACATCTCAGGCAAAATGCGCTTAGTGATTGCCCTGTTTTCAAGCATATATGAAACACCTGAAGGTACTCGGAGGTTATCTTCTAAAACATAAAATTGACCGTCAGCATCTCTGACTAGGTCGGTTCCACATATGTGCGCCCATACGCCATGTGCAGGGTTCACACCGACGCATTCAGGCCGAAAGTTTTTTGACTCTTTGATGATATGTTCAGGAATGATGCCATCTTTAATCACATTTTGATCGTGATAGAGATCATCAATAAACATATTAAGGGCTTTTAAACGCTGTTTTAAGCCATCTGCAGTTGTTTTCCATAAAGGGGCAGGAATGGTGCGAGGAATGATATCAAAAGGCCAAGCTCTATCTATATTTCCTTCTTCGGTATAAACGGTAAATGAAATCCCCATTTCTTGAATTGTCACATCAGCCATTTGGCGGCGTCTATCAAGATCTTTTTCGTCCATTTCGGAGATATGTTTCACTAATTTATCTGCGGAATCTCTAGCACGTCCTGTGGGGGTGATGAGTTCGTCATAATGCTGCTTAGATTGATAATTATCCCAAATCATACCTATACCCAGATTATTGATCTTAATATTGAGCGCTATCGAACGTTAAATACGCACTAATTTATACTGATCGCACCAATATGATGCTTAAACCGTTTGCATATCTTATGTAAGCGTTTAATTCGCCGTATATATAGGGATCAGCAAGTTTCAGGCCAGTATTGGTGTATGATCATATATGGGGCGTTTGGCAAAATGATGACATGATCGATAAGCCATTATGATTATAGGACATTCTCAACATTACGTTATGTTTACTCAACTATTTGTTGAGTAGGTAGATAATGATGCAGGTTAGTAGAGCGGTTATGGCTTGCCAAACGAGTACGGGATTACGCTCCATTAAGGGGGGGCGGCTTTTATTAAGGAATGTTTTGTTGGGGTGTCTAAGATCAAATATGAATTCTGATAACTCTTCATATCGTTTATAGGGGTTTGGGTGTACCGCTTTCTTAAGTGTTTCATCGATCCAAGCGGGTGTCTCTCTATCCTCGTCTAAGACCGAGTTGTAATTAAGCTTCTTTTGCGCAGCGGGAGTGCGGGATTTAGAAACTTGAGTGCCGTAAGGAAAACGATTAGATAGCATGTGATAGGTTAAGACGCCTAGTGAATAGAGATCTGAGCGGCTAGTACCTATGTCGCCCAAAAAGTACTCGGGGGCTGTATAAAGTGCTGTGCCTAGTATTTCGCACTGTTCTTGAATTGAGGAAGATTCTACAATACCGGCTATTCTAACTGAGCCAAAGTCAATGATTTTTACCGTGCCGGATGTATCGATCATAATGTTATCGGGCTTTATATCCTGATGAAGAATATCCATTCTATGCAGAGCCCGTAACCCTTTTGCAACTTGCTCTATAATGGCCCGGACAGCTTCAATACTTGGCTTAGGGTTATCAATCATCCACTGCTTTAATGTCTGGCCTTCTATATATTCAGTCGTGGTGTAGAGGAAGTTCCTTTTTCTTGTTTGCTTGCCTGCTTTTAGTACATGGGCGCTATTGATACGGCGAGCGATCCATTCTTCCATTAAAAAACGCTCAAGGTAATCAGGATCACCTCGTAGGTCTATCGATGGGATTTTCAGAATAACGTGTTCATTAGTTTCATCATCTACCGCAAGGTAAACATGACTGCGGCTGGTTGCGTGTATTTCGCGAATAATCTTATACCCATCAAACTGTTCGCGGGGCACGAGTATGGGGGGTAGGGGAAGGTCGTCAACTTGAAGTTGTATATCGTTTGCATCTTGTTGCGGTACAGAATCAATGCGGATAATTTGAATCGTTAAGTTGTCTTTACTACCGGATTCCAATGCATGTTCAACAATTTTTTTGGCTGCTTGATTTAGGTCGTTACTGTTTTCGTTTAATGCATTGTCTATGAAGATAGCGTCTACATACTCATAAACGCCATCGGTTGCTAATATGAAGATGTCGTTTGTTGCGATAGGTACGGATAAAAAATCAAGTTCTAGTTGTGGCTCAATACCGAGTGCGCGACTGAGGTAGCTTTTGTCTTGTGATATCCATAATCGATGGTCTTTAGTGAGCTGTTCTAAAGCATGCTCATGAAACTTATAGATTCTAGAATCGCCAATATGAAACAGATAAGCAGTTGTGCTTTTAATGATCATCGCGCTAAAGGTGCAAACATAACCTTTGTCTTTATCGTAGCGGAAATCGCTGTTTCTTGTTTGTGCGTAAAGCCAAGCGTTTGCTGCGGATAATACTCGCTTTCCTGATGTTTGTACGGACCAAGCATCGGATGTGCAATAGTAATCATCGAGAAAGCTTTTTATCGCTGTTTCGCTTGCTATATGACTGACTTGGCTGCTGCTGATGCCATCGGCAACGGCGCAAGCAATACCTTTAAGGTTCAACTGAGCGTTTGTCGGGATAACAAAACCGTGGAAATCTTGATTGCTCTCTTTACGGCCTTTGTCGGAATATTGCCCAATCGATACAGTAAGTTTGGCTGTCATTATTAGTACCAAAAAGCCCTTCACCTAGATGAGAGGGCTTTTGTTGTGTTATGCAGAAGTGTGCAAAACGGTCAGTCGTTTACACAGGGTGTTTAAGCGATAGCGCGTTTTTTACCTGTTCTGATATGTGTGGTGTAAAGGGTTAAACCTGTAAAGGCTAAACCACCGACTAAGTTACCAAGTGCTGTTGGGATCTCGTTCCAGATAAAGTAATCCATCACTGAGAAATCACCTCCCATAATAATACCCGATGGGAAAAGGAACATGTTGACGACGGAGTGTTCAAATCCCATGAAGAAGAACAGCATTATAGGCATCCACATTGCGAGTACTTTGCCACTTACGGAGGTTGAGATCATTGCACCTACAACACCCATCGATACCATCCAATTGCATAGCATGCCGCGAATAAAAATAGTAAACCAACCGGCTGCGCCATATTCGGCATAACCTAAAGTACGGGACTCACCTACGCTGGCAATTTTTGCACCTACTGCACCTGGGTCCGTATTAAAGCCATAGGTGAAAACGAAGGCCATCATTACCGCTACAGTTAATGCCCCTGCAAAGTTGCCAAGGAAAACTAATCCCCAGTTTCTTAAAACGCCCTGAACGGTTACACCGGGACGTTTATCGAGTAATGCTAGCGGGGTGAGGACGAAAACACCGGTAAGTAAGTCAAAACCCATAAGGTAAAGCATACAAAAGCCAACAGGGAAGAGTATTGCGCCGATTAAAAATACACCGGTTTTAACTGCAACAGTAATGGCAAATACAGCGGCTAGTGCCAATATAGCACCTGCCATATATGCGCGGATTAGAGTGTCACGTGTCGACATGTGAACTTTAGATTCACCTGCGTCCACCATCTTCGTCACAAATTCGGAGGGGAGTAAGTAAGCCATTTTTATTGCCTCATTCAATGTTTAGAATTTTTTAAAAACCGGTGGTTACAGTTCTTTAGGCGAAAAAAAAGCGCACACTACCTTACTCTTTTAAAGAGTAGTTAGTGGACGCCATTGCCCTAGTTCACTGTAATGTTAGTTCGATAGAGAACTATCTGATTGAATTCAAAGCATAAGCTATGCCTATTTTTTTTATTATCTTTTAAAACAGTTGGTTAAGGTTGTTTTTGATTTGTTTTTATATGGATTTTAGACATGAATAAAATAATAGTTGCTAGCTAATTGTGCTTGTCTAATGATTGTGCTCTTTTATGGGGCGGTGATTAGGAGGGATATTGGGATTGATAGGTAGAGGTTGTAGCTTTATTAAGACTTGTAAGACTTAGTTTTCGTCTTACAAGTCGTTAGGAAATCTATTTTCAAGTATCCGATTAAAGCTTCACTTCATTGATTGAAGCGCAGCTATACGTTGATCTAAAGGTGGGTGACTTGCCATAAGTGCCATCAACCCGGATTTCATATGGCTGCTTATTCCGAATGCGGTGAGCTGTCCGGGCATCTGATCTGGCATATCATATTCAGCTTTTAGACGTTGCAAAGCACCGATCATGGCATGATTGCTTGATAGTCGAGCACCTGCTTCGTCAGCACGATATTCACGATATCTTGAGAACCAAGCGACAATAAATGAAGCTAAGACAGCGAAGATCATCTCAAAGATAAATACAGTTATGTAGTAACCAATACCTGTACCTGCTGGGCTGTTGTCATTACTGTTCTTTAAAAAGCTATCTACAGCGTAACCAGCAATACGGGCGAAGAACATAACAAAAGTATTAATAACCCCTTGCACTAAAGTCATGGTTACCATATCACCATTGGCAACATGGCCTATCTCATGGGCCATAACAGCCTTTACTTCTTCTCGCTGGAATCGCTGTAGTAATCCTAAGCTGACGGCAACTAAAGCATCGTTTTTATTCCAGCCGGTAGCAAATGCATTGGCTTGTTGGGCAGGGAATATGCCAACTTCAGGCATTTTAATGCCAGCTTTTTCTGAAAGTTCAGCTACTGTATCAAGTAACCATTGCTCATCAGCGTTACGGGCATGAGTTATGATCTCCGTACCCGTGGACATTTTTGCCATTTTTTTGGATAGGAAAAGGGAGATAAAAGAGCCAATAAAGCCAAATACAGCACAAAAAATGAGTAGGCTGGTTAGATTTAGGCCAGAACTTGATATGTAGTGCTCTACACCGAGTAAATTCAGTGTGATACTGGCTACAATTAATACGGCAATATTAGTGAGCAGAAAAAGGCCGATACGCATCATCTGTGTCTATGTTCCTATTATAAAAAGTTGTTACTTAGATTAGGGCGCAAGGGGAAAGTTTCAAGTGAATTAATCCTGTTTGTTTGTATAGTTTTTTCGATTGATTAGGCAAATAGAAGAACTTTCAACATAGCTGGTGTAGAGCGCAACACAGGCCTATAATGCGTGATTTTTTTGATCCTCATTATCTAGGAATCTTAATGCATACAATCTTGAGCGAAGTTAAAAAGCAGTTGTCTAATTCAGACAATGAAGCGCGTAGAATTTTTCACGGGCGTGGGCACTGCTTTGAAGGCTTTGAGCATTTGGTTATTGATTGGTTTCCTCCTTACGCGGTTGCTAGATTTTATCGTGATGTTGAGCCTGATTGGATTGAAACGTTAAGTGAGGCACTTAACGAGCTGCCGCAGATTAAGGGATTGGTGGTGCAGCAGCGCTCGCGTGGCAAAGGCGTAAACCAAGATGTGGCTTGGGGAGAGGTTCCAGAGCTAATGGAAACTCAGGAACTTGGATTGTCTTATTATGTTAAGCCGCAACGCAATCAAAACAGTGGTTTGTTTTTAGATATGCGTGAAGGCCGACGGTGGATTAAGGATAATGGGAATCAAAAACGTGTGCTGAACCTTTTTTCCTACACTTGTGCCTTTTCTGTTGCTGCCATTGCAGGCGGGGCAGATCATGTTGTTAATGTAGATATGTCTAAAGGGGCGATAAGTACAGGGCGTGATAACCACCGATTAAATGGTATTAAAGGTGATAGAGTCACGTTTCTGGCTTATGATCTATTTAGATCTTGGAAGCGAGTGCGTCAACTGGGGCCTTATGATGTGATTGTTATAGATCCACCTAGTTTTCAGCCTGGTAGTTTTGTGGCGGAAAAAGATTATCGTAAAGTGATTCGACGTTTGAGTGATCTCACAGAATCGGGAAGCCAAGTTTTGGCATGCCATAATGACCCTAAAAATGGCACTGAATTTTTAAAACAGCTGATGTTAGACGAATGCCCAGACTTTACGTTTGTTGAGCGTTTAAGTAACCCTGAAGATTTTCCAGAAGCAGAGTTAGAAAAAGGGTTAAAAGTGTTGTTGTATGCTAGGGAGAGATGAGTGGAATTAATTTGTATTGATCTAGAAGCAAGTGGATTGGGCGCGGAGTCTTATCCTATTGAGATTGCTTGGATTAATGATGAAACCGGTGAGCAGGATAGTTTTCTAATTAATCCTGAATCAGCAGCTGGCTGGCATTATTGGGATGAGCATGCGGAAGAGATGCATGGTATAGATCGTGATGATTTGGTCAGCAAAGGTTTAGATATAGTTAATGCCTGTAAGCGTATGAATAAAATGTTGACAGGAAAAACGTTGATTAGCGATGCTTTTGAATTTGATCTGTTTTGGCTAAGCCGTTTATTTGAGGCTACAGGTATTCAGCCGAGTTTTAGAATGGCGGGTTTAGATCGAATATTAAATAAAGAGCAACGTATTCAGTTCAGCTTTTTAGCAAAAGCACAATTTAGACGTCATCGTGCGTTGCAGGATGTTGAGGATATTATTAAATGTATTAAAGCGGTAACGCTGCAAGGGCCTGAAACAGCTTGATCGGTTCTGATTAGTCTAAAAAGCGACAAGAATAATCTGTTATCCGTCGCTTTATTTACTGCGATATAAATTAAGCTAGACTGTTTAAGCCTGAATCTAAAAGCAGTGCTTCTTCGAGCGCATCATAAGTATCAGATGAAATTCCAGCTAAAACGGCTATATCGTCGGGAAACTGTTCTTTTAGAACTTCGGTTGATTCACCTTTATGTGCGGCAGAATGTATTAATGTTGCTAAGTTTACAATAGCTGCAAGAGGTGAGGGGGTGTCAGCGCTGGCAGGATGTTTATATTGCAGTATTGCTTCGCCTAGTTCTTTAGGAAATTTCCACATATTAAGTAGTGCTTGCCCCGCTTCTTGCGAAGTAAAGCCAAAACACTCTTTCTCTGCCTCATCACGACTACAGTTCGATTCTTCAATTAAAGCTTGGATTGTTTGAGCTTGTATAGGGTCGGCTAAATGAAGTAAGAGTTGTCCGATGTTATGAATTAATCCTGCAGTAAAAGCCACGTCTGGGTTTATTTGAGAGCCTTGTTCGGCAAGCCATTTTGACAATGCAGCAACTTGAAATGCATCGCTCCAGAATTGCTTAAGATCGATGCCTTTAACTTCTTGAACCGAACCGGCAATGCCTGATGCAATGACGAGTGTTTTGAGGCGAACCATGCCTAACATTACAACAGCTTGCTCAATGGATGATACTTTGCGGCTTAAACCAAAGTGGGCAGAATTGACGAGCCGAAGAATTTTTAAAGAGAGGGTTTGGTCATTAGATACTTTTTTAGCAATTTCACCGTAATCAGCTGCTGGGTTGTTTAATTGCTGTATTAGTTGCCTAACGACGTCAGGAACGTTGGGCAATCTATCCGTTTGTTTGAGTAGTTCACGAATCTCCATAATATCCCTTATAGCTCAGATTTTTATTAGGTACTTCAAAACGGAGGCTAAATATATTTTGATGTACGCTATTTTTATTAGACGGGGAGGGTTTATAAGAGAGGTTCTGAGAAAAAGCGGCTAAGTTAGCCGCCTTTTGATTTCTCATTGCTGATTGAGAACTAAGCCTTCAATCTGCTCACGAATCTCTTCGTATTGCCCCATCTCTTCAGGCATGAAGTACAGCTTGTAAAAGCAACGGTCAATTAGGCGCGCTTTTTTATCATTCACTGTTTCTTTGTATGAACCGTACAGGTAATTCATCTGAAGGTGAATTACACGAGTATGAGGTGGTACAGTCACTTCATGATGTTCAAGATCAAAGCGAACCTTACTTTCTTTTATCGTGTAAAACGATATTTCTGCTACATGCGTAAGGTTAATAAGAAAGTTCGATGTAACAGGCACTAAGTGTCGCTGCTCCAAACCATTATGTTCCATGTAGATGCCGCAGTTTTTTCTTACCTTAATAAACATGTTTAGTTCCACTAATTCAAAAGGCTATTTATATTACGATTTTAGTATAAGACGGTTTGGTGACAATGTCTTTACAAAATAGGCCACTCAATGAGTGGCCTAGTTGATTATTGCTTATAGGTTTTCAGAAAAACTCCAATACGTTCAATGGCATCTTCAAGCACATCTTCTCTAGGTAAAAAAACTAACCTAAAGTGTTGAGTGTCTGGAACATTAAATCCGCTACCTTGAACAATTAATACTTTTTGTTGAAGGAGAAGATCCAGTGCCATTTTTTCGTCATTCTTAATCGGGTGTACTTCTGGATCCAGTTTAGGGAATAGGTAGAGAGCCCCTTCGGGTTTTTCACAGCTGACCCCAGGAATGTCGTTAAGCATCTCCCAAGCTAAGTTGCGCTGCTCATATAAACGACCACCGGGAGTGATTAATTCATTAATGCTCTGGTATCCACCTAAGGCTGTTTGGATTGCATGCTGCGTAGGCACGTTTGAGCATAAGCGCATGCTGGATAGCATATCTAAACCATCAATGTAGTCTCGTGCATGATACTTAGGCCCGCTGACAATCATCCAGCCAGAGCGAAAACCTGCGGCGCGGTATGATTTTGATAAACCATTAAAAGAGATAAACAGAACGTCTTCCGCCAGTGAGGCGAGTGAAGTGTGTTCCACCTCATCATAAAGGATCTTGTCGTATATCTCGTCAGCAAAAACAATAAGGTTATGTTCGCGAGCGAGATCAACGATCTGCTCAAGCACTGCTTTGGGGTAGACCGCACCAGTAGGGTTGTTTGGGTTGATAACCACTATACCTTTGGTGCGCTCAGTTATCTTGTTGCGGATATCTTCGATGTCCGGCGCCCAGCCTTTTTCCTCATCACAGTGATAGTGCACTGGGGTACCGCTACTTAAACTAACTGCGGCGGTCCATAGCGGGTAATCGGGTGCAGGGATTAGCATCTCATCTGAATCGTTAAGCAGGCCTTGCATGGCCATGACGATCAGTTCTGATACACCATTGCCTATATAAATGTCTTCGATGCCTACATTACGGATTCCGTTTTTCTGACACTCTTGCATCACCGCTTTACGGGCGGAAAACAAACCTTTTGAATCGATATAGCCTTGGGAGGCGGGTAGGTTGTAAATTACATCCTGTACGATCTCTTCTGGCGCATCAAATCCCCATGGGGCTGGGTTGCCAATGTTTAATTTAAGAATTCGTTGGCCTTCCTCTTCAAGGCGTTTTGCTTCTTGAAGAACAGGTCCGCGAATGTCATAGCAAACATTGATTAGCTTGTTTGATTTACGGATTACTGGCATTTTTATGTCCTGCGGAACATCAGCTGGAATCTATAGAGCTGTATGTTGTCCTATTACAATGTGGCTAAATCGGTATGATTAGCCTCTAAAAAAAGAGAATAATCATACGCCTTTTATTTCGCGAAACCTATAGATACAGGGCTCTGTAGCATTATTAGTTGTAGATTATTTAAGGTTCTGGAGAAGTTATGAGTGATAAAAAAGAAAAAATAAGTCGGACAGATGATGAATGGCGCGAAGTTTTATCGCCAGCTGAGTTTAATGTGTGCCGTGAAAAAGGAACAGAACGGCCATTTACCGGTGAATATTATAATACCCACCAGCAGGGCACTTATTTATGTAAATGTTGCGGTGAGACTTTATTTAGCTCGGAGCATAAATACGATTCAGGCTGTGGATGGCCTAGTTTTTTCCAGCCTAATATGAAAAGTGTTGTAGCAGAACATCATGATGCTTCTCATGGCATGGTGCGAACAGAAGTTACTTGTGCGAGGTGTGATGCCCATTTAGGACATGTTTTTACTGATGGACCGCAGCCAACAGGGCTTCGTTATTGCATTAACTCAGCCTCATTGGATTTTGATGAGGAGTCTGTTTAAAGTCATGAAGAGTTTTCAATGGATTTATGAGCATGCAAAGCAGCATAAGCTGGAGGATGATATAGAGTTTTTGCTCCCTCAGCCTTTAGAAACAGAAGAGCTTGCTTTGATAGCAGATGATCGCTTGTTGAGTGTTATGTCACGAAGGGTGTTTCGCGCTGGATTGAAACACGCTTTAGTTGACAGTAAATGGCCTGAATTCGAGAAAGCTTTCTTTGGCTTTGATCCTGAAAAGATTAGTTTGATGAGTGATGAGCAGCTCGAAAAACTGATGCAGAATGATAAGATTATTAGGCATTGGGGTAAGATTAAAGCGACTCGCAATAATGCGTTAATGGTCCATGAGCTAGCTCTAAATAAAGGTAGCTTTGCACGATTTTTAGCTGATTGGCCCACTTCAGATATTGTTGGTTTGTGGGCTTACCTTAAAAAGCATGGTCAGCAGCTTGGTGGTAATTCGGGTGCTTATTTTTTAAGAATGGTAGGGAAGGATTCTTTTATTCTAACCGATGATGTGGTCGCAGCATTGAAAGCTCAAGGGGTTATCGATAAAAAGCCGACGGCCAAACGTGATCTGCAAAAAGTGCAGGATTGTTTTAATCTTTGGCAAGTAGAATCGGGGCGGCCTTTAAGTCAAATTAGCCGTTTATTATCATTTACTGTTGGTTGGTAGTTGTTGCGTTTTAGTAGGGATATCAGAGACTTTACCCTCCCCTGAGATCCCTAGTTTTAGGTTTAGTTGAATTGAATAAAGTCTAGTAGTTGTTTGTCATTCACGACTAGATTCATATTTTCAGTCACTAGCTCATTAATTATTTTAATATTTTCTTGCTCTGATGGAGTGCCAACAAATGTGTGCTGCTTCTCATTTGTATAGCTGCCTGTGTAGCGTTTACTACCTTTTGTTAGGTCTACATTAATTTTCATATCTAAATTAACGGTTTGTTTGAGTCCATGTTTTTCTACTTGGTAATTTAGATTGATAAGATTCACTTTCATTGTATATTCGCCTTTAAAGAAGCGGCGAATCCCCATATCCTCTAACGCGTGTTCGGTGGAGTGTTTTAGTAGGGCTACACTGTCTTTTAGAATGATTTCAGGGGCTGGTGTTTCGTCTGTTGCTCGGTAACCTATGACTTTGTTTGTTCTTAGATCTTGGGCTTGGACATCTATAAGTATCTCTTTATCCAGCTTTCGCGAGACCTGTAGTTCTGGGTGGATATCTATTACTTGTGAATTTAACGATGCGCAGCCCGTAGATAGCATTAGCAATGCTGCAGGAAAAATCATTTTTAAAGAATAGGTCGATAGCATTGAATTACTCCATATCCGTTATAGGGCGTGGGCTCAAACCGTTAATGAAAGCGGCTAAAGTATTTTCTAGTTTCCGTATCGGTGGTTTGCCTGGTTTCTCTAGCCATACTTCACCACTATAATTGTCGACGCTGATAAAGTAATCATTATCAGGTTCTGGGCATGCAATAAAAAAGGTCAGTGGCCGTTTTTGCTGACGTTTAGATAGTGCATGACCTATTAAGTTGCCTCGTAGCCGTTCTAAATCTTCTTCATTCCAAGGTTGCAGTAAGCATAAATCGCCATCCGCTGATTTTGCAGGGATAGGGTCAGACCAGTAGCGACTGTAGTACTCAATAATATCTTGATGTACTTCTTCTTCAAGGGCCGCGCTTAAACGAGTAAACATATCATTGGCTTTTAGTTGGCGTGTAGGACGCCAATCTGCTAAAGAGCCGTCACTCGTTTTATTTAAATAGCAAAGGGATGGCCAGTCCTCATCAAATCTTATTTTGGGGGGGGTGGGCTGTATGGCTATCAGTTTGTTAATAAATTGATCCATTGCATAACTAACAGAGCTTTCTGACATACGATACCTTAGCTGTTATTCGAACGTTATTAATGTGATATTGAGCGGATTAGATTAAACGCCATTTTAACGTATTTGGTTTACAAATACTGGTATATGAGAGGGTAAACAGAATGAATGTATTGGTTTATTAGTTAGAGGTTAGGTCGTGGTTGATAGCTTGGTTTACTATTTACGGGAACATAATGATTTCATTACAGTTTCTATTTAACTTACTGATTTTGTACAAAGAATAAGCAGTAATGATCTTTTTCTTTTTTTTTATTTGAAACGTTTGACATGCACATTAAAACCCGTAAAATTCGCACTCCGTTTGAGGCGCTAAGTTGATGTCTTTAGCGGGTTGGCGATCGTCACTTAAGGTGGAGGTCGCGGGTTCGAGTCCCGTATTATGTGGAGTGGTAGTTCACTTTGTTGGGATAGCGGTCTGTCACTGATAGTGGAGATCGAGGTCGCGGGTTCGAGTCCCGTATACGTGGAGTGGTAGTTCAGTTGGTTAGAATACCTGCCTGTCACGCAGGGGGTCGCGGGTTCGAGTCCCGTCCATTCCGCCAATCTTTCTTTTCGAAATGCTGAGAAGATCGTATAAAAGCTAATCTGCTTAGTGGGCGTGTAGCTCAGTTGGGAGAGCG
>NZ_LUTR01000014.1 GCF_001597725.1 Neptuniibacter marinus
GGAGTGGTAGTTCAGTTGGTTAGAATACCTGCCTGTCACGCAGGGGGTCGCGGGTTCGAGTCCCGTCCATTCCGCCACTATTTTGAAATAGTCACATTTTAATTGTGTTTGTTTCAATTCTTTCTTTTCGAAATGCTGAGAAGATCGTATAAAAGCTAATCTGCTTAGTGGGCGTGTAGCTCAGTTGGGAGAGCGTCGCCCTTACAAGGCGAATGTCGGGAGTTCGAGCCTCTCCACGCCCACCACTTCTTTTATTGTATATATTCATCCTATGTTTTTGTATTTTAAGAACAAAACATGTATATTCTTTATTTTTAGATTAAATTTTGATCAGTTTTTTTCTTTTTTATAGATTAAGCTTTTTATGGTTATTTTTTCTACGTTATAAAAATAAAAGACAAGGATGGTAGTTGGTGAGAAGTGTTGATGGAGCGCTAATAGTATCTTTATGCCCTGACCCTATTATTGGCGTAGATGGTTCTGGGGTGGTTCGGATTTTTAATCCGGCTGCCGAGGCGTTTTTGGGGTATCGCGCTCAGGACGTCGTGGGTTCTTTGAGTATTTCTAAAATCTACCCTAGCTTAGATGATGCTCGGAAGATAAAGAAACTTATATACTCTGACTCTTATGGTGCGCCGGGGTCCATTGAGGGTTTTGAGGCTACCCTGATTTGTAGTGATGGGCGTATTGTGCCAATCCGCTTGTCTGCTGTTGTAGTTGATGAAATTGAAGGAAGTAGTATTGGCTTTTTCCATGATTTAACTGAACGGCATGATTTTGAGCGACAGCTGCAAATTCTTTCGGTTACTGATGAGCTTACAGGTTTATTTAACCAGCGACATTTTTATAGTGTTATGGCTAAAGAGCTGGACCGTGCTAAACGCTATCAGCGCCCTCTGAGTATTATTTGTTTTGATTTAGATGACTTTAAAGGGATTAATGATTCGTTAGGGCATTTGGAGGGTGATCGAGTCCTTCGGACTATAGGTGAGCTCACAAAAGAAACGCTAAGGCAAAATGATATACCTGTTCGCTATGGTGGGGATGAGTTTATGGTGCTTTTGCCTGAAACAGGGATTCATGATGCAGCCCAAACAGCAGAAAGGATTCGAACGATCTTTAATGCTAAATGCCTATATAGTATAGAAAAAGGGGCTTGTGTTAATGCTAAAGTGTCTATGAGTCTTGGTGTGACAGAAACAAATGGGACTGAAAAGCCTGATCAGGTTGTGCAGCGTGCTGATTTGGCTATGTATGAGGCTAAAAGCTCTGGTGGAAACCGAACGGTTTTGATTAAGCAGAACGTTGGGGATCTGGTTCAGGCTGAGCAGGTATAAAGGCGGGTCTCTATCTCAGGTGATGTTATTGCTCTTCTGCATCATCTGAGTAATCCTCATCATCACATTCATCGATGTTTTGATAAAGTAGTTCTTCTGTATAGTCTTCCATTGTTTTCTCCTCTTTTTTAGTTACTTTACGATTTTTTTATGTCTAATTGATGACAAAAGTACTTCAGTTTTATGACTTTGCGTGGTTGTTGTCCTATGTTTGATCAACTCAATGAATTACCTGTTGTTTCATTAAATATGAAGCAAGCTGAGATGCGCGATGTAGGTGTTCATCTATTAAGGTTGGATCAGATAAACCAGCGAGTAAGTGGGAATAAATGGTTTAAGCTGAAATATAACCTTGAGAAAGCTAAAGTTCAGGGGGGCAAAGCCGTACTGAGTTTTGGTGGTGCATATTCAAATCATATTCATGCCTTGGCTTGGGCGGGTCAAGTGTTAGGGATAAAAACCATTGGTATTATTCGAGGAGAGTCGGATTATGCAAGTAATCCTACTTTAACTGATGCTGCGTGTTGGGGAATGGAGCTCCATTTTGTGACACGTGCTGAGTACAAACAACGAAAAGACGCGGATTTTTTACAAGGGTTAAGAGATAGATTTGGTGATCCCTTTATTGTGCCTGAAGGGGGAAGTAATGCTTTAGCAGTCAAAGGGACGGCAGAGATTGTTAATCAATCCCTAATCCAGAAATATGGCATAGATAATATCGTACTTGCATGTGGGACGGGAGGTACCTTAGCGGGCGTCGCCGCATCCCAGCCTAGTGTTAATATAGTCGGTATACCGGTATTGAAAGGTGCTAAATTTTTAAAAGATGATATTTCAATGCTTTTAGAATCAGCCGGTTATTCAGATGTTAATAATTGGGTTTTAGATTACAACGGCCATTTTGGCGGTTATGCTAAAACATCTCCTGAGCTTCTAGCTTTTATTTCTATGATGGATGATGATTATGATCTCCCCTTAGACCAGATTTACACCGGTAAAATGATGCTGCGATTGATAGAGTTAATTGAAGAGGGTTTTTTTACTGAAGGGAGCCAGATTTTAGCATTGCATACAGGGGGACTTCAGGGGTTAAGATCACTTTAATGTTGTAGGGATGCATAGGCTTTATTATAAAAGCGTATTGAAAAAATCAAGAAAAATGAGTTAGATGAAAATATCTATATTTTGGATGTAACCAGCTGATCCGGAGCAAAAATGGATTACTTTCGTAATATCGGCCTTATTGGTCGTTTAGGTAGCAAATCTGTGATTGATACCTTGAAACATATGATCCGTTTTTTAGGGGATCGTGGTCTTAATTGCATATTAGATGAAAAAATTGCTGAAGTGATGCCAGGGCATGGGCAGCAAACCAGTACTCCTAAAATGATGGGAGAGATTTGTGATTTAGTGATTGTCGTTGGCGGTGATGGAAGTTTGCTGGGAGCCGCACGTTCCTTAGCTCAGTACCATGTTCCAGTTTTAGGTGTAAACCGAGGGAATTTGGGTTTTCTTACTGATATAGCTCCTCATGAGATTGAAGAAAAGGTTGCTGAGGTTTTAGAAGGTAAATATACCGTAGATAGCCGCTTTCTACTTGATGTGATTGTAAAAAGAGATGGCGTGCCTATTGGTGAAGCAACCGCATTAAATGACTGTGTGTTACATCCGGGTAAAGCCGCAAGAATGATTGAGTTTGAACTCTATATTGAAGGTCAATTTGTATATACACAAAAATCGGATGGCTTGATAATTTCTACACCTACAGGGTCAACTGCGTATTCTTTGTCTGGTGGTGGACCCATTATGCATCCTAAGCTTGATGCGCTGGTCCTTGTGCCTATGTTTCCTCATACTTTATCTAGTCGACCTATTGTGGTTAATGGTAATAGTGAGCTAAAGCTGGTTATTAGCCCAAATAATAGTGCTTACCCGACTGTGTCTTGTGATGGTCAAAAAGATATTAGTTGTGCGCCTGGCGATACAGTTACAGTGCATAAAAAACCACATAAGTTGAAGTTACTTCATCCTCTTAACTATGACTTTTATAGTACCTGCCGAGAGAAACTTGGTTGGGGTACTAAGCTCGGAGATTAAAGTGACGAGCGAAGTAAAAGGGTATGATCTCATTGGTGATGTGCATGGCTGCTTTTTAAGTTTAGAGCTGCTGCTGAGTAAGCTCGGCTATTCGAAACGTAATGGTGTTTATTCTAATCCTGGGCGCCAAGTTATTTTTTTAGGCGATATTCTTGATCGTGGGCCCCATATTAGGGAATCACTGCACTTAGTTTATGACATGGTTAAAGCGGGTCATGCTCATATAGTTATGGGTAACCATGAATTTAATTACCTAAGTTATGTCACTCGAGGGCGGGAAGGAAGTGGTTTAAGTTATCTACGTGAACATAATCCTCGTCATCACCGCATTGTTGCTGAAACCTTAGAGCAGTTAGCAAACTATCCCGATGAAGAAGAGATGTTTCTACAGTGGATTAGAGAGATGCCGGTCTACTTAGAGTTTGATCGTTTTCGGGTAGTCCATGCGTGCTGGCATCAGAAGCTTATCGACCGTTTTGAAGCTGAATATCCTAATCATGTCATCGATGATCGCTTTCTTCACCGCTCTTCCAAGCGCGGTACTTTTGAATGGGCGTTAATGGATAGGCTTTTGCGGGGAACTCATTTGCGTCTACCTAATGGTGAGGCGATGGTGAGTAAGGATGGTTTTGAACGCCGATTTTTCAGGACCAAATTTTGGACAGAGGAGCCAGAGCTTTATGGTGATGTTGTTTTTCAACCTGATCCGTTGCCTGAGCATATAGCCAGAATGCCCCTGACAGAGCAAGATTATAATGACCTGTTGTACTATGGCCCTGAAGAGAAGATGCTTTTTATTGGTCATTATTGGCGAGAAGGGACTCCCGCACCCATAACATCAAATATCGCTTGTCTAGATTACAGTGCGGTTAAATATGGGAAATTAGTTGCTTACCGTTTAGATAATGAAAAGGTTATTCAGCCCGATAAGTTTATTTTTGTTGATGTCAGAAAAGAGATTGCGGATGAGCCTAATTTCTAATGATTAAAGTATTTACTGTTCCTCTCAACGAAGACCTGACCGAATTCACTCAGTTCCTTTGGCAGTATGAGGTTCCCCATCGGGTTCTTGAGAAAGGTGATTTTCAAGAGTTCTGGGTTGAGCCAAATGTTAACCCTGAAGATATCTTGGCCCTTTATGAGATGTGGAAAAACGGGGGGGGGCTTTCTCAAATGGAGTTTAGGGCTCAACCAACTCCTGTGTTTGAGCACTCGGTGGCTGTACAGCCTAATTTTTTTGTTTTAGCGCAACGGGCTTGGCTTTCAACCTCATTAATTGTGATCAGTATTGTCCTTAGCTTTTTAATTGGTTTTGGGGAAAATTTTGATCTATTAAGATATTTCACTATCACCGAGTTGTTACAAAAGAGTGATGGAATTTATACCAGTGGTCTTATGGGCACTGTTGAGTCAATGGAGTATTGGCGCTTTATTACACCGATTTTTCTGCATTTTAGTGCAGCTCATATCGTCTTCAATGTTCTTTGGATCTGGATTGCAGGCACGCGAATTGAATCTGCACAAGGTCGTTTATCTTTAGTAATGCTTGTGCTTATTTCAGGTGTTACATCTAACTTGGCTCAATATTGGGTCAGTGGCCCGATGTTTGGCGGCCTGTCTGGTGTTGTTTTCGCCTTTCTTGGTTATTGCTGGCTGTGGGATAGGTTATATTCTCCCAAGCTTCGTTTGCCCCCAGCTTTGATGGGATTTATGGTTTTTTGGTTAGCTTTAGGCTACAGCGGTATTCTGAGTAGCGTTGGTTTTGGTTCTATAGCAAATACAGCTCATCTTGCCGGCCTTGTTACAGGCTTAATTTTTGTGCCTCTTGGTAAACGATTGGCGAAAGCCTGAGGAAAGATAGATGGATGCAACTATGTTATCGCTGGATCTTAAGCAGCGTTATGAGCAGCAGGCTGAAAAGGTTGGCACTCTTGTTCCAAATTTAACCGGAGAGTATGTACAAACACCGTTTGGCCAAGTTTGGGTGATGAAGGCGGGAGTTAATGACGCACCGCCTTTATTGTTGCTTCATGGCTTGCATACGAGCGCACCTTTTTGTATCGAGTTTTTTGCTAAGCTGGCTGAAAAATATCATGTTATTTGTCCTGATATTCCTGGCCAGGCTGGTAAAACGCCGGGTATGGCTCCGGTTTCAAGTAATCAGGCTTACGCTATTTGGTTTGAAGGCTTACTTGATAGTTTAAATATAGAGAGCTGTCCTGCGGTTGGATTATCCTTCGGTGGTGCTGTTTTACTTGATCTTGCCACTCGATCACCCAATAGAATAACGATGGCTTCGCTGGTTGTCCCTGCCGGTTTTTTCCGTCCTATTTGGCGCCCACTAAAAAAACTATTTATGCCGTTTTTGAGTTTTAAATTGAATACGGACCAACTACATTTTGATCAGTTGATGAAACCTTTAATGGGTGATAATTGGCCAGAGCTGGAGTCATATTACTTTGCCGTTTTTCAGGCGGGTATCCCCATGACACTCTTGCCACCGGGACCGTTTGAAAAACAAGATTTACAAGCATTTCAGGCACCGGTACAGCTTATTGTTGCTACTGATGATCTCTACTTTGCGCCGAGTAAAGTAGAAAAATGTGCTCGCACTGTTGTACCTAATCTATCTCAAGTTATTGAGATTGAAGATCTACATATGCCGAGTATTAAGAATAGGGAGAGAATTCAAGATCAAGTACTTGAGTTCATGCTGAAAGAAAGCAGGGTGTGATAAACTTTCCCGCTTTCTGATAAACGAGGTTAGTCCTCGTTTTATGTTATCTATGGATGAATTTATGAATTATGAAGAGCTGATTCAGGCGATGACTCCTGATATGCACCAGTCATTAAAACGTGCAGTAGAATTAGGTAAGTGGCCTGATGGACGTAAATTGACCGCCGAGCAACGAGATATTTGTATGCGCGCAGTGATCGCTTATGATTATGAAAATAAGCCAGTCGATGAGCGAGTCGGATTTATTGATCGCACGAAAAAGGATGGTTCTCAGCATGGGAAAGATCCCTTGCAGCCGGACACTATCAAAATCCTTATAGATGATAAAAACTGATGCAGGAAATTGCGTGCGGCGCATTGCAGAAAATGCGTACAGAACTTTCTGACAAGGTTAGTTACTTTTTGCCTGTAGGTGAGCAAGAAGTTGCGATGAACGAACTTATAGGAAAGCCTATACGTCTTCATTACCAAGGTGCTATCAATTGCACTCATTGTGGGCGGAAAACGAATAAGAGCTTTAGCCAGGGTTATTGTTATCCCTGTTTTAAAAGCTTGCCTCAATGTGATCAATGTATTGTTAAACCGGAACTGTGTCATTTTCATGAAGGCAGCTGCCGTGACGAGAGTTGGGGCGAGCAGTTTTGTTTCCAAGATCACTATGTTTATCTGGCTAACTCCTCGGGCGTTAAAGTAGGGATAACCCGTGGCACACAGATTCCTACACGTTGGATGGATCAAGGGGCGGTGCAGGCTTTACCTATTTTCAAAGTCGCTACTCGCCTTCAGTCTGGTAAGGTCGAACGATTATTAGGTGAGCATGTTGCAGATAAAACTAATTGGCGCAAAATGTTGAAAAACGAAGTAGAAAGCTTAGATTTAACAGAAACAAGAGATCTGTTATTTGAAAAGTGCCAAGCGGGTTTGATCGCATTAGAAAATGAATTTGGTTTACAAGCAATACAGCGATTGCCTGAGGCTGAACAGATAGAGATTAATTATCCTGTTTTGAACTATCCGCAAAAGGTTACATCGTTTAATTTTGATAAAACGCCTGAAGTTAGCGGAGTGCTACAAGGGATCAAAGGCCAGTATCTGATTTTAGATACCGGTGTTATTAATATGCGTAAATTTACTGCTTATCAGGTAATGATATCTGCCTGATAACTAAGGTGTTGGAATGTCACAGGAACCTAAAGCGATCTATTTAAAGGACTATAAAGTCCCTGCTTATCTTTTCGAATCCACTGATCTGCGTTTTGAGCTATTTGAAGATGAAGCCTTAGTTCATGCCGTGTTAACTATTAGTAGAAACCCGGCCTGTACCGAGAGTGCTCCCGCTCTAGAGCTTTATGGCCATGAAACAGTGGAGTTAGTGAGCTTATCTATTGATGACGATCTGCTCAGTGATAAGGATTACGTTCGTGAGGGCGAAATGCTTAAGATAGCATCCGTTCCCGATCGCTTCTGTTTAAAGTCGACGACACGTATACACCCTGAATTAAATACCGCATTAGAGGGGTTATATAAGTCTGGTGGTATGTTCTGTACCCAATGTGAGGCGGAAGGCTTTCGCCGAATAACCTTCTTTCCGGATCGTCCCGATGTGATGTCTGTTTTTAGAACGACAGTTGAGGCTGATAAAGCACTCTATCCAGAACTTCTTTCCAATGGTAACCCTGTAGCGCAAGGGTTAGCAGAGAATAATCGTCACTGGGTGACATGGGAAGATCCGTTCCCTAAACCGGCTTACCTTTTTGCTTTAGTTGCAGGGGATCTGCAGCATATTGAGGATTGCTTTACGACTATGTCTGGTCGTGAAGTGAAGCTGCGAATCTTTGCTGAAGAGAAGGACCTAGATAAACTCGACTATGCCATGCTTTCGCTAAAAAATGCGATGAAATGGGATGAAGAGGTTTACGGCCGTGAATATGATCTTGATATCTATATGATTGTTGCGGTCGATTTCTTCAATATGGGCGCAATGGAGAACAAAGGCCTCAACATTTTCAATACCTCATGTGTGTTGGCTAATGCGGCCACCACTACAGACGGTGGTTTTCAGCGTGTCGAAGCGGTGGTTGCCCATGAATACTTCCATAACTGGTCGGGTAACCGTGTTACTTGTCGTGATTGGTTTCAGCTTAGTTTAAAAGAGGGTTTCACTGTATTTCGCGATGCAGAGTTTTCTGCGGATATGAACTCGCGTACCGTTAAACGTGTTGAAGATGTCAGTCTGCTCAGAACTGCTCAGTTTGCTGAAGATGCGGGCCCTATGGCTCACCCCATTCGACCAGAATCTTTTATTGAGATATCTAACTTCTATACCCTAACTATTTATGAAAAAGGGGCTGAAGTGGTGCGAATGGTGCGTACATTATTAGGTGAAGCTCTTTTCCGAAAAGGGTCTGATCTCTATTTTGAACGCCATGATGGGCAAGCGGTTACCACTGAAGACTTTATTCAAGCTATGGAAGATGCGTCAGGAAAAGATCTCTCCCAGTTTAGAGCTTGGTATCATCAAGCGGGTACGCCAGAGCTGCATATTACTGATGAGTATAATTCTGCGACAGGAGAGTATGTACTGAATGTTAAACAGAGCTGCCCACCAAGCCCCGGTCAAGAGAAGAAATCAGCTTTCCATATTCCACTGGCAATGGGGTTATTAGATGAAAGTGGTCAAGGGATTGAGTTACCTAATGGTGAGATGACGCAAATTCTTAATGTAACTGAGTTTGAGCAGTCATTTACCTTTGGTGGTCTAGCCGCTAAACCTGTTCCTTCTCTCTTACGTGGGTTCTCGGCACCAGTGAAGCTCTTCTATCCATATCAGCGTGATGAGCTAATGTTTTTAATGGCTCATGACACAGATGGTTTCTGCCGTTGGGATGCGGCGCAAAAGCTTGCTGTTGATATTATGCAGGCGCTTATCGCCGACTATCATCCAGATAAAACTATGCAGCTGGATGATCGTTTAGTCTCCGCATTCCGCAGTGTTCTCGATGCTGAAGGGTTAGATAAAGCGATGGTTAGTAAAGTGTTGACCTTACCATCGGAAGCTTACCTTTCTGAGCTGGCTGACAGTGTTGATGTGGATGCGATTTATGCTGTTCGTAAGTTTGTTCGCTATTCCATAGCTGAGCAGCTAGAAGATAAACTACGCTCGGTATACCGAGAGAATGATCTTGATATTGCCTACACTCCCGATGCAGATTCTGTCGCGCGTCGAAGTCTTAAAAACTTATGCCTCTCTTATCTAATGAGCCTAGAAACTGAAGAAAGCCTTCAGTTAGCCAAAGCTCAATATGAAAAAGCAGATAATATGACTGATATGCAAGTGGCCTTAGTTTTGGTTGCCCATTCATCTTTTAGGGATGCGGGGCGTGCACTGCTGGTTGATTTCTATGAGCGCTGGAAGTCGGAAAGCTTAGTGGTTAACTTATGGTTATCGATTCAAGCATCGGACCCTCATCAAGGTGCTTTAGCTCGCGTGCTTGAGCTAATGGAACATCCGGCTTTTGATCGTAAGAATCCAAATAAACTTCGTTCTGTTATTTCTGTTTTTTGTGCACAGAATAGCCTTCATTTTCATGCGTTGGATGGTAGTGGTTATCGCTTTTTAGCTGAACGTATTATTGAGCTTAATAGCCAAAACCCTCAAATAGCGGCAAGAATGCTAACACCACTAACACGTTGGAAAAAATTCTCTGTTGCTAGACAAGAGCTAATGAAGGCTGAGTTGGAGCGAATTAGAGATAGTGGCGACCTATCAAAAGATGTTTTTGAAGTTGTTAGTAAAAGTTTAGTGTAAAAATTTGAATATTCTCCGTCAGCTGGGGGGACGTATGGTTTTCCCTCGGCTATACTCGCTGAGGAGTGTATGCCAAATTTTATATTTGGATTTGGTTTTAAATGAAAATAATAAAATATACGTATGACTAAGGATGCAATATGTCACAGTTATTGTCTGCGGAAGATAAGTTCGATATTCAACAAAATTTCAGACGTTACATGCGATTGAAAGATAGTCATGAATTGGCTAACGATACTTACAAAACGGCTAAAGCGAATCGGATATGGATAGCGGGTATTATTCTGCTTCTTTTTGCACTGTCATCGGAGTTCTTTTTAGGGGCCGCTGCTGGCCTTTTTGGAGTGTATTTTTATAATTTAGTCATGAGTTGGCTTGATGTTAATTCCAGTGATGAAAGTATTGAAGAGCTTGATCGTTGGTTCGCAACAAAGCGCTTAAAGTTTGAAGGGCGGATTTTATATTTTAATAATGATGAGTTATTAGAAAACCCGCTCGATCCATTTAATGAAGCTAGCTTCTCAACTGCCGAAGAATAGTCTTCTATAGAATATTTTATAATTAAGTGCCGAAATGTTAATTCCTTTCGGCATTTTTATGTGAGCATGAATTTAAAATGGTTAGTCTAGCGCATAAGCGTTATTGGATTTTTGATCTTGATGGCACCCTAACTAAGCCTGTGCATGACTTTGTACATATTCGCAATGAATTAGGCTTGGCGCCGAATACCGATATTCTTTCTGCTATAGCCCTCCAGCCTGAAGAGAAAAGGCGCACAATGTTAACGCATTTAGATGAGCTTGAGCGTTATTATGCTGCACAAGCACAACCAGCGGAGGGTGCCGTTGAGTTATTAACTAAGCTTGATAAAAAAGGATGCTGTTTAGGTATTTTGACACGGAATGCTCATGAATTTGCTCTTTTATCTTTGCAGGCTATTGGCGCCGCAGATTTTTTTGCTAGCAAAGATATTTTAGGACGAGATGAAGCGAAACCTAAACCTTCACCTGAAGGTATAAATATTCTTTTAAATCAGTGGGCTGGGGATAATGAAGAAGCGGTAATGGTCGGGGACTTTCATTTTGACCTTCTTTCTGGGCGTGCGGCTTCAGTAACAACGGTTCATGTTGATATGGCTGATCGCCATTGGCCTGAAGAGACGGATGTTAGAGTAAAAAATTTATTTGAGCTATTTTATCGGCTTGATGAATAAGTTGGCCTAGCGTTTGCTTTAAGATAAGTGAGGAAAGCGTTTGCTTTTACTCTTGGCCTAAGCATTAGTGATATCTATCCAGATTATTTTTAATGCAACTTTTGAGACCAAAGTGTTTTTCACTTTGGTCTTTTTTTATCTAAACGAATCTAGCCTGTCGTTTTATTTCCCACTCACCGGTTTGATGTTAGTCATCCGGAGCTACATCAGTGTTGCGCTGCAATATTTTTCTATCTAACCTCGTCTAAATTGATCTTTATCATGCGCACTTGCTCGTTTTCTCTATATTTTATTTATAGTGATCGGCTTTTATGTACCCAAAGATAATACAAGTTGTATGTTCATTTCAGTTTCCTGAGTTGCGTATTACCACGTTTTGTGAGGAGCTTTACTTATGACAATACTTACTGAGTTACATCAAGACCATGTGAATCTTAATAAGTTGCTCGTTATATTAGGACTTAAGATAGACAAACTTAGAGCGGGTGACTCGCCTAATTTTAATTTGATGGCAGATGTTATCAATTATATCGCTTCTTATGCTGATGGTTATCATCATCCGAGAGAAGATAAGCTCTATGACTACTTCTCCGGGCGCTCCGAAGCATTAGACACGCATTTGTTGCACTGTGCTGTAGAGCATCAGAAACTTAAAGCGTCCAGTATTCAGCTTATAGAGGCCATTGATGGGGTCCTTCATGATGCTGTTATGCCTATGACTGAGTTTGTTAATCTCTTAGATGGGTTTGTGATTTTACAAACGGCTCATCTGGATTCTGAAGAGGGGTATCTGTTCCCACTTATTCAAGGTGTAGCTTCTGAGGAAGATTGGGCAATTATTGATGGGTTATTACCGCAAGAGAGTGACCCGCTATTTGGAGAGAATAAAGCAACAGAGTATATAGATATTTATCGTGAACTTATTGTCGATATGAATAAGGCTTAGGTTGAATTTAGCCTTGATCAATTTGGTTATGTGGTGATTCAAGGTCTGGAAATGGCATAAATGAAACTTGGTTTCGGCCAGCGTCTTTTGAACTATAAACAGCTTTGTCTGCGGCTTGGATCAGTTGATAGGCAATATCGTCTAGTTTTACCGATGGGTTTTTCTCAGGATGACATAAAGATACGCCTATAGATGTTGTCATCCTGAAAGGCCTAGATAGTTCGTCACGAAAAATCAGATTAGCTAATTTCTTTCTAAGCGTTTCAGCTATGCTTAAAGCGCGGTCTTTGTCGCAGTTCGGCAATAATATGGCAAATTCTTCACCACCATACCGAGCAACGGTATCTGTTTTACGCAGCTGCTTATTGAGAAACAAGCCTATTGTGCGTAGTACTCTATCGCCTGTTTGGTGTCCGTAAGTATCATTCACCGTTTTAAAGTGGTCTAGATCAATAAATAAACAAGCTAAAGAGTGTGCCGATCGGCTAGCTCGAGATAATTCACGAACAATCTCTTCTTCAAATGAACGGCGATTATGAACTTTCGTCAGCATATCAATACTGCTGAGTCGGTGGAGGTTTTCTTGGTTAATGCAGTTTTCTATACATACGGATACCACAGAGGCTAAGTGTTGAATATAATCATATCTCACATGCTCCGTGTATCGGCTAGCGTCGCAGCTCCCTAAGTGAAGGCTACCTATTAAGCAGTTGTGTCTAACTAAAGGTAATAAAGCGCAAGATTCTACTGGGCTATCTGCGACAGGGAAGGCTTCAGCTTTTAGGGAGGGGCTAAGTGTTCCTACAATCATCCCTTGATTAGGGTAAATTGATTTTAACAGTCGTTGGCTTTGGACAAACCTTAAGGTATTACCTGTTGCCGGAGGTACATATTCATTCAGTAAACTACGTGCCGCATGTTCAGGGTCAAATAAGATCAGATTGACACTGCTTAGTCGGAAGAGCGCTTTAAAATCAACCAAGATAAGATCTAATAATTCAGACAAGCGTCCACAAGAAAGTAAGCGAAGCTCCACTTCAAAAAAACTATTCAGAACCGACTCATTTTGTTCTGCTTTATTGATCATCAGTCGCAGGGTACGTTTGAGTTCCTGATTCTCTTTTTCTAATGGATCCAGCCCCATCTTATTTCCTTTTAAGACATGTGCATAATGTATCGGCCAACTCTAAGATCAATGCAGCTTTTTTTACTAATTTAGTGCGATTAAAATGTGATTAATCAATGTGCGTTAACGGTTGCCTAAATATTGTTCTACAGTGTCCACAACCGCTTGGGTATGGGCATCAATTTCCATATTAACCTTATCTCCTTTTTCAAGATTACCAAAGGTCGTTATTGATAAAGTTTCAGGGATAAGAAATACATTAAACTGATCCTCTAAAACTTCGCCGATGGTCAGGCTACAGCCGTTAAGCGCAACAAAGCCTTTTGGAAATATATACTTTCGCCACTCGGGAGTAATGTTAAACCAAAGAATCCAGTTGTTTTCTGGCTTTTCAATACGATTGATTGAAACCTGTTGATGGACATGCCCAGATAATAAGTGCCCACCTATTTCGTCACCAAACTTTGCAGCTCTTTCAAAATTAACCAAATCCCCTAGGTTTATTTCGCTAAGGTTAGTGACGCGTAAGGTTTCCATAATGAGATCAAAACTGACAATATTTTCTTTAAACGAAGTGACCGTAAGGCAGGTGCCATTGAGCGCAATACTTGCGCCTAATTGGATATCTTTGCAATGTTGTGGGGGAAGCTCTACCTTTAGATGTATAAAATCTGCTTTTTTCTCGAGGGCGCGGATGACCCCTTTGCCTTGCACTATGCCTGTAAACATTTGAGTACTCTTAAAAATTAACTCATAAGACTGCTAATCTAAACAATGCTTAGCATCGTATCAATATTGTAGGCTGAGTGCAGCGCTTATTATTGCAGGATTAAAAGGAGCTCCCATGAAAATATTGATTACCGGAGGCACTGGCTTTATCGGCCAGCACTTCATCCGTAGACGCTTAGCTGTTAATGATGAAATTTACTGTTTAACTCGAGATCAAGATAGAGCCCAGCATCTATTTCAAGGGACGGTTGAGGTTATTAGCGCTTTGTCAGAGTTGGAGGGAATTCCTCTTGATGCGGTGATCAATCTAGCGGGAGAACCTATTTTAGATAAGCGTTGGTCGAAAGAGCGTAAAGAGCTGCTTTATAGCAGTCGAGTGGAGCTAACAAATGATATTGTTAAGTGGTTGGCTCAACTATCAGTTAAGCCCAAGGTGCTAATAAGTGGGTCGGCTATTGGTTATTACGGCAGTCAATTAGATGAAGAGTTAGGCGAGGAAAGCCCATGCAATTCGGGCTTTACTCATCAGTTGTGTTTAGCGTGGGAGAACGCCGCATTGCAGGCTGAGCGCTTAGGTATCCGAGTGTGCTTGTTACGTACAGGCATAGTTTTAGGGGAGGGTGGCGCTTTAGCTAAAATGGAAATGCCGTTTAAATTGGGTTTAGGTGGTGCTATAGGTGCTGGAAAGCAATGGATGTCATGGATACATATTGATGATCAGATTGAAATTATTGAGATGTTGTTAACGCATGAGCAATTTTCTGGAGCGTTTAATTTAACAGCCCCTGAGACGGTAACAAATAAAGAGTTTAGCTCTACTTTAGGCCATGTTTTGCATCGCCCTACAGTTTTGCCTATGCCTGTATGTATTCTGAAGCTTATTTTAGGAGAAGGTGCTGAGTTGTTAACTGAGGGGCAGCGTGTAGTGCCGAAAAATCTTTTAGATAGCGGTTATAAATTTAACTATCCTAAATTGGAGCAGGCATTAGCATCTATTTATCGTAATTGAGTTAAGGGTTTTGATAGCTCAGATGGTTATCGCCAGCTTGCATATCGAGTCTTTTTTGTTGTCGTTTCCGGAGTTTGTCTATAGCGTCAAGTAGTAGGTCTCCTCGCCATAACTCAGGACTTTCACTATATAAATGTTGCTCTAAATCCACTATAAGAAAGTTGAGAGTTTGGTTCTTGGCGTTCTCGCAGACCTGTTCTAGCGAGAGTAGTAGTGGGTCGTTCCAAAAACTTTGTGCCCATTCAATTAATCGTAATTGCGTTATGGCTGGATTGTTCTGGTTACAGGCCATAGATAAGGCTTGAAAGGTATTTCTTTCTGCTATTTCAGTTGCAACCTGTTTGCGCATTGTCTGTTCTTGAGCGAGTTGTTCTTCGTTGTGTTTAGAGATGTTTTGTAATAGTCGTAGTTTATTAAAAGAGTAAATCCAGCCTAATACCGACACTATACTGATAGCAGTAAGTAACCAGATAAGTAGCTCAGAAGTATCTTTAGGTCGATCCCCTTCATTATTAATAGAGTCATTACTTTGTAGCTCGTTTGATACTTTAGGCTTTGCTTGAATACTTGTAGAAATTACTTTTGATGCCAGGCTTGCGGTTTGACCTTGATCAGTTTGAGTGTTCCACCAAGGAATATCGATTGCAGGTAGTGTTACCTCACCTGTTTCTAAGGGGGTAATGAGGAGCTCTTCTGTGCGTTGACTGACTACCCCATGCTCTGTCATCTGCTCTTCTAATACGACATTGAGTAATTTTATATCGGCTAATTCATTTTTGAGAACAGATAATGAAGGTAGAGCTGATGCAGGTATACCCTCAGCTTCCATAGAGATAATCCGAGTGAAGCTATCACCTACTGCAATATGATTAAGGTCGGGCACATTATCTTCAAGATGAACACTCTGTGCTGGAAGCCAAAGAGTATTACTGCTGCTAAAAGTAGGAGGTAGTACAGAAATAATTTGAGGAGGGCTGTTTAGCTCTAATAGATTACCGTTTGTTAATGTTGCGCTTAAAAATAAAGGGGAAATTTCAATGCTTCCCTCTTCTCTAGGAAATATAGCGTAATTATTTTCGGTCACGGTGTAGCGTTGGCCACTCACAACAGTCGAATACTTTTTCTGTTCTTCCAATGGTTTGATTAAAGCATCGATAGATTCAGGTTGGCTCAAATTCATATTGTCAGGAAGAGGCGATAGGTGAAATATCCGAGCACTGAGAATCACTTGAGCATTGATATAAGCTTCATCTTTATCAAGTTCAACGTCTAAATAGATTGGCCGTAATGCACCCTCGCTAGGATGAGGGTTTTGCTCAGCAGGTAACACGAATAGAGAAACTTCAGGGCTAATTTCGGTCCCGACTTTTATGGGTGGGATTATCTTCTCTCCATCTCCAATAGGACGTAGTGAAAGGACCCAGCGATTTTTTGTGATGATGGTATTTGTGCTATGGCTAGACAGGGTGACCTGTTTTGTACTTAAAAGCACATAATCTTTTTGTAATGCACGAAGGTCTGGACGGTCTTGATTCGTTTGATCGGTTTCTATTGTTAGCGTTAGCTTTTCACCTTGATAAATGGTGGACTGATCTAGTTTAGCGGTAACTGCAGCGTGTATAGAAAATGATACAAAAAATAAGACGCTTAACAGTTTTGTTGGGTGAATTAGCAACACAAAGTCCTTTGTTAATACTTCAAAGGTGCAGATCTAAAACCTTAACACGTTATTAATAAATCCCATATTTTCTTGATTATGAGTAATGTTAGTGGCCATAGCAATGATTCTTGAAGGAGAAACATTTTTTTTACGACTACAGTAGGTTTTTTTTTAATAGTGAGTGCCGCTTAGTTAGTATATTAGGAAATGTTTAATAAAAAGCCTGAGCGTATCTTTAGTTTCTATCTATACTGTTGATAAACGGGCTTATTTTTGAGTGTATTATGAATAATTATAGAGTAGATGATAAAGAGAACCTTCTTGCGCTTCTTTGTGAGGAGATAGAAAAGAGATTGATTGCTGAACAAGCAGAAGGTTTGATCGAATTTGCCAAGCTTTATTACTCATCAGCCTCGTTAATCGATCTGAATGAATGGAAGTTAGAAGATCTCTATGGATCAACATTAGCATGTTGGCAGTTCATTCAATGCCGTATAAGAGCGCAAGCTAAAGTCCGAGTTTTTAATCCAGATTATGAACAACATGGTTGGCAATCAACACATACCATCATTGAGGTATTACAAGAGGATATGCCGTTTGTTGTTGATTCTTTACGTATGGAGTTGAATCGAAGAAATTTAACCATACACGCTATTCACAATGCTGTGCTCACTATGAAAAGAGATGATAGCGGTGAGTTGATTGATGCATTTAATAAAGATGATTGTGCTAGCAACCTGCACTCTAAAAACACCCACCGTGAAACATTAGTATCAATCCAAGTGGACCGTCACACGGGAGCTGAAGAGTTAACCTCCTTAGAAAACGATCTTCTGAATGTGCTTGAAGATGTCACTATGGTGGTGGAAGACTTTACACCTATGTTGGAGCAGTGCGACCGGTTGAGTGCTCTTTTCTCAGAACCAGTGAATGGGTTTGAAGAGAGGATTTCTACTGAAGCACATGACTTTATTGTTTGGCTTAAAAGTCATTTCACATTCTTAGGTTATGATGAGTATCAGCTGGTTTCAAAAGAAGGTAAACAATTACTTGAAGCGGTACCCGGTAGTCAGTTAGGTTTGTTGAAGTTTTGTGATGAGCATTGCCGGTCAGCTTTGGTAAATCAAAACTCACGGGATGCAGATGGCTTTGTTCTAATTCCAGATATCCTGTCATTCACAAAATCTAACCATAAATCGACAGTTCATCGCCCGATCTATCCTGATTATATTAGTATTAAGCGTTATGACCGAGATGGGGTTTTAGTAGGTGAGAGCCGTTTTCTTGGTTTGTATACATCTAGCGTTTATATTCAAAGCTCGCGTCAAATCCCAATTATACGCCGTAAGGTCGATGCTATTATGGATAAGTCTGGGTTACATCGTCAGGGACATGATTGGAAAGAGCTGTTACAGATTTTAGAAATTCATCCAAGAGATGACCTATTTCAGGTGAGTGTTGATGATTTGTACCGTACAGTTGTTGGCATCTTGCAGATACATGAGCGTCGGCAGATTCGTCTATTTCTTCGAAGGGATTATTTCGGTCAATTTTATTCATGTCTTATCTATTCTCCAAGAGACATCTACAGCACTGAATTTAGACGAAAAGTTGAATCACTCTTATGTCGAGAACTTAGTTGCGATCAAGCTGATTTCACCACTTACTTTTCTGAATCTATCTTGACGCGAACGCAATTTATTTTGCGTGGTGAAGCTATCGCAGAAGAGGTTGATGAAGCAAAACTTGAGGCCCTGATAAGGCAAGCAGGGAGAAGCTGGTCTGAGGATCTACGTGATGCTTTAGTTGAAGCGCTTGGTGAGGAGAAGGGAACAGCTACCTATAACCTATATGGCGATTCATTCTCTACAAGCTATAGTTCAGATTTTATGCCACGTACTGCGGTAGTAGACCTGCAGCGTATAGCTAAACTTAATAATGAGAATCCGATACAGCTAAGTTTTTATAAGGCCTTTGAGCGGGGTGATGCAAACCTTAATTTTAAGCTTTTCTGTTTAGGTGCCTCATTGCCTCTTTCTGATGTTATTCCTGTACTGGAAAACTTTGGCCTAAGAGTGCTGGATGAACACCCTTATCAGATTGATGGGAAAACCCAACAGATCTGGATTCACGATTTCAGCCTGCAATATATAGGTAATGGAACCGTTTCACCTGATACATTGAAGCACTTCTTTGAAGAGGCTTTTTTACATGTGTGGACAGGAAAAGCTGCCAGTGATGAATTCAACCGTTTAGTCTTAGGTGGTGAAGTTAATTGGCGCGAAGTCTCTATGCTTAGAGCTTACGCTTCTTATATGAAGCAGATTGGCTTTCCTATTAGTCCTGAAGCAATAAGCAACACCTTAAACTCATATGTTGATATCGCGGCTAAGTTAGTCAAGCTATTTACCGCTCGTTTCGATCCTGAAAATCGAGGTGATGAGGAGGTATTAGAACAACAGCTACTCACGAGCTTAGATCAAGTAGTGAGTTTAAATGATGATAGGGTTATTCGAGAATATTTGGCCTTAATTAAGGCTACGTTACGGACAAATTATTATCAGGAAAAAGAGGGGGAATATAAGTGCTATTTCTCTTTTAAACTGGCCCCAGAGCAAATTCCTGATGTCCCGCTGCCAAGACCAAAATTTGAAATATTTGTTTTTTCACCTCAAGTTGAAGGGGTTCATTTACGAGGTGGTAAGGTCGCTCGCGGCGGATTGCGTTGGTCAGATCGTTTCGAGGATTATCGAACAGAGGTGTTAGGCTTAGTTAAAGCACAACAGGTTAAAAATGCAGTTATCGTACCGGTGGGCGCAAAAGGTGGCTTTGTTGCCAAGCAATTATCTGATGGAATGAGTCGAGATGCCTGGCTGGCGGAAGGTATCAGTTGTTATAAAACATTCATTAGTGGATTGCTTGATATCACCGATAACTTAATCGATGGTGAAGTTGTACCACCAGAATCAGTGGTTCGCCATGATGAAGATGATACCTATTTAGTGGTGGCTGCGGATAAAGGGACTGCTGCTTTTTCAGATATAGCGAATGAGATAGCGGAAAATTACGGTTTCTGGTTGGGTGATGCCTTTGCATCGGGTGGTAGCTTAGGTTATGACCATAAAAAGATGGGGATCACCGCGCGAGGTGCTTGGGTATCAGTAGAGCGCCATTTCCGTGAAATGGGTATCAATACTGATAAGCAAAATTTCACGGTGGTTGGCATTGGCGATATGTCAGGGGATGTATTTGGCAACGGTATGTTGTTGTCAAAACATATTCAGTTGGTGGCAGCGTTTAACCATCAGCATATATTTATAGATCCTCAGCCTGATGCCGGTAAAAGTTGGTTAGAGAGGCAGCGGCTTTTTGAATTGTCTCGTTCCTCTTGGTCTGATTATGATTCGTCCCTAATATCAAAAGGGGGTGGGATTTTTAGTCGGAGCAGTAAGTCCATAAAACTTACACCTGAGATACAAGCATTAACAGGAATAACTAGCGCAGCGGTTCCACCTAATGAATTAATCAGTGCTTTGTTAAAGGCACCGGTCGATCTGTTATGGAATGGCGGGATTGGTACTTATGTTAAAGCGACAACAGAGAGTGATGGGGATATAGGTGATAAGACAAACGATGCACTTAGGGTTAATGGTAATGAGCTTCGCTGTAAAGTTGTTGGTGAAGGCGGTAACTTAGGCTTAAGCCAACGGGCACGCATGGAATATGCCCTATCAGGAGGACGGGTTAATACGGACTTTATTGATAATGCGGGTGGCGTTGATTGTTCAGACCATGAGGTGAATATAAAAATTCTACTTAACCAGCTTGTTGATAATGGTGATATGACACGGAAGCAGCGCAACCTGCTATTGGCACAGATGACTGAAGATATTTCTGAATTAGTGTTGCAGAACAACTATCGGCAAGTACAAGCAATCTCTATGGCTGAATCGCGCTCATTAGACAATATGTCTGAATATCAGCGCTATATATCGAATATGGAAAGTGCTGGAAAGCTTAATCGTGCGCTTGAGTTTTTGCCTGATGATGAAGCTCTTAATGAACGTTTTAATATGAAACTTGGGTTTACACGTCCAGAGCTTTCTATTCTGATCTCTTACAGTAAGGCCGAGTTAAAACAAACCTTAAGTGTATCCAGTGTGCCTGATGATCCTTATTTATGTCATGAGCTTAATAGCGCTTTTCCTGAGTTGTTAGTGGAGCAGTTTCCAGAAGAATTAACAGCACACCGTTTAAGGCGTGAGATTATAGGGACGCAGATTGCGAATCATATGATCAATATGATGGGCATCAATTTTGTTGACCGTTTACGCATATCAACCGGCACTGATGATGCCTCAATTGCTCGCGCTTACATTCTCGCCAGGGATGTGTTTGATATAGAACCGCTGTGGCAGCAGATCGAGAAGCTAGATCATAAGGTAAGTAATGAAGTTCAAATCAAAATGATGCATGAGTTACAGCATTTAATCAGGAGAGCAACCCGTTGGTTTGTGCGTAATCGTCGTTTGGAATTAGACTGCAGTGTTGAGGTTGAACGCTTTAGAAGTGAATTGGTAAAAATATTAAATAAACAAGAAAAAATTCTCTCTGGTGACCCCTTAAAGCGTTGGGAAAGTTCAAAAGAGTATTATCAAGCAGAGGGCGTGCCTGTTAAGTTGGCCAAAATGGTATCGGGTGCACGTTTTCTATATTCATCGTTAGGAATTATTGAGGCAGCAGAGTTGACTGAGCTATCTACCGACAAAGTCGCTCAGATGTATTTTGGATTGGGGGAGAGGCTGGAATTAGACTGGCTTTCACAAAAATTAAATACACTTCGTGTTGATAATTATTGGCAGGCGCTCGCACGCGAAGCTTTTAGAGATGATCTTGATTGGCAGCAAAGGGCTATTGTCGCGATTGCTATTAAGGGGCAGCACTCAGGCTGTTCAGTGCAGCATGCAATTGACAAATGGTGTGCTGAAAATGAGTGGTTAGTGCAGCGTTGGGAAAATGTGTTGGTTGAGCTAAAGAGTGCAAAAAAACAAGAGTATGCAATGTACACAGTGGCTTTGAGGGAGCTTTTTGATTTAGCAAAAATCTGCCAATACAGTGCATAAAAATTTGAGCCAATGATGACAGGACTATAAGTTATGTTTTATTGTTGCGCTCTTTGTTTTATAGCTTTTGTTAAGTAGTTATGAAATCTATACTTGTTGACTTACATATCTCTGCTGATAAATATATTTTGATGTATCAAGGTGTTGCGCAAAACGTTTTTGCGCACGCACTTGATGGACGGAGCGTACAGTTTCCCGCCAAAATTTTAAAACCTTTTCTATTGAAAGATGGTGTGAAGGGCCGTTTTCGTATCACCTTTGATGATCAGGGCAAATATAAAGGGATAGATAAAATTAAGTAAAGATAGGTCTTATTCTTCTAATGAAACTATTGTTTTATAACTTTATGTTTTTATTATGAAAAAGCCTAACTTATCAATTTGATCAGCTTTGCCCTATGTTATTCTGATTACGCCTCGCCTATAATCGTGCAAATTTTGTTATTTGGTATCTGTATGTTGTATTCACTGACTCGATCTTTAATGTTTCAGCTTGATCCCGAACTTTCACACAACCTAGCCTTGCATTCAATGAATCTAGCGTCTGCATTAGGTGTGAATAAGTTACTGGGTGCTGAAAAATTATCTGATCCGGTTCAGGTTATGGGTATTAATTTTCCTAACCGTGTAGGGTTGGCTGCTGGATTAGATAAAAACGGCATTGCCGTTGATGGTATGGCAGCGATGGGTTTTGGTTTTGTTGAGGTCGGTACCGTAACGCCTCGTCCTCAGGATGGAAATCCCAAGCCTCGAATTTTTCGTTTACCTGAGCAAGGCGCAATTATTAATCGTATGGGCTTTAATAATGACGGTGTAGATAGATTGTTATCTAATCTAGATAAAAGTCGTTATAAAGGCGTACTGGGCATTAATATAGGTAAAAATAAAGATACGCCTAATGAAGATGCTAATGACGATTATCTTTATTGCTTACGTAAAGTTTATAATCGAGCAAGTTATATAACCGTTAATGTTTCTTCGCCGAATACTCCAGGGTTACGGACACTACAATACGGTGAGGCATTAAATAGTTTGTTAGATGCACTTAAATCTGAACAGGCAAAACTAGCGAAGTTTCATGATCGTTATGTGCCTATCGCCGTTAAAATTGCACCGGATATGACTGATGAGGAGCTAGTTTTAGTTGCGGCATCCCTAAAGTCTTATGAAATTGATGGGGTTATAGCAACGAATACGACCTTATCCCGTGACGGTGTTGAAGGGTTGTCATACGCGGATGAAGTTGGTGGCCTTTCTGGTGCGCCTTTGCGTAATAAATCGACTAAAGTGATTCGGACTCTCGCGAAAGAGTTAGATGGAGCGCTACCTATTATAGGTGTCGGTGGAATTACTGAAGGGTTTGATGCGGCAGAAAAGATAGAAGCGGGTGCAAGCCTAGTTCAAATATACAGTGGGTTTATCTACCGTGGACCTAAGTTAGTAACTGAATCGGTTCGTGCAATAGAGCAGATATCTGCATAAATTATTAGATATAACCCTCCATTATGAGGCTCCCTAGTAGGGAGCCTTTTTAAATAAGTTTAATGAAATGCTGGGTCGGCTTGTATTGCTGATACTCCATCCATGCCGCTCCAGTGAGCTTCTCGTCCCTGTCGCCAACCACTCATCCAGTGACTTCTAAGGTCTGATGTGTTGACCGGGCAGAGATCCCGGGATTTTCCATTTATGCCGGCTTGAAAGCCTCGGTTGAAAAGTGTGTTACTACGATCACGTTTTTGTCTCTTCATGTAGTTGAGCCTCTCTTGATGTTTTAGTTGTGAGAGCAGCGGTTCCTTGAGACATGGTATCCGCTTAAAATCTACCTAGTAGTTATTTGAAATTACATAGTAGACCTCTATTGATAACGGAAAAAACGCAAGAACGCGATTGAATATGTTTATCGAGCGTATAGACTTGATAGTACAACTTATTACGTGGATGCAAAAAAATGAGTGCATTCATCAAGTTAGTTAATGAATAAGCATTTGTGATTGGTAATGATTTTTTTTCATTGCAATCGCAAGTTGAATGAAATACTTACAGAGTAAATGATTGCTATGAAACTGTTTTTGACATGCCCTAAAGGCCTTGAGTTGCTGCTTGAGGAGGAGTTACACCAGCTCGGTGTTGAGGATACCAAGCAAACAGTGGCGGGTGTGCAGTGTCATGGTGATCTTGAAGATGCTTACCGCATCTGTCTTTGGTCGCGTTTAGCTAACCGTGTATTGATGCCTGTTTATCAAGGGGATGCTGAAACGACAGAAGATCTTTATGGTGCCGTCCAGCAAGTGAGTTGGTTGGATCATATGCGTAGTGAAGGCACTTTGTTGATCGATTTTACGGGGCAGACTCGCGCAATTAATAATACCCATTTTGGTGCGCTAAAGGTTAAAGACGCTATTGTGGATCAGATACGTGATTTGACGGGCGCGCGCCCTAGTGTCGATAAGGTTGCTCCGGACTTGCGTATTAACGTGCGTATGCATCGTGGCAAAGTGACGGTGGCAATTGATCTTTCAGGTGATAGTTTGCATCGTCGTGCCTATAGATTACAGGCGGGACAAGCGCCGATGAAGGAGAACTTAGCGGCGGCTGTTTTACTTCGAAGTGGTTGGCCTACGCGTATCGCTGACTTTGATCTCTTACTGGACCCCATGTGTGGTTCAGGGACGTTACTGATTGAAGCGGCAATGATGGCTGCTGATATTGCGCCGGGCTTGCAGCGGAAGCGTTATGGCTTTTCCCGCTGGACGGGTCATCAAAAAGGGATATGGGATGAACTGGTTGCGGAAGCGAATGGGCGAAAAGCTAAGGGTTTATCTCAATTAGAGATCAGCTTAGTGGGCCGCGATGAAGATAAATCTGTATTAAGGTCCGCCCGACAAAATGCGGAACGAGCTGGAGTTGCTGGATTTATCGATTTTGCGGCCTGTCGAGTGGAAGACCTTGAACGCGAACAGTTGCCTCAGGGGGTAGGGTTGTTAGTTACTAATCCGCCTTACGGGGAGCGCTTAGGTGAAACCCAGCAGTTAATGTTTCTCTATCGTCACTTGGGTGACAAGTTAAAAGAGCAGTTTGCTGGTTGGACTGCCGCTATTTTCACGTCTAATCCTGACCTGTGTAAGGTGATGGGGATGCGTGCAGATAAACAATATAAGTTGTTTAATGGTGCGTTAGAAAGTCGCCTGTTTGTTTACCCAATCTCCGAGCATCGACCAGAGCAAAGGGAGCGCGAAGAGGAGGAAGTGGTGCCGTTGAGTGGTGGTGCTCAAATGTTTGCAAATCGTTTATTAAAAAACAGAAAACAGTTAGCTAAATGGGTTAAGAAAGAGCAGATAGAGTGCTACCGGCTCTATGATGCGGATATGCCGGAATATTCGGTGGCGATCGATATTTATGGTGATGAAGTGCATGTTCAGGAATATGTTGCACCGAAAAAAATTGATCCAGTTAAAACCTTCTCACGATTACAGGAAGTGATGGCTGCGATCCCTGTTGCCTTAGATATCCCTGCTAATAAAGTGATTTTAAAGCAGCGTAAAAAGCAGCAAGGTTCAAATCAATATGAAAAACAGTCAGAGACTCATCGTTTTAAAGAGGTGAATGAGTACGGTTGTCGCTTATTAGTCAACCTACATGATTACCTTGATACGGGACTGTTTCTCGATCACCGCCCCATCCGCTATCGTATTCAGCAAGAATCAGCGGGTAAAGACGTTTTAAATCTGTTTTGTTATACCGGCACTGCATCAGTGCATGCTGCAAAAGGGGGCGCAAAAACGACGACCAGTATTGATATGTCTGCGACCTATCTAAATTGGGCAAAGCGCAATCTTGACCTTAACGGCTTTGATCAGGACGCGCATCAACAGGTGCAGGGTGATTGCCTTAAATGGCTGCGCATGCAGCGGCAGCCTGCTTATGATCTTATTTTTATGGACCCGCCTACCTTTTCGAATTCAAAGCGTATGGAGGGGGTGCTTGATGTGCAGCGAGATCATGTGGATATGGTTGATGCTGCAATGCGGTTATTGCGTAAAGAGGGTGTATTGTACTTTTCCAATAATTATAGACGCTTCAAAATAGATCACGATGCGTTAAGTGATTATGTTGTTGAAGATATAACTTACAGTACTTTAGATCCGGATTTTAAACGAAATCAGCGTATACATAGCTGCTTTAGAATTACTCATAAGCTGTAAGCTGTTTTTTAGTGCGATTGATCCTGTTTGGCATACTTAATGCTTTTAAATGGTGCATAAAAGCGTTGATTAATTGGCGACTAATGAGTTGGAAGCCCTGTGAAATAGGGGTTTTAGCTTATTTGGTCATAAATTCTATTCAATTAAAAGTATAAAAAAAATGCTGATCTTGCATTGTATTGGTGCTAGCTAACTTATAGCGCACAGGTGCGGTGCATTTGCCGGATAAAAAACAGGAGACTGTCAGTGGAAAACGTCAATAGCGCTGTAGAGACGCTAGTCCAAAGTTCGAATACTTTATTTATCTTAATGGGCGCGATCATGGTGTTTGCCATGCATGCGGGTTTTGCCTTTTTAGAGGTAGGAACGGTTCGTCATAAAAACCAAGTGAATGCGCTGGTTAAAATTTTGACTGACTTTGCTTTCTCGGCGATGGCCTATTTCTTTATCGGCTATTGGGTTGCTTACGGTGTTACCTTTTTCTCTCCTGCATCTGAGCTGGCAACAAATAACGGTTATGAGCTGGTTAAGTTCTTCTTTTTGATGACTTTTGCTGCGGCTATTCCTGCAATCGTCTCTGGTGGTATTGCAGAGCGCGCTAAATTTTGGCCTTTCTTGTTGGCATCTTCGTTGATTGTTGCGTTTGTCTATCCGTTTTTTGAAGGGGTTATTTGGAACGGTAATTTTGGTTTTCAGGATTGGCTAGAGGCTAGTTTTGGTGCTGCTTTCCATGATTTTGCTGGGTCTGTGGTCGTGCATGGTATGGGTGGCTGGTTAGCGCTTGTTGCTGTCGTGATGTTGGGTATACGTAATGGGCGTTACAAAGGCGGGCGTTTAGTGGCCTTTCCTCCATCGAATATCCCCTTTTTGGCCTTGGGTTCTTGGATTTTATGTATTGGTTGGTTTGGTTTTAATGTGATGTCGGCCCAGACAATGGATGGTATTTCAGGACTGGTTGCTGTAAATACCTTGATGGCTATGGTGGGTGGCATCATTACGGCTCTGATTTTTGGTCGGAATGACCCTGGTTTTATTCATAACGGCCCCTTGGCAGGCTTAGTTGCCGTTTGTGCTGGGTCTGATGTTCTGCATCCTATGGGTTCTTTGGTTGTAGGGGCGATTGCAGGGGTTATTTTTGTGGGTTTATTTACCATTCAGCAGAATAAGTGGAAGATTGATGATGTGCTGGGTGTATGGCCGCTTCATGGCGTTTGTGGTGCTTGGGGTGGTATCGCTGTCGGTATTTTGGGGTCTGAGTCGCTGGGAGGGCTAGGTGGTGTGAGTTTGACCTCTCAAGTGATTGGTACTGGGGCGGGTATTTTGGTTGCTGTTGTTGGTGGTGTTGTTGTTTATGGTGCTATTAAGTTGCTGTTAGGACTTCGGCTGACGCAAGAGGAAGAGTATAACGGTGCAGATTTGAGTATTCATAAGATTGAATCTACGTCTGATGCTTGAGTTGTGTGTGTCGTTCGCTGAGATGTGGTTAATTGGTCTAATTTAGAGTGGCACGTACTGTGTTGAATAAAAAACCGAGCCTAGGCTCGGTTTTTTTGTGTCATCATGATGCTTGTCTCTTTGCTTATCTGTGTCTTGGGTGATGTTGTGATACTAAATCATGTATCGCGTCTTTTGTCAGGGTTGTACTGGGTTTTCTATCGACAGCTTGGCTGTCCATATTGTTCGGCTAGAAAGCAGAGAAGGGTGGCTTGGTGAAGGTGCTGGTGGGTTTGTTGCTACGGGGTGAGCTCTTTTGTGCGTTCGGGTCTATGTGTTGGGGTAGGAGAGTGCGTTGGTTCTGTGTAGATAGTGTAGATACAAAAAAGCCGCATATATGCGGCTTTTGTTAAGTGGCTGTGCGCGTTAGGGTTTAGCCTGGGTATTTGCGCTGCACGGGGCCGGTATATAATTGGCGTGGGCGACCAATTTTGTTCGGGCTGCTGTGGAACTCGCTCCAGTGGGAGATCCAGCCGATTGTACGAGACAATGCGAAGATAACAGTGAACATGTTGGTTGGGATGCCAATCGCTTTTAAAATGATGCCAGAATAGAAGTCTACGTTTGGATAGAGTTTACGTTCTACAAAGTATTCATCTTCTAGGGCGATCTGCTCTAAGCGTTTGGCGATGCGTAGTAACGGATCGTTTTCGATACCGAGTTCTGCAAGTACTTCGTCACATGCTTTCTTCATAACTTTGGCGCGAGGGTCGAAGTTACGGTAAACACGGTGGCCGAAGCCCATTAGGCGGAACGGATCGTTCGGATCTTTCGCTTTAGCAACAAATTCTTCGATGTTAGATTCATCACCAATTTCTTCAAGCATTGTTAGTACGGCTTCGTTGGCACCGCCGTGAGCAGGCCCCCAAAGTGCTGCGATGCCTGATGCGATACATGCAAATGGGTTAGCACCGGATGAGCCAGCAAGGCGAACAGTAGACGTAGAGGCATTTTGCTCATGGTCTGCATGAAGTACGAAGATGCGATCCATTGCTTTTTCAAGGACAGGATTTACTTGGTACTCTTCGCAAGGTGTGCCAAACATCATTTGCAGGAAGTTGCCTGCATAGCTCAAGTCGTTACGTGGGTACATAAACGGCTGGCCATTCGAATATTTGAAACACATAGCTGCGATGGTTGGCATTTTTGCGATTAGGCGGTATGCACAAACTTCGCGATGGTGCTGATTATCGATATCAAGAGAATCGTGATAAAACGATGATAACGCGCCTACAACACCGCACATGATCGCCATTGGGTGGGCGTCGCGGCGGAAACCATTATAGAAATGGTTAAGTTGTTCGTGAACCATAGTATGGCTCTTGACCGTTTTAACAAAAGTCTCTTTTTGCTCAGGTGTTGGTAGTTCACCATTAAGAAGCAGGAAGCACACTTCCATGTAGTCAGATTTTTCTGCTAATTCATCAATTGGGTAGCCGCCGTGCAGAAGCACGCCTTTGCCGCCATCAATAAATGTAATGCTGGAGTCGCACGCTGCGGTAGATACAAAACCAGGATCGTAGGTAAACAAGCCTTTACCGGTCAGTGGACGGACATCAATTACATCAGGACCTAAAGTGCCGGAGTAAACTGGCAATTCAATAGTTCCTTCCATGCCATCGACCGTCAAATGTGCTTTCTTATCAGCCATTAAAAGGCTCCTATCATTATGTTTTAGTTCTATTCTGATTTACTGCTAACCAGATCTAAGAGTCTTGGCCCGATAAATTGGACCCCCACAATATAGAGTGTGAAAAAAGTTTGTCAATCCGATCAAGCGGGATAATTATCGCAATGCAGCAAATTGTAAGCGTTTTTAACAGGAAACGGGTTGTGACTGAATTATCATTTGGTTGTACGACTTTTTATATGCCTGTTTTTGCTAGACAAAAGGCGAAGGTTGCCGTGTTTGCATTGTAATATCGAGGTGAAATGCTTATACTCTCGCCCCGAAGTTTGTCTCTACATTGTACTTCTAGTGGAGTTGATATGTAGGTTTAAGCTTGTGGAGCGAGGTACTTATCTTCAACACTTCCGAGCAACCGAGCCCTGCAAAGGGGCCGCAAAGTGTGAACAAGAGCCGTGAATAAGAAAAGACCTGTAAACTTAGATCTTCGAACAATCAAACAGCCGCTTCCGGCGATTACTTCTATTCTGCATCGTGCAACAGGTGTGGCGCTATTTTTTGGTGCCGTGTTTGCGATCTATGCATTAGGGTTATCCTTGGAATCTGAAGCTGGCTTCAATGAAGCAGTTGATATGTTTGAAAATGGCTTCATTGCGAAGCTTATTGCGTGGGGAAGTGTATCAGCTCTGCTGTATCACTTCTTCGCGGGCATAAAACACCTGGTAATGGACTTTGGCTACTGTGAAGAATTAGACAGTGGTTTATTGGCAGCAAAAGTGACCTTAGGTCTAGCTGCAGCAGCAGTCCTCATTTCGGGAGTATGGATATGGTAACTAGTATTACTAGCTTTGGTCGTAGCGGCCTTTATGATTGGATGGTACAGCGTGTAACTGCTGTAATCCTAGCGTGCTACACCGTATTTATGATTGGTTATCTGGCGTTTGGCGCTGAATTGACTTACGACATGTGGACGGAGCTTTTTCAGTGTACAGCGATGCGTATCTTTACCCTGCTAACACTGTTGTCCTTTGCCGCACATGTTTGGATTGGTATGTGGTCAGTGTCTACTGATTATATTAAACCGACCGGTATGCGTTTTGTGTTTCAGTCTGTTACTGGCCTGCTGACGTTTGTATACGTTGCGTGGGGCATCCAGATTTTGTGGGGTATTTAAACTATGTCTAAACTACGTACGCTTACTTTCGACGCAATTGTTGTCGGTGGCGGTGGTGCAGGCATGCGTGCCGCACTTCAGCTTGCACAGAGTGGCTTGAACACTGCTTGTGTAACAAAAGTATTCCCAACGCGTTCTCACACTGTGTCTGCACAGGGTGGTATTACTTGTGCTATCGCAAGTAATGATCCAAATGATGATTGGCGTTGGCACATGTACGATACCGTTAAAGGTTCTGATTATATCGGTGACCAAGACGCGATCGAATATATGTGTTCTGTTGGCCCTCAGGCGGTATTTGAGTTAGACCATATGGGTCTGCCTTTTTCTCGTACTGAAACAGGTCGTATTTATCAGCGTCCATTCGGTGGTCAATCCAAAAATTTTGGTGAAGGTGGTCAGGCTGCTCGTACATGTGCTGCAGCAGACCGTACAGGTCATGCACTGCTTCATGCGCTTTATCAGGGCAATATGAAAGCAGGTACTACCTTTTTAAACGAATGGTATGCGGTTGATCTTGTTAAAAATGATGACGGTGCGGTTGTTGGTTGTATCGCTATCTGTATTGAAACAGGTGAAACTGTTTATATTAAGGCTAAAGCTACCGTTCTAGCGACCGGTGGTGCAGGCCGTATCTATTCTTCTACTACTAACGCTCTTATCAATACTGGTGACGGTATGGGTATGTCTCTGCGTGCAGGTGTTCCTGCCCAAGACATGGAGATGTGGCAGTTCCATCCAACCGGTATTGCGGGCGCAGGTGTGCTAGTAACTGAAGGTTGTCGTGGTGAAGGTGGGTACCTGATCAACAAAGACGGCGAGCGATTTATGGAGCGTTATGCACCAAATGCTAAAGATTTAGCAGGTCGTGATGTTGTTGCACGCTCCATGATTCTAGAAATTCTAGAAGGTCGTGGTTGTGGTGAAGATGGTGATCACGTTTACCTTAAAATGGATCACTTGGGTGAAGAGGTTCTTCATTCTCGTCTTCCTGGTATCTGTGAGTTGTCCAAAACGTTTGCGGCGACAGATCCTGTTGTTAAGCCAATTCCGGTTGTGCCAACTTGTCACTACCAGATGGGTGGTGTAGCTACCAATATCGGTGGTCAAGCAATTGCGCCGGATGCTGAGGGTAATGACCATATTGTTGACGGTCTTTATGCTTGTGGTGAAGTTGCATGTGTATCTGTGCATGGTGCAAACCGCCTAGGTGGTAACTCTCTACTTGATCTGGTTGTCTTTGGTCGTGCTGCTGGTATGCAGATCGAACAACAGATGCGCGATGGCTATGAAGTTAAGAATGCTACTGAAGAAAATATCGAAGAAGCTATGGCTCGTTTGAATCGCCTGAACAATTCAACAGGTGGTGAGAGTGTTGCTGATGTTCGTAAAGAACTACAGAGCACGATGCAGCTATACTTCGGTGTATTCCGTGATGGCGAAAGTATGCAGAAAGGTCTGAAGCTGCTTGAAGGAATTCGAGAGAAGATCAATAACTTGCATCTTGAAGATAAGAGTCAGGCATTTAATACGGCGCGTATTGAAGCACTTGAATTGGAAAACCTATTTGAAGTTGCTGAAGCTACAGCTATTGCTGCAGAGATCCGTAAAGAATCTCGTGGCGCGCATGCGCGTAACGATTATACTGAACGTGATGATGAGAACTGGCTGTGTCACTCGGTTTATTTCCCGGGTGAGAAAGAGGTTCGTAAGCGTGCAGTAAACTTTGCGCCTAAGACAATGGAACCATTCCCACCTAAAATTCGTACTTACTAAGGAGCTTCTATCATGTTGGTTAGTGTATATCGCTACAATCCTGAGACAGATGATGCTCCTTACATGCAGGATATCCATATCGATATTCCTGGTGGTAAGGACATCATGGTTCTTGATCTTTTGCAGTTGTTGAAAGATAAAGATCCATCAATGGCTTATCGTCGCTCATGCCGTGAAGGTGTGTGTGGTTCTGATGGTATGAACATGAATGGCGTTAATGGCCTTGCATGTATCACGCCGTTGTCTGCTGTTGTTAAAGATGACAAGTTGGTATTGCGCCCACTTCCAGGTCTTCCGGTTATTCGTGATTTGGTTGTTGATATGGGTCAGTTCTACAAAGCATATGAGAAGATCAAGCCTTTCTTGATCAACGATACACCACCGCCAGCAATCGAGCGCTTACAGTCGCCCGAAGATCGTGCTGAGCTGGATGGTTTGTATGAATGTATTCTTTGTGCCTGCTGTTCTACTGCTTGCCCATCTTTTTGGTGGAATCCAGATAAATTCATTGGTCCATCGGGTTTGCTTCAGGCATACCGCTTCTTGGCTGATAGCCGAGATACTGCGACCCGTGAACGTTTGGCTGATTTGGATGATCCGTTCAGCGTATTCCGCTGCCACGGTATCATGAACTGTGTTGCGGTTTGTCCTAAAGGGCTTAACCCAACTAAGGCAATCGGAAAAATCCGGAATATGTTGCTCTCTCAGGCGACTTAAGTCTAAGAAAACGGTGCCATTGGGCACCGTTTTTTTTGTTCAGACAAAAAAATAATATTTTTGTAAAAAAATTACTATATTCGCATAAAGAATTATTAAAGGTTGAGCATAAAAGCTTTACTATAGTACTCCCGAGACAGTAGTTACTGTTTGATCGGGTGAATGAAGGTAACTCAAAGAGGGGCGATATCTCGTCGGATGATCCCGACAGAATCGACAGAGCCTCCAGAGCCAGGGTGATCAAGAATGCAAGAAAGCATCATGGATCTCATGTGGAAGAATGCACATCTATATGGTGGCAATCTTTCCTACGTTGAAGAACTGTATGAAACATACCTAATGGACCCTAATGGGGTTCCTCAGGAGTGGAGAGAAGAGTTTGATCGTTTACCTAAGGTAGGCGATAACCTAACGCAGGATGTACCCCATTCGGCTATTAGGGAACATTTTCTTTACTTATCAAAAAACCAGAAGCGAGCAGCACCGGTTTCTGCGAGTTCAGTGAGTTCTGAACACGAGAAAAAGCAGGTCCGTGTGTTGCGAATGATTAACGCATACCGTGTACGAGGACATCAGATTGCGAACATCGATCCGTTAGGGATGATGCAACGTGAAGATGTGCCCGATTTGGATCTGCGCTTTCATGAGCTTTCAGAAGCAGATTACGACACAACTTTCCAGCTGGGATCTCTGTTCTTCGGACCAGAAGAGGCGCCCCTTAAAGATATTGTTGCGGATCTAAAGAAAACTTACTGTTCAACAGTAGGTGCTGAGTATATGCATATTGTTGATACTCAGGAAAAACGTTGGTTGCAGTCTCGGATAGAACCTGTGCGTTCCCATCCAGAAGCGCCGATCGAAAAGAAAAAGATGATTCTAGAGCGCTTAACAGCGGCTGAAGGTCTAGAAAAGTATTTAGGTTCACGCTATGCCGGGGCTAAACGCTTCGGTCTTGAAGGTGGTGAATCAATGATCGTTGCCTTAAATACGTTGATACAACGTGCAGGTAAGCAAGGCGCGAAAGAGGTTGTTATTGGGATGGCTCACCGTGGCCGTCTTAATACCTTGGTGAACATTTTTGGTAAGAGCCCCTCTGAACTTTTTGACGAATTTGAAGGCAAGAAAACCTTAGATACATCAGGTGATGTAAAGTACCACCAAGGTTTTTCCTCAAATGTTGAGACGGGTGGAGGGGAGGTGCACATTGCGATGGCCTTTAACCCATCCCATCTTGAGATCTCTGCGCCTGTTGTCGAAGGGTCTGTACGTGCACGTCAAGATCGCCGCGAAGACCTTATAGGTAACACTGTTGTGCCCGTAAACATCCATGGTGACCAAGCATTCTGTGGTCAAGGTGTTGTTATGGAGACATTCCAAATGTCTCAGACCCGTGCTTATAAAACGGGTGGTACAATTCACATTGTTGTCAATAACCAAGTTGGTTTTACAACATCGAAGCAAGAAGATTCTCGTTCTACTGAATATTCTACTGATGTAGCGAAGATGATTCAGGCACCTATTTTCCATGTTAATGGTGATGATCCTGAAGCGGTTCGTTTTGTAACTCAGTTAGCGGTTGATTACCGTAACGAATTTAAGAAAGACGTGGTTATCGATCTTTTCTGCTACCGTCGTCGTGGTCATAACGAAGCGGATGAGCCATCTGGTACTCAGCCGTTGATGTATGCACAGATTAAGAAACAAGCGACGACACGTGAACTTTATGCTCAAAAACTTATTTCTGAAGGTGTTGTTACATCTGAAGAAAGTAAAGCATTGGAAAAAGAGTATCGTAAGCTGCTAGAAAACGGTGAGCATACAGTTAAGTCTCTTATTCATGAGCCTAATACTGAGTTGTTTGTAGACTGGAAGCCTTATCTTGGACATGCGTGGTCTTTTGACTGTGAAACTAAGGTGGATTATAAGTTACTGCAGGAGCTGGGCGATAAGATTTGCGTAATTCCTGAAGGCTTTGTGGTTCAGCGCCAAGTCCAGAAAATCATAGATGACCGCAAGCGCATGGCGCATGGCGCTATGGAGCTGAACTGGGGTATGGCTGAATCTTTGGCTTATGCAACGATCTTGGCTGAAGGTCACCCTGTTCGTCTTACTGGTCAAGATGTTGGGCGTGGTACATTCTCACATCGACATGCTGTACTACATGACCAGAAAACGGCAGATACCTTCCTGCCTTTGCAAAACCTTTCTGAAGAGCAGCCTTCATTAACCTTGCATGATTCTTTCTTGTCTGAGGAAGCGGTGCTTGCGTTTGAATATGGTTATTCAACGACTATGCCGAATGCGTTAGTCATTTGGGAAGCTCAGTTTGGTGATTTTGCCAATGGCGCACAAGTTGTAATTGATCAGTTTATTACATCAGGTGAGCATAAGTGGCAGCGTTTGTGTGGTTTGACAATGCTTCTGCCCCATGGCTTTGAAGGTCAAGGGCCTGAGCATTCATCCGCACGTTTAGAACGTTATCTGCAGCTTTGTGCTGAGCACAATATTCAGGTTTGTACGCCAACGACACCGGCACAAATTTTCCATCTGCTACGTCGTCAGGTGATACGCCCTCTACGTAAGCCACTAATTATTATGTCTCCGAAAAGTTTGCTTAGGCATAAACAGGCTACATCTACACTTGAAGAACTTTCCGAAGGTAGTTTCTTACCGGTTATCAGTGAAACAGATTCGCTTGATCCAAAGAAAGTTAAGCGTTTGGTTCTTTGTGGAGGTAAGGTTTATTACGATCTTTATAACCGTCGTGCGGAACTGGAAAAAGACGATGTGGCAATTGTTCGTATCGAGCAGCTATATCCATTCCCTGAAGATGCGTTGAAAGAAGCGATGGCTCCTTTTACAAACCTTGAGACTGCTGTTTGGTGTCAGGAAGAGCCAATGAACCAAGGTGCATGGTACTCAATGCAGCATCATATGCGCCACGTTCTTAATATTCATGATAGTAAATTGCACCTGGAAGGCGTTGCTCGTCCAGCGTCTGCGGCACCAGCAGTTGGATATCTATCTGTCCATGCTGAGCAGCAAGAAGCATTAGTAAATGAAGCTATTAACGGTTGATCAGGCGATTAACCATAATTTTTAATCGCCTGACGGTGATAACGATAAAGGAAAAAATATGTCCATCGAAATCAAAGCGCCGACGTTCCCTGAATCAGTAGCAGACGGCACAATTGCAACTTGGCACAAACAACCTGGTGAAGCGTGCTCTGCTGATGATCTGATTGTAGATATCGAAACTGATAAAGTTGTTTTAGAAGTTGTAGCACCTGAAGATGGTGTAATCGCTGACATCCTAAAAGGTGAAGGTGAGACAGTTTTAAGTGATGAAGTAATCGCTCATTTCACGGCGGGTGCTGCGGGTAGCGCAGCTCCTGCTACTGAAGCAGTAGCTGAATCTACGGGTGATGCAGATAAAGTAGGGCCTGCAGCGCGTAAGTTGATTGAAGAGAACGGCTTAGATGCTTCTGCTATCCCAGGTACTGGGAAAAACGGTGGTATCACTAAAGAAGATGTTCAAAACTTTATGAAAAATGGTGTTCCTGCACCAGCCCCAGCAGCTGCCGCGCCTGCTCCAGCGGCCGCAGCTCCAGCAGCACCAAGCGTGAATGTCGCTGTAGGTGAGCGTGTAGAGAAGCGAGTTCCTATGACGCGTCTACGTGCGACAATCGCTAAACGTCTTGTTGAAGCTCAGCAAAATGCAGCGATGTTGACGACGTATAACGAAGTTAATATGAAGCCTGTTATGGAACTTCGTAAACAGTATAAAGATCTGTTTGAGAAAACTCATAATGGAACACGTTTAGGTTTTATGTCTTTCTTTGTGAAAGCAGCAACCGAAGCGCTTAAAAAATTCCCAGCTGTAAACGCGTCAATCGATGGGAACGATATGGTTTACCACGGATATCAGGATATTGGTGTTGCCGTATCAACTGAACGTGGTCTTATGGTTCCTGTTCTTCGTGATACTGATGCTATGAGCTTAGCTGATGTAGAAAGCACGATTGCCGATTTTGGTAAGCGTGGCAGAGACGGTAAATTGGGAATGGATGATATGCAAGGTGGTACATTCACTATTACCAATGGTGGCGTGTTTGGATCCTTGATGTCTACACCTATCCTGAACCCACCACAGACTGCGATCTTGGGTATGCATAAAATTCAAGAGCGTCCTATGGCGGTGAATGGCCAGGTTGAAATCTTACCAATGATGTATCTAGCTCTGTCATATGATCACCGTATGATTGATGGTAAGGAAGCTGTACAATTCCTAGTGACTATTAAAGATCTCCTGGAAGATCCTGCACGTATGCTCCTGGAAGTCTAAAGTCAGTCCTTAACAAGTATAGAGTGAAGATAGGGTAAAACATGTCTGATAAATTTGACGTTATTGTTATTGGTGCAGGTCCTGGCGGTTACGTAGCTGCTATTCGTGCAGCTCAGCTTGGTTTAAAAACTGCTTGTGTTGAAAAGTGGATAGATGAAAAAGGTGCCGCAGTTTTAGGCGGAACATGCCTGAACGTTGGTTGTATCCCTTCAAAAGCTTTACTAGAGTCTACGCACCAGTTTCATAATGCCCAGCACGCTGATGTGCATGGGATTATGACTAGCGATGTAACCATGGATGTTAAAAAAATGGTTGCGCGTAAGGACTCCATCGTTAAAAACCTAACGGGTGGTATTGCCGGTCTGTTTAAAGCGAACGGTGTTACTGTTCTTCAGGGGATGGGTAAGCTACAGGGCAATAAGCAGGTTGAAGTAACGGCTGCGGATGGCTCTACTAGTACTTATGCCGCTGACAATGTGATTTTGGCAACAGGTTCTGTTCCTGTTGAGATTCCTCCTGCTCCTTTAACAGAAGGTTTGATTCTTGATAACGAAGGCGCACTAAATATCGATGAAACACCTAAACGTTTAGGTGTTATTGGTGCCGGTGTTATCGGTCTTGAAATGGGTTCTGTTTGGGCGCGTTTAGGTACTGAAGTTACCGTACTTGAAGCAATGGATGATTTTCTGGCTCTGACAGATAAAGACGTTGCTAAAGAAGCGGCTAAACTTTTTAAGAAACAGAAGCTAGATATTAAGCTAGGTGCCCGTTGTACAGGTACTGAGATCATTGACGGTAAAGAAGTGAAAGTTAAGTTCGCTGATGCCGAAGGTGATAAAGAGATTGTCGTTGATAAGCTGATTGTTGCTGTTGGCCGTAAGCCTCAGACTCAAGGTCTATTAGCTGATGACTCTGGCGTGAACTTAGATGAGCGTGGTTTCATCTTTGTGAACGAGCAGTGTGAAACGGGTGTTCCAGGTGTTTACGCTATTGGTGACTCTGTGCGTGGTCCAATGTTGGCGCATAAAGCATCAGAAGAGGGCATCATGGTTGCAGATATTATTGCAGGTCATCATGCCCAGCTTAATTATGATGTTATTCCTAATATTATTTACACGCACCCTGAATTGGCGTGGGTAGGTAAAACAGAGCAGGAACTTAAAGCTGAAGGCGTAAAAGTGAAAGTGGGTAAATTCCCATTTGCTGCCTCTGGCCGTGCAATGGCTGCTAACGAAACTGAAGGTTTTGTTAAAATTATTGCATGTGAAGAGACTGATCGTATTTTGGGCGTTCATATGGTTGGCGCTATTGCGTCCGAATTGATCGGCCAAGCGGCAATTGCTATGGAATTCTGCTCTAGTGCAGAAGATCTGCAATTGACTGTCTTTGCTCACCCAACAGTGAGTGAAGCCATTCATGAAGCAGCCTTAGCGGTTGATGGTCACGCCATTCATATGGCGAACCGCAAAAAACGCTAATAATTTAGTGTTTTGACTCGGCTAGCTGCAACGGCGCAGCTAGCTGTTTAGCAATACTTGTTGTTGAACCCAACAGGGCTGTTACGAAAGCGTATTTAGACTTTCGATACAGAAAAATCATATAGTGACAACACAACGGATTAGAGCATGAATCTTCATGAGTACCAGGGCAAACAGCTGTTTGCCGAATATGGTCTGCCGGTTTCTAAAGGAATCGCGGTAGATACTCCGGAAGCTGCTGCGGCAGCGGCTGAGAAAATTGGCGGTGATAAGTGGGTTGTTAAAACGCAGGTTCACGCAGGTGGCCGCGGTAAGGCTGGCGGCGTAAAGCTGGTTGATTCTCCTGCTGAAGCATCTGAATTTGCAGCTAACTGGCTTGGTAAAAACCTTGTTACTTATCAGACTGATGCTAATGGTCAGCCGGTAGCAAAAATTTTGGTTGAAGACTGTACTGATATCGCTAATGAGCTTTATCTTGGCGCAGTAGTTGACCGTTCTTCTCGTCGTATTATTTTCATGGCATCTACTGAAGGTGGCGTTGAAATTGAGAAGGTTGCTGAAGAAACTCCTGAGAAAATCCTGAAAGCTGAAATTGATCCTTTAACGGGTGCTCAGCCATATCAGGGTCGTGAACTAGCGTTTAAATTAGGTCTACAAGGTGACCAGATTAAGCAGTTCGTTCATATTTTTCTTGGTCTAGCAAAAATGTTCGAAGAGAAAGATCTTGCATTACTTGAGATCAACCCTCTTGTTATTACTGATGCAGGTAACCTGCACTGCCTAGACGCTAAAGTAGCGATTGATGGTAATGCTGTATACCGTCATAAAGATCTTCAGGCGATGCATGATCCATCTCAAGAAGATGAGCGTGAAGCACATGCTGCTGAGTGGGATCTGAACTATGTTGCTCTAGATGGCACTATTGGCTGCATGGTTAACGGTGCAGGCCTAGCAATGGGTACGATGGATATCGTTGCGTTGCACGGAGGCTTCCCAGCTAACTTCCTTGATGTTGGCGGCGGTGCGACTAAAGAACGTGTTACTGAAGCGTTCAAATTGATCCTTGCTGATGACAAAGTTAAAACAGTATTAGTTAATATCTTTGGTGGTATCGTGCGTTGCGACCTAATTGCTGAAGGTATTATTGGTGCTGTTAAAGAAGTTGGGGTAAACGTACCGGTTGTAGTACGTCTGGAAGGTAACAATGCTGAACTAGGTTCTAAATTATTAGCTGAATCTGGTCTTGATATCATCGCAGCTACTAGCTTGACTGACGCAGCACAGCAGGCAGTAAACGCAGCGGAGGGTAAATAATGTCCGTTTTGATTAATAAAGACACCAAAGTAATCTGTCAGGGTTTCACTGGTGGTCAGGGTACCTTCCACTCTGAACAAGCAATTGCCTATGGCACTAAAATGGTTGGCGGTGTTACACCAGGTAAAGGTGGTTCTACTCACCTAGGTCTACCTGTATTTAACACGGTTGCTGAAGCTGTTGCTGAAACAGGTGCCGAAGCGTCTGTTATCTATGTTCCTGCTCCTTTTTGTAAGGATTCTATCCTTGAAGCAGCGAATAGTGGAATTAAGCTGATCGTTTGTATCACTGAACATATTCCTGTTATGGATATGCTTCAGTGTAAAGTTAAATGTGACGAGCTAGGCGTGCGCCTAATCGGCCCTAACTGCCCAGGTGTTATTACGCCAGGCGAATGTAAAATTGGTATTATGCCAGGTCACATTCACTTACCGGGTAAAGTTGGTATCGTTTCTCGTTCAGGTACGTTGACTTACGAAGCTGTGAAGCAGACTACAGATGCTGGCTTTGGTCAGTCTACCTGTGTAGGTATTGGTGGTGACCCAATTCCAGGTTCTAACTTCATTGATATTTTGGAAATGTTCCAGAATGATCCACAGACTGAAGCGATTGTTATGATCGGTGAAATCGGTGGTACAGCTGAAGAAGAAGCGGCTGCTTATATCAAAGCAAATGTAACTAAGCCTGTTGTATCTTACATTGCTGGTGTTACTGCACCTGCAGGTAAGCGTATGGGTCATGCCGGTGCAATTATCTCTGGCGGTAAAGGTACTGCTGATGAGAAATTTGCAGCCCTAGAGGATGCAGGTGTTAAGACTGTACGTTCTTTGGCTCAAATCGGTGATGCTTTGAAAGAACTTACAGGCTGGTAAGCTACCTCCTGTCAAGAAAAAGGCAGCTTCGGCTGCCTTTTTTTGTTTTAGCTTATTGCTGTTTAGTTTGACGACTGGATAATTCAGCAACTATTGTGATGTTAACCGTAATTAGACGATTGTTGATTGATGCTTATGAATAAAACTATTGTATTAGGTGGTGTAGCTGCGGCGGCTGTTCTTGTTGCTGCGGGGGTTGGCTTTTATTGCTATATGCTTAAAGCTGAATTGTCAGAGTACAAAAAGCTTGGTGATCTAGCGTCTATGCAGCAATTTAGTCAAGAGAACTATGATTTAACAAAAGAAAATAAAACATTACAGGGCTCGATTGATAAGATCCAAAAAGGGTTTCTTAACTATCGAAAAAACGAGTTGCTTGAGGCTGAGCGTCGTACAGAAAGACGTGTTGAAACGGCTATCGCTTCTTTTACGCCTATTTCAGGACCTTATGTGTTCACGGCTATAGCTGCGTTAGAGCAGCGAGAGTTATGTGCACATACTCAGCAGTTGGTTCAGTTAGAGGCTGAGCTTTTTGAGAGTTCAGATCCAGCTGTTGTGATGCAGCAGAATAAAGTTTGCTCTGTTCGTTTAGAGCGGAAATTAATTCCTTTGTTTAAATATCAAATGCTTAGGGTTCGGGCTGGAATGACTGGATCACTGCAACATTTAAGAATTGATGCAGAAAAGAAATTTGTTAGTGCACGAGAGCTATTATCTAAGTGGCAAATTCCAGTCGAGAAAGAGTTAGACTCCTACACTAAGTTTTAACTGTCTGTATTTTCATATGTCTAAGGAGGAAGATTATTTATAGTCTGATACAGAGAGTTTTATTTCTTTGGTCTGTTTATTGCTTTAATTCGTAATCGAGCTGTTTTGAAAAAAATAGTGATATCAAAAGGACCGGTCTTATGGCGCATGGAGCTTTGAGCAACCCCTATAAAGGGAAAGGCGTTATAACTATTGTTATATGCTTCTTTTTGGTGCTTGATTGCACTGCTTTGGGCATAAATTTCTTCATTACTCAGCAAGTTGAAGATGATGCATTGGCCATAAATATAGCTGGCAGACAGAGAATGTTGTCGCAGCGAATGACGAAAGTTTTACTTTTGATGTCCGATGATCAGATGAGTTCAGTTACCTATAAAAAAGAGTTGGAGTATGTCTATAAATTATTCCTCTCTACATTGGTTGTTTTTGAAGAGGGTGGCGATTCTGTTGGCGGTTTAGGTGATAGTAAAAAATTTCCAGGTTTGTCAGACCCTATTGCTCTGCAGTTTGTATCTGAAACCCGTGGGTTGATTGATAAGTTAGGTTTACATATAGAAAAGCTGCTTGAGAATCCTGAAGATCAAGTCGCTTTTAATAGCGCATTAGAGATCAGTAAAAACAGTAATTTAAAAATGCTGGGTCTTATGAATGCCTTAACTTTTCGTATTGAGCAGATGGCGGCAGAGAAGACAACGAGCCTGCGCTGGGTTCAGGCATTTGCTTTTGTGTTAGCGTTATTGAATTTTGCGATCATTGTTAGGCTCTATAACAAACGTTCGGAAGAGACAGAAATGTTAATGCAAAGCTTCATGCATTTAGTCAATAGTGCTGCAGCTTGTTTGATTGTCTTTAATGAAAAAGGTGAAGTTCAGTTTGCCAATGCTATGAGCTTGGAAAAGTTTGGTTATTCAAAAAAGGGCTTTTTGACGCTGACCGAGAGTCAGCTTTTTCGAGTCGAGAATGATGAAACCTTTGCTATTACTGCAACCGGTGAGGCTATAAAAATTGAATTATTAAAACGTAGCTTTGTCTTAAATGGAAAGAAGTTTTTGATAACGACGATCAATGATATTAGCCACCATATGAAGGTCCAGGAACATTTATCTTATCTTGCCAGCCATGATCTTCTTACGGGGATTGGTAATAGACGAGGCTTGTTAGATAGATTGGAACTCGAGGTGGCTAGAGCTGAGCGATATGAAGGTAAGTTAGGGGTTTTCTTTATTGATCTTGATAAGTTTAAGCCAGTAAATGACCTGTTTGGGCATGGGGTTGGTGATATGCTTTTGAAGAAATTTTCTAATCGATTAAAAAATGCTGTTAGGAAATCAGATTTTGTTGCTCGTTATGGTGGGGATGAATTTGTAGTTTTAATGATAGATGTAAAAGATGATGAGGCTTTTGAAAGTTGTCGTAAGGCGATAGGCGATGTTTTTCAAAGACCTTTTGATTGGGAGGGAGAAGAGATCTTTTTGGATTGTAGTGTGGGTGTATCAACTTATCCTGCAGATTCTAAAGATAGTTACGATCTTCTATTGCTTGCTGATCAACGTATGTATGAATCTAAAAAAAATAAACGCAAAGTTAGTTCAGTATCTTCGTGAATTTCAATTATTGATTTGGGATTAAGTGTTCCAAATTGGTTTAGAGTTAAGTAAGAGTAGAGTTTTATATATGAGCGTTACAGTTTTTCCTTATTTTCAGCCTATTATTGAAACGGCTACAGGGCGTATAGCCGGTTATGAAGCTCTAGCGCGCATGGAGGATGCTGCGGGTAACGTTGTTTCAGCAGGTGGTCTGTTTTCGGATCATACGATTGACGTTAAAGAGCGTATTATGTTGGATAGGGATGTTCGCCTAAAAGCGTTAAAGCAGCTTGAAAATCTTCCGGATGATACGTTTTTAAGCATAAACATCTCTCCCGAATGGCTGCAGTATTTAGAGTCTTTAGATAATCTACCAACCCTTGAGATGATTAAGTCGCTTGCGGCGGATAGCTCAAAAGTTGTTATAGAAATTACAGAGCTTGATGGTGACCTTGATGTGATTGAGCGTTTAGTGGATCGCTATCGTGAACAAGGGTTTAGAGTTGCTATAGATGATTTTGGTACCGGTTTCTCTCAACTTGATCGAATAGCGTTGTTAAAACCCGATATTATTAAGCTTGATATGACGCTTATAAAGAGCGGTGCTGAAGATAATCGTAGGTCATCCATGATACAGATGTTGGGTGAATTAGCGTCTAAACTTGGTAGTAAAGTACTGTGTGAAGGCGTGGAAACGGAAGATGAGTATTACTTAGCATTGAGTTGTAATGCGGTTTACGTTCAAGGTTTTTTGTTTTCAGCTGCCACTGAGAAAATGGAAGCGCCAGATAGTACAGTCGTAAAGGTAAGCAACTTATTAAGCCACTACCGTGATCGTGCTATAGAGGCAACCTCACGTAGTCATTGGCGAGCGGATAAAATAAAAGCGGAGCTATTATCTCTTCGCGAGGTGCTAAGGGCTGCAAATGATGATGGGGGTTTAGAGCATTTTGTTGCTGCAGACCACCTGTTACGTTTTTATCTTTGTGACCGGTTAGGGAATCAGATCTCACCCAACTATGAAAATAGTGATAAAGGTTGGATCAAGGATAATAGCCATAACGGATATAATTGGAGTTGGCGGCCATACTTTTTTGAGCTATTAGGCTCTACTGATACACAAAGTCGTTTGGTTTTTTCTGAACCTTATCAAGATATCCATACGGGTCTTAGAGCTCAAACGGCTGTTTTATTTCTAGATAATTCCAGAATTCTATTGGCCGATTTGAGAGATGAGCAGCGGGAATCAGATCTGTTTAGCCGGTTTAGTGCAATGCCTGCAGGCTGGATTCCTGAAATAGATTAATTAGAGTTTAGCTCTTTCAGTAATAGAGTATAAGCTTTATCTTTTTTCTCTATTTGTTTGAGCTTAATTATTTGATAGTTGAGTTCTGGGGCAAACCAGATGTAGGTTTGCCTTGGGCTGTTTGCTTCACGAACCCGCTTTACTCTAATCGTTTTATAGATGCCTATAGGGGCTTCAATTACCTCTTGGCCATCTACTTGGAATTTATACTCTTTTAAAATACCGCCATCGGCAACTTGATAGGTAAAACTGGTTTCCCCTTTAGCTAGCTCCTGCTGGAGTAGCATTTGATAACTTATTTTATCTTGTACGCCGGGGGTCACATCCATCTGCCAAGGTTTATCGTCTACTTCATTGGTAACACGATTATTTTCCCAGTCAAAGCTGATTTCTGCGTTACGTTTTTTACCAAAAACGCTGCGCTTAAATGTGTAATGAATAGGGGAGAGGGCTTTGTTATTCCATTGAAAGTGGCTTTTTTCGAATATGCTGGCAAACATCGAGTTGGCTTTAGATTCGAACGTCCAACTATCATCGGATGACTTTTTTAGTTGGCGAATTGTGTCTCCACTCACTGAGATAGGCCCATCCCAATCTAATTCATAAGATGCTGTAAAAGGTTTAAATACAGATACGTCAGCATGAAGAGGGGTAGTTAAGAAGAAAAGAGAGGCTAAAAGTATAAGTGGCGTCCTCAATGAAATTCTAAACATAATTATATCCTCTTAATCTAATGGAGCCACTTGATAGCCTTGCGATGGCAGGGTATTACCATCCATAAGTATCCCGCTTTGAGTCCAGATTAACTTATTAGCACAGTATAACTCAACGGCAAGTGGATATATTACATGCTCAATAGCATGTACTTTTTGCTGTAAGCTCTCTTCATTATCATCCATAGTGACACTGACTTTACCCTGAACAGCAAGGGGTCCCCCATCAAGCTCTTCAGTTACAAAATGTACAGTGCAGCCGTGTTCTTTGTCACCCGCTTCAATCGCACGCTTATGTGTATGTAAGCCTTTATACTTAGGGAGTAAGGATGGGTGGATATTAAGCATCCGTCCTTGATAATGACGAACAAAGTCCGGTGTTAGAATCCGCATGAAACCAGCAAGTACAATAAGGTCAGGTTGATACTGATCTATCTCTTTAATCATCGCTTGATCAAAGCTGAGGCGATCTTCAAAGTCAGTATGTTTTAACGTGATTGCTGGAATATTAGCATTTTGGGCGCGCTGCAAGCCAAAAGCCTCGGCTTTATTGCTAAGAACAGCTTCGATACGGCCATTGATCTGGCCTGTATCGATAGCGTCCATTATAGCTTGCAGATTCGAACCACTACCTGAAATCAGGACAACGATTCTTTTGGTCATAGGCTGGATTAAACTCCCATGCCTGCAAGTTCAACCTGTTCTTCGCCATTGTTTGCTTCAGCAATAGAACCTATTACCCAAGCCTCTTCATTGGCATCAGCCAGAATAGAAAGGGCTTCTTCTTGTTTCTCAGCAGGTACACAGATCACCATGCCTACGCCGCAGTTAAATGTGCGGTACATTTCAGTTGTTGCTACATTTCCTTGTTCTTGCAACCATGTGAAAACAGGAGGCAAGGTCCAAGACTGCGTATTAATTACCGCTTTTGCGTTAGCCGGAAGTACGCGTGGGATATTCTCAAGTAAACCGCCGCCAGTAATGTGAGATAGCGCATTAACTTGTGACTCTTTAATGAGCTTAAGCAGAGACTTAACATAGATCCGCGTTGGTGCCATTAAAGCATCAGCCAGAGGTTTGCCATCTAATTCAGCAGTTAATTCAGTGCCGCTTACTTCTAAGATTTTACGAATCAAAGAGTAACCGTTTGAATGGGGACCTGAAGAGGCTAAACCGATCAGTACGTCACCGACTTTAACTTGGCTACCATCTATAATGTCATCTTCTTCTACTACGCCTGTACAGAATCCGGCTAAGTCGTAATCTTCGCCTTCGTACATGCCTGGCATTTCTGCTGTTTCACCGCCGACTAAAGCGGCTCCGGCAAGCTCGCAACCTTTGCCTATGCCTGTTACAACATCTGCTGCAGTATCAACGTTAAGTTTACCTGTCGCGTAATAATCTAAGAAAAGTAGAGGTTCTGCGCCGGCTACAATCAAGTCGTTGACACACATAGCGACTAAATCGATACCAATAGTGTCGTGTTTACCTAAATCCATAGCTAAACGTAGTTTAGTACCGACACCGTCAGTACCTGAAACAAGTACAGGTTTACGATAGCCTTCAGGGATACGACATAATGCGCCGAAACCACCTAAGCCTCCCATTACTTCTGGGCGGGTGGTGCTTTTTGCTACGCCTTTAATACGATCAACTAGGGCATTGCCAGCGTCGATATCGACACCCGCATCTTTATAGCTCAGTGAGCTGCTATCAGAACCGGTAGACATGGATCAGTTAACCTTTCATGTGCAAGGGAAAATATGGAAGAAAATTATTGCGCGTATTCTACCGTTTCTTGGCATTTAATACACTCATATCCTGATGCAAAATTAACAAAATGTCATAAGAAACCATCTAAAAAGCATTATCAGCTTGTGGTACAGTTACGCCATCTTCCTGTTTGCAAATTTTGAGGCAGCTTAATGGACGTCTTGCGGACTTATTGCATTACCTTGCTTGTATTTGTTTTTGCTGTTGTTACACCTGTTGCCTATGCAGGCACTATGAGTAACCTTTACAGCGTCGAACTACCCGTTAACGCAGAAACGCAGGCGCCGACTGATGCACAAATTACTGAAGGTCTAAAGCAGGTCTTGGTAAAAGTATCAGGTAAGCGGTCATTAAATACCCACCCGGCTATTCGTCAGCAATTACAGGCGCCATCGACTTTTTTACAGCAGTTTAGTTTTACGAGTCGAATCATTGCGGGGCAAAATGTTACAAGATTGCTTCTTGATTATAACAGTGCTGCCGTTGACCATTTGATTACCCAAACTGGAGTGAAGCCATTAGGTATTCAGCGTCCTACCTTGTTGGTATGGTTGGTCTCCGATCAGCAGGGTTATCAAGACTTCGTTTCTGCCGACAGCGTTGAGATTAATCTTTTAAATTCAACTGCTCGTGCTCGGGGTCTACCTATCCAACTGCCTTTGTTAGATTTACAGGATCAGACAGCAATACAGGTGAGTGATGTATGGGGGTTATTTGAAGATGCAGTACAATCCTCCTCGACACGCTATCGTCCAGATGCGGTGATTGCTGCTCGGTTGCAAAAATCAACTTCGGGCATGATTCAGTTGAATGCTATCTTTTTAAAGGATGGAAAGGTTGAGCGACTATCCTATTCAGGTAACGCAGAATCTGTCTTGACTCAAATGGTAGATACTATATCCGATCAGTTGTTTAATCCCGTTGTTAGCCATGATTTGAGCTATTTTCAATCAGGGGTTGCTGTTAAGGTTAGTAATATCAATAGTTTAAGTGATTATGTGCAGATAACTGATTTTTTAAAATCCCTTCCGATCGTACGTACACTAAAGCCTGAGAGGGTGATGAGTGGTGACGTTGTTTTGAGATTGGAGCTAGATGGAAGTGAACAGCAGCTGCAGCAAGCAATTGGCGTTGAACCTCGTATTCAAGCGATGGATCAGCAATTAGACCTTAATGGCCTCAATATATTGAGCTACCGTTGGCAAGGTTAAAACAAATAGGTATAGGGATATGACGGAATCACAACGCTGGTTTTTTTTAATAATAGCTTTAGTGCTATCAGGTGTGATCTATCTGTTAGCTCCGATCCTATCACCGTTTTTGATCGGAGCTTTATTGGCATATCTGTCTGACCCTATTGCCGATCGCCTCGAGGCTTCTGGTTTATCAAGAACTGTTTCAGTAGTCATTGTTTTTATCGCTATGACTGCATTAGTTGCACTGTTGTTTCTAATCTTCATTCCGAAAATTGGTTATCAGATTCAGACCTTATTAGAACGGGTTCCTCAAGCAATAGTTTTGTTTGAAGAGCAGATTTTTCCTTGGATTCTGAGTACTTTTAGCCTTGAAGCTTCTGTTTTTGATTTTGCCCATCTTAAAAAACTTTTAGTGGGTGATCTGCAAAAAACGAGCGATATTATGGCGCAATTAGTGGGTGGTATAACGAAGTCCGGCCTAGCTATTGTTGCATGGGTCGCGAATCTCGTTTTGATTCCTGTCGTTACATTTTATCTGTTACGTGATTGGGATGTTATGGTTGATAAGATCAAACATCTATTGCCTCGTAATCTAGAGACAAAAGTCTCTCTATGGGCATCTGAATGCGATGAGGTGTTGGGTGCTTTTATGAAAGGGCAGCTATTGGTCATGTTGGCGCTAGGTATTGTTTATGCGTCAGGTTTATGGATTGTAGGGCTTGATCTAGCGCTTTTGGTTGGTATGATCGCAGGCCTTGCGAGTATAGTTCCCTATATGGGATTTATTATTGGTATTGTTGTAGCCAGTGTTGCGGCTTTTATGCAGTTCCAAGATCCTATGGTGCTGGCTTTTGTGGGTGTGGTATTTATTGTTGGTCAACTATTAGAGGGGATGTTGTTAACACCGCTTCTGGTTGGTGATCGTATTGGATTGCACCCAGTTGCTGTTATTTTTGCTATTATGGCCGGCGGCCAGCTTTTTGGTTTTGTCGGGATTTTATTGGCACTGCCTGTTGCAGCTGTGGTTATGGTGTTACTGCGTCACCTAAATGAAGGGTATAAGAGTAGTGCTTTATACGCGCATGACTCTTCGAGTGATCTTGAACAATCTGAATCGTTAACAAATGACAACTAACCATCCATTTCAAATTCCATTATCCGTTGGGTTGCACGACGATGCTCGTTTTGAGAATTTTTATTCTCAAGGTAACGAATTAATATGTGCCAGCTTAAAAGCTGCAGCTCATGCCGAGGGTGAACAGTTCATCTATATTTGGGGTGGGGAGGGTGTTGGGTGTACGCATTTACTGCAAGCGGTTTGTCATGAAGCTGATCCTGCGGGCACAACGGCTGCTTATCTGCCTCTGGATGAGCTAAAACATATGGGTGGCGGTATTCTTGATGGTATGGAATATCTTGATCTTGTTTGCTTAGATAGTATCGATGTAGTGGTAGGTGACAAGCAATGGGAAGAGGCGTTATTCCATTTCTTCAATCGTATTCGTGAACAAGGCAATATATTAATTATTGCCGCAAGTTCTGCGCCGCGATATTTAGGAATTAACTTACCCGATTTAGCGTCTCGTCTAAGTTGGGGGGTCGTTTTCCAGGTTCAGGCTTTAGATGATGCCACTAAGCTTAAAGCAATTCAGATGCGAGCTACTGCACGAGGGCTTGAGTTCTCTGAAGATGTTGCCCGGTACCTCCTTCATCGTGCAAGTCGTAATATGAATGATTTAACGTCGTTACTTGATACCTTAGATCAAGCCTCGTTGAGTGCTAAACGTAAGGTTACTATTCCTTTTATTAAAGAAGTAACTGGGTTGTAAACTGGCTTTTAGAGCAGGCCACGATTGGTAATTTCCCTCCCCCTTTTTTGCTCTAGCTTTCCTAATTTCTTTCTGGCTTTTCATAAAGCTGTCATTATTATCTGTGAAGCTCCTTTATGTAGAGTTCTAATTTCATTAGGGCGCTTTTCTTGGAGGTTATATGGCGAAGAATCATCTTTCTGAAAAATTGCAGAAAAAGATAGACAAAGAAAAGGTGTTGATTAAAGAGAACAATGTTCGTTTTACGGTGACACACCTGAGTCCTAAAGGAAAAGTACTAGGCCGTGAATGGTATAAAGGTTTTACGGCGGTGACGGATAAGCGTTTAATATTGGTTTCAAATAGTGTTAAGTTTCTCAATCTAAAAGGCGGTGATGATCGTTTTTCTACTGCAAAGTTTATTGAAGATAATGTTGCATGTTTAGAGGTTGAGTATTTTAAAGAGATTGGTAGTCATCGTTGCGTTGAATTTCATATATATACAGATAAAGTCGATAAGTTTTTAAAGCAGATCGAGAAATTATCTTAAGTATTATCTAGGCGGGGTCTCTTCCTGCCTATATTTTCCCTGCTTCCTCAAGTAAACAACTCCCTTCCTTGATAAATATAATCAACTCCCGCATTATTCCGCTTTTTTATGGGGCTTTGCGTGTATCAGATCATTGATCAAACAGACGATCTTCTTGTGATTAACAAATCTCAGGGGGTTAGTGTCCATAAAGACCAGAATGACACTGGTTTAACTATGCAGTTAAAAGATGATCTTAAATTAGATGAACTTTATCTCATACATCGATTAGATAAAGTCACATCAGGCCTTTTGCTCTTTGCGAAACAGGCGAAAGCTGCGGCGGCACTCTCTGCGCTATTCCGGGAGCGTAAAGTCACTAAGTATTATCTTGCGATATCCGCAAAAAAGCCTCGCCGAAAGCAAGGTGCTATCATTGGCGATATGGTCAAGGCGAGACGGGGCAGCTGGAAGCTTTTGTTGAGCAAAGAAAACCCCGCGATTACCCAGTTTTTTAGTACCTCACTAGCTCCGGGGTTCCGTCTGTTTATCATAAAACCATATACAGGAAAGACCCACCAAATTCGTGTAGCTTTAAAAAGTGAAGGTTCACCAATATTAGGTGATCAGCTTTATGCGGGTTTGGAATCTGATCGGGTTTATCTACATGCTTTTAGTTTGAGTTTTAGCTACGACAATCAACAGTATAATTACTCCTGCTTGCCTAACGAAGGAGAGCTGTTTGGCAGTGATTTTAAACGAGTAGTTAGTGATTTTTTCGAGCACCCAGACCAATTAAAATGGCCAAAAATAACGACTAATAAAAGGTAATAATGATGAGTGATAATGAACGCATTGAACGTGATTTTAACCTTCGCGATGAAGATGAGAAAAAGGCTTTCCTTGAGGAAACTTGGTGTGATAACTGCCAAGAGGTCAATCTTGGAATGAAAAATCCAATAGAGTATGAGCAAAACGATATTATCTTTATTGAAGGTAAATGTCGTAAATGTGGAAATATTATTCTGACTGAGATTACAGAAGAAGAGTTTTAAGTTAATTAAGTGTTTGAACTGCGTTTTAGATTTAGCACAAGTTAGGGGAAGATTGTTGTCCAGCGATTTTGAGAATAGATTTGGTGGTACGCGTCGCTTATACGGTACTGATGTTGTCGATATGTTTAGTCGTGCGCATATCTGCGTTATTGGTATTGGTGGAGTCGGCTCCTGGGTTGCTGAAGCGCTTGCACGCACTGCGGTTGGGAAGATAACACTGATCGATTTAGATGATATCTGTATTACTAATGTTAATCGCCAGATTCATGCATTAGATGGCAATATTGGTCGTTCTAAAGTTGAAGCTATGGCTGAGCGGATTAAGCTGATTAATCCTGCATGTCATGTGAATGAGGTTGATGATTTTATTACCCTTGAAAATATTCCCGAGCTGATTACTAGTGATTTCGACTATGTGATCGATGCCATTGATAGCGTGAAAGAAAAAGCCGCTTTAATCTCCCATTGTGGCTATCGAAAGATCCCTATTATTACTGTAGGCGGAGCGGGTGGACAAACAGATCCGACGAGAATTGAGATCTGCGACCTATCCAAAACCAGCCATGACCCACTTGCCGCTAAAGTACGTTCACTATTACGTAGGAACTATCAGTTTAGTAAAAGCGGTAGACGCTTTTCGGTGGACTGCGTGTATTCGACTGAGCAGCTAGTATATCCACAGCCTGACGGTTCCGTTTGTGCACAAAAAAGTATTACGGATGGAAATACCCGTTTAGATTGCTCGGGCGGTTTTGGCGCATCAACCTGTGTGACAGCCAGCTTCGGTTTTGCGGCAGTTGCTAGAGTGTTGGATAAAATGAAAAAACGTTGGGAGAGGGATCAAGCTCGCTTGCATGATGTGTAATGTGAAGGGGTGGGTGAGTTAAAGCGTAGCCCATATTACAAAAGGGGGTTACGCTGGCTTAGATTTTTTGAGTGTTAGATGTTCGGAGCTTATATGCTCTAGGAGTACAGCTTATTCAATAATCTGATCATCACGTAGACGGAATGGATGCCAAGGGTAAGTTCCCATAATACGTACTTCCTTAGCAAAGAAATCTAACTCTTGAAGAGCATATTTCATAGACTCTTGATAAGGGTGTCCTTCAACGTCAAGGTGAAAACTGGTGGCGGTCATCGTATCTGATGCCATATAGCTTTCAAGTTTCAACATATTAACGCCGTTAGTTGAAAACCCTCCTAGCGCCTTATAAAGGGCGGCGGGGATGTTTCTGACGGTAAACATGATTGAGGTCATGAAGCGTACATCTGGTTTTAACTCAGGCATATGACTATCGCGTGCCAAAATCATAAAACGTGTAGTGTTACCCGATTTATCCTGAAAATTATCACGCAGAATATTAAGGTCGTAAAGTTCTGCGGCTAGGCTAGATGCGATGGCAGCTAGACCTTTGTTATTCGGATTTACACTGAGGTCAGCAGCGGCTCCTGCCGTATCAAGGCTGGCAATCGGTTCTATGCCAAGCTCGGCAATATTGCCGTAACATTGTGCGAGAGCTTGGGGGTGAGATGATACCGCTGTAATTTCACTTATTTTGCTGCCTTTGGGCGCAAGCAAGCAGTGATTGACCGGTTCGAAATGTTCACCAACAATGTGAAGTTTCGTTTGTGGCATTAAGCGATAGATCTCTTCTACTCGCCCCGCAGTAGAGTTCTCTAATGGGATCATTGCAAATCGCGCTTTTCCGCTATCCACCATAAACATCGCATCAGCAAAGGTATGGCATGCTTTTGCTTCTAGCTCTGGGTAAGCTTTACGACAGGATAAGTGGGAATAGGCTCCTGGGACACCTTGGTAAGCGATTATTGCTGGTAGATCGGTCATAGTATTTAATCTATCAATGTAAAACGAGGTGCGTATTATTACACAGAGACAAGCTCTCTGTTACTGTTCAAATGGGTTTAATTACGTGTTTCTGTTCCTTTGTATAGGTAAATAGCACAACCTTATGATCGCTTTTAATCTATTATGCCCTTTTATTTTAAATGTATTGGCTAAATCACAATTAATGGGCCATTGCTGTTTATTCTGATGAGTACCTCTTTAATGATACATCGATTACTGATGGCACTAATTTTTCTAGTATTTACTTTATTGTTCACTTGGCAAGTGGTTAATGTGACTCGTGACTGGACGTTACAGCGTTTACATGACCAAGGTTCTGCTGAGTTACTCAAGGTGATTACCGAGCTTCGAGTCGCTTTAGGCGAGTATCGTTACTTACCGTTTCTTATTTCACAAAATGTGAGCGTGAAAGAGTTACTTACTTTTTCTAAATCCGAAAAAAGCGCTGAAGTGAGTTTATACCTTGAGCAAACGAATCTTGTTGCAGGTTCCTCCTCACTTTTTTTATTAAACACTGAAGGTAGGGCGCTGGCTTATAGTCATTGGCGAGATGAAGAGGATTTTTTTCAGCGCTCCCATAATAATCAAGCTTATTTTCAACAGGCGAGTGATGGCCATCGGGGCAGACAATTTAGTTTAAATGTAGATACAAAACGTCCTGCCTATTTTTTGTCTTCCCCTATTTATGAGGGCACCCGTTTTATTGGCGCAGCAGTCGTCCGAATTGAGTTGCAAAACTTAGTGCAAAAGCTTCGTTCGGTTGAAACTGTGCTTATTACTGATAACAAAGGAACCTTATTTTTCTCTACGGGTTCTTTTCAACGTTTTGAAAACCTCCAAGCTCAAGCGCGTATATATCCACATGAATTAAGCAATGGTGTAACTACCACTTTGTGGGAGAAAGAGAAACACCATTGGCTTGCACGCTCTGTCGCACTTGACGACTTAGCGTGGGAGGTGACGGTTTTAAATGATACCGATGTGGTTAATAAAAATATTCGTAATGCAACGCTGTTTTCATTTGGTGGTTGTGTCGCTTTTGGTTTGCTTATGCTGTTGTTTAGAGAACGGCAGTTAAAGCTACGATCTCAGAATGAAACGAGACAAGCATTAGCGCGAAATGAAGCGCAGCAGAAAGCGATTATTAACCATGCTCAAGTTGGTTTACTGTTAATCGATAGTCAGGGTTTAATACGCTTTGCAAATAAAATGGCGTTACAGCAGTTTGCGGTAATGATGAAGGTGATTATCAACCGTCCCATTGCGGAGATGGTGGTAGCTGACGGTGATCCGTTAGTGAATCGGCTTCTGACTAATTTAGATTGGGATAGTTTCTCGCCATTGATTGGCTACGAATCGGTAGGCGTTAGAGGAGACGGTACTGAATTCCCCTTAATGATCTCTGTCCGAAAAATGTTGCCAGAACAGTCTCCCTCTTTACGTGACTTAGCGCTTGAAAAAGATGAAGCAAAGCGGTTTTTGGTAACGGTTATTGATATATCCCGCCGTAAAGGCTTAGAAATGGAACTTAAACGGGCCAATAATTCGTTAGAAACTAAGGTTGAAGAGCGGACAAAGGCCTTAAGCGAAGCGCAAAATGAATTGATTCAGGCCGGAAAAATGGCTGCATTAGGGCGTATGTCCACGGCCGTTGCTCATGAACTTAACCAGCCTTTAACAGCGATTCGGAATTATGTGGCGATCTGTAAGCAGCTGTTGAACCAACCAGAGATGTTAACCGAAAATCTATCTGAAATTGATCTACTAACACAGCATATGGCTCAAATTACCTCCCAATTAAAAACCTATGCTTATAAAAAACCTGAGGATAAAAAGCCGGTTTCTATTCAGATGGTGGTTGAGCATTCATTGCTACTGTTTAAGCAACGTATTGTCGATGATCAAGTTGAATTAACGACGCAACTGCCGGGAAATACATTATACGTCTTGGGCGACAATGCTCGTTTAGAGCAAGTGATAGTTAATCTGGTTAATAATGCTTTAGATGCTATGGGTACAAGCGCTGAGCGGAAGTTGAGTATAGAGGTGACCTATGGCGATAAGGTTATTATTTCGATCAGTGATTCGGGAATGGGTATTGCTGCTGATTTATTGGATAGCTTATTTGATCCATTTGTTACCTCTAAAAAGATTGGTGATGGATTAGGGTTAGGGCTAGCTATTGTGAAATCTATTATTCGTGATCTAGAAGGTGATATAGAAGTAGGGGAGAGCCCGCTAGGTGGAGCCTCTTTTACGGTGAAATTACCTCTTTTCTCGGTTTCGGAAGATCATTAAAAGGTTATGGGCGAAATGAGTGTAAACGGAAATAATTTCAGAGGTACCGTTCTTCTTGTTGATGATGAAGCGATGGTACGCAAGTCAACGGAAAAGTGGCTAACCATGGCTGGCTTTGAGGTGATTGGCTGCGATAGTGGCGCTGAAGCACTTAAACATATTTCTGAATCTTTCCGAGGGATTGTCGTTAGTGATGTGAAAATGCCGGAGATGAGCGGTTTAGAGTTTATGGCATTAGCATTGACTGAGGTGCCAGGTCTTCCTGTCGTGTTGGTGACCGGGCATGGGGATGTAGATATGGCGATCTCCGCCATGCGGAAAGGGGCCTATGATTTTATCGAAAAGCCCTTTAACCCAGAACGGTTAGTGGAAACGATTCAGCGCGCCTGTGAAAAACGGCGCCTCATGTTAGATAATCTTCGGTTGCAGCAGCACTTAGCAAGCTCAACGGGTATAGATAAGCGGTTGATTGGTATATCACCTGTTATACAACGTTTAAAGCAGGAGATTATTACCTTAGCTGATTTAGATACCAATGTGATTATTTATGGAGAAACAGGTACGGGAAAGGAGCTTGTAGCCCAGTCTTTGCATGAGTTTAGTACCCGAAATAAAGCCCATTTCGTTCCTATTAATTGTGGCGCTATCCCTGAAGCGTTAATAGAGAGTGAGTTGTTTGGTCATGAAGCGGGTGCGTTTACTGGGGCGAGTAAGCGCCGTATCGGCAAATTTGAATATGCGAGTGGTGGTACGCTGTTTCTTGATGAGATTGAGAGTATGCCTTTGCATCTGCAAATTAAGTTATTGCGAGCATTGCAGGAGGGCGTGATTGAAAGGCTAGGTGGTAATGCACCTATAGCGGTGGATCTGCGAGTGATTGCTGCAGCAAAAACGGATCTGAGAGTGGATGATAATTTCCGCGAAGATCTATTTTATCGTCTTAATGTCACCCAATTACATATCCCCCCCTTACGGGAACGTTTGGAGGATGCCCCTTTACTGTTTGAACATTATTTGAGGATGACAGCGCAAAGCCATGAGTGTGAGCCGCGTATATTACCAGAGCAAGATATAAGAGCACTGCATAGTTATCAATGGCCTGGTAATGTGCGAGAGCTTAAAAATGTGGCGATGAGATACGCATTGGATAAGCGGGTGTCTGTATCCGCTATATTGTTTCCAGATGATCAGCCTATGCAACTAAGCGAGTTAAGTGGGGATATCTCTCAGCCATTAGCGATTCAGGTCGCAGCTTTTGAGGCCGAAGTGATTAAACGCTCGTTGGCTGAGCATGAGGGTAATATTAAAGCTGTAATGGATATGCTTGATCTGCCGCGTCGTACGTTGAATCAGAAGATGGCTAAATATGGCCTTCATCGCTCCGACTTTACCCCAGATTAATTTTTACTATCTGATTTATAAGGTTATTTTAAATAGGCGGTTTTTTGCTTATTGTGCGTATCTATCCTCTTATTTGATGTGATTTCCATACTTTTGAATTTCTTCCACTTTTACCGATAGCCCCAAGTCAGTGGCTATGCGCCTATTTTTATATGCTTCTACTTGTTTTGCTCTTAGCTTTTATCGTCTTTAACTTAAATAAGCTATTTTTTGCTTATATAGCTTGATTTTGATAAGCGTAATTTTGCCTATTTTAATTGCTCTTAATGTTAATGATTATTAACTTATTGAAAGTTATGGTAAATATTTTGTTTTTTAAGGTGGCATTATGCTTGCTTGTTATAAATCGTGTAATAGATTTAATAATAAAACACCAAATGAAGAAGGGTTACAGGATGACAATAACAAAACGTACTTTTATCAAGGGTATGGGCTTAGCGCTTGCAGCGAGCACTGCAGTAGGAACAGCAGGCTTAGTACAGGCTGCTGATGAGAGACGCTCTTATATATTGGCAACAGCATCAACAGGTGGAACTTATTATCCGGTAGGTGTTGCGCTTGCAACGTTGACTAAAATTAAACTTGAGCCATCACATAAGATCTCCATGTCTGCGATTAACTCAGCAGGTTCAGGTGAGAACATTAAGTTATTGGGCGAAAACGAAGCTCAGTTTGCTATCCTGCAGGGTTTATATGGTGCTTGGGCTTGGAATGGCGAAGGCCGTCTTAAAGAAGCGGGTCCTCAGAAAAATTTACGTTCAGTTACTATGCTTTGGCAGAACGTAGAGCAGTTTGTTATGAAAACTGATCATACGAAAACTGGCACGATTGCAGATATGAATGCATTAGCGGGTAAAAAGTTTTCTATAGGTAAAAAGAACTCTGGTACTGAAGGTTCTGGTAGAACAATTTTAGGCAACTTAAACATTGATGCTGATGGGTTTAATCTTGCGTATATGGGTTACGGTGCGTCAGCAGATGCATTGCAAAACGGTACGATTGAAGGGATGAATATCCCATCGGGTGTGCCTACATCAGCGATTACTCGTGCTTACGCGGCGTTAGGTAGCGACATTACGGTACTTAATTTTACCGATGAGCAGATTAAACAGGCAAACGGTAATTATAAGCTGTGGACGCCATATCATATCCCCGCTAATACTTACCCAGGTCAAAGCAAAGATATCAATACCATGGCTCAGCCAAACTTTTTGGCAGTACGTGATGATGTTTCGGAAGAAGATGTTTATTTGCTGACTAAAACAGTTTATGAAAATCTCGCATTCTTAAATGGTATTCATAAAGCGACTAAAGCAATGTCGTTAGAAAAATCTATCGCCGGTTTGCCTGTGCCTCTTCATGCAGGTGCTGCGCGCTACTACAAAGAGATGGGTATAGAGATACCTGATCACTTGATTGCTAAATAAGTTGATTGGGAGGGAACTATTAATTTAGTGGGTTGTCTATTATTACAGCTCTCCTCCTACTTTTGGTTTGAAGTGTTCAGACCGGTGCAAACTTAGCTACCAGCGAGGTTAAGTTTGCACTACCTATTTTTTTATAAATACTCCAGCAATTGTTACCATCATTCTTCAGAAATGTAATCTGAGGTTATGGGGTTTTTGCGCATCGAATTTGTTTGAGCGATTAGAATTATGGCGACTGAAGCGAACGTAAATGATCAAGAAGATATTAGAGAAAAACTCAAAGGGTTAGAGCTTACGCAGCGTCCTGAGAACTCTGTCACTGGAAAAATTATTTATTGGGTAGGTGTCGCTTTTGCGTTGACGCATATCTATTTCAACACATTAGGTACTTGGTCTGAGCTTTATGTTGCCGCCGTTCACTTTAGTGGCTTTGCATTTTTGTGCGCTTTGATGGTTCCTGTCTTTAATTCCTCGAATGTAGCTAAGCAGAAAGTCGCTTTAATATTGGATCTTTTACTTGGTGTTGCGGCAGTTGCTTGTGCGTTGTATTTAATTGGTTTTGAAGATGCTCTCTATGATAGAGGGGTTAAGTTTGTCCAATGGGACTGGGTCTTCTCTATAAGCGCTATCTTTATCGCTTTGGAAATGGCGCGAAGAACAACAGGTTGGTTTATTCCATCAATGATTTTAGTGGCTTTGACCTATGTTTTTTGGTGGGGTCAATACATTGATGGTATGTTCGGTTTTGCTGGCCTTAGTTTAGAAACCTTGCTCTACCGTTCCTATTTTTCGTCTGAAGGTATGTTTGGCCAGATAGCTCGCATATCTTGGACCTATGTTTTCATGTTTATCTTATTTGGTGCCTTTTTAGTTAAGTCAGGTGCTGGCGATTTTATTATTGATCTCTCCCGTTGCGCTGCGGGCCGTTTTGTTGGCGGGCCAGGCTTTGTTGCTGTACTAGGGTCTGGTTTGATGGGTTCCGTTTCTGGATCATCAGTTGCTAACACAGTGTCCACTGGTGTGATTACCATTCCATTAATGCGAAAAGCAGGCTTCCCCGCGCGTTTTTCAGCGGGTGTAGAAGCGGCTGCATCAACAGGTGGACAGCTAATGCCTCCCGTTATGGGGGCGGGCGCGTTTATCATGGCATCCTATACGCAAATCTCTTATCTCGATATTATTGCCATCGCGGCTTTACCTGCATTGTTGTACTTTCTATCGGTTGGCTTCTTTGTTCGTGTCGAAGCTAAACGTAGTCATGCCCATGCTGTCGAAATAGATACTCGCACTTTAGGTGAAGTATTTAAGGGGGGCTGGCATTTCTTACTGCCTCTGGTGGTATTAGTGTCCTTACTTATCTATGGATTCACACCCACTTATGCCGCTGGCATTTCAATTATATCAGTAGTGGTTTCATCCTGGTTATCTAAGCATCCTATGGGAGTTAAAGAGATTCTTGATTCTCTTGCTCAAGGTTCGCGGAATATGGCGACCACAGCGATGTTGCTTATCTCTGTAGGCTTAGTTGTTAATGTGGTTGCAATGACGGGGATCGGGAATACCTTCTCACTTATGGTGACTGAATGGGCAGGGGGGAGCTTATTAATCACTTTAGTTTTGATCGCACTAGCCTCACTAATCTTAGGTATGGGACTGCCTGTAACGGCTGCTTATATTGTTTTGGCAACGCTTTCAGCGCCGGCACTTTATGGATTAATGGCCGAAAGCCGTTTGTTGGATTTGATCGTCACCGGCACGCTACCTGATGCGGCTAAAACCATATTTATGCTAATTGATATGGAGAAGGTGAGTTTATTATCGGCACCGATGAGTGAGGTAGATGCTAAGGCTTTATTGAGTTCTGTGCCTGCTGATTTTAAAGGTCAGTTATTAGATCAGGCGTTGGCTCCTGAAGCCTTAGCAATGATTTTGTTGTCTGCTCATATGATTATTTTCTGGTTATCTCAGGATTCCAATGTAACTCCACCCGTCTGTTTAACCGCTTTTGCCGCGGCTGCGATCGCTAAAACACCGCCAATGGCGACAGGTTTTACTGCATGGAAGATTGCTAAAGGTTTGTATGTAGTTCCTTTGCTTTTTGCTTATACCAATTTTATTGGTGGCACTACAGCGGAGGTGTTAAGCATATTTGTATTTGCGGTCTTTGGTCTATATGCTTTTGTTGGTTTCATGGAAGGCTATCTAGAAGGACCGTTGAATATAGTGATGCGGGCGTTATGCGGCGTATGTGCTATCACTCTGTTATGGCCCCACGATCAAGTATTAGTAAGTTTGGCAGGGGGAGCCGTTTTTATCATAATCTTTATGTTTAGTCGAAAAGCGGATAAAGATGCTCTTCAAGCAGTGTAGGTACTTGATTAATTAATTGGTTTAATTATTTGGTTTAATGGCAGGAGGTCTTGTGGCACTAGGTTCAGAACAAGAGATTTATGATTTTATTGTCATTGGTGGTGGGATTTTAGGCATGTCAACTGCATGGCAGTTACAGCAAAAGTATCCTGGCAAATCTGTTCTTGTTCTAGAGAAAGAATCTAGTGCTGCACAGCATCAAACGGGACATAACTCAGGTGTGATTCATGCCGGTGTTTATTATAAACCGGGTAGTTTGAAAGCTAAATTTTGTAAGGAAGGAAATCAAGCGACTAAGGCTTTTTGCCTTGAGAACGATATTCCTTTTGACCAGTGCGGAAAATTACTAGTTGCTACAGACCAAGCTGAATTGGAAAGAATGCAAGCGCTGATCACTCGTTGTGCTGACAATGGTATTGAGATTGAGGTGCTAGATCAGCAAGCGCTGAAAACTAAAGAACCCCATATTCAGGGCGTAGGTGCGATATTTGTACCCTCAACGGGGATTGTGAACTATACCCAGATTACTCAGCGGATGGGGGAGCTTGTAGAGTCAGCAGGTGGCCAGGTTCGCTTTAATACGGTAGTGACTGGGATCGAAGAGTTTGCAGATCGTGTGACGGTTTATACGGAAGGTAAACGCTTCCATAGTCGCTATTTAGTGGCGTGTGCAGGCTTACATTCTGATAGAGTCGTTGAAATGATGGGGTTAGAGCCTGATTTTCGAATTATTCCATTTAGAGGTGAGTATTATCAGCTGTCGCCTAAACATAACCAGATCGTAAATCACTTAATCTATCCAATCCCTAATCCCGATCTACCTTTTTTAGGTGTCCATTTAACACGAATGATTGATGGATCTGTAACTGTAGGGCCAAATGCAGTGTTAGCCTTTAAGCGGGAAGGGTATAAAAAAACCGATATAAGCTTGAAAGATAGTTTCCAGATGCTGACTTATCCAGGAATGATCAAGTTACTGTTTAAGCATTTCAGAGCGAGTCTTTCAGAGCTGAAAAACTCCATCTCTAAAAAAGGTTACCTACGTTTAGTCCAGAAATATTGTCCAGAGCTAACCGTGAATGACCTAGAGGCTTATCCTGCGGGGATTCGTGCGCAAGCTGTTGCAAAAAATGGCGATGTTATAGACGATTTCTTGTTTATGAATACAAGCCGTTCACTCGCCGTTTGTAACGCTCCTTCTCCAGCAGCTACTTCAGCTATTCCTATAGGTAAACATATCGTTGAGAAAGTTTCATTGTTGGTGGATCTATAACGTTTGTCATTTATACGTCAAATCGGGTAAAAGGAACCTGCCCGTTTTTTGTGCTGAAGTGCCTACTGTCGAATAACTGGCGGGGTGCGTCGCAGGTTTTACTGATTTGATAATTATCTGCCAGTAACTGTTCGCACATATCGCACCAAGGTTTAACTCCTTCTTTACCTAATTCATTTAATTGTTCGGGGGACGGATAGCCTTGGCTATTTTTAATGGTTTCTAAATACTTCTCGCAACTCTTCATCCCTTCATCCTAGGTCGCCTTTTATTATTGTAATTGCATTTATTGATTATTGTGCGCGGGCTATTTTCGACTACATAAAAGTAAGGCTATAAGAATAATTTTTTATTCTTTGATAAAAGGGTCGAGTGAGAGGGTTTCCCCATCTGTTATTAGATGGGAGGGCTTTCACAAAATATAGAGATCATGATCTGCGGTAGGAATGATCTTTTCGTCAATTTTTTGAAGTAGTTAAAAGATTTGTATTATCTTTTGGGGCGAACTGCCGTCCAGTAATGTTGTTTCCAGTAGGGGTTATCTAACCGGCTTAATGTCACGCCTTGGCTGGTGGACGCATGAAGAAAAATGCCCTGTTCTACATAGACGCCTACATGACGTTGTTTATTACCGCCTAGTTTAAAAAATACAAGGTCGCCGGGAATTAGCTGATGTTGTTTAACCTTTATGCCACTATTTACTTGTGCAATTGTCGTTCTAGGTAAATGCTGTTCAAAAATTGTTTTATAGGTAAGTTGGGTAAAGGCCGAGCAATCAACCCCTTGACGTGATTGGCCGCCCCAGCGATAGGGGGTGCCTTTCCAGCTTTTATGTTGACTTAAAAGGGCACTAGCAACGGGCGATTGAGGTTGAATATTAACGCTTGCCGTTGGGGTCCGAGTGGAATAAGAGCTACAGCCCTGTAGAATAAGGATCAAAAATAGTAGTAGGTTAATTGAGCGTAAATTTATCATGAGTCCTCTTTAAATGGGCCTAGAATATTGGTTTAGAGTATAACCCTGACTAATATGTACTAAACAGATTGGCTTTCGTAAGCGTAACTGCCTATTATGCCCACCTATTTTTATAGTTCCTAGAAAGCGATTTATCATGACCGAAGATTTTCAGATTGGCCAGCGTTGGTATAGTTACACAGAAGCAGAGTTAGGTTTAGGTGTAGTCACCGAACTGGTAGATCGACGTGTAGATATTTTATTTCCTGCCACAGGAGAAGAACGTACCTATGCACAAAACAATGCTCCTCTGAGCCGTATTGTTTACCCTATAGGCGATCAAATCACGGATGATAACGGCGTTTCAATCATTGTCACACAGCATGAAGAGAGTAAAGGTTGTGTTATCTACTTTGGGGATGATGAAAACGGGGATGAGCAAATTATTCATGAAGCCTCCCTTGAAAGTTCAGTTCACTTTAGTAAACCTTACGAACGATTGTTTGCAGGCCAGATAGATAAACTGCGTCATTACGAATTAAGATTAGAAACCTTAAAACATCAGCATAATCATCAGCAATCCGCAGCTTATGGTTTACTGGGGCCGCGGGTTCAATACTTGCCCCATCAATTTTATATCGCCTCTGAAGTGGGTCAGCGAATAGCGCCTAGGGTTCTGTTGGCGGATGAGGTTGGTTTAGGGAAAACTATTGAAGCGGGCTTGATCATTCATCAACAGCTTGTAACAGGGCTGGCTAGCCGTATCCTTATTATTGTACCGGATAGCTTGATTCATCAGTGGCTAGTGGAGATGCTGCGCCGCTTTAATCTACACTTTTCTATTTTGGATGAAGGGCGCTGTTTAGATAGTGAAGGTAATCCGTTTGAGGATGCTCAGCTTGTTTTAAGCCCACTCTCTTTATTTACTCGCGATGAAAAATATTTAGATCAAGCCGTCCAAGCGGGTTGGGATCTAATGGTGGTGGATGAAGCACATCATTTAGGATGGAGCGAAGAGGGGGCAAGTCATTCCTATCGCTGTATCGAATCTTTAGCGCTTAAAGTTAAAGGTTTATTGTTGCTGACAGCTACGCCTGAGCAGTTAGGTATTGAAAGTCATTTTGCACGTTTACGTCTTCTTGATCCCGATCGTTATTACGATTTAGAAAAATTCATCATAGAAGAGCAGGACTTTAAATGTGTTAACCAATTAATTGAGACCCTACAGGCTCCCGATAGTTGGCATGATGCGTTACAAGATCAAGTATTGATTGCACTGCTGAATAAGTATTTGGGCGATGATATTGCTGACCTACTTGCTCAACATAAAGATGATGATAGTGAGGAACGGGCAGAATTAATCGATAAAACAGTCCGAGCGCTATTAGATCAGCATGGCACCGGGCGTGTCTTGTTCCGTAATACCCGTGAAAGTGTTCAAGGCTTCCCGCAGCGTAAGTTACATATTTATCCTTTGTCGTTACCACAAGCCTATGCAGATGTTATTGATTCGACATCGATGGAACGCCGCTTACATCCTGAAACGCTTATTGCTGATGGGCAGGGCTCCGCATGGTTGTTAGAAGATAACCGCGCGGACTGGTTGATCAAATGGCTAGATGATTACAAAGGCGAGAAGATACTCGTTATCTGTGCCCATGCGCAAACGGCGATAGCGTTGGAAAAGCAGTTGCGTTTATTTGAAGGACGACGAACAGCACTTTTCCATGAAAGTATGAGTCTTGTTGAGCGTGATAGAGCTGCCGCTTACTTTGCCGATAGTGAACAAGGGGCGCAGCTGCTGATCTGTTCAGAAATTGGTAGTGAAGGCCGTAACTTCCAGTTTGCTCATCATATGGTGATGTTTGATCTTCCGATGAACCCCGACCTTCTTGAACAACGTATTGGGCGTTTAGATCGTATAGGACAGCTTAAAGACGTTAATATTCATGTGCCTTATTTTGCGGATAGCTCCCAAGAGGTTCTATTGCGTTGGTATGCTGAAGGGCTAGGTGCTTTTGAGCAGGTTTGTCCTACCGGACAAAGCTTAATGCAGCAGTTTGCGTCTGATCTTCACTACTGTATGGAAAATACAGAGGATCAAGCGGGCATTGATCGCTTAATTGAAGAAACTTCTCATAGCCAGCAGGCATTACTTGAAGAGCTACAACAGGGGAGAGATCGACTTCTGGAGTTAAACTCCTGTAATACATCGGTGGCTGAAGCTTTGCTGGATGCTGTTGAAGAGGATAGTCAGCCTGGAACTTTGTCATCCTACATGGGCCGCGTGTTTGATCATTTTGGCGTAGAGCAGGAGAGCACAGGCATCAATGGTGTCATCCTCCATCCAGGTGATCATATGCTCAGCAGTCATTTTCCAGGTTTGCCTTCTGATGGTATGACAGCGACATTTCAGCGTAATGAAGCGCTATCCCGTGAAGATATGCATTTCCTAAGTTGGGAGCACCCAATGGTTTCCGGTGCAATGGAGATGATGCTTGAAGGAAGTTACGGAAGCTCAACGCTTTGTACGATGAAACTCTTGCCGCTTAAAGCGGGTAGTTTATTAATTGAAGCGGTCTTCCGAGTACATTGTATCTCAGATAAATCATTACAGTTACAACGTTACCTATCAGAGGCTTGTGTACGTCGTGTGATAGATAGTAATGGTAATGATTTGACCGATGTTATTACGGAGCAACATTTTGCTAGCTTAGGTAAGCGAGTTGGTAAAAATGTGGCGTATAATTTGGTTAAGCATACCCGCGAAGATATTAGTGCTTTGGTTGCTAAACTTGAGACACAAGTGGAAGAAAAGGGCGAGCAGTTAATGACTGATGCGCTTGAGATGTTAAAACGACAGCAACGTGCAGAGAAAGATCGTCTTGTTGCTCTGGCTAAAGTGAATCCAAATATTCGTCAGGAAGAGCTTGAAGCACATGATCAATTGACAGCTCATCTTGTGGATGCGCTACAGGAAGGTGCTTTGAAAATGGATGCTATACGAGTAGCAGTTATTACTCACGAGTAATTTGAGGAATGCTTTTAATAAAAGAAGCTAGCTCTTGCTAGCTTTTTTTATGTCGTTTTCTTTTTTGTTTTTGCAGTAGGTAACGCTTGTAAGGGGTTATCTGGCCAAGGGTGCTTAGGGTAGCGTCCTTTCATATCTTTTTGTACCTCACTATAGGCGTTGCTCCAGAAACTTTTCAGATCTTGTGTTACTTGCAGAGGCCGTTGTGCAGGTGATAATAAGTGCAGTTGCAGAGCTGTGTTATGAGCAATCGTTGGTGTTGTCTCGCAGCCAAACATCTCCTGTAGTTTTACAGCCAGTACTGGTGGTGTTTGAGAATAGTCGATTTTGATATTAGAGCCGGAGGGAACGCGATACCGTTCAGGTGCGAGTTCATCAAGCTGCTGAGGTAATGGCCAAGGTAGTAGTGCAAGAAGAATATTTTTTAAATCTAATTGCTTAAGGTCGCTTAGGCGGGAAATATTATTTAGAAACGGCGCTAACCATATTTCTAAATTCTCAAGTAACCACTGATCGGTCAAGTTTGGCCAATTGTGTTCCAGCCCCCCTTGTTTGGAATTATCTGTGTTGCTGCGATAGAGAAAGTTTACTCGGTCACGCCACTGATTAAGTTCGTTATTCCAAGGTAAAATGTTGATGCCTTGTTGGCGTATATAACTCAATGTTGCATTGATTATAGCCTCTTTTGATGGTGACTTAAGGGGCTCCTTTTTTACAATAATCTGGCCAATGCTGAGCTGTTTTTCAGCAATAATTCTATTTGAATCCCATCGGATTACTTCATTAACTGAGGTTGAGTCAGTTAAATACTGCTCTATATGTGTAGGGTTTAATATTCCTGCAAGGGGGATAAAGTCAGTTGAGGAACTCTCCTTCCCTATAACTATACCGGCAGTAATCCATTGGCTGGTGGCTAAATTATCGGCTTTAAATAAGCTAGCAGCTCTGCCATTACTGAGCTTGTAAGTGGAGCTTCCTTTGCTGCGTTGTTTAGCCACGCGGTCTGGGTAGGCGAAGGCTAAGAGTAAACCGGCTTGTTGTTCTGATTTTATATGGGTATTGGTTTGTTCAGAGGAGAACGATTGGCACAGTTTTAAATAGTGTTTTGCCTGTTTATGTAAGCGTTGCCATAATGTTTTATGTTGCTTAGGTTTTTCTGTAAGCCAGTCTAATCGGATATTAATATCTGCCCCTGAATCGCGAAAAGGGTCTTTCTCCATAAGTAGAGCAGCAATAAAACAAGCTTTCTCGACTAATCCTATTTGCGCTCCTCTTATCAGCATATGACTAATACGCGGATGTGCCGGTAAGGAAGCCATTAACTCTCCATGTTTGGATAGATGCCCACTACTATTAAATGCGCCTAGTTGTGCTAATAGCGCTTTGGCTTGTTGGTAGGCACCTGCGGGTGGTTGGTCTAACCAAGAGAGGGTTTCTGGGTCGTCTATTCCCCAGCTAGCGAGCTGCAGGGCTAAGCCTGTTAGGTCTGCTTGTAGAATATCCGGTGTACTAAAGGAACTTAGTTGCGCATGTTCCGATTCGCTCCACAAACGATAGCAGATTCCGGGGGCTAGTCGACCTGCGCGGCCTGCCCGTTGTGTAGCTGCAGCTTTGGAAACCGGTCGAGTAAAGAGTGTCGTCATTGCCGTATTAGGATTGTATTTTGCTTCACGGCTGAGGCCACTATCTATAACAACGGTCACGCCTTCGATCGTTAAACTGGTTTCTGCGATACTTGTGGCGAGCACAACCTTTCGTTTACCTATAGGAGCAGGGTTGATCGCTTGTTGCTGTTGTTCTAATTTAAGATCTCCGTACAGCGGTGCAATAATAACTTGATCAAGTGTCTGAGCTTGTAAAGCGTCTATTAAAAGGTTTTCGACCTGTCTTATCTCTCGGATACCTGGTAGAAAGCATAAAATACTGCCTTCTTGTGTGGTGATTGCGTCTAATAGGGTATTAACTACATGTTGTTCTAACCAAGTTCCCTGTTTTGCTTTTCCTGTGTAAATAAATGAAACAGGATAGGATCGCCCTTCACTTTGAATGAGGGGAGCATTGTTGAGCAATTTCGTAATAGCGTCTCCATTAAGGGTTGCTGACATAATAAGTAGTTTAAGCGGTGTGTCATCCCGAAAAATAGTGCGTGCTTCTTGGCATAATGCCAAACCTAAATCAGCGTCTAGGCTACGTTCGTGAAATTCATCGAAAATAACGAGGCCATAACCTTCAAGACTTGGATCTGCTTGGAGTAAGCGTGAGAGTATGCCTTCGGTTACGATTTCAAGGCGCGTTTTAGCACTGATCTTTTGTTCTAATCTAATGCGGTAACCAACAGTTTCTCCCACTTGCTCGTTGAGCAGATTAGCCATGCGTGATGCGGCATTTTTTGCTGCTAAACGTCTAGGTTCTAACATCAGTATTTTCTGTGTTTGTAACCAAGGCTCATTAAGTAGAGATAAAGGGACTTGAGTTGTTTTACCTGCACCGGGAGGAGCTTCAAGTATGGCTTCATCATGCATACTGAGTGCAGCTTTTAGTGAGGTAATAACAGCTTGAATTGGCAGTGATGGCATATTGATCGCATTGTTGATTTTATGTCCATATTCTAACAGTTTTTTTGAATGAATTTAGCTATACCGTTTTACTCAGCATCGAGGGACGCTACAATTACACGACAGCGTTTTTCTATTTTATCTTCAAACTGTCAAGGAGCCTTAATGGCTGGGAATTTTCAAGGTCGCAAAGGCGGCTACAAAAAAACACCAAAACTAGCCGGTCGTGGTGTATTAGAAAGCGTCGAAACTGACGGCCCTCATACAGAGTGGGTTGGTATGCCGCCTTATTATATTCATAATATTGTTGTTGATGGTGAGAAGTACTCTTATATGTCTTCAGATAAAGAGTTGGAGATTGATTTAGGTAAGAAAGTCACTTTTCGTTACAAGGAAACCAGTAAAGGTAACTTTATTGATAAGCGCTCATTAGGCGTTGTTATTGATCCCAGTGAGTTAGGATACTAAGCATTTTTTCTCATAGTAGAAAGCAGCATTCGCTGCTTTTTTGTTTTTATACGGCGTATGTCTTATATCAATAATTATCGCTTTTAGCGCAAACTTTCTGAATTGTACTATCCTGAATTAAAACGATGTTAGGGGTGGTTTATGCTTCAGGAATTCAAAAACATAAGACTGTTTGACGCCGCTGAGGTTGACTATATTCTGTCGCCTGACAATAAGGCGATCCCCACTAATTTGTACAGCCCAGCACTCGATGTATTTACTGACTTTGTTAAGATTAAGCCTGTCACTGTTGCTGAATCAATGCCGATCATTGAGGCGCTTGAGTATATGAAGAGTCAGCATGTACGGTTACTTTTTGTATTAGATAATAAAGATGCCTTTGCTGGAATTGTTACTGCTGGTGATGCAGGAGGGCGAAAAGTGATGGCCTTTATGCAGAAAAACCAAGTAAGTAGGGAGCAGGTACAAGTTAGACACATCATGCTAAGTAAATTTAACATTAAAACACTTACCTATACTCAACTTTGTGATGCTCGTGTAGGTGATGTGATGCTTACAATGAAAGATTCGGGTGATCAGCATGTGGTTGTTATTGATGAAAGTACCGCAGGTGTTTTACGAGTTAGAGGTATTATCTCTTCAAGTGATATTTCCCGAAGACTTAAAATTAGTTTTGACATAATGTATGAAGCAAAAAGCTTTGCTGAAATAGAGAACGCCCTTACTCAAAACGGTGGCTTTTAAAAGGATGAAAAAGTAATTTTATAACGCTGGACTTGTTAATCTAAACCTTACTATACTTCGCAAAATTTCACTGTTAGGTTCGTCTAGCGGACTTTTATCATCAACTCTATTTCTGTGGTGCCATTGCGCATGAACTTACCTGAGCATTTTAGCCAGTCAGCTGCAGAGCGTCTGAAGTTATTAACTGAAAAGCATCCTACACCTTTTTTGGCGTTGGACCTCTCTATTATTAAAAATCGTTATGTTGAATTGGAGCAGGGCTTTCCCGACGCGGATCTCTTTTATGCGGTCAAAGCGAATCCCGCTAATGAAGTAATACAGTTGTTGGCTGAGTTAGGTTCAAGTTTTGATATAGCTTCACCTCAGGAGCTTGATAAGGTTCTTAAACAGGGCGTTTCTCCTGATCGCATGAGCTATGGTAATACAATAAAGAAAGCCTCAGCGGTTAAATACTTCTTTGAGAAAGGGGTGCGTCTTTATGCGACCGATTCTGAAGCTGATTTACGGAATATTGCGCTTAATGCGCCGGGGTCAAAAATTTATATTCGTGTGTTGACGGATGGTTCTGAAGGAGCTGATTGGCCTCTTTCCCGTAAGTTCGGCTGTAATCCAGAAATGGCAATTGAGTTAGCGGTGTTAGCGCGAGACTTGGGACTTCAGCCTTATGGTGTTTCATTTCATGTCGGTTCACAGCAGAGAGATATTGATGTTTGGGATGGGGCTATAGCGAAGGTAAAAATCATTTATGAACGTTTGAGTGTTGAATATGGTATTAATCTAGAAATGATTAATATGGGAGGTGGCTTTCCAGCTAACTATATTCAAAAAACGAATGACTTTTCCACTTATGCAGAAGAGATACAGCGCTTTCTGACGGAAGATTTTCCTGACACCCTACCTCGAGTTATTCTCGAACCTGGACGCTCTTTAGTCGGGGATGCGGGTGTTATTGTTTCTGAAGTTGTTTTGATCTCTAGAAAATCGAGTACAGCTTTAGAACGTTGGGTTTATACAGATGTAGGTATGTTTAATGGCTTAATTGAAACCTTGGGCGAGGCGATCAAGTATCCACTAGCGACCTCTAAGGAGGGGCCTGCCGAAGAAGTTATTCTTGCCGGACCAACCTGCGATAGTGTCGATATTATGTATGAGCAGCATAAGTATGAGTTGCCGCTATCACTAGAAATAGGGGATTACGTCTATTGGTTTTCAACGGGTGCTTACACGACAAGCTATAGCTCTATAGAGTTTAATGGTTTTCCTCCGTTGGACTATCATATTCTTTAAGTTGGGTTCTATGGCTTATTAATTAATAACATTGCCATAAAATTGATCAAACGGGTTGTTCCTTGCGAGGCAAACAGCTATCTTTTTGATATGCCGATTTTAATTGTCTGGTTTGGTTGGAGAATATTGGATGTCCGATAAACAGATTCATGCACGTTATGATGCTCTTTTAACAGCAACAGCGGATGCTGTTATGGTGATAGAACCTACAGGTCTGATCATGGCGTGTTCTACGGGAGCTGCTGACTGGTTAGATAAAGACGCCATTACAGGGCGCAAACTAGAAGATATTTTTCCCGTAGATATCAATAGTGAGATCACTGCCGCGGCGGTAAAAGCGATTGATACCTCAACGGTGATCAAAGTTGATTTCCAACTTCGTCCTGAGCATGTGCCTGTACTGCGAGAACAAGGTTTACATGAAACTAAGTGGATTGAGTTACGTTGCTCTTCGGCTAATGACGAAGTTGTTGTGGTCTTGAGAGATATCTCTGATAAACGACGTTTGGAACGCCAAGTGACCAGTCAGGCTCAGCGTGATCCATTGACGGGTGCCTATAATCGCAGAGCATTAAAGCCAGTTTTAGAACAGGCTGTTGCGCAAGCGCAACGTTATGATTGGGTCTGTAGCTTGATGGTAATTGATGTAGACAATTTCAGTGATCTTAATGATAATTTCTCATGGGATTGTGGTGATCAAGTTCTTCAGCAATTAGTCACCTCTGTCCATAGTATGAAAAGAACATCTGATTTTTTAGCCCGTTACGGCGATGATCAATTTGTTATGTTTATGCCTGAAACGAATCATGATCAAGGTATGGCGGCAGGGCAGCGTGTTCGACGGATTATGGAAGAGATGGAAATCCCTTATGCTGCAGGTGATGTTAATTTTACGGTGAGTGTCGGTGTGGCGGCATTACATGGGCCTGAAGATGATCCTGATAACATGCTTCGGCGTGCGCTAGAGAATTTGTTTATAGCGAAGCAGAGTGGCCATAATCGAGTTGAAGGTGAAGCTTAGTTGTTGCTCCTCTTGTTAGAATAGAAGGGAGCTATAGGCTCCCTTTTTTTAAGCCTTTATTAACTCTCTGTTCAAAAGAATATATCTAAGAGTCTCTAATGAATTATTTACCAATGGAAAAATATACTAAGGCTTGGATCTTTAGACATAAAGATTTGCCTGTCTCTGCTGAAGACCTAGAGGAGATAAAGCCTCTATCAGAAAAAAGAGCTGAGCAGATTTGGTCTGAGCATATTAGTCGAGGCTGTTCTCATCCTGAACATTTTTCAGGCGATGATTGGGTCGGGCAAGATAAAAACTGGGTAGATAAGGATTATTGGCAGTCAGCTTGGGATTCAAGTAAGGAAGCGTTGCCCCCATTGCTTGAGGAGTTTCTAGGCAATTGGGACGATAATGTAACGGTTTATTTTTGTTATCAAAGTGACCATATTCTTGAGACTAAATGGGGCATTTTCCGTCATCATTGGAAGAATTTCTTGTTTTTCGATAATGGTCCAATCTTGTTGGGTCGTAAGCGCAGAGAGGTTGTACAGTTTTTTGAAAATGGAAGTTACCGCATCGGACGGCGCCCATAGTTTCTTTGGATTTGATTTAGTTAGCGTTAAGCTCTTTTGATCGGCTTTTTCGATGCTTCATCTAGAGAGCTTAACTTCTCAAGATTTACTCTCTTCTCTTCTCTTCTCTTCTCTTCTCTTCTCTTCTCTTCTCTTCTCTTCTCTTCCTGTTTCTACTTCCTCTATTTTGGCTAAAATGGATTATAATTATTGGTAAGAAAGTTAGACCAAATTAAGGTGCAGTTAAGCCTATTCATTAATAATTAATATTTTAAATATATTTTGCCTTTCTATTAATTCAGTTGTTGTCTTATTAAGAGCTTATAATTAAATTTTGTTTGAATTTTAGACTGGATTTAAAGACCACTTTTAAAAAGTGATAATGGTTTTACTTATATAACCTTGCAATATGTAAGTGAAAATTTAAGATCTAAGTAGTATGTTTTGCATATAAACCATAGTAATTTAGTATGGTATGAAAAATGGTTAATTTAGCTGAGTAGTACATAAATCAATGTTTTTACGGTGATTTTGTAGCATTATATTAGATAAGGCTAAAAATCAGACTCTATACTATAGGTTTTGGTACTTCTGCATATTTTTAATAAGCTTATTATTAGAGTGTGGCTAGGGTATTGATTATAAAGTCCGAAGTTAATATCAGTATTGTAAAACTATTTTTGTTTGAATCCTTTAGTTGTAAGTGTATTCGATTGTATAAAATGGATTTTATAACCCCCTAGTTTAAGGGCTAACATTTAGAGGGAGTGTTGAGTGCAAAATATGGAAAACTTTATTTCACAGCTAAAAAAAGAACCTGCGTTTCAGGAAACCTCTGTGCTTGCTTTTGAGTGTACTTGGGAGAAGCTGTTACATGAGATTGATGAACTGCTTACTCAGCTTGGTTTTGTGTATTTTACCTATTCGGTTTTAACAAGGGGGGTCATTAACCCTAGTTCAGAAAGCCAGAAGCAACGATGGGATGGCGGTAGTGATATTGTGGGATCTTTGCCTGATGCTGTGGTTAAAAGTTATTACAAAGATATTGCCCAACATGATCCATTGTGGAATGTTTTACCGTCTATAACTTCACCATTTTTAGTGAGTTCATTGGAGGGGGGACAAGGGACGTTGTCGGAAAATTTCTGGTTGAAACAGGGGATATCATCTAGAGCCTATATCCCGATGAAGGATCAGAGCAGTCGTTATTGGTTCCATTACTTTAGCCTGTTTCATAAGCTTCCACCTCAAGAGTTTGATGTTTTTTTTAATCGTATAAGTGAATGGCTGGTTCCTATGCTGTCTCGCTATCATGAGCTTCTTCAGGTGGTTTGTGAGCAAGAGCAGAACCCATATTTAAAATCAGAGGTATTATCACCAACCTGTCGTCAGGTAATATTAATGACAGCTCAAGGTATGCCTGTTAAGCGTATAGCTGATACGCTGGCTTTGACGGAAGAGGGTGTTACCTACCATATTACTCGCGCTAAGAAAATCTTTGGTGCAAAGAACAAAACTCATCTTGTTGCAATGATGTACGAAGTGGGATTGCTGTAGCTGAATAGGTATTCTAATGCTTAAGTTGAGAACAATTAACGCTGATTGCTTCGTAGATTTGTTGCACTCGGGGTTTTGTTTTCAGCCGCAATGATAGTGGAGGTGTTTTGCTTAGGAGCCCCCATAAACTCCCCACCACTGATGATTTCCCATTCAACACCGTGTTTATGCAAATAAGCATAACAACAGCAACATTTATACAGTTCACTACCTTTTAACTCGCTGATTTTTTTAAGTGCAGCGTGTGGTTTATTGTGTAGCACCAAGTTGTAACAAAGAGTGCATGCATTTTCCATTGGTCGTCCCTCGGTGGGTTCCTTTTTCCTACCAATTAAAACTAGCACACAACTTTTAATATGAGTCTAAGAAAAATTCCTATTTTTCTTACTGTTTATGAAAAATATTCAGTAAGGTGATAGGAGCACTGGTAGCGAAATCAGTCAGACGGTATTATTTAGTTTTTAATCATTTGGGTAGCTCTTTGCTTTTTAAGGCCCGCTATGACGTAGGGTTATGGTGCCAATTAATACAGCAAGTTCCCGTTATAAGAGATTTGTTTATGCAAATTGCTGAAAATTTGGTCGCACTGATTCACTACACCCTTAAAAATGAAACGGGAGAAGTTCTGGATTCTTCTGCGGGTCAAGAGCCATTATCCTTTGTTTGTGGAGCTAACAACATTGTTTCTGGTCTTGAGAATGCATTACTCGGGAAAGTTGTAGGCGATAAACTAGATGTTGTTGTGAAGCCTGAAGAAGGGTACGGTGATATCCGTGAAGAGCTTGTTCAAAAAGTAGATCGCGCAAATTTTGAAGGTATCGATAATATTGAAGTCGGTATGCAGTTTATGGCTGAAGCTCCTTGGGGACAGCAACCTGTAACGGTTATTGCTGTAGAAGAGAAAGAAGTTACGCTTGATGGAAATCATCCTCTTGCAGGTCAGACTTTGCAGTTTAGTGTAGAAGTTACCGACGTGCGTGAAGCAACTGAAGATGAGTTAGCTCATGGTCATGTACATGACGAAGGTTGTAATCACGATCACTAAGATTGAGTATGAGATGATAAAGCCCGGTTGTCCGGGCTTTTTTATTATATGGACTAGGGTGTGCCTGTTTTTATCGTTTATTAGCTATGCTTAGGAGGCGTGGTTAACTGGAATTACGCCGGTCAGTTTTTTTATTACACCTACATTATATTTTAACCTAATCATGGAGGTGAGGGTGGATATTAATTACTTACAAAAGCTAAAAGAGCAACAAAGAATTAAAACTGTAAATTTTATTGAGGCAGGCCATTCACCCATTGTTATTGAGGTTGAGTATCTGCATCAGGGCGAGGTTGTTAAAGCCTTACTTAAGGATGAAGAGGGCATTGTCACTGCCTACAATCACCTTAAAGAGGGATATGATGTTTGTTTAAAAGCGGGCATCCATTCAGCCAATTTGATACAGATAGAGACAGACGAAGAGGTTTGTCGATCAGAGTATGCGAATTACCATAGGCAATTGATCCCTTTAACGTTTTAGAATGCGTTCGGGTGCTGTACTGTTATATATCTTAGGACATGATTTTCTTCTGATTGTAGTCTCAGGGCAGCGGTGATCTACCAATTAGGAATGATGCCTGTTTGTGTGTTTTCGACTATTAAAAAGTCGCTTTCTTTTAGAATGAGAATGTTACTAATTTTCTTTTTTGTTGGAGTCAGGGGTTAATGAGAGACAAACTGAAGCAACTGATCGATAGTGTGGGGGAAATTCTTTACGGTAAAGAGGAACAGATCAAACAAGCGGTGACTTGTTTGATCAGCGGGGGGCATCTGTTAATTGAAGACGAACCAGGGATGGGGAAAACATCTTTGGCCCACGCATTAGCACAAGTGATGAGTTTGGACTTCCAACGACTTCAGTTTACAAGCGATATGTTACCGGCTGATATTATAGGTGTATCTATATTCAATGGTAACAGTGGGGAGTTTGTTTACCATAAAGGACCTGTTTTTACGCAACTGTTATTAGCTGATGAGATCAATCGGACAACGCCTAAAACGCAAAGTGCGCTTCTAGAAGCGATGGAAGAGGGGCAAGTCAGTGTTGAAGGCGAAACCTATAGTTTGCCCACTCCCTTTTTTGTTATAGCAACTCAAAACCCGATTTCTCAATACGGCACATTTCCACTTCCTGAATCCCAACTCGATCGTTTTCTTATGCGAATTCAATTGGGGTATCCGAGCGAGCAGGCTGAACGTGAGCTATTAGTCGGTGGTGATGCAAGGAAAAAAATACCTAGCTTAACGCCCTGTTTAACCCCAGCTGAGCTGCTCGAGCTGCGGGATTTGTGCTCAGAGGTTAACGTATCCGGTAGTGTCTTAGATTATATTCTGCGTCTTATACGTTTTACCCGTGATGCCACTCATTTTGAGTTCGGCGTCTCGCCTAGAGGAAGTTTAGCCTTATTGAATACTGCGAAAACTTGGGCGTTTTTACATGGAAGGGACTACGTCGTGCCTGAGGATGTTCAAGCTATGCTACAACCTGTATTTGCCCATAGGCTGCGAGGGGTAAAAGAGAGTGGCGAATATGCTGGTGAGGGGTATATTAAAAAAATATTAACTCAAGTAGATGTATTGGCTTAGCTATGTTGAGTCTGTTGTTTAAGCCTATTGTCGAGTTATCTGAACGTTGGGCGGCTAACAGAAGGCCTAAAGGCCGTTTAATCGAGTTAAATCAAAGAAGTATTTTTATCTTTCCTACCTTGGCGGGCTGGGCTTATTTAGCGGTTTGCTTCGTCTTATATTTAGTTGCAACAAACTATCAGAATAATCTTATCCATGCGGTGTCTTTTCTATTAATTGCGTTAGGTGTTTTGGCAATCCATTACACTTTTTTTAATTTATCGGGTTTATGTATTTCTGCTGTTAAAGCAGGGCATTGTCATGTAGGTGAATTAGCTGAATTTAAGCTCAAAATCTATGCGAATAATCTAAGAAATTATGAAAATGTGTTTCTGTGTTGGCGTGGGGAGCGGGACGGTCAGCGAATATATCTAGATAAAACACGAGAAAAAAACCTATCTCTTTATGTAATGGCAAAAAAGCGAGGCTACCTTACCCCACAGGTACTTACGCTTGAAACTGTTTTTCCGTTTGGCTTGTTACGGGCATGGAGTTGGGTCGAGCTGGATCTTACAGCAATAGTTTATCCTAAACCTGAAGAAGGCAGGTTACCGACGTCTTTTGACGATAGTATTGATGGTCGGCAAGGGAAAGAGAATGCAGGGGATGATTTCTCAGGGTTAGATGAATATCGACCTGGTTCATCCTTACGACACATCGCTTGGAAACAATACGCCCAAGGGCGGGGCTTGTTAACTAAAAATTATGTTGGCCAAGAGAGTAAAGAGATCTGGTTGTTATGGCGGGAATGGCCTGAACTATCAACAGAAGATCGCTTATCTGTTATGACATATTGGGCGCTTGAGTGTGAACATCATTATCGTGAATATGGACTGCACCTTCCTAACTTATCAATTCAACCCGCTACGGGGCCTGAGCATTTAAATAATATATTAGGTGAACTGGCATTATTTAAAGCTGAGGGATCTCTGCAGTGAATGATCAGCAGCTAACGCGCACCGCTTTATTGTGGCAATTACTGAGTGTGGTTATTGTTACATTACCCCATATACCGCATCTGCCTTACTGGATTACTCTTGTTGTGATTTTATGCATTGTTTGGCGCCTGATGGTTTATTTAGGACGCTGGTCACTGCCACCTAAATGGTTGAAAACCTGCTTAGTCTTAGCCGCAGGTGTCGGTGTATTGGCGAGTTATAAAGAAGGGGGAGGGATTAGTGTAACGGTTGCATTGCTTGTTGTTGGTTTTGGTCTGAAGGTCATCGAACTCTATCATCGGAGAGATTCCTTAATAGTGCTCTATGTCGCTTACTTAGTTGCTTCAACCATCTTTCTTTTTAGTCAAAGTGTGGGAACAGCAATCTATGTGATCCTTGCCATCATTATCGTTACAAGTGCTTTGATGAGTACTAATTTATCGCGAGAGACCGGTTTTATATATCCGTTGAAACGCTCTGTTTTAATGCTTATCCCCGCTTTCCCTCTTATGGTTGTGTTATTTATGGGTATGCCTAGGTTAGGCCCTTTGTGGGAAGTCGGTTTAGATAAATCTGCGGCTAAAACTGGGTTAGCTGACACGATGATACCGGGTGATATAACCCGTTTAACACGTTCAGCAGAGGTTGCTTTCCGGGTGCGTTTTGATGGGGAGGCTCCAGATCAAACTAAGTTATACTGGCGCTCAATTGTACTGTCTGATTTTGATGGACGGGGCTGGTTAAAGGATGAAGAGAAGGTGCCTAAACTGCCACGAAATCGCGACATTAAGGATAATAGAGCCTTTCATTACGAAGTGATTTTAGAGTCGAATCAGAGAAACTATATTCCTGTATTGGACTACCTTTCCGCATGGCCAAGTGAGCTGAATGCTTATGCTGACATGACACTTGCTTCCAAAACTAAGATCGTAAATCGAGAGCAATATAAAATATCTTCGCGCTTAGATCGTGGTTTTGGTTTAGATAAAACCGCAGATGATTTTGCAAAGGAACTGCATATCCCTCTTGGGAACAATGAGGCGAAGCGCTTAGCTTCCAGCTGGTGGCAGGAGTCTGCGACGCCCCAAGCGTTTATAGATAAAATGAAGCAGTATTATCACCAAAATTTTAACTACTCGTTAACCCCCCCTCCGTTAGGTGATGACAGCATTTCAGAGTTTTTATTTGAGACTAAGACCGGGTTTTGCGGTCACTTCGCGAGTGCAAGTGCATTTTTATTAAGATCGGTTGGTATTCCTGCACGTGTGGTCACAGGCTATCAGGGAGGTGAGTGGAATCCTTATGAAAACTACTTCTTAGTACGTCAATATGATGCTCATGCTTGGATTGAGGCCTGGTTCCCTGAGCAAGGCTGGGTACGTATGGATCCTACGGCTTGGGTTGCTCCTGATCGAGTTGAGAAGCCAGCAGATGATGTTTTGTCGAAAGACAATGCATTTTTACAAGATAATTTGTTAAGTGCATGGAGTATTTCAAATAATCAAATACTGATGCAGATACGGCATAGAATTGAGGCATTGAATTATGGCTGGCATCGCTGGGTACTCAATTATCACCACCAACAAAAGGGCTTGCTAGAACATTTATTAGGGGCATTGTCACCTCTGAAGCTTGCTCTGTTCCTGTTGGTTCCCTTTTCGCTTGTTATCTCACTGACCTTGTTGCTCTTGAATTACAAAAAGAAACGATCTGCAAATCCAGCAGATAATATGATTAATGCCCTATCAGCATACTTCGCAAGAGAAGATATGGCTCGGCGGACGGGGGAGACCGTTACCCATTATTGCGATCGCCTCGCACAATATAAGCCAGAGTATGCTGAATCTTTTATTCGAGTTTCAACCTTATATGAAGATATAGAATATGGACAAGTGTGTGATGCTCATAGATTAACGCAACTGAAGCAGGAGATAGGATATTGCCTTAACGTTAACAAGAACCTATTAGTCCGTTTACAGTGGTTTCTAACTTAGCAAACAGACTTTTTACATCGACTTTAATGACTATTTTTTGCAGTGATCTCTGTTATGAATGACCTTATAAGCCCTGTTAGTTACCGGATAATACGCAGCAGAAAAAGAAAAACGGCGGCTATCCGAATTAGCGAGAAGGGCGTAGAGGTTAGAGTGCCGCATTGGGTGTCCGATCTATGGGTACGTAATTGGGTACAAAGCAAAGAGGTATGGATTCGCCAAAAAAGTGAAAAACTTAGCAGTGAATTAGCTGAAGGTTGTTTAAAGGTCGCTGACGGAGCAATGTTCCCCTACAAGGGGGAGTACTATGCAATTACTTGGGAAATTGGGCCCAAAAATAGAGCCAGTTTAGATGATCAAAAACTGAATATATTCATAACCAATCGCTCTAAAAAAGCAGTAGAGGAGCGAGTGAAATCCTGCTTGCAAGCCTGGTATAAAACGGAAGCTGAAAACTATTTTTCTGAGCGTATAGTGTATTGGCAAAATGTTATGGGGTTACAGTCTAACTCATTGATTATAAAAAACTATAAAAGACGATGGGGGAGCTGTACAAGTAAGGGGGATATCTCTTTGAATTGGCGATTAATCTTTGCTGAAAAATCGTTGATCGATTATGTCCTGATCCATGAACTCGCGCATTTAGTGCATTTAAATCACCGTCCTGAATTTTGGCAATTAGTTGAAAAATACTGCGAAAACTGGAAGGAATGCAGAGATAAACTACAAAAGTGTACAAGTTGGATACTTTGGTAGTGGGTGACTTTAATTTGATGGATGTTATGCTGAAACTTTAGTTTAATCTTGCAGTTGGCAAATGGATACGTTTATATTGATTCAGTTATAACTGAATGATAGAAAAGTTGTAACTCAATTATAAAAAAGTATAAAAATTATAAAAGCCTATAACAATAAAGAGTGCGTAAATGAGTTTGTATAAGAGTGTAGAGAAAACTTGTTTTAATTCGTTGACGAAGAAAATAACAGGCAATGTGGTATTTCTACTTTTACCTCATATAGCCTTGTTATTTATCGGGTACAACCACTTCAGTCAAATCGATGCCAGCTTAGCTGCTGGTGACGTTTCTGGAGAGGCAATTAGGCAGGAGTTAGATTCATTTTGGTTTTATGGGCTAGCGACGGTTTGTTTTGCCTTAGTGTCGGGTCTGTTAACTATCTTCTTCATGCGTCATCTATTTTTACGACCTATAAAAAAGATGACCGATGTCTTGCAAGCAATTAAAGAAAAAGATGGGGATATATCAGCGACATTACCTGAATATACCTATGATGAAATTTCAGACATGGCTGAGAGTTACAACACATTCTCAACAAGTTTGAAATCGATGATTGCTGAAAGCCGACGTCGAAGCGTTAGTGTTGCTTTAAGTTCAACTCGGTTACAGAAAGTACTTATAGAAGCTCAAGGTTCGGCAGCTAAGCAGGAAGAGCAGGCTCAAAAAGTCTTCCAATCTAGTCAAGAAGCGACTCAAGCAATTGATAATATTGCGGGCAGTACACTGCAAATATCTGAACGCAATTCTCAAAACTTGGATGAGATTAGAGTATCCAGTGTCGAGCTAGGGCGCGTACAACAGCAAGTGGAAGCGATTAGAACTCAAGTAACTGATTTTCAGGATACTGTGCATCAGTTAGAAATGAATTCAAAAAACATCACTGAAATATTAGGTATGGTTAAAGATTTTTCTGACCAAACCAATTTGCTTGCACTTAATGCTTCCATTGAAGCGGCGCGAGCAGGTGATGCAGGGCGTGGTTTCTCTGTGGTTGCTGATGAGGTAAGAAATTTATCTCAAAAAGTTAGTGTAGCTACGAGTGAAATTGATCAGAACATTACTCAGATGTCCTCTCTAGTAGATAAAACGGGTTCTAGCTCAGTAACTATCCTTGAGTATGTTGGTTCTACTGAAGAATTTATTAAAAGTACTAATAACCAATTTCATGGATTAGTGAGTGACTTTGAGGATCTGAATGGTCAATTAAGTAGTATCAGCGCAGCGATTGATGAGCTGGCTTATACAAATAAAGAATCTCACGGGCTTGTATCTGAAATTACTTCCTTATCAACTGAGATGCATGGCGAAATAGAGGAGTCGCGTCGTTATTCTGAAGAGCTAGAACACTCTACGGAAGAGACTCAAGAGCTTCTATCTCGCTTTATTATTGGTTATGGTGGTTTTGAAGGTATGATTCAAACGGGGCGCCAGTGGGGGCTGGAGATCCAAACGGCACTGGAAGAGCTGGCTTCACGGGGTGCTAATCTGTTCGATACTAACTATAAACGTACCAACGATGGTCAACTGCCTGAAAAATACGATACGAGTTATGCTGATCAGTATGATGTCGTTATGCGTCCATTATTTGATGGATTTATTTCCCAGCGGCCAGAATTTATCTATGCGATAGCCGTAGATAAAAATGGATATGCCGCAGCTCATCACTCTAAAGTTTCAGAGCGTATGACGGGTAATTTTGAGGTTGATAACCTTAAGAGCCGTAACCGTCGCATATTCGCAAGTAATCGTGCAGAAGTGCGACGTGCATCTTCTACTGCGCCATTCCTATTACAAACATACATTCGTGATACGGGTGAAATTCTTAATGACTTATCGATTCCCTTATATGTGAATGGACAACATTGGGGCGCGTTGATTATGGGCTTTATTCCTGATCATCTCTTGGATGATAAAGGTTAAAGCTGCCAGCTTCTCTGTAGTTGGTAATCAAAAAAACGCGGCTTAGGCCGCGTTTTTATTGAGCTTAAAGAGTTAAAAATCAGTTACTAGCTGTTCAATCAGATGTTTAACTGTATTGTATGAAAGTGGTTTACTGCATAAGGCGGATACACCAGCACTCTGAATGGCTGCTAATCGACTTTCATTCTGCTCACTCGTCATCATAAGGATTGGCACTGTAGGCTGCTCGCTGGCCGTTCTAATATGCTCTGTTAACTCTTTGCCATCAATATTAGGCATGTTGTAATCGGTAATGATAAGGTCAAAGAGTTGGCCTTGATTGAGCAGTTCGAGTGCTTCTAATCCATCTTTAGCTGTTTGTATGGAGTGGATTGAGAGGGAGGTGAGTATTTGCTGAATATATTTACGTGATAAAGAGCTATCATCAACAATTAATACGTTAAGGGCTTCGTAGCTATCGTTGTCACTTTCTGACTCAAAATCAGTTATATAATCCAAGGTGCTTTTAAGTGCGAGCCCCATCTCTTCTTTGCTAAAGGGTTTTGGTAATATAGCGATCGCTCCAGCCTGACGAATGGGTTCGAGATAACGATAATGAGTTTCTGATGAAACCAGTAGAAAGGTTATATCCTGAAGGGCTTTTAAACCACGCATCTGGGTGACTAATTCGGTACCGGTAATATCAGGAAGGTGCATAGAGGAAAGGACAAGATCTGGCGGCGAGGAGAGCATATGGTTAAGTGCCGGTCGTGCTTCTTCAAACTCTTCTACCTGTTCAATGCCAAAACTATTTAAGTGTCCTGTAATTATTTGGCGTTGAACTTTTGAAGGTTCAATAACAGTGACATAAAGGCTGCTTAATTCCATATCTTAGGTCCATAATTGAGTATGCGATGTTATCTAACCATTCGTAATGACAGACATCTAATTCAGATAATGACAGAGAAGAGTTGACTGTAAAAGCACTAGTAATCGCTTATTGTGAGGAAATTTAGTTAATCTTAGTATTTTATTGCCTGTGAATGACGTTCGCTCAACCAATGTCTATTCTCTGTTCAGTTGTTTCCTGTTAAGTCAATATTCATGAGCTTGGTGTTTTAATGGCTATGAATCATTCCTACTCTTCGTGAATGTTTTGTCTTTATCTCTTCCAGCCAGGGTATTTTTTACCCTGGTTTTTTTATTTAAATACCTCAGGAATCCCCTTTTCATCTACTGCCAACCTGCTTTATCTCTCCGTATCATGCAGGTTTGATCTAAATCAGTAAATCTATATCTATCAATGTAACCCTCTTTATGTAAGGCGTAGCATAAGGGTGGAGGGACTAAGTAAGTCCTGTGTAGTGCATTGTTACAGAAGGTCAGAGCTATGTGTGCTAATAGTAATTCCAATCTAACACGCCGCTCAATATTACGGGCGGCTGTTGAAATAATCAGCCACAGTGGATTGGATGCCTTAACTGCTGGTCGGTTAATCGAACAGGCTTCCATAAGTAAGGGCGGTTTGTATCATCATTTCAGAACCATGGAAGCGGTAGAAACTGAAGTTTTAGAGTTGTTAACTCAGAGTTTGTTGATGGATATTAAAGCGTATCCATCTCCAGAGTCTAAAGATGACTTTTTTGAATTGATGGAAAGTCAGTTATTGAGATGTTTTGCTGTAGATAATTTATATGTCAGAGCGTTGTTTGGTTTTATCTCAGCGTCAGCTCACAATAAAACAAGACAGTGTACGATTCGTCGATTTATAGATGAGGTTTCATTAATCCGTTTAGAGCAATTGAAAAAGGTTTCGCCAAATGTTTCTCATATAGAGTTGCACGGTATTGTGCAGATGATCTCTTCTTTACAGATCGGCTTAGTTACTCGGCATTTTTTAGCTGAAGATCTTGTGAGTTTAAAAAACTATTGGGCTGATTATCGTAAGATCTTGGTTGAGCTATTGGAAAAGTGTGGAGCTCATTCTTTTGCTCAGACCCGTGAGAAAGTGCGTGAAATGAGCTAGGTAGGGGGTTCAATTCGTTGGTATTGTCCGAGGTTATTTAAGTGTAGTAGCTCAGACTTGATCTGACAGTTACCCGTTTTTTATCTGGTGTCTGTCAGTTTAGATCTGGGCTAAATTCT
>NZ_LUTR01000015.1 GCF_001597725.1 Neptuniibacter marinus
AGTTATCATCTAATAAACGATATAAATCGCTATGGATGGTGACCTTCCTACAGAGGACTTTCACCTCATTAGTTCATACCCATGCTGGGCGTACACAAGGCCATTAAGTCGGATTCGTAACAGTTGGCTCGGTTCCGCTTCGCTACACATTTTAGCCAACTATTGCTCATCGCTTATGGCGGCGTTAGGCGCTAGAAGTGTGGCTTACTTTCAGGGGTTTCTACGTCGATTCAATACAATCAGGGAAATAGGTATTAAATAGGGGAAGATGTGTCGAGCAATTATTGTTATGGATTCGTGTGTTTTGTTCCGCTTGATGCGAATGCTCCGAAATTCTTTGGTTTCTCCGAATTTCTAGCTGGACTAGCGCTCATGGTACTGGCATGGACAATAGCCGATGTGCGCTACCGCTTTAGGGTTAGAACGACACCACTACCGCTCCAAGGGGTAACATTCTCTGTGGTAGCAGCTGTGGGAGTTTTGACCCTACTGACGGATCTGTGGCGTGCAGAGCAATGGCTGGTTCCACGAGGGAATCTCTTGACACCAGCAGGGTGGCAAGCTTTCCTCGGAGGTATTTTTCTTCTGACGTTTCTAACATGGGCATGGTTCGCTTTCATTCGTCCTCCTGTCTTTGGTAAGAGGAATGCCCAGCGGTATGGCCAAACCCTCTATCAGATTATTCTAAAAGGTTCTCCGTCAGAGCTATCTGTGATTGCAGATGAAGTAGCACGCTCGGCGAAGTCGTTGATTCGCCACGCCACGGATAGGGGTGAGTTTAAAAACTACCGTAGGCAGGAAAAGGAAGATAAGGCCCCGTCGAAGGTGACTGCCTGTGCTAATGATATATTGCTTCTGATTGCCGATAAGAGATTCTGTCGATCAATTGTCGAATCGTCCCCCGGTACTGCGTTAGCTGTGTTCTACGAGATTGGCGAGACACAGAAGTACGGCATCCCAGTAGAGATTTTCTCCAAGAATATCGTGAACGAGGCCCTCGCAAATAAGGATTCCTTCCTATTCAATGAAGCCGAAGGGTACGAATCCGGCTTGATCGGCTATCACAAGCCCCTGAGCCAAGCCATGTTCTCAAATTACAAGATGGTTGAAGTAATCGGAACACTTTTAGACCCAGACATATGGGATAAAAGAAAGTGGGATGCTGCGCAATGGAAAGCTTACTGCCGGGTAGTTCTGATGACCCTCCGCGATTATGTAGAAAAGGACTTTTGGAGGCACTCCTTCGTGCTGTACCGCGCAAAGGGCTATATTGAGCACGCTGCATTCGATCTCTACAAAATTGATGGGATCGCGAACAGTGGCTGGGATGACGATGTACAAGCGAGGCTTCGAGTTATCGTTGAGTTCATCAAGGACGCTATCGAGATTCTCGAAAAGAGGGGAGTTCCTGAGGGCCTCCAGCTAAGAGTTCGGGAGGAGCGTGGTAGGGAGTCCTTCTATGATCACCTGGCTTCCATAATCTTCGAGATCATATTCTCCGCATCCGCAGTTCGGTCTCCTGCTAGCCAATGTTGGTGGATCCAGCATAATTCCGTCTGGGGTGAGCTGTTTAACTTCAGAAGCTTAAATGGAGCTGCTGGCAAGGTAGTGAAGTTCAAAGTGCGTCGCCTTATTTACAATGAGATAGCAGATATGGCGCGCTTCCCAAACTTTAAGGGGGCTAGGATTATTGGCTTCTGCTTGAACGTTATGGGAATTACTGTCACGGATCAGGACTATTTTTACGACAGTAAGGCATTACAGAAGGTGGTACTATCGTGGACGAAAAAAAAATATGCGTGGCTGTACTCCTATAACCCGCAAGTAGCGGAAGCGTGTCTGGTCGATGGCATTACGTATGACGAGGATAATCGACGTTTGGTCAAAACTTACCCAGCTGAAGGTTTGAGACGCAAGCCAAAGTATGTTTACTTTGATGTGGACCCGCCACCGCCCGAAGAAGAAAATCCCTAGAATGGTCACGTGCTACCAGGACGAGAAGATAGCGCCTAACAATCGGCTGCACGGCGACTGGTTTTCCGCCGCTTCGCGGCTCCAAACCGGCACGTGAGCCGGGCGTTAAACCTTTTACGAATAAATAATTCTATGGAAGGACAATGAATTACAAAAAGGCAATCTCAATTCTATTAGCCACATTACTTTTGACCGCTTGCTCAGGAATGAGAGGTGGATTAACCAAAAACGAACTTGATTCGAGTAATAATATCGCGGTTGTATCCCTTTTAGGTACCAACTTTAATGGTATCCACATTGGAACGACTATTTTCAGTAATGTTGTGTATGAAGAAACAGTCCCTGAATGGAACATTGATGGATTTACTGAAGAGTTAATTATTTCACGGCTTAATCAATCAGATTTACGTACTGCTGTAGTTCTGCAACACGATCCAAACCTTAAGGAACGTTTGAAAAAAACATGGAGCTTTCTTAATGGTTATGACTATAAAGAGCTAATAGAATCCGCAAAAAACCAAGGCGCCGATACACTTATTCTTGTCAAACCAACAAGGTACGATAACAAACCATTTCATGAGCCTGGTTATGGCTTCTACGAACGTTCGTTTCTTGGCAATGCACAGAGCTGTGTTTATTCACTATTTACCATGACTGTATTCTCTACTAATAGTGGACAAGAATTAGGGTGGGAATGGGGATTCCCCTGTGAAACAGGTGAGGTTGAGATCAAATGGAAAGACAGCTTTGATCAATATACCAAAGAAGAAACACAGCTACTTCGTCTTAAAGTAGAAAACAGTGTAAAACAAAATGTATTGTCGGCTCTAAGAGCCCTTGGTTATTAAGGTCATCAAAAAAAGCCTAAAGATCAAAAACCAACAGGATCGGTCTGGCTTTTTGCAATACATAAAATAAATAGGGCCCGAATATATTTTCTACGGCCTCGTAGACAACATGCTGTTTAGCGTTAGGGGTTTGGTTCTATCGAGCATTTCCTTATTTATTGCTTTAACTGGGGGCTCTCCCACAGACAGAGTCATTGCTTGGATTAGATGTATCGTCCAACCCAAAACAGGTGGATGCAGTTGTTATATCATTAGACTACTGCAACAGCTTAATGGACGGTTGGTATACGCAGTCGATAACAAGTCATTAACTACTATTTCTTCTAAGTACTATTACTCGTGCAACATCAGCGAACAAATTACACCAGCGGTGTAAGGAAAAAGGCGTATCCCATTGGAATTTACGAACTACTCTATCGAACTACTGACACTTTTATTTTTAGTGTCGGTTGTCGCCGGACTCCTTGATACATTGGCAGGTGGCGGCGGGTTAATATCAATACCTGCCTTAATTTTGAGTGGCGTTCCCCCTTTGGCTGCACTGGGGACCAACAAATTACAAGGTTGTATGGGGACGGCTACAGCGTCTTATATGATGCTTAAAAATAAAAGAATACGCTGGAACAACGTGAAGTATCTAATGTTAACAGCGTTTCTAGGCGCAGCACTGGGAACCATCGCTGTGCAATTTATAAATACAGATGTATTAGCCTTTGTTATTCCTATTGTTCTTTTATTTATCGCTATCTACTTTCTTATATCGCCAAAACTCATTAAAACTCAGGGTGTCGCTAACTTAACCAACACAAAGTATAAAAATATAGTTGTCCCTTTTATTGGTTTTTATGACGGTATGTTTGGTCCGGGTACGGGCTCTTTTTTCGCCCTGTCGGGTATTCTATGTCGAGGACATGACCTAATAACATCTACAGCCATCGCTAAACCCTTAAACTTTGCGACCAATATCGCGTCTTTAATTGTATTTTTAGTGGCCGGTCATATTGTTTGGGTTGTTGGACTATCGATGATGCTAGGGCAATTCATAGGTGCATGGCTTGGCGCCCATTGTTTGTTCAAAATTAAGCCCGCCTATTTAAGAATCATTGTCGTTCTTATGTGTAGTGCTATGCTATTAAAGTATGCTGATTCAATGGGATGGTTTGTTTTCGCCTAACACACCCTTCAAAAGGGAAAATAACGGTGGGTTTTTGGTAGTTACTTAACGTTAAGATCTATTAATAGCACGCTTGAGTAGCGAGTGTTTCTCGTTTCTCACTGCTTGTAAGGTTTGTATGTTTACTTCTTTAACGTCCAGCATGATTGCTTTTGCTGTTGCCGCATTGGTGATTATCATTGCCGGTAGCAAGTTGGCAAAACTGTCAGATTCATTAGCTGACCAAACAGGCTTGGGCGAAGCATTATTTGGGGTTTTACTCTTAGCGGGAGTTACCTCATTACCTGACTTTGCAGCAACACTCACGGCGGCCATTGATGCTCGCCCCAATTTGGCCATGAGTAATGTCATGGGGAGTATGGCCGCTAATCTTGTCTTTCTGGCTGTGGCAGATATTGTTTATCGTAAAGCTAATTTGGAACATGCGGCAGCCTCTGCCGTTAATCTGATGCTCGCTGGCTTGCTCATTGTTTTATTAACCTTGCCTTTACTGGCCGTTTTTAGCCCCTCTATTACTTTTTTTAATATTCACCCCATTACACCCGTAATTATTATCGCTTATATATCCGGGTTGCACTTAGTTCTGCATACGAAAACAAAACCTATGTGGTTCCCTCGACAAACATGTCAAACGGTTGCAGACCAACCTGATACGCGCCATAGCAGTAATTTAACCTCCGTGTGGATAACGTTTACCTGCATGGCTGCGTTAACGGGGATAGCGGGTTGGGTTTTAATGGAATCAGCAAAACAGATAGCCGATCAAACGGGAATTTCTGAAACACTTATGGGTGGATTTTTCACCGCGCTTGCCACTTCTACACCCGAGCTAGTCACCACGATTGTTGCCATTCGTATTGGTGCTTTAACCCTTGCAGTCAGTAATATTTTTGGCACTAACTGCTTTAATATGTTGGTGGTTGCCGCTGCTGATGTAGGTTATACCCAAGGTTCTATCTATCATGATATGGCTCCTGTCCAAGTCACCTGGGCTTTGGTGAGTATTTTAATGACAGCGACTTTACTCTTAGGCATGGTGCGACGGCAGACTTATGGCATTGGTAAAATCGGGTTTGAGAGCGCCCTTATTTTAGCGATCTATGGTATTGCTTTGGGCTTCGTTATCTTAAGTTAAGTCATTAGCCACAATGCTGGCTCAATCTGACCTTTTTTCCAGAAATCATCTCTTAAAGAGCTTTCCTCCTCGAACACAGAAAAACTCCTGATGAATAGTTTAAATTCTTCCTATAAACCATCTATCGCAATGACCAGAAACCCACTTATAGAGGCAGCAACGAGAGAAACGAAAAATATTGATGAAAATTTATAAAAAGAACCTTCAAAACCAGCCAACAAAAACCCTACTTAATGTATGATATAACCCCTATAAATTAATTAGTTAACAATTTTATTCACTTCAAAAAGCTACCATATCGTCTTGGTTAAAAGAGCAAAAGGGTTATTAATGAAAAAACAATTAGCACTCATATTAGCGTTAGCTTCAACCTCTGCATATGCAGACTCTAGTAATTTTGAAGGCTTCGAAGCCGGTTTAGGTTTGGGATATGTTAACGCCGATATGGTCTACACAGATAGTAATTCGGATCGTTTGAATTGGGATAAAGATGATGCGGTTGTACAAGTAAACGTCGCTTATCATTGGCCAATTAATAAAGATTGGCTAATTGGTGTAGGTGCAACGTACGACCTGAATGATACTGATGCAAGTACTCAAATTTACAGAAGTGAAGATATTAATGCAGAGTTGCAACACCACTCCTCAATCTATGTCCAACCAACCTATGTAATTGATGATGGATCGGCTGTCTTCGCAAAAGTTGGTTATCACAAAGCGAGAACCAACGTCACGGGGCCAAGTTCAGTATGGACTGAAGATAACATCACTGTTGAAGGTATTGGCTATAGCCTAGGTTATAAAAGGCTGATCCAAAACAACCTATTTATTCAAGGTGAGCTTTTGTTTGTTCATTATGATGATGAACAATTAGGGAGCGGTGCATTCACCTATGAGTATGAGCAAAAAACTCGTTCTGCTGTCGTTACGTTAGGTTATCAGTTTTAAACTATATCAATGGGCTAGGTTTCACTTGTTGCAATACATAACAGCAAGTGAGGCCTGTCTTTTGTAGGAGGTCAGAACCTTATGAGCAGCCTCCGTTAAACTGTAGTAAATTCATATCTGTAAGCTGATAAGAAGCAGCAAAAACGAGTCCCCTACTCTTCACATAAAGCCTGCATCGCAGATAGTTTAAAAAATAACTCTATTTCAACACTGGACGATCCGCTACCTAGACAAGGTATTTGTCAGGCTTACCCATTCTGTAGATCAAAGAATAAAAGTCGAGCGTTTTTCATGGTAGCGTATACTAAGAGAATCAATCGGACTGCCATTATTTGATGCGTTGAACATAGGGCAATATATGAATTCTTTAATTTCGTTAGACCGTCTCCGATTTCTATTCAACCGTTTTAGTGAAAGGCTATGGGTGCGCCCATTGGCGGTCTGCTTTTTATCCATTGCAGCGGTCTTTGCAGCGAAGTTTATAGATGGCTCCGCTGTGGCAAATCAAATGCCTTCTATTGCTCAAGATTCAGTTGAAACTTTACTTTCACTGCTCGCATCCAGCATGTTGGTAATCGCTACCTTTTCGGTGGGTTCAATGGTATCGGCATACGCCGCTGCCAGTAGCTCTGCCACCCCTCGCGCTTTCTCTTTAGTGGTTGCTGATGACGTATCCCAGAATGCTCTTTCAACCTTTGTTGGGGCATTTATTTTTAGTGTGGTTGCTCTAACTGCGGTAAAAAACGCTTTCTATAATCAAGCCGGCTTATTCAGCCTTTTTGTACTTACCACCATTGTCTTTGCAGTAGTGATTCTGACTTTTGTCCGCTGGGTCGATAATATCGCGCGGCTGGGACGGGTGGGATCAACCATTGAAAAAGTTGAAAGGGCAACGGAAAACGCTTTTATTAGAAGACGAGATAAACCTAGGCTGGGTGGCATATCAGTATCAGATATTACCAGCAAAGGGATCGATGTTTTCTCACCAACGATTGGTTATGTGCAGCATATTGATATGGCGGCCCTTCAGGGTTGGGCGCAAGGTGTTGATGCGCATGTCGTAGTATCAGCATTACCCGGAACACTCACTACAGCCGACAAACCTTTAGCGTCGGTGCATATGTCATCATCTGCGTTGTCCAACGTAGATTATACGGGCCTTATTAAATCATTCCACATTGGCCACGACCGTACGTTTGAAGATGATCCTCGCTTTGGCTTAGTCACGTTATCAGAAATTGCCGCACGGGCTTTATCTCCTGCCGTCAACGATCCCGGAACAGCGATAAAGGTAACGGGTTCGCTGGTACGTTTAATTTCGCTCATTGATCAACCCGAGCAAACAGAAAGCAAACCTAAATATGACCGTGTAGCCGTTCCTGAGGTTGCCTTGCAGGATATGTTCGATGATGCTTTTACGGCTATAGCACGCGATGGTGCGGGTGTAATAGAAGTATGTATTCGTTTACAAAAAGCGTTGACCTCTCTTGAGTCCCTTAACAACAAGGAAATAAAAAAAGCGGCCCAATATCACCGACGTTTAGCCCTGAAGCGGGCATGTAATGTACTTGATATAGAAGAGGATTTAATCGCTATTAAAAAAGCCGCACGCGAAGATAAATCGATGTGACATTCAGATATAGATTAAGACAGAGCAGGCCTAACAGATGACAGCTATACTCACTTTTTTTACAACCTTGGCCTGTATAGTGACGTTACTTCCCTTTTCACGTCATCCCCACTGGGCCATCAGGGGAATGGATTTTCCTCGCCTACAATTTGCTATTTTTATAGCGGTTTTATTGATAGCTAATTTTGTTTTCCTTAATAAACAATCCCAATTTACGTGGGTTGTAATCTCAATCACTGCGCTTTGCTTGGCCTGGCAGTTATGGTGGATATTACCTTATACACGTTTATGGCCCCATGAAGTAAAAGAGACTAAGGAGAGTAGCCCTGATAAGCAAATAAGTATTATGACGGCTAATGTTCTAACGCCTAACCGAAAGGTAGATAAGCTAATCCAGTTAGTACAGATACATAAACCCGATGTTCTTGTAACACTCGAGTCTGATCAGTGGTGGGAAGATCAACTCAAGGTGGTGGAAGTAGATATGCCACACAGCATAAAATGTCCACTGGATAACCTTTACGGCATGCATGTGTTCTCACGGTTGCCCTTAAGTAACCAAGAAATAGCTTACTTGGTCGAGAAAGAGGTTCCGTCCATACACACCACCTTAACTTTAGACTCAGGTGATAAAGTCCGCATGCACTTTATGCATCCTGCCCCTCCTAGCCCTACCGAAAATCCACAATCAGCAGAACGGGATGCTGAATTAATCATTGTGGCCAAAAGTGTTGCTAAAAGTAATCAACCTATCATCGTAACAGGGGATCTTAATGACGTGGCTTGGTCTGCGACAACGCGCCTCTTTCGTAAAATAAGCGGTCTGTTAGATCCGCGAGTTGGTCGCGGTATGCTAAACACGTTTCATGCGGACTTTCCTTTTCTACGTTGGCCTTTAGATCATCTATTTCATAGCCAACACTTTACCCTAAACTCCATTAAGCGTTTACCGCCAATCGGTTCTGATCATTTTGCTTTACTAACTAAATTAACGCTCTCGCCTACAGTAGGGGCTGACCAAACGGGGTTAGAATCCAATACGTCTGATCACAACTGGGCAAAAGAAATAACCGAAAACCAAAGCATCAGCGTAAATGATGTTCCACAAGTAGATAATAGTAAATAAAATCGGCCACTATAGAGGATGTTTAACTCGTCGTTTAGATAGCTATTTATCAACCACCAGCACCGTACAGACAAACGTTATGTTTAAGACACGATGAATAAAAACATCTTAGTCACAGCAGCAAGGTACTCGTTTCCACATGAAGCGGAATTAGCTCGCTCTAGTTTAGAAGCAAAGGGGATTACAGCCTTTGTTGCAGATGCTCATACGATAAATATGCAGTGGTTGTATTCTAATGCGCTAGGTGGCGTTAGGGTGCAGGTATATAAGAGAAATTTGGAAGCGGCACAGGCTATATTGAATACTGATTATTCATCATGTGTAGAATCCGAAGTCGATTGCGACGAAGAACCTAAGTGCTCAAAGTGCGGAGGAGTGCTAGAGCCATATACAAAAGGCAAACGGCCCGCATTTGTTGTTTTCATCCTATTTGGCTTTCCGCTCTTTTTTTATCAACATGGGCTACGTTGCACTCATTGTGGTTATTTCACCCAAACATAATCCATTAGCTGGCTCGCTTAGCGTATGCTTTTATCCTCCCTTATAGAAATACTCTGCTAAAAGCATAAAAACCCGTAGACTAAAAGTCTGCTGTTTTTTTTATTTAAGCAGCTAAATAGCATTAGCGGATGCGCCTAGACTTTATGCTTTTAATGACTATAAGATTTATAAATATTTTTTCAGCGTGAATGCACCACGTAGATCGCCCACGGAGAAGCCGGTTGCTTTATCTTCTGGGTATAGTGCTTGTAGGCTTTCCTGCAAGGCTGGCTTGATGTTACTGCCATGGCAGCCCAAACACTGGTCCGCTACTGGAATCGCTTTCATCATACGAAAGACCTTGCGACCATCTTCATCCACAACGACTTGTGAAAAACCTAAGGTTTTTAAATTAGCACCTTGCTGAGTTTGTTTAGCAAATTGTTCTAGTACCTGTTTTTCCCACTCATCAGGCGCATTCTCAGGATTACGTAATTTCAAACTTGTACGGCCTATATCCCAACCTGAAGATTGAGATATTTCGTGAGTTAGAGGCATTGCCTTTGTATTACAAACGGCAATAGCCGCCGGTGCACCGCCTTCTTCTTTCGCCTTTTTTAACTCGCCCATTAAGGTGGAAGCTAACTGCATAATAACCTGTTTAGCTTCAGCCTGAAGCTCAGGGATATTTACGGTGAACTCTTCAGCCTGAACCGAAGGGGTTGCAGCTATAGCTGCTGCAGCCAAAATAAGTGCTTTCATACTTAATGCCTCTTTGCATACAATCTATCTAATGCTGCAAAGTATATAGAAATAATTAGATTAGTAAACACTAATATACATTAAACCTACTCAAAGCCTCTTAGCTGGCAGGCTTATTCTGTAAAAACTGCATAAACGCTTGCTGAGCTTCAGTTGAAGACATGCGTTCGTAAAAAAGCGTACCCTCTTCATCCATTACTTGGTGTAACTGCTGAAGGTAAGCTTTTTTCATTAACATTTTAGATGTTTGGACCGATTGCGAAGGCAGCCGTGCTAATCGTTCAGCACGAGCACGGGCGCATTTGAGTAAAATATCGCAAGTTACAATCTGGTTGATTAAACCAATCTCTTGGGCTTTTTCAGCATCAAAAGGCACACCTTCAACCATCATTTCAAACGCCTGCCGATGGCTGACCATTTGCGGAAACAGTAAAGTGGAACCCCCTTCTGGAATAAGGCCTAATTTAACAAAGGGCATTTGACAGTTTAAATCATCGGCAGCCACCACAAGATCGCAATGTAGCAACATGGTAGAACCTATACCTACGGCATTACCTTGAACGGCGGCAATAATTGGTTTTTTACACTCAGCTAATTGGTGTAAAAAGCCAATAATAATCTTAATTGCATCAGCCCCATCACCGACAGATATGAAATCTTGAATATCATTACCCGCACAGAAACTAGTTCCCTCAGCACGAATAAGCACAACATTGATCTCTGAATTTTCAGATGCCGAATCTAACAGTTGAGTTAGCTGCTCATACATAGAAAGGGTCAATGCGTTCTTTTTTGCTGTTCTGTTTAGAATAATCTCCAGAACATCCTTATTCTGCTCTGCTAGGACAAATTCATTCATAGAAGTTCTCAATTAGATCTGATGTTTTATAAGAGCTACAGCCATTATTTATCAATATAATGTTCGGGCAGATAAGTTTTAATCATTTCGCTACTTTGGCCCCACACATGGCAACTATTGAGCATAAATTTTGCGCCCTCTTTCAGCACCCCTTCATCCCCCTCTTTACCTGAACTTGGCCATATCGCTTGTATTGCTGTCGTTGCCACAACCGGTAATAGGTCATTCAAATGGGTACAACCCGCAACACCGCCTAGCAATGCTCTGGCCTGTTTTTGCCACCCAGGCCCAATACGGGAGCCTTCCAGCTTTTTGAACGCAGAGGTAATCTGGCTACACATGCGAAAAGGTGATTTATCAATGACCGCTTCGACATGATGTATATGTAAGCCTTTATCAAGGGTCACCCGTATGCTGATATCGTGAAACGCTTCTCCTCCTGCCACATAGCCACCCCGTTCAGCATTATCTACATCATGGGTTTTAACATCCGTCATACGTGCTTCTATATCCCATAATTGATCGTCACGTAGATAACCCGTGCAAACCACTGTACGGGTATGTTGAGCCGTTCGATGAGAAGGTTTAGATAGTGGCATTAACTCGTTCCTTACTCAGTTGGCATCAGGTTGTGGCGATTTAAGCATTCGACGTAAAACTTTACCTACATTCGATTTAGGTAGGTCATCTGCAAACTCAACCTGTTTAGGCACTTTATAACGCGTAAGTTTACCTTTACACCAATTACGAATATCTTCGCGGTTCAAATCGGGATTACTACTCACAACAAAGACTTTAACGGTTTCTCCCGCTTTAATATCAGGCACACCAATAGCTGCACACTCAATCACATCGGGATGTTGTGTAATGACATCTTCAACTTCATTAGGATAAACATTAAACCCAGAGACGATAATCATATCTTTAGCGCGATCAACGATTCGATAGTAGCCATCTTCATCTAAAGTGGCGATATCACCGGTAATAAAGTAGCCATCGTCGGTGAATGAACATGCTGTCTCTTTAGGACGCTGCCAGTAACCTCTCATCACTTGCGGACCTTTAACACAGAGTTCACCCGCCTCACCAATAGGTACGTCTTCGCCATCAGTACCAATTACGCGGATATCTGTATGAAGCATCGATAAGCCAATGGTGCCTATGCGGTTCGCCAGCGGTGGATTAAAACAGACCGCCGGTGAGGTTTCGGTTAAACCATAGCCTTCGGTAATATCGCAACCGGTTTTTTCCTTCCACAACACTGCTGTTGATTGGTTTAGCGCCATACCACCCGATGCGGTAAATTTAAGGTTACTAAAATCCACATCTAAGAACTTTTCATCACTGCACAATGCGATAAAGAGCGTATTTAAACCGACAAAAGTGCTCATCTTCCATTTATGCAGCTCTTTGATAAAACCGGAGATATCACGTGGATTGGGAATTAAAACACTGTGACCACCCAGCAACGATACAACCTGAGCAACGGTAAAGGCATAAATATGATAAAGCGGCAGCGGAGATATGACTGTTTCTGTCCAATCAACGCCGGGTACTGTGAGTCGATTTTCAGCCTGCAACATATTAGAAATTAGATTGGCGTGCGTGAGAACAGCACCTTTTGATACGCCTGTAGTGCCGCCCGTATATTGCAATACAGCCGTGTCACCCGGAACGACTTCAACATGCTCAGGCGTTTCACCTAAATATTTTAACAGTACTTCTCGTAAAGGGAGCGCATCCGGCAGGTAGAAATTGGGTTCCATCTTTTTCAGATATTTAACAGCGGCATTAAGTATATTACGCTTAACAAACCCATGGAGATCACCCACTTGGGTCACAAATAGGTTTTCTATCTGGGTATTCGGCAGTATCTCTTCTGCCTTATGCGCCATACTTTTGTGAATAATCAACGCTTTTGCGCCAGAATCACAAAACTGATGCTCCATCTCTTTAGCTGTATAAAGAGGGTTGGTGTTTACAATCACTAACCCCGCCCTTAATGCTCCCATAAGTACAACAGGATATTGGATAAGATTGGGAAGCTGGATCGCAACACGGTCGCCGGGCTGTAAATTGGTCTCTTTCTGTAAATAAACAGCAAACGAAGCAGACAAGCGATCTAACTCATTATAATCGAGTGTACGGCCAAAGCTTGTGTACGCAGGTTTAGGACCAAACTTTTCACATGTATACGCTAGGACATCGGGGATTGTTTTAAATCCGTAATGATTAATATCCGCTGGTATTTGATCCGCTGCAGGTAACTGCTGCACCATTGCAGGCTCCTCGTATAATTATTTTTATCGAGAACCTTTTCGGTTCTAGTATGTTGTAACACGCTAAAGGAACTGCAAGCTACTGCTTACATATCCCTTAGATTACTGAATTCATGCAACCGGAAATAACGCCGCTAATTTGGTTGCTAGCATAATATCGCCATCGGCCTGAATACGACCGGTCATAAACGCTTGCATTCCATCGACTTCTCCAGACATGACCTCTTCTAGCGTAGTACTATCCATACGTAAAGTCACAGTAGGTTCGTCGCTACTACCTTCAGCAACCGCACAGCTCCCATCTTGAACTGTAACAAACCATTCACCGCCATCACTAATATCATATTGAAAAACAGCATCAGTTCCTGCCGCAGCAGATGAATCAAAACGTTGTTCCATTTGAGAGAAAATTGCTTTTAAATCTGCCATGTTCGAGACCTCATTTTTATTATGACTGTTTGCATTTTTTAGCTTGTAACGCGTCGCATTTAACTTCAATAGGCCACGCAATAAGGTGCGGCCTACTGGATTATTTAATACCTTTTTCATCTGTCTACCTTCAAAAGCATGATTAAAATGCAAAATGCTCTTGTTCCATAGACATCAGATTATCCGCACCGGATTGCATAGTAACGACCAAAGAGCGAGTACGCGGCAGAATACGCTGAAAATAGAATTGGGCTGTAGTCAGTTTAGCTTGATAGAAAGCAATATCACCTTCACCTTGAGCTATTTTTTCCTGAGCAACTTTCGCCATCCGAGCCCAGAAATAACCTAACACCACGTAACCTGAATACATGAGATAATCAACGGAAGCTGCACCAACTTCATCGCGGTTCTGCATCGCTTTCATACCTACTTGCATGGTCAAATCACCCCACTCTTTATTCAAATCAACAAGAGGCTTTGTGAACCCATGCATTTCTGGGTTATCAGCTTCCGCCTGACAGAATTTATGCATGATCTTAGTAAAGCCTTTTAAAGCTTCACCTTGGGTCATTAGAACTTTACGTCCCAATAAATCTAAAGCTTGTATCTGGGTTGTTCCCTCATAAAGCATAGAGATACGACTATCACGTACATTTTGCTCCATGCCCCACTCTGCGATATAGCCATGCCCACCAAAGATTTGTAAACCATGGTTAGCTGATTCAAAACCGACTTCGGTTAAAAACGCTTTTGCTATAGGTGTTAAGAAAGCCAATAGGGCATCTGCGTCTTTTTTCTCGTCACCCTCACATAACTTCACTTTGTCCACCAGCTGAGCGCAGTAATAGATCATCGCACGGCCCGCTTCAGCAAACGCTTTTTGTGTCAGTAGCATTTTGCGTACTTCAGGATGAACGATAATAGGGTCGGCCGCTTTATCAGGGTAGGCTGGGCCATTTAATGCTCGCATCTGTAAGCGATCTTTAGCGTAGGCTAATGAGTTTTGAAACCCCCATTCGGCATGAGCTAATCCTTGCAATGCAGTACCTAAACGTGCGGTATTCATAAAGGTAAACATACAGTTCAAACCTTTATTGGCAGGACCAATCAAGTAACCGGTCGCCCCATCAAAATTCATAACGCAGGTTGAATTACCATGAATACCCATTTTGTGTTCTAAAGAACCACAGCTAACCCCGTTACTCTCATTCAAAGCATCAGGTAAGTGCTTAGGAACAATAAAAAGCGAAATACCTTTTGTGCCAGCAGGGGCATCAGGAAGACGAGCTAATACGATATGGATAATATTTTCCGCCATATCATGCTCACCAGCAGAAATAAATATTTTCGTACCCGACACTTTATAGCTGCCATCAGCTTGAGGTTCTGCTTTGGTTCTCAGCATACCTAAGTCAGTACCACAATGAGGTTCTGTCAGGCACATAGTCCCTGTCCATTCACCAGAGATCAGTTTAGTCAGGTAAGTCTCTTTCTGCTCATCAGTACCATGAGCATCTAACGTATTCATCGCACCATGGCTTAAACCTGGATACATACTCCATGACCAATTGGCCGTACCTACCATCTCATTAAGTACAATACCTAGAGACTCAGGTAACCCCTGACCACCCCACTCTGTTTCATGGGCAAGGGATGGCCAACCACCCTCAACAAACTGCTGGTACGCTTCTTTAAAACCATCGGGTGTTGTCACTACACCATCATTCCAAGTACAGCCTTGTTGATCTCCTACTTGATTCAATGGTGACAGAACGCGCTCAGAAAATTTGGCACCCTCTTCCATAATTGCTGCCACCATATCGGGTGTTGCTTCATCACAACCCGGTAAGCTTTGGTAATGTCTCTCAGCATCAAGAACTTCGTTAAGTACGAAATTCATATCACGCAGTGGCGCTTTATATTCTGGCATGACCTGTATCCTCAATATTATTTTTATAGCGCTAAGTGGTATTTATCACTTGAGCAATCGCTGCAAAGTACAATCTAAATCGGCAGCTCTGTTGTTCAGATATACTTAAGGATGGTCGATAGACTGAATTTCGCCAATAACAAAAGCTACCATTATTAATGACAAAAAGTAGCACGCGTTTTAAAACACCTAAGTTATAAGGCTTAACAAGGGAGAGAGAAGAGCTATAAATACGAGACTGACCGCTTGAGTGTAACAATATCCTTCAAATAACATTGCGGTGCACAATAGAAACAAAAAAGCCGACACTTTCATGTCGGCTTTAAGTATTTTAAAAAACAGGCTTATAGATAATTAAATAGACTTAGATCTTTAATGGCCGCAAAGCTAGCGTAGGACGCTTCAAGTGCAGTTTCCTGCAATGTGAAAATACTAATGGCTTCGTTATAATCCATATCTTCGAATGAGGAGCGCGCTTCCTCAGTGAAGAGAATATAATCTTCATTAACTAAAAGCTGCTGCTCTAAGGCATTGATGCGACCACCGATACTGGTACGTGCAGCAATATTTAGCTCCTCAATACCGGACAAGTTCGTTAAGATTTGATCCATCTTGGTATTAAATAACTCTTTTCCGCTTTCCGTTGTAAAATCTGCAGTGTCTAGCTGCTCTTTCAAATCCATCGCTGTATTAAGAATATTATGTTGATCGAACACATCTAAGGTCGCAGTCCCTTCGTTAGCTCCACTAACATCTAGTTCAACACCAGCAATAGTCAAGGTTGGCGCATTAGGGTTAGTGGATAGATCATAACCATTTAGGCTAACAGCCGGATCTTCTGCAGTAACAAACTGGCCATTTTTATCCGTTACTGTTAGTAAACCAGCCGCATCCACTGTCATCGTTAATGGACCATTGGCGCCCATATAACTACCAAAGGCTTCCGCATCACCTCCATCAATATCTATATTCGAAACCATAGAAACCGTTTGTGTCAGATCGGCTTCTATGTAACCTGGCACCATCGCTACTTTTTCAAATATTTCAAAACCTGAATCAGTTGAGGCGACCTTATTCTCAGGGCCCACCTGTAGGTAACGCTGGCCGTCATCGCCATTAAATTCATAACGACCATTACTTTCGTTATAGGTATAGGGCTGGGTAAAACCTTTATTACCCGCAAACAGATATTCACCTTGAACATCTTTAGTGTTCATCAGGCTGGATAAGGACTTAACGATCTCCCCAACTTCAGAAGCGATAGAGATACGATCACCATCACTTAGCACTCCATTTTTACCTTGGAGCGTTAATTCTCTTAGGCGAATGGATAGGTTATTGATCTGATCGATGGTGGTTTCTTCTAGACTCAAACGTCGGTCAGCGACTTCGATATTCGCTGAAAACTGCTCTGTTCTAGCGATCTCTTTTTTGAACTTTTGAATCTGAGCCGATGCTAAAGGATCATCCGATGGTTGCAATATTCGCTTACCAGTCGAAAGCTGCTGCTGTGTTTTGAATAAATCTGCGCTGCCTTTATTAAGATTATCAATATTACTCAGAAAAATTTGCTGTGTAGAAATTCTCATGGCTTATCTCCCTATACACTCTGCAGCAAGGTATCAAATATAGTTTGCGCAACTTGGATTAATTGAGCTGAGGCTTGATAAGCTTGCTGAAACTGAACCAGCTTAGCCGCCTCTTCATCTAAGTTAACACCCGATATGCTTGAACGTTGCGCTATATTCGAATCAAGTACCGCTTTACCTGCTTGTGCATTTATTTGTGCAACCGCCGCTTCTGTTCCGACACGCTCAACCGTTTGACCGTATTTATCCTGGTAGGAGGCACCTTCGATATTTTTAACAAACTGCAGATCAGACAGAAGTAAAGCATTACTGTTATCTGAGACTCCATCCGTATTGGGCTGTATAGTAAACACGTCATTTAAGTTAGGTTGATTACTAATCGTAATGTCAAACCCCTGAAGCTCTATCGCCTCACCTGGATTAAATGCACCAACCTGGCGATCGCCGCCTTCATCCGTTAATTGGTAGTAGCCGACCTCTCCTGAATCATCGTGATCGATCGTAAATACATCACCATTAGCAACCGATGCAATATCAAGTGTAAGACCAAAGGTGGCCGTAAGGTCTAATTCAGTATCACCTATATTACCGACACCTGTCGCTGTGATTGCAGGCGATCCAGAATCTGTAATATTAAAAGAACCACCTACCGCCGTAATTGTCAGCGGATAAGTGATGCTTGATGTGAGATCATAATCAGCAATTTGAACATTTGATGCCGTGCCCACGTTAGCCACGTCACCGTTTGCTTCCAAAGGTGAGAGAAAACTAAGATTAAGCGGTGGCGTTAACTGCCCCACTACCGCCGCCTGAGCCGCGTAGTCTTCATCAGTGATCGTAACGTTAACAACCCCTGTACCAGTATTAGCCACATCTTCAGAGGTCGATAATGGTGAGCCTAACGCCAGCTGACTTGCATTATTAATAACAGTATCAATCTCAGCAGCTGCATTGCGGGTTGGCTGAATTAAAAATTTATCACCTTGTGCAAATGAAGTTGTTCCATCGAGTGTTAAGGTAAAACCGTCTATCCGTAATGTAAGGTCACCCGTAGCTGCATCTAAATAATACTCACCATCTTCATCAACTTCTGACGCATTCGCTGGCGGCGTACCACTGGCATTAAATTCGTTTTGACCCCAACGAACCTCATCATTGCCACGGATCAGTGTAAAGGTACTATCACTGTTAAAGATTAACTCATACTCTGTCGCTTCAACCTGAGTGACATCATTGATAATCACCATACCTGTTGAAGAAGTTAGATTATCTCGCTCAGCTAAAACACGGTTGGAAGCCGCTGTGGAATTGTTGATATCGGTGAACATCAGTCCACCGGCATTTCCGTCAAGGTCCATCCCCTTCTGATGCTGCTCGTTCATCGTGTCAGCAAAAACCAGTGCTATGCGGCCTAACTCATCTAAAGTTTCATTTAAGGTCGTATCACGATAATCAAGCATGCCACCGACCTTACCCCCAGATACTTGACTGGTGATATCACCGACATTATTACCTATTTGAATACCTAGATTTAGCTGGCTGCTATCGGCTGGGCTGGTCATGGTTGTTAATGTGTTAGCTGATTGCCCAACAACTAAGGGCTCACCATTACCAACAAAAACACTAACTTCCTGAGTATTACTATCTTCAATAATAGTAAAACCTATATATTCAGATAGTTCTTCTAGCTTCATATCTCGCTGATCAAGCAGCTCACTCGATACATTGCCAGAGGCATTAGCTATACGTATCTCATCATTAAGTTGGGCTATGTTTTGTGCAATCGTGTTGATAGCAGCAACACTACTCTCTAATTGACCGTTAATCGTTTCATTTTGGCGACGAATATTGGCATCTAAATCATTAAACCGTTGGACCAAGGATTCAGCCTGCGCAATAAACAGCTCACGATTCGGCAAACTTACAGGATCATCAACTGCCGTTTGCATCGCCCCAAAATAGTCATCCATCGCCGTAGATATGCTTGTTACATCTGAGGCCAGAAGGTTATCAAGTTCATTGGCAAAATCTTCAAAAACATCGTAACTACTATAGGTCGAGCTATCAGCCCAAATTTGACGATTTAAGAAATCATCCGCCACTCGATCAATATTATCTATAGTAACGCCACCTTGGCCTTCTCGTGCTTCAAACACAGGACGCTGACGTGTGTAACCCTCAGTATTTACATTACTGATATTCTGGCCGGTAACCGCAAGCGCTGTCTGGTTAGCCTGCAGGCTCTGCGTTCCTAGTGTAAGTAAACCAAAAGACATATGTGACTCCTTTTGAAGTGCAATGCTACTTAACGAAGTAACGGTTAAGGAGAGCTAAGTAATAGCTTATCGGCTATTAACTAAGTCTCTTTAGGAAAACCGCTTCGACTTGCAAGCAGATCACCCTCAAAAATATTTTTAATCTTTTCGGCATATTCAGGATCAGTTGCATACCCTGCTTCCTGTAATTTCCGGACATAATCATAAGGATTGCCAGCACTCTCTATTGCCATTTGGTAACGAGAGCTTCCTTTTAAAAAGCTGACATAATCTCTAAAACTATCTTCGTAGCTGTCATAGCTACGGAACGATGCATTTTCACGCTGTGCTAAACCATCACGGTATTCTAAGGTCGATACTTGAGCACTTGCCCCATCCCAACGCTGATCCGCTTTGATATTAAATAAGTTATTGCTATTGCTACCATCTGATTGACGCACCATAAACTTCCCCCAGCCTGTTTCTAAAGCTGATTGGGCAAGAAGAACACGCGGGTCAACACCTAGCTCATCAGCTACTTTTTCAGCCAATGGCAGAAGCTTTTCTACAAACTCTTCTGGTGATTCAAAGCGGTCAGGAAGGTCTTCTTCAGTTTTACTAGAAACAGCATCCAGTTGTTTTTTGAACACCTCTTTGACAGTACTAATCTGATCATCTGTTAATGTAACGCCTGGAGGGTTCTCTTTACCTTCGGCTTTAGCTAACAGTGCCGACGCAGCAATAGACGCCGCTTGATCAAATGCTTGATTCAATCTACGGCTATTTATGTCTAAAGCCTCTAAATCGACATTACGTGAGTCGCTATCGCTTTGCCCACCAAGCTGCCTAACTAAAACGTCAGTAAGACCAATCCCTTTATTGCCTGACATCTCCATAGCAATCTGATTATCGTACATGCTCTGATAAAGTTTGGTCTGACTGCTATTCATGAAGTTATCTTCACCAAAAGCTGCATTGGCATCACGCATAGATTTAAGAAGCATATTGACGAACAGCTGCTCAAACTGCTGAGCGGCTAAACGTAATCCCTCATCACTATTAGATCGGGCTTTAGCTTTTAGCTTTTGCAACTCAGCCAGATCCGAATACAACTGAGCATGACCACTGTCGCCGGTTTTAATCATCAGATAACCACCAATTCTGCTTTAAGTGCGCCCGCCTGCTTGAGGGCTTCTAAAATGGCCATCAAATCACCTGGCGCAGCACCTACGCGGTTCACTGCATCCACAATATCTTGCAAATTTGTACCTGGAGAAAACTCAAACATATGGCCTGAACCTTCATCCACCTCAATACCAGTACGTGGTGTCACTACAGTAGCGCCGTTACCTAATGGGTTAGGCTGATCTACATTAAGGTCTTCAGCAATAGCCACTGTTAGCCCACCATGGGTGATGGCAACTGGCGAAACCCGTACATTTTGGCCAATAATAATGGTACCTGTACGTGAGTTAATAACCACTTTGGCCGCATCCATGGCCGGTTCTACATTTAAGTTTTCAAGTACCGATAAAAACGATACGCGTTGCGATGGATCCCTAGGTGCTCGCACACGGATAGAGGTTGCATCCATTGATGCAGCCATCCCCTCACCCAATAAATGATTGATCTGCTCAGCCACTCGTCGAGAGGTTGTAAAATCAGAACGATGAAGGTTAAGAATCAAACTATCACCCTGAGCAAAAGCTGTCGGCACTGCGCGCTCAACGGTTGCTCCATTAGGGATACGTCCAACACTAGGTACATTTAAAGACAACCTAGACCCGTCAGCACCTTGAACACCAAACCCAGACACAACTAAATTACCTTGTGCTACTGCATAAACCTGACCATCTGCCCCTTTTAGCGGCGACATTAACAAACTACCGCCACGTAAGCTTTTAGCATCACCTAAAGCCGAAACAGTTATATCAATCTTTTGACCGGGCTTAGAAAAAGCAGGTAGATCTGCATGAATAGCTACCGCAGCAATATTTTTCGACTTAGGATCGACCGAAGTAGGAATCGCCACACCAAAGTTATTTAGCATGTTGCGGAACGTCTGTGAGGTAAAGGATGTTTTATCACCAGTACCATCTAAGCCGACAACTAAACCATAGCCAACTAATTGGTTCGAGCGTACACCTGAGATACTAACCATATCTTTTAGACGACTAGCTTCAGCGGTAATGCTAAGCAATAAACTAGCTATTAGAAGTAATGCAATTCTCATTATTCTATCCCCTTAGAAAGGCATTAACGCGCCGATAAAGAAACGAGACATCCACCCCATAACATTGGAATCATTGACAGCCCCCGTTCCACTATAAGCAATGCGCGCATCCGCTAATTTTGTTGATTCAACCGTATTATCCGACCCTATATCTTGCGGGCGAACCATACCGCTGATTCGAATATATTCATCACCCTGGTTAAGGTTCAGCCACTTCTCACCTTTAACAATCAAAACACCGTTAGGTAGCACATCATGTACAGTTACGGTGATATTACCGGTTAAATTATTACTCATATCAGAGGTACCTTCGCCCTCAAACGCTGTGGTAGTTGAAGGCAACGTAAAACTAACGGGCTTACCCAGTGCTGTAACTGGTGAACCAAAGGCAGTGGCTTGCTCTAACGACGTGGTACCGCTTTTATCAATCTCAGTCGTAGCGCTTTTCTGGGAACTCGTACTCTCTTGCAAAGCGATAGTTAAAATATCACCTACTCGGTGAGCACGCCCATCTCCATACAAATTAATACTCGTCGCCGCACTATAAATAGAGCCATTAACAGGCTTAGCATCCATCAACCCTTGTGGTCTAACCGGTGCATATTCGGGATTATTAGGCTGCACCTGCTTTTGCACACAACCGGTTAGCAATACACTGATAGCAACAAGCGCAAGGAGTACTTTGTTCATTTCAAGACCGCCTTCTATTATTCAATTAAAGCTGCTGACTCACGTAGGAGAGCATCTCATCCGCTGTAGAGATTACTTTAGAGTTCATCTCATAGGCTCGCTGTGTAGTTATCATATCCACCAGCTCTTGTACTGAATTCACGTTAGAACCTTCTAAGGTGCCCTGTATTAACTGCCCCGTCCCATTTTCACCTGGGTTACTTACTAAGGGCCCACCACTTGAAGCAGATTCTTGGTAAAGGTTTTGTCCTAAAGAAAGGAGCCCTTGGGGATTAACAAAATCAGCTAACTGTAACTGTCCAATTTCTGTTGGTTCAGAATCTCCAGCAACGGTAACTGAAACAATGCCATCGGTACTGATCGAAAAGTTAGTTACCTCTTCTGGCAATGTAATCGCAGGTTCTAGTTGATAACCTTCCGCTGAAACCAATTCACTATCAGAGTTAAGGTGTATCTGGCCATTACGGGTATAAGCCAAATCCCCATTAGGCAAAGTAACTTGCAGGAAGCCTCGGCCATTAATGGCCACATCAAAGGCCTCATCCGTTACCTCTAGGTCACCGGTACTAAACAGTTTTTGCGTACCAACCGTTCGAACACCTGAACCAATTTGTAACCCTGAAGGGAGCTGCGCCTCTTCTGCTGTTTGCGCACCCGGCTGGCGGCGAACCTGATACATTAAATCTTCAAATACAACCTGATCTCGTTTAAAGCCAACCGTTGAAACGTTTGCTAGGTTGTTAGATATCACCTTCAGGTTTGTGTCCTGAGCGGTCATACCTGTTTTAGCTACATTCAGTGCACCGTGCATCTATCTATCCTCGGTTGGTTCTATGAGAGCTTCAAAATGGATGTGGCAGCTTCGGAATTTTCTTCAGCTGTTTTCATCATTTTTATCTGCATTTCAAACTGACGGGAAGATGTAATAATCCCCGTCAACTCACTTACAGCATTAACGTTACTCGTTTCTAAATATCCTGCCCTAAGCCTGACATCCAGATCAGCTTCTAACGGAGCTTGAGCCCCAGTAGTCATTAAGCCATCCGTCCCTTTAAATAAGGTTTTAGGGTCTGGGTTCACCAGTTTCAACTGATCTGCCACTAATAACTCAACCCCATTATCGCCGACGGGACGAATGGTAATAATGCCGTTTGTTGCAATATCAATATTTTCAAAAGGCGGCAAAGCGATAGGTATTCCGCCATTTCCCATCACCGGCAAACCGCTGCCCGTGACCAGCTGATTAGCGGCATTCATCTGCAGAGAACCGGCACGAGTGTACCCTTCCGTGCCATCAGGTTTGAGTACAGTCAACCAACCATCACCCGCAATTGCCACATCCAACTTCCGACCGGTATCAATCAGCGAGCCACTCGACATATCTGTAGCTGGACGCTCAGTTTGGGCATAAACACGTGACGCATAACCCTCCCCAAACACTTGCATAGCGCGGGCTTGAGCAAGATCCGACTTAAAACCTGTTGTGTTGGCGTTAGCAAGGTTATTGGCATAAGACTGCTGCGCAAGCATATTTTCTCGCGCCCCACTCATTGCTAAATAAAGAACCTTATCCATCTATCACTTCCAGAATTTGGCGGCAAAACCGCGTTTGTTTCTATGAATTTATTTTTCTCTAGTTATATAGATAGCAACACACGTGCCAGAAACGAAAAAAGGCCGCTAATGCGGCCTTTAATGAAGAAAGTATAAACCTTATATCTGCAAAATATTCTGCGTTACTGTATTGAGTGTTTCCAAGGTTTTCGAGTTTGCCTGGAAATTACGCTGTGCTTCGATCAAAGAGACAAGCTCGGCAGACAGGTCTACGTTAGATTGCTCTAAAGCAGCCGATTGTAAGGTACCATTCAGACCTGTACCTGGTGGGTTCACAATCGCATCCCCTGAAGCTAGCGTTGAAGTCCACTCCGTATCTCCTGATGGTGATAGACCTGACTGGTTTTCAAATGTCGCTATAGCAACAACACCTAAGTCCTGAGTCTGACCATTGGAAAAACTGGCAACCATTTCGCCTGTGCCTCCAAAAGTAACCCCAATCAAATCACCTTTTGTATAACCATCTTGAGCCGACGATTTAACGATCGATGAAGAAGCAAACTGTGTCGTATTAGCTATATCAAGATCAATAACAGTGGTTGAATCAGCAGGATCTGCGCCGCTAATTGTAATCGTTGGCACAACGGAACCCGCAGAGAACTGATCGCCATTAATACCTGTAAGCAAACCATTAGATGGATCAAACTTAACTAAGATCGGCCCCGGCTCAGTACCTGTGCCCGTTTCACCTGGGTCAAGTTCTTTCCCTATATCTAGCTGTTCAGATCCATTCAAGTATGCATACATCCGGTATACACCTTGGAATGAGTTATCACCATTTTTCACGATAGCGGGATCAAAAGGCGTCCCAGCAGCAGCACCGGATGTTTCAGCAATTGTGATTGCTTCAGCAGGTGTGATATCACCGGCTTCTGCCTTATAAGTGACGACAACTTCCTGATTAACATTATCATAGATAACCGATTCAACACTCGGGTTTGCATCTAAGATTTTCGCCTCACTTGCGGCGATCGCTTGGCCTATCTGATCCGCGGTAGAACCAATACCTAAGGTGCCTATTGAAATTCCACCAACCTCAAGCACAACCGCAGCAGCCAAAGGCACTTCACCACCATCAATCGCGAAAGTATACGTTTCATTAGCATCAATTTCAGCAATTTCAGCAACCGCAGCAGTACCTGTCACTTGCACAAGATCGGGCTCTGGAAATTCCGATTTAAACCGTAACGTAATATCACCTGCACCGTTAATCACTACGCTGCCGATTCTCGGGTCACCGGTTACAGGATCAGTCAAGTCACTAAAGAACGCCCCCGAAGAGATAACATCTCCAGCCGCATAACCAGCAAGTTCAGTCATATGCGCAGCAGTTACAGTAACACCAGAAATCGTGTCACCCGCTGCTAAGCTTGTCACTTGCTGCTGAGCCTGAACAGGACGTGCTTCGGCCATATTGACCTTAATTGTGTGCTCGTTACCTAAGCTGTCAAAGGTTCGAACCGTTGTACTATAGGTGAATGAACCTGGTTCATCCTTATCATAGTCCGCTAAAAGCGTCTCAGGATCTTCGCGAGAATCAATATTAAATGAGAGATCAATCTCCTCTGTCGCTTTAGGTGGACTTTCTTTCTGAGTAACCGCCAAGTTGCCAATAGGTAAACGGTTTCCTTCCTCATCCAAACCATATCCTTGAAGATATTTACCAGTTTTCGACACCATGAAGCCATCTTTATCTAGCTCAAACGACCCTGCACGAGTATAAGTTGTGCCACCTTGTCCGTCATCAAGCTGAAAGAAACCGGAACCATTGATCGCTAAATCAAGGTTGTTGTTAGTAAATTCAATCGTACCGGCTTGGAAGTCTTGAGCGATATCGGTCACGGTTACACCCGCACCCGCTACATTCGATGAGCCCGCCCCCACAACTGCTGTCGCATAAATATCACCAAACTCCGTACGTGAAGACTTAAAGCCTACTGTACTCGCGTTCGCGATATTATTACCAGTCACATCAAGGTCTGTAGTTGCTGCCTTCAGACCGGTTACTGCTGTATTAAAACCTGCCATTATCCTGTCCTCACACGCCGATCTGTTTCACGTCGCTGACATCAAAAGAGCCTGCGTTCGTATTTACTTTCATACCGATACCATTCTCGCCCAATGTCACACTATTTACCTGATAAGCCAGATTAGTGTCTATTGCGCTGTATTCGCCATCATCTAGACGCTCAACCGTGAATGTGTAATCCCCTGCTGGTAGCTCAGGATTACCATCCTCATCAAACGCCATCTGCCAAGCAAACTCGTGTTCACCTTGCTCAACTGCTCCGAGCTGCATAGTGTCTACAAGAGAACCACTGGAGTTGTAAACTTTGATACGCACGTCCGATGCACTTGTCTCTAGATTAAACGAGCCATGGGCATATGGATTTGCCTGTGTACCCACTTCTGAGGTATCGCCCGGAATATAAACAGATTGACCCACCATCGCTGAAGCTTGCAACGCTGCTTGACTTGACAACATCGACTGAGACATCTCATTAATCGATGTATTCAACTGGTTGATACTTTCAACCTGCGACATGGTAGCAATCTGCTGCATAAAGTCAGTTGTATCTGCAGGACTTGAAGGATCCTGATTTTGCAACTGAGCAATCATCAGCCGCATGAACATATCACTATCATCATCCGTCTGACTTGTCGCTGTGCTCGAGGTCTGATTCGTCTGATTGATTTGTTCAAAGACGTTTTGATTTACGCCATCTACAGTACTCATGGCTATTTAGCCTCGCGTCTTAATTTGTTTATTACTGTCCAAGGCTGATGGTTTGTTGCAACATCTGCTTGGCCGTATTTAGAATTTCAGTGTTAATTTGGAAGGAACGAGAAGCCGATATCATATCTGCCATTTCCTCTACCACATTAACATTTGGGTAATAAATAAAACCTTGTTCATCCGCCATTGGATGCTCAGGGCTATACTCTTTGCGCAGCTCTGCTTGGCTTTCAACAATACCTAATACTTGTACACCCTTCCCTGCTGCAACCCCAAACTCATTATCTGCCAGCGGGTCGACCTGCTGCACCGAAAAAACTGGCTTACGTGCACGATAGGTTTCATCAACACTAGAGCTAATACTTTCAGCATTTGCCATGTTACTCGCTGTAGTATTTAAGCGGATCGTTTGCGCATTCATCGCTGATCCTGCAATACCAAAAACATTACTCAAAGACATGACTATTCACCTTTAATCGCTGATTTCAGCCCTGTAATTTTTTTATTCAACAACTGGAAAGATGTCTGATAATCCAGTGCATTCTCAGTGTAACGAGCCATCTCTTGCTGGACTTCAACTGTATTACCGTCAACAGATGCCTGAGAAGGAATACGAAACATCATGTCTGCGGCAAGATCAGGACTTAATAACGTTGTTTGATGCTTAGGAGATGTTACCGTTTGTTTAATTGTCATCTCAGATGCCTGATTTAAGATCTGAGAAAACTCTAAATCTTTGGCTTTAAAATTAGGCGTATCTGCATTAGCAATATTATTAGCCAGCACTTCTGCGCGACGTGCACGATACAATAGTGCATCATCATGTATCCCCAGTGCTGCATCAAAGCTAATTGCCATCAAACGATCTCCTTTATTGACTAGGTCTTACCAAGCAATACATATACCAAAACAAAAAAACCTTTATTTAACAAATATATATAAAAAAACAGACTAATATTCGTTAAACTTACAGGCAAGAAACGGCAATATAAAACCTATTCTTTGCCGCCCGGCAAACAAATAGAGCGGAAAGAGGAAAGCGGAAAGCGGAAAGCGGAAAGCGGAAAGCGGAAAGCGGAAAGCGGAAAGCGGAAAGCGGAAAGCGGAAAGCGGAAGATAAATAAACCGCAGAAAGATATCTACGGCTTCATAATAGATCGAATATTTATTCAGATTGCTTGATAAATTATTCCAGGCTGGCAATGAATCATCTGATATTTATCAGATAAACCTGACAAAAATTCTGATGCTCCCAAAATCAGATAACCACCAGGTTTTAACACTGAATGCATTTTAGTTAGAATTTCAGTTTTTTTCTCACTGGAGAAATAAATCAACACATTACGACAAAAAATAACATCAAACTGGCCCAGCGCCGAGTACTGGCCTAACAGATTAATGCTTTGAAAACGCACACGCGCTTTAATATCAGGCTTAACAACCCAGCTACCACCGGCAGTCTCACTAAAATGCTGAACTAAGCGATCCTGAGAAAGCCCTCTACCAATCGCTAACATCTCATACTCACCACGTCGAGCTTGGGCTAATACCTGCGTAGATATATCGGTGGCAACAATCTCTTCTGATAACAACTTACCCGGAGTTTTCTTTTTAAACTCATCAAACGTCATGCTGATGGAATATGGTTCTTGTCCGGTAGAACATGCAGCCGACCAGATACGTATTTTTGAACCTGATCCACGACTTAACAGCTCAGGTAAAATACGATCTCTAAGAATATCAAATGGATGTACATCTCTAAACCATAACGTCTCATTCGTCGTCATCGCATCAATAACTTGCTCACGCAATTTCATTGAAGCAGGGCTCTGAAGTTTAGTAATCAGCTCTTTTAAACTAAGACAGTTTTGCTCTTGAACGATTTTGCCCAACCGGCTTTGAACTAGGTATTGCTTATGTTTAGCCAGCAATATACCGCTCGTCTCTTCAAGAAAGCGACTAAATAGTTCGAAATCAGAATCCGTAATAGCAAAACCAGCCCGAGGCGTAATACTCATGAAGAGTAGGCACTCCTATTCAACATGCGCTGCTACTTTGTTTCAACTTGATTAATACGTTTCACAACCGCTGCCGCCAAATCATCAGGGTTAAATTTAGCAAGAAAGCCATCAGCCCCAACCTTTTTAACCATTGATACGTTAAAACCACCGGATAGGGATGTATGTAAAACAACATGCATATGTTTCATACGCTCATCATCACGGATCATAGAAGTTAAGGTATAACCGTCCATTTCAGGCATTTCTATATCTGAAATAACCATCAGGAAATGAGTTGTTACATCAACCCCACGATCGGCCAAATCACACAAGAAGTCCCATGCCTGTCGACCATTATTACACGCTGTAACTTTAATCCCTAGACTTTCTAAACTACGCTTCATTTGGTTACGCGCAACCGAAGAGTCATCAGTTATAAGTATCTGATATTCTTTGGCCTTTTCACGAAGCTGATCATCAGCCACCTCTTTACTTACCTCTGTAGCCATAGGGTAAAGGTCAGCAAGAATCTGCTCGACATCTAAGATCTCTATCAGTCGATCTTCGTGCTCAAAAATAGCTGTCAGATAGTTTTCTACACCTATTTCTGTTGGTGGAGCCATAATCTGGTCCCACTGCGTATTCAGAATACGATCTACTTGGCGCACTAAAAATGCCAATGTACGACGATTATACTCAGCGACAATCAGAAAACAGTTACTACGTTGATCTTTAGGTACAGACTCACGCCCAATCGCTTCTGACAAATCCAATACAGGAATTGTCTCACCACGAATATGTGCCATCCCTTTAATCGCAGAAGTCTGTCTAGGGACCTCTGTAAGTTTTGGGCACTGTAAAACTTCTCGTACTTTAAACACATTAATACCGTACTGCTGATCACTTTCCAAAGCGAACAATAATAGTTCGAGCCTATTCTGGCCCACCATCTGAGTACGTAGGTTTACACTATCTAGGATACCTGACATGATCTAACAATCCCGTAGAGATTAAATCAATTCTATTTTTATATTGCACACAAATACGCCACCCTGAATATTGATGACACAACGTGAATACTTATAATTTAACACGACTTTTCCTACTAACCACTTTTCTTTTGTCACCCTTACAGCTTTTTGCTGCTGGTGAAGCAGAAAAACTTGAGCAGTCGGCTGAACATTACCTATATAAACACTACAGCAACACAGGGACTGGCACACGTGTAGAGATCAAACTTAACCCGATTAGCAGAAAAATCAACCTAAAAAGCTGTTTAAAACCGTATGAATTTCAAACACCAAAGGGAAATGGCAGTCGTATCACCCTAAAAGCGCGCTGCCCATCACCTCTTTGGCAGCTATTCATAACAGCAGAAGTAAAAGAATTTGATATAGCTGTAGTCGCACAATCTAGTTTAGCCCGCGGAACCTATATCAGCATCCAAGATATAAAACTTAAAGAGGTTGAGATAACTTCTTTAAGATCGGCTTATTTTACCAAACTCCAAGATATTCTAGGCTGGACAAGCAAAAGAAGCATTGCCGCCGATACAATAATAACCACATCAATGCTCAAAGTACCTTTAGCTGTATCTAAAGGGGACGCACTTATTATTGAAGCCAAGCTTAATGGCGTAAGTATCCGAACATCAGGTACTGCCCTCGAAAGCGGCACACTAGGGGAACAGATAAAAGTCAGAAATGACCGTTCAGGAGTGATGGTTAAAGCTAAAATAATCCAAGCGGGCTTAGTACAAGTCCCTTAGCCTTAAACCCAAGTAGATTGGCCATAATTCAACTGCTATACTGCATCAATACCACAAGAAAATAATTTAATTTTTTCTTAAAGTTCTATTAAGAGCCGCCGATAAGCTTGTTCAGATACAATATAGAGGACGGATAAATGATTAATGATCTCACGAGCCTGTCATCATCACAGACGGCAAGCACTCGTGCACGGACTAATGAGCAAGGTAACGCTGCCAAAAATGGCAACGGTGCAGTTGCCCAGCAGCCCCCGTCCAATAAAGGTGATACAGTCAATCTCAGCAATGCAGCACAGTTACTGCAGAATGTTGACAAACAACTGTCTGACACACCTGATGTGGACAATGAACGTGTCGAGCGAATCAAACAGGAAATAGAAAGTGGTAGCTATCAGATTAACGCTGAACGCGTAGCTGAAAAGATGCTTAACTTTGATAACCTACTTTAAAGCAATGACATGACTGAGCAACAAATAACAGAACTTAATACCCTGCTAGAGCAGGGTATTTTGCTTTTAGAATCACTCAGCTCTATTTACGACAAAGAGCTTGAAGCTCTGAGCAGCAAAGACATTGATCGCTTGAGTGATACCACTCAGGAAAAAATGGCCCTGCTCAATAGCTTCCATAATTTCACCCTCGAACGCGTAGAACTACTGAAATCTTTCGGTTATAACATCGAAGCGGGTGATTATGGGCTTCCCAGAAATATGGAAGAAGACAGTCCATTTTTATCGCAAGCAGCTGAACACTACGTGCTTATCAAGCAGTATTTGAAAGAATTACAACATAAAAATAAGCGTAACGAGCAAGCGATTCACCGCAGTCAACAAAATGTAACCCAGTTACTAGCCATTGTGCGCGGACAGAAAAAACAGGATCAGCTCTACACTAAAGCAGGCAGCTCTGGGCTTTATAAAGCTCAAAACAGGATAGGCAAAGCCTAAACCATCCTAATACCACGCCTAGCTAGTGACTCTTCATAGAATTAGCGCTAGAATCTCGCAGAATTTCACACCTACTTCAGTCCCAGTAGCTCAGTAGGATAGAGCGGTCCCCTCCTAAGGGACAGGCCAGGGGTTCGAATCCTCTCTGGGACACCATTTTATTCCACGCCCACCAATCAGCTAACCCATTGACTCTCTAGGAAGACTAAAGGTTAAGACAAAGTGCGCTTTACCTTATGTGTCACGCCTTCTTGCTCCTAACTGTCACATCAGAGGCATCAAAAAAAAACAACCTCTAACACCTAACCTACTCTCTATCTATCAGAGGCAGGGGCAGCAACCTTAATAGGAGCTTCAATGGAAGGCTCAGCAGTACTTGCAGCCTTAGTATCTTCTACTAGCCCCTTATCTACTAGCTTGAAAGGAACAGTATTTGCTTGTTTACCGACCTTTTCACTAGAAACGCTGTCAACTGAAGAACTATTATTCGCCAGAACCGCCGGCAGATTCCAAGCAAAACATGCAAGAACAAGATGGACAACAAACACACCCATAACACTAAACCTGTACAACCTCTTATAAGGGTCCGTTCTGGCCTCTACATGTTCATTAAACTCATCGGCAGACATGTGATTTCGAGTAACATTCTTCCAATAAAGTAAGTCATTCCAAGAAAGCCTTAACCCCTGATAACCAACCGCCACTCGAATAACAACACTGATCACAAGATATGCCGCAAGTCCTTTTGCAAGAGCAGCGAACAGTTCTGATTCAAGAAAACTATCTCGACCCGCAAGTCGAGATAGCAAGCCAATTGAGAGCAGGAAGATAGATGACAACGCATCCTTCAATAGCCCCGAAACCAAATCATGAGCAGATTCAGAATATCCATCACTGGCTGACTTAACATCCTTCTGAAGCTCAGCCAATTCCTTCGCATGTGCTTCTTTACGATCTTTTATGACAAATTCATAGCGCCATTGTGCTTGCTCTAGCGCCTGTTCAAGGTGTGGATAAAGAGAGGGCAACAAGCCATTATCTTCTGGCAAGTCCAAACTCAGTCTATCCATGAGCAACAGTAAGCGTGTTTCTGTACGCTCTGCATAAACCCAGCGAACACATTTCTCTAAACGATGTAAACTCTCTATGCCCTCTACAGCCCCTTCTCCGGACAAAGCTATAGTGATCCTTTTAATACCAGCAACAACAACCTTATCACGGGAGTAAAACTCTTTAACAAGACAACTAACAAGTAATTCCTGATAACAAGCAAAGACATAACTCAAACATTCTTGCCCAAATGCAGAATCTGGCAACCTGAAACAAGAGGGCTGAATTTTTACAGAGTAATCTGCAAGCACATGTACTTGCGCCCTTATACTTTCATCAGGAGGAAGATCTGCCTCATACGCATTCAACTCTTCAACATTCAAATTTTCCTGAACAGGCAAAATTGATAAATGCTCTCCGACATACGCTTCATCAACTCCATTCAACCATACTGAAACTTTATCGCTGCGGTAGAACGGATGATTTGCATCAAACGGAGACGGGAGATCCTGCAACCACTCTTTAAAAAAATCGATTGAAAAAAACAACAGATTCGTAGAATTCGGTAATCGGTTTAATTGTGAATCAATAAATTCATTTTTAAATAGATTTACATTGCAGCTTCCATATGGAGCAGCCGCAATATCTTGCCACTCCTCGGCACGATCACCATCAATCGTTAACACCAAAATCCCTTCATCCATCAAGGCCTTAAAGTCACAGTTCGCACAATCTAGATCAGCAGCAGCAAAAGTAAATTCAACACGATCCTCTAACTCAGTAACATCTGAGATAGATCGCAGATCACTTAATGCTTCGAGCGTCCCAGCTAACATAATCAGGCTTCATCCAATTGCACAGTACGAATCGTTATTACTTGTTCATTACCAATTTGAGCAACCTCAATATTATTACTCTTACGCGTGCCCTGAAAACTGACTTTAACTCCTGTACTAGTTTTAAGAGTGGTCGTACGTGAATTTTTAGGTATTGAATCTGGGCGAGCGTCAAAAACCTGACCAGCAATTCCTTTTTCTGCCAATAGATCCCTTAAAGATGCCTCATGGGCTACTTTTAGCTGTTCTCTCTCAGCTTTTTCTGCATCTGTCATTCCCTCAGAGGTATACGCACCTAGAACACGATTAACAAACTCATCAGTATTGAATGAATCAGCATTTTCAAAATAGTTAATTGCCCTTGCTTTAAAATCAGATCGCCCCATATCCTCAGGTAGATCAGGCAAGCCCTTTGCCCACTCATTCACACCACTGACTGTATTCTTGGTTAGAGTTGAGGCATTTTCGCGGACTGTTACTTGAAGGAAGTTTTTAAAATAACTGGAGATCGCAACTTCTGTGTCTTTTTTGGCTGATGCCGTATCTCGCTGGAGCGCTAAAACGTTCCATGCAAAAGTACTTGCAGGATCAACAACTGCCCATTTTTGCAAAGCTCTAGGGCTATCTGCAAGGGAATCCATAACTCTTGTCAGAGATACAATTTGCTCACCGTTCACCTGTGCAACTTGCTGTTGATATACGGTGGAATAGTCAACCTTTAAAAAGGCTAACAGATTGTGCCTGACATTATTTAACAATACAGAGAAAACAGAGACTATAAAGACTCCCTCACTCATCGACTTGTTATGCGCGCTAAAGAAACGACCCGCTAAACGCCTAGAGATTGGCTTTAGCTGAGCAGGCACATCATCAAGTAACACCTCGCAATCACTCTTGCAGGTATTGTTATCAGGATCACTAAAAATAAACTGAGTTCCATCGCATGCACTGCGAATGCAGTTTTCGAAAAAAGCTTTCTGTTCGGAGCTCAGAGATACTTGGTCATTATAGTCAGGCTCATCAACATCTTTCCGAATAATATGATAGATAAAGCTTTCGATCTGAATAGATTCTCTAACCGCTTCAGTAAATGTTGCTACAACAGGTGCTGGTGCATTCATTATGTATTCCTTTACACGCCATAAAATACAAAGTCGTATTATAGTCTTCGCACTTCTATTTTAAATACTACAAACTACAAAAGAACACTACGAACTACTGAAAAGTACTAGAAATCACTTTTGCTACCACTTTTCTTGATGAACATTACTCTTAGATTAAGCAATGGCTAACTTCCACTTACGCTGTACAATAAAGTCCTTTTTTAAACAGCTAAGGAAGGCCTGTGGCAAAAAATTTTAAATTCGTTAATGCAGCAGCTAAGCGTGAATTTCAAGCATTACCTGACGAAATAAAGCAGCAATTTTCTACTGACCTTAATGCTGTATGTCAAAATGAAGACCCCTTCTCCGATTTCAAGGATATTTCACCATCTGTTGGCACCGGTGCCATAGAGCTCATAGAAAATGGTAGCCCTGCCTACCGAACCGTATATTGCGCAAAATACCTTGATACGGTGTTTATCCTCCATGCTTTTGTAAAAACAACAAACGGCGTCGACCGAAGAGCGATGGACACAGCAAAAAAACGTCATAAGGACATGATGGAAGAAGTCAGACTTGCTATGCAAGAAGCAAAAACGTTAGCAAAGCAGGCGGGCACACGTAAAACAAGCAGAAAGACAAAGAAAAAGCGTTAAATATTGCCGCTTAACAATTTTGTTCAAAATGACTATGAATTTTTTTCAACACAAAAATATATAAAATTATATATATTAAGTAAGACACTTAATTTTGCTCAGGGAAACTATTATGGAACGCCTACAATACGAAAACATTTTTGAGGCGATAAATGATGATCAAGCTGATGCAGCTGACTTAGCATTCAGAGCTGACTTAATGCTTGTTATAAGGAAAATCATCAAACAGAAATCATGGAAACAAGCCGAAGCAGCCGCAGCGCTTAGCATACCGCAACCGAGAGTAAGTGATCTACTTTGCGGAAAAGTGGACAAATTTTCCTCAGACGCGCTTATCGGCTTTCTCGCTAGATTAGGGTTTCGCTTCAACCTTCAGTATCAGTCAGAACGACAAAAGCCTCTTCAAGTAAAAGTTCGGCAAGAAGCTGCTTAAATTTAATTTCGTTTTGAAGCATAAAAAGGTAAGCCACTAACTCAATATAATATCAGCTAATTAGAAAACTAATGGAACCAGTTCCTCTCTGGGACACCATTTCTTCAACTTTAAGTCCGAAAACATCTACGACTACAGCAACAGATTAGCGTATAAGGTTCCCCAAAGATCCATCAGGTATCTTATCTACCCCTTCTTCTAAGTAGTGTTGCAATCGGTGGTATTTATCTTTCTCAACGCCATCAGAAACCAATCGGCTCGATAATTTTAAATAACGCTCTACCATTTTTAAGCGCTCTGCGCGCTTATCTACGCTGTCTCTCGCCGACTCAAGAAAAAGTTGAGCCAAGTTAAGCAAGGCATTGACGTTAGTCGTGTCATATTCGGTCGCTAGACCAAAGTACTTGAGGGCTTGAGGCATTTTACCTGAGAGGTAATGCTTAACACCTAAGCGATTCACTTTAACACTCATCTCAGGGTCATGTTTTTTACTGACCGCAGGTGTTACACGCTTCGTCTTCTCAGGCTCGATCAGCGGTACAGCATCACCCATTACATTGAGTAGTTCACGTTCTAAGTTTAACGGTGTGGATAGCTCCGAATTAGCTCTCTGAGCATCACGTGTGCATTTACTTGCCGCTTCAGTATCACCAAGTTGGTTATACATCTCACTTTTTAGCAATGACGCTTTTACTTTTAACAGATGATCTTCAGGAAAGGTTTTATAAGCCTGTTCAATTATGCTTTCAAACTCATTATGAAGCCCTATTTCTGCATTACCTTCTGCTGCCGAAAGCTCTATCCGCTTTACATTTGCTAGACGTAAATACGGTTCTGGGGACTTATAACAACTATGCCGACCTAATGCGATCGACTTTTTATAAGCACCTCCAGCGAGGTCGAGTTTTTTTGTTTGGGTAGCTAAACGACCCAATTCCATTTGGCGAGGGATACCCAATGGCGACCTTTGAGTGGCTTCATTTACTGTTTCACAGGCTAATTCAAGATCACCATTTTTCTCATGACTAGAAGCTAAAAGGTCGTAAGCAACAATAAATAAAGGGTATTCACTAATCAGCTCATTTAACAATCGCTGCGCTTCTTCAATATTACCTTGCGCTAGAAGCGCCTGTGCCCAACACAAGCCCGCTTCTTTATCATGGCCTTTCCAATAGAGCTTTTCTGCAATTTTGGCAGCTTCCTGCGATTTACCAAACTGAGTTAATAAACGCGATAAAATTAACTGTGCTTCATCATATTCGGCATCATAACTAGCAAAGTTATTTTTGCAGTAATTTATAGCCGTAGGGTAATCTCCAATCTCAAGCGCATCGTCAATGGGTTTAAAAATGGTTTTACGAAACAAGATGCTATCTAATCGATGCTTAAGCTCATCGATTGAGAAAGGCTTCATAATAAGCTCATCAGGGCGGCTATCAATTGCATGCAAAATAACTTCTTGCGACGAATCGCTGGTCATAAAAACCCAGCACGCACTTGGTTTTATATAACCAAGATAGCGGCACTCTTCAAGAATTTGAATACCGGCAACACTGTCATTTATGTTATGACCGAGCAGAATAACATCGTAGTTATTTTCGGATATTTCGGATAGGACTCGCTCATTAATAGTGATGGCTTTAAGATTCACTACTCCTAAGCTTCTTAGCATATAGAAGATTGTTGCACGCATGTTGCCACTACTTTCAATCAGCAACACTTTTTTGTCAGAATAATCTACTTTGGCCACTCAACCATCCGCGATAAAGTTACATATATGTATGCAGTATAAAAGCGGAGGCCTCAAGACAAAAGCATTTACTGAAAACAAAAAAAGCACCAAGCGTAGGGTGAAACACTTGGTGCCAAGACAGTTCTATGCTGTGTTGACTATCTTATAGGGAGAACAACTAAACGCGCATGACCCAGATCAAGAAAAACCGCTCCCACTGAGCGTAATCTGGGAGTATTGATACAATATGATGAGTTCTTCATCTATAGGTTTCAGGTACACTACATAAAAACATATAAAAATAGATACTTATGACTACAGCATTTATCACACATGATGATTGTGGCTTACATAATATGGGGCCAGAGCATCCAGAAAGCCCTATTCGCCTTGTCGCCATTAAGAAAGTACTGGAAAAAACAGGGCTGATGCAAGAACTTGAACAGATTCAATCCGTTCACGTCCTCCCTGAACAGATCCAATTAGTTCATGCCCATCTCCATCAAAAGCGTTTAGAAATGAAACTTCCTGAACAAGGTGTTATCTATACCGATGAAGATACCGCCCTATGCCCAGACTCATTACATGCAGCAAGCTTAGCAGCCGGATCAGCTATATTAGCCACAAACAGGGTAATTGCAGGCAAAGCTCAAAACGCATTCTGCGCTGTACGTCCGCCTGGGCATCATGCAGAGCATAATAACCCTATGGGGTTCTGCTTTTATAACAATGCGGCAATTGCTGCCATGCATGCCTTACAGCAGCCAGGTATAGAACGCGTGGCGATCTTTGATTTTGACGTCCATCAAGGAAACGGGACCGTTGATATATTTAAAGACAGGCCTGAAGTGCTAGTGTGCTCGACCTTTCAGCACCCTTTCTATCCCAAACGCTATAGCGATATCCAGCGAGACAATATCATAAACTGCCCTATGGAAGCCCATAGTGATGGCATGGTGTTCCGCAAATTGGTTGAATCAAGATGGTTACCTGCGATACAAGCACATAAGCCCGATATGATCATCATCTCTGCAGGCTTTGATGCCCATCATGAAGACCCAATGGCAGATATAAAACTAAATGAAGAGGACTATCGCTGGGTCACTCAGTTTTTGATGGATGCGGCAAAGACATATAGTAAGAATCGCATAGTGTCTATTTTAGAGGGCGGTTATAACCCAATATCGCTCGCCTTTAGCGTACAAGCTCATATCGAAGTTCTTTCGGGACATTAACACCAAGATCAACAAAAAAAGGCTGCCAAGTGGCAGCCTTTTTAATGACTTACTTTTATCGTCTTGAAATAAGCTTAACTTACAAACTTAATCATTACACCCGCAGCCACTGCAGATCCAATTACACCCGCTACGTTTGGCCCCATAGCATGCATCAGAAGGAAGTTTTGAGGGTTCGACTCAAGACCGATCTTATTTGATACACGTGCTGCCATAGGTACAGCTGATACACCAGCTGATCCAATCAGAGGATTAATAGCGTTACCACCTGCCATTTTGTTCATGATCTTAGCCATGATAACACCACAGGCAGTACCAATACCAAACGCCACAATACCCAAAGACAGAATACCAAGCGTCTGGAAATCGAGGAACTTATCTGCAGACAATTTAGAACCAACAGATAAGCCCAAGAAGATAGTAACAATGTTAATAAGTGCATTTTGTGCAGTATCACTTAAACGATCAACAACACCACACTCTCGCATTAAATTACCAAAGCAGAACATACCCAATAATGGAGCAGCATCAGGCAGTAACAAGGCAACAAGTACAAGTAGTAAGATTGGGAAAAGAATCTTCTCAGTCTTGCTCACATGACGTAGCTGATGCATTGCGATCTTACGTTCAGCTTCTGTAGTTAAAGCTTTCATGATAGGCGGCTGAATCAGGGGAACGAGCGCCATATAGGAGTATGCAGCTACCGCAATTGCACCAAGTAAATGAGGAGCAAGCAAGCTCGTCACATAGATTGCTGTTGGTCCATCAGCACCGCCAATGATACCTATAGCAGCGGCTTCCTGAATGTTAAAGTCCATAACACCCAGCGTTGTTAGGCCAACAGCCCCTAATACAGTCGCAAAGATACCAAATTGCGCAGCAGCACCTAAGAACAGTGTTTTAGGGTTAGCCAACAAGGGACCAAAATCAGTCATCGCCCCTACGCCCATAAAGATCAGCAATGGTGCGGCACCCGAAGCAATAGCAACCGTATAGAAGTTATACAACATTCCGTTGTTATAACCGCTATCTTGAGCCGCATAAACTGCAGCCGTATGCTCAGCAGCTGATGCACCATGGTAAGCATGAAGAATCTCATGAGGGTCTGTACTAGCTATATTGAGCGCACCTGCAAGCGAGTTCAACACTTCAGGTACAGCAAAATGCACTGCGTTTTCAACTGCAGAATAAGCAAGTCCCGCTTCAGGGATATTTGCCATAATGCCGCCAAAGCCAATAGGCACTAGCAATAAAGGTTCAAAGTTCTTTCGAATGGCTAGAAACAATAGCAACAAGCCAACCAAAATCATGATGAACTGGCCGCCCGTGATATTATAAATACCTGAGGCTGTAAACAGTTGGGTTAACTTTTCCATCTAGAATACCTTACGCCAGTGTCAGCAAAGAATCGCCAACCTGAACAGCGTCACCTTCGCTCACGTCAACAGACACAACAGTACCTGCGCGTGCTGCACGTACTTCCGTTTCCATTTTCATCGCTTCTAGGATAACAAGTACATCACCCTCTTGAACCGCCTGTCCTGCAGACACTTCAACCTTCCAAATGTTACCCGCTAGCGGTGCAGGAATATCTTCACCTTCGCCGGCAGGAGCAGGAGCAGCAGCTGGCGCAGCAGATGCGGGTGCTACAGCTGAGATATCTCCGCCTTCAGCCACTTGTACAACGTAGTTCTGACCGTTAACAGTGATTGTGTAAACTTCTGATCCAGATTTCTTAGGTGCAGACATCGCTAGTGCGTCCTCTAATGTTGGTGCAGGTTCAAATGCATCAGGATTATTACGATTCTCAAGGAATTTAAGGCCAATCTGTGGGAATAACGCATAGGTTAGAACATCGTCAATCTCGTTCTCACCAGTCGTTAGGTTGATGCCTTTTTCAGTTGCTAGATTTTTCAACTCAGCAACAAGCTTATCCATTTCTGGCTCAAGTAGATCAGCAGGACGGCAAGTTATCTCTTCGCCGCCATCTAAAACACGCGTCTGAAGTTCTACATTGTATGATGAAGGAGCTGCACCATACTCACCTTTAAGGATACCTTGAACTTCTTTAGAGATAGTTTTGTAACGCTCGCCCATAAGGACGTTAATCACCGCTTGCGTACCTACGATTTGAGACGTAGGTGTTACCAACGGGATCCAGCCTAGATCTTCACGTACTCGTGGAATCTCTGCCAACACATCGTCAAACTTATCAGCAGCGCCTTGCTCTTTCAGCTGGCCTTCCATGTTAGTCAACATGCCACCAGGTACTTGAGCAACAAGGATACGAGAATCGGTTCCACGTAGAGAACCTTCAAATTTAGCGTATTTTTTACGCACATCACGGAAGTAAGCTGCTATCTCTTCAAGTTGTAGCAGATCAAGGCCTGTATCGCGATCTGTACCGGCTAAGGCAGCAACTACAGACTCTGTAGCCGTATGACCATAAGTCATCGACATAGAAGAGATGGCTGTATCAACACGGTCAATACCCGCTTCTACTGCCTTCAGGATTGTCATATCTGACAATCCTGATGTAGCGTGCGCATGTAGCTGAACTTCTAGATCCGTTTGCGCCTTAAGACGGGAAACCAGATCAAATGCATCATAAGGCGTCAAGATACCTGACATATCTTTGATCGCAATAGAGTCGGCACCTTTATCTTCTAACGTTTTTGCATATTCAACCCACATATCTGTGGTATGAACAGGGCTTTTTGTGAAAGAGATTGTGCCTTGAGCATGCTTACCAGTTGCCTTAACAGCTTTAATCGCTGTTTCAAGGTTGCGTGGATCGTTCATCGCATCAAAGATACGGAACACATCAACACCATTGGTTGCAGCACGCTCAACGAATTTGTTTACAACATCATCGGCGTAATGACGATAACCGAGCAGGTTCTGTCCACGCAGAAGCATCTGCTGTTTAGTATTTGGCATTGCCTGCTTAAGCAGACGGATACGTTCCCACGGATCTTCTCCGATAAAACGAATACATGAGTCAAATGTTGCGCCGCCCCAGCTTTCTAGGGACCAAAAGCCTACTTTATCCAGCTTTTCCGCGATCGGCAGCATATCTTCAACTCGCATACGCGTAGCAAAAAGTGACTGATGTGCGTCACGTAAAACTACGTCGGTAATACCAAGTGGTTTCTTAGCGTCGGTCATGGGTAATGGCCTTCTGTCGATTAATGCAGATTATTCTTTATTTATCCGTTCTTTGTTTATGAACGGTATTTATGAACAGCAGCTGTCATTACAGCTATCAACTCATCATTACTAGCCGTAGCAGCTGTTGGTGCAGCTTTTTTTGCTTTCGGCTTAGCAGGTGTTTCTGGGAAATACTTGCTAACTACTTTTGACATTCCCGAAGTTGTGAATACCAACAAAGTTAGAAATACAAATACGAATCCCATACCAAAGGCCATTAATTCTAGGCCTTCTGATAGCAGATTTTCCATCTTATGGATGCTCCTGTACTTATCGAAACCCATTCGCTTAGTAAGCGACTTTTGATCCGTTTATAAATTATAAACGTTCACTAGCGAATGCACTGGTTGCAAATGGACCACAATTAAACCCGAAAAGTCTATTTCTGGCAATAAATTGAGATCAAAATTCATCTAATTAACGGCATAATACCCAAAAACATAGGCACACTGCCGCTTAAACTAAAAAACAGCCCTATTTTTCGGCTACACCTGGGCGGTACACTTTTACGTTACTGAAACCCCGCTCTTGCATTTGGTGGGCATGCATCTGACTCATCACACCTTTCTCACAGTATAGTAGATAATCTTTGTCTTCAGAAAAGCCATCTGCCGCGGTGGATAGAGCAAAAAAGGGTACCAACTGAATTTCACATCCCGGAATATTCAAGGGTTTCTTTTCCTGCTCATGGGGCGCACGAATATCAACGACAACTTGATTGGCACCGACGTTGGTTAAGGCCTCAACTTCCGCATGAATATTTACGTCTTCAACAATCTCGTCGATACTGATAACCTGGCGGCGCTCCAAGGCCCTTTCTAGCACTTCGTAGTCAAAATCTGACTCTTCCTTCTCGACGCGGTCTTTCTTAGCGCACGTCGTCGGACGATCAGAGATAACTCCGCAGTATTCAGGCATATTTTTAGCAAAATCATAAGCACCGATTTCACGCGTTATATCGATAATATCTTGCTTATCCATTGTTATCAGCGGCCTTACCACGAGCTTCTCTGTCGCAGCATCAATAATCGCCAAATTAGGTAACGTTTGACTAGAGACTTGAGCAATACTTTCGCCTGTTACTAAAGCATCTATCCCCATACGATCTGAGACCTGCTCGCTAGCCCTCATCATCATGCGCTTAAGAACAACACCCATATGTGAATGATGAACGGACTGAAGAATTTCACCTATAACTTCATCAAACGGGATGGTAATAAACTTAACCCGCGCAGAGGAGCCATATCGCTGCCATAAATACAGGGCAACTTGTTTCACACCAATCTCATGTGCATGCCCACCTAAGTTGAAGAAAAGAAAATGGGTTTTACAGCCACGTCGCATGGACATGTAGCTGGCAACAATGGAATCAAATCCACCTGAAATTAAAGACAAGGTCGCTTCTTGTGTACCGAGCGGAAAACCGCCAAGACCTTTGTAAGTATTCGTAACCACATGCAGCTTGTCGTTACGAATTTCTAAATCCACATAAAGATCAGGTTTATGCACATCCACTCCAAGGGCTTCTGAGTGCTGATTAAGCCCACCCCCTACATAACGTTCAACATCAATAGAACGAAACTCGTGTTTGCCTGAGCGCTTCACACGTACCTTAAACGTTTTGCCCCTCAACTCATCTGCATAAATAGCATGAGCTTTTTCGTATATATCGTGAAAATCGCCCAGCGGATACTCTGTCACTTCTACAAAGCTATGAATACCCGGCGTACGTTGCATAAGATCAACAACCTGAGCAATCGTATCTGCATTGGCTCCGTCACAAACCACATCGAGCTTATCCCAATGACCACGCACTTTAATCTGCTCGTCAACACGACGCATCATATTCTGCAGATTACTCTGTAATCGCTGAATCAAACGTTTGCGTACCGGACGGCTTTTAATAGTAATTTCTGGAAATAAACGAATAGAGAACTTCATAGCGGGGAGCTCAACAATATAAAGGAATATGAATGGTTATTATAAAACGAAGGGATATACATATACAGCTTAGGTTTAGATGGCGCGCCCGAGAGGATTCGAACCTCTGACCGCCTGGTTCGTAGCCAGGTACTCTATCCAGCTGAGCTACGGGCGCATATCTGAAATATTTTTTGAAGTGGCGCGCCCGAGAGGATTCGAACCTCTGACCGCCTGGTTCGTAGCCAGGTACTCTATCCAGCTGAGCTACGGGCGCATATCTGAAATATTTTTTGAAGTGGCGCGCCCGAGAGGATTCGAACCTCTGACCGCCTGGTTCGTAGCCAGGTACTCTATCCAGCTGAGCTACGGGCGCTTAATCAAATGGCGGTGAGCTAGGGATTCGAACCCTAGATAAGATTTCTCCTATACGCCCTTAGCAGGGGCGCGCCTTCAGCCACTCGGCCAGCTCACCAACAACGGCGCGTAATATACCTAACTGATTTTAAAAAGGAAAGAAAAGATTTAAATTTATTACTGATTTCCCTCTTCTTCCTTCTCACGTTGGATACGCTGATAGATTTCTTCCCGGTGAACAGACACATCTTTAGGCGCATTTACACCTATACGAACCTGATTACCCTTCACACCAAGGACTGTAACAGTGACTTCGTCACCAACCATTAAAGTTTCGCCTACACGACGAGTAAGAATTAACATGCTTTAGAATCTCCTTTGTACATCCAAGGCCAGCTTGCTCAAAAAAAACAACCTACACACCGGCATTCATCCAATACCCTGCCAATACGTTGCCCATATAATAACGCTAACCTAACTATAGACTAGCTTCTCACTATAAGTTCTATTTTTCACTTACAGAGTTGTTCGTATCTAGCTCAAAAACAGAGTGCAAAGCACGTACTGCCAGCTCTAGATACTTTTCAGCAATAACAACAGAAACCTTAATTTCAGAGGTAGATATCATCTGAATATTAATATTCTCTTCTGCCAAAGCATCAAACATTTTACTTGCCACTCCCGCATGAGAGCGCATACCAACGCCCACAATAGAAACTTTGGCAATTTTGTTATCTCCCACCACCTCACGGGCCCCAAGCGCCTCTGAGGCCTTCTCAAGCACGCTACGCGCAACATCGTAATCATTGCGATGCACAGTGAAAGTAAAATCCGTTGTGTTATCCGCAGCAACATTCTGCACGATCACATCAACTTCTATATTTGCACGACTAACTGGACCTAATATTTTGGAAGCCACACCTGGTATATCAGGTACTCCCATAACCGTTAGTTTTGCTTCATCACGATTAAACGCAATACCTGAAATAATTGGTTTTTCCACAGTTGACTCATCCTCTATGGTAATCAACGTACCCGGCCCATCTTGAAAACTATGCAGCACTCTCAAGGGAACCTTATATTTTCCAGCAAACTCAACCGCGCGAATCTGCAGCACCTTTGAACCAAGGCTGGCCATTTCTAGCATCTCCTCAAAGGTGATCACATCTAAGCGCTGCGCCCCACTAACAACTCTAGGATCAGTAGTGTATACGCCATCAACGTCAGTATAGATCTGACATTCGTCAGCCTTTAATGCCGCAGCTAATGCGACACCCGTCGTATCAGAACCTCCACGACCTAAAGTCGTGATATTGCCGTCAACATCAACACCTTGGAAACCGGCAACAACAATAACACGCCCCTCAGCCAAATCAGCTTGCATAGATGAGACTTCTATATCCTCTATCCGCGCTTTCATATGGGAAGAGTCAGTTAAAATTTTAACCTGACTACCCGTATAAGAACGCGCAGGAACACCTCTTTTCTCTAGCGCCATACAGAGTAGAGCTATAGTTACCTGCTCACCTGTAGAGAGCAGCACATCCATCTCACGAGGACTTGGTGTTTGCGGCTGTATCTCTTTAGCTAAGCCGATAAGACGATTAGTCTCACCACTCATCGCAGACACAACAACAACGATGTCATGCCCCTGCTGCTTGAAGCCTTGCACTTTTTCAGCCACAGCTTCAATCCGCTCAACACTACCTACGGATGTACCACCGTATTTTTGTACATACAGCGCCATAATTAATACCCTACGAGCAGATTAAACCGCTGCCTTAACAAGATCTTCTACTGAACCAAGCGCAGCAGACAATGCATCTAAATCCGTACCACCACCCTGCGCAAAATCAGGACGACCACCGCCTTTACCACCAATTTTACCCGTCAGGTCTTTGATGATATCGCCCGCTTTAATTTGACTTGTCAGTTCCTTAGTAACACCGGCTGCTAAAGCGATCTTGCCATCCTGCACAGTAGCTAATACGACCACGCCACTACCTAACTTGTTTTTCAACTGATCAATCGTGTCACGTAGTGCTTTGGCTTCTACACCTTCTAATTGAGCCGCAAGCACCTTAACGCCGCTAACCTCTATTGCAGAGCCAAGAAGATCTGAGCCCGCCGCTGAAGCCAACTTAGTTTTCAATTGCTCCAGCTCTTTTTCTAACTGACGATTTCGCTCAGACAATCCTTTAACTTTATCAATAACAGATTCGCGCGAACCTTTAACTAACGCTGAAACAGTAGACAAAGTTAAATCTGTTTCGTTCAACCAGTTAAGAGCGCCTAAACCTGTGACTGCTTCAATACGTCTAACGCCTGCAGCTACACCGCTTTCAGATACAATTTTTAATAAACCTATATCACCAGTACGCTTAGCATGAGTACCACCACAAAGCTCGATGGAGAAGTCCCCTCCCATAGTTAGGACTCTAACGGTCTCATCGTATTTTTCACCGAACAATGCCGCTGCGCCTTTCTCTTTAGCTGCATCTATTCCCATGATTTCAGTAACAACTTCTGAATTCTGGCGAATCTGCTCATTAACAAGACGCTCAACTTCACTTATCTGCTCAGCCGTCATCGCTTCAAAATGAGAAAAATCGAAGCGTAAACGCTCTTCATCATTAAGAGAGCCTTTTTGCTGCACGTGCCCCCCCAATACAGTGGAAAGTGCCGCATGCAATAGATGGGTAGCTGAATGATTCAAGGCAATCGCTTGACGGCGTACCGCGTCTACTTCAGGTAAAATATGATCACCTACAGTCAATGAACCTGAGGTTAATACACCATGATGGAGGTGATTTTTACCCTCTTTAGTGCAGTCAGCCACATCAAAACGAGCAGTATTTGACGTTAAAACGCCGCTATCGCCTACTTGACCACCCGATTCAGCGTAGAACGGTGTTTTATCTAGTACAACAATAGCCTGCTGACCTTCAGCAAGCTGCTGCACTTCACTTCCGTCAGAGAATAACGCTACAACCGTGGCTGTATCATTCAATCGTTCATAGCCAGTAAAGTCAGTCGAACCGTCAAGACGGATCGCATCGTTATAATCTACTGAGAACTTTCCAGCTGCACGCGCACGTTCACGCTGGGCTTCCATTGCCCGCTCAAAACCTGCTTCATCAACACTTAGCTCATGTTCACGTGCAACATCGGCAGTTAAGTCAAATGGGAAACCATAAGTGTCGTATAACTTAAAGATCGTTTCTCCTGGAATTTCTGAGCCATCTAACTGCTCAATCGCTTCCTGTAGTATACGCATACCGTGATCTAACGTCTTCGCAAACTGCTCTTCCTCTTTTAGAAGAACGCGCTCCACTTGAGATTGCTTCTCTTTTAATTCTGGATAGGCTTCGCCCATTTCCTTAACAAGCGCTGTCACTAATTGATTAAAGAAAGGACCACTTGCCCCCAACTTATTGCCGTGACGAACAGCGCGACGGATAATACGTCGCAATACATAACCGGCACCTTCGTTAGAAGGCAAAACACCATCAACAATAAGAAACGAACAAGAACGAATATGATCGGCAATTACACGTAATGATTTATTATCAAGATCACTCACGCCTACAGCCTCTGCCGTTGACTTAAGTAAGCTCTGAAACAAATCAATCTCATAGTTTGAATGGACGCCCTGCATGATTGCCGCTATACGTTCTAAACCCATCCCCGTATCTACGGATGGCTTAGGTAACGGCGTCATTTCACCGTCAGCACTGCGGTTGTATTGCATAAATACAACGTTCCAGATTTCGATGTAACGATCACCATCTTCTTCAGGGCTGCCTGGAGGCCCCCCCCAAACATCTTCACCATGATCAAAAAAGATCTCAGTACAAGGACCGCAAGGGCCGGTATCGCCCATAGACCAAAAATTATCTTCATCCAATTTAGAAAAACGCTCAGGATCAACACCGATCTCATTTTTCCAAATTTTCTCAGCTTCAGCATCTGAATGATGAACCGTGACCCATAATCGCTCTTTTGGCAGCCCCATCACTTCAGTGAGAAAGCTCCAAGCAAACTGAATAGCATCACGCTTAAAATAGTCACCAAAGCTAAAATTACCCAACATCTCAAAAAATGTATGATGTCGAGCGGTATAGCCTACATTCTCTAAGTCATTATGCTTCCCGCCGGCTCGTACACAACGCTGAGAACTGGTAGCACGAGAATAGCTTCGTTTGTCGCTACCGAGGAAAACATCCTTAAACTGAACCATGCCCGCATTGGTAAACATCAATGTAGGATCATTGGCAGGAATGAGGGAGCTACTCGCTACAACCTCATGGCCTTGCTTATTAAAATAATCTAAAAAAGCTTGGCGAATTTCAGCACTTGTCATGTATTTCATTAGATGAACCGTATGCGTGTCCGTTCCAGTAAACCTGCCAAATGACCGTCTAATAGCCACGACAGAAAAAAGTAACCACAAATATGGGCGCCATAGTATATATCCTGTACTGAAATTGTTCGAATATTTTTGAATTAATGACCATTAATAGGACGATTAATGGGGATCTATAACCTACATACCTAATTTATGCGTTAATTTGTATTTTTTAACACTTCATTTTCAGCATATTGAATTTCATCAAATGAGAAACCACGTTGACTCATAAAACGAACTCTTCTTGCACGCTCCTTATAATCCAAGGGCTTAGACGATATTGCATATTTGCGCTCATATAACTCAAACGCTAGCTCAAACCAATCAACTTCACTCGCCTCTAAGACCTCCTCGATAAGCGCTTCATCAACACCCTTACGCTTAAGATCAAAACGAATACGCATCAGACCATGCCCTTGAGACACCCTCATACGTATAAAGCTTTCAACAAATCTCAAATCTGATTGATAACCCGCCAATTCCAAGTCATTCAATACAGATTCAACGTCTATATCACCCGATATTAACAACAGCTTCTTTCGCAGTTCACCTTTAGAGTATTCACGCCGCGCGAGTAGAACTATCGCTCTATTCCATACATCTTTTTTAGTAATTTCTCTATCCATGACATTGCCTTTAGCAAGCTCTAGGCATTGAAACAAAAAAGACCTCCATCACTAAGTGAGGGAGGCCTTAATCTTAACCTAGTCTATTATTAAATAAGATCAAGATTCTCAGAAGAATCACTCTCTTCCTTTTCTGCAGGAGCAGCTGCCAATAAACGTTTACGTAATTCAGTTTCAATTTCATTAGCGATTTCACGATTTTCTTCTAAAAACTTCGCAGCATTAGCCTTACCTTGACCAATTTTATCGCCATTATATGCGTACCATGCACCAGACTTATCAACAAGCTTCTCTTTAACGCCGAGATCAATTACCTCACCCATATGGTAGATACCCCTACCATACATAATTTGAAACTCAGCCTGACGGAAAGGAGGTGATACTTTGTTTTTTACAACTTTAACACGTGTCTCGTTGCCAATAACCTCATCTCCCAACTTAACCGCTCCTGTGCGGCGTATATCCAAACGTACAGAGGAATAAAATTTAAGCGCATTACCACCTGTTGTAGTTTCAGGATTACCGAACATCACACCGATTTTCATACGGATCTGATTAATAAAGACTAATAGACAGTTTGAATTTTTAACATTGCCTGTCAGCTTACGCAGAGCTTGGGACATCAAACGTGCCTGCAAGCCAACATGAGTATCACCCATATCACCTTCAATTTCGGCTTTAGGTGTTAAAGCAGCTACGGAGTCAACAATAATCACATCCACCGCATTTGAGCGCACTAACATATCGGTAATTTCTAACGCCTGCTCACCTGTATCAGGCTGAGAGACCAGCAAACTGTCTACATCAACACCTAATTTTTCAGCATAGATAGGGTCCAACGCATGCTCAGCATCCACAAACGCGCAGGTTTTCCCTTCTTTCTGTGCTTCGGCAATCACCTGCAGAGTCAGTGTTGTTTTACCGGAGGATTCTGGACCATAAATCTCAACAATACGACCATAAGGTAATCCGCCTATACCTAGCGCAATATCCAGCCCTAAAGACCCTGTCGATACGGCAGGGATTGCCTCTCTTGGCTGATCTCCCATACGCATGACTGCGCCTTTACCAAACTGTCTTTCGATCTGCCCTAATGCTGCATCAAGCGCTTTTTTACGATTCGCGTCCATCTTAAACCCTGTCTAAGTTATTTCACATTACGTTGAAATATACTGTATGTATGGACAGTATTATTTCATAACATTTCTGGATTGCAACCCTCAGATAGTCAAGTTATGTAAAATTCCTTCAAGCGCAACCCTAACCGCTTGTTTTCGAACGGATTCACGATCCCCATTAAACTGAAAAACTGCCGTTCGGGTCGGCTTTTCATGCACCGCCCACGCAAACCAAACCGTACCAACGGGCTTTTCTTCACTCCCTCCACCAGGACCCGCTATTCCACTTGTTACAACAGACAACTGAGCAGAGCTATGTAATAAGACACCTTCGGCCATCTCAATCACCACATTCTCAGATACCGCTCCAAACGTCTCTAAGGTCTGTTCAGATACCCCTAGCATCTCCTGCTTCGATTGATTACTGTAAGTAACAAAGCCACGATCAAACCACTCAGAACTACCCGCCACGGCTGTTATCTCTTGAGCAATCCAACCACCGGTGCATGATTCTGCAGTAGCTATCATTACTTTCTTTTCGATCGCTTTCTTAGCAATCTCACATACTAGCTGTTGCATATAGACTCCACTTATCCACAACTTATCTCTTTTATTATTCTCATTTCTCACTAAAACAACAAAAAGAAAGACACGAACACATATATAATCGCATCTATGTTGTCATATCCATTTAACGTACAATGCCTCTAATAACTGCACCTAAACATAACTAACTTACTCAAAAATAGACAGTATAATCAGATGGTTACCAAAGCATCCCCAACCCACACCCCTATGATGCAGCAATACCTACGCATTAAGGCTCAACATCCTAATCAACTTGTCTTTTATCGGATGGGAGACTTTTATGAGCTTTTCTATGATGATGCAAAAAAAGCCTCTGAGCTACTGGATATTTCCTTAACTGCACGTGGAAAGTCAGGCGGGGAACCCATCCCTATGGCGGGCATCCCGTACCATGCAGCAGAGACCTATGTAGGCAAAATTGTCCGTGCCGGTGAATCCGTTGTCATCTGCGAGCAGATTGGCGACCCTGCCACCAGCAAAGGGCCAGTCGAACGGGCCGTTGCCCGTATTATCACCCCGGGAACCGTCAGTGATGAAGCACTCTTAGACGAAAATCGAGACAACCTATTAGTCGCTATCAATCAGGTTGATGATATTTATGGCCTCGCTATTGTCGATATAACATCAGGCCGTTTTAGTTTGCTTGAAGTTAATACTCAGGACTCACTTTTAAGTGAACTCGAGCGCTTACGCCCTTCTGAAACCTTATTCAATGAAGAAACGCCTCTAGGCACCTTGTTAGCTACACATAAAAGCTTACGGCCCCAAGCACCTTGGCACTTTGAGAACGATACCGCTCATAACCTTTTATGTCAGCAATTTAAGGTCAAAGATCTCGGTGGGTTTGGCTGCGAACAGCATAAGGTAGCAATCAGCGCAGCGGGGTGTTTACTCCAGTACGCGAAAGACACCCAAAGAACCGCACTCCCCCACATTCGTCGCATCCAAGTTGAGCACCACAACGATTGCGTCGCTTTAGATGCGGCCACCCGTAAGAATTTAGAAATTGATCAAAACCTGTCAGGCGGATTCGATAATACACTCGCCCAAGTAATCGACAAATGCCGTACTCCGATGGGGAGTCGTTTATTGAGACGCTGGCTGCATAGACCGTTGCAAGACAGAAGCGCCCTCTTAGCACGGCAAGCCTCAATCCAATGGCTTCAAGATGAATATCGTTTTGAAAACATAGAACAAGACCTTAAAAATATTGGTGATAGTGAACGAATCTTAGCGCGAATAGCCCTTCGTTCAGCACGCCCCCGTGACTTAGAAAGACTAAGAAATTCATTAAATGTACTGCCTAGCCTTCAAAATCAACTGCGGGGCACCACAGCGCCAAGAGTGGCGGAACTTGCCGAAACAATTAAAGAGTTCCCTACTTTAGCGAACTTACTCAGCCGAGCCATTATTGATAACCCTCCCGTAATTATTCGTGATGGCGGCGTGATCGCTGAAGGTTTTGATACAGAGCTCGATGAATTACGCGGTTTAAGTGAAAATGCTGGTGCATACTTGATTGAACTTGAGCGTCGAGAACGTGAACGCACAGGTATTCCAACCTTAAAAGTAGGCTATAACCGAGTACACGGTTATTTTATAGAGATAGGCAAAGCGCAAAAAGCGGAGCTACCCGCTGAATATATACGTCGCCAAACACTCAAAAACGCAGAGCGCTATATAACCCCTGAACTTAAAGAGTTCGAAGACAAGGCCCTATCCGCCAAAAGCCGCGCCCTATCACGGGAAAAAGCACTTTATGATGAGCTGCTTGAAACCTTAGCGACAGAACTCGCCGAATTACAAGATTCCTCAGCCGCTATAGCCGAACTAGACACCTTAAACAATTTAGCAGAACGCGCATCAACACTTGATTACGTCCCACCAACGTTGACGGATGAACCACAAATAAAAATTCAACGGGGTCGCCACCCTGTAGTTGAATCAGTTTTAGACGATCCTTTTGTCTCTAATGACTTAGAACTCGACGCTAAACGAAAGATGTTAATCATCACCGGCCCGAACATGGGTGGTAAATCCACCTATATGCGTCAAGCAGCGCTTATCACTTTACTGGCCCACATAGGAAGCTATGTACCCGCAAGTGCGGCAACAATCGGCATCGTTGATCGAATATTCACCCGCATGGGTTCATCCGATGACTTAGCAGGTGGTCGATCCACCTTCATGGTAGAGATGACCGAGACTGCTAACATTATGCATAACGCAACGGATCGCAGCTTGGTATTAATGGATGAAGTAGGTCGAGGTACCAGCACCTTTGATGGCTTATCCCTCGCTTGGGCATGTGCAGAAAATCTTGCCCGTGAAACCCGCGCTTTTACACTCTTTGCAACCCATTACTTTGAATTGACCAGCTTGCCAGAACAAGCACCAAGCGTATTTAATGTGCATTTAACGGCAGTGGAACACAATGATCATATTGTCTTCCTTCATGAAGTCAAAGAGGGCCCAGCAAGTCAAAGTTACGGTTTACAGGTTGCTCAGCTAGCTGGTGTACCGCTGCAAGTAATACAGCAGGCAAAAACAAAACTGCTACAGCTAGAACAAGATGTTACCGTCGCAGCACAGATGACAACACCGCCACCACCGGTTCAGAACGATATGTTTTCCGCACCGACTCACAAAGCCGTAAAAGAGCTTAAAAAGATAGCGCCTGATGAGCTTTCTCCACGACAGGCATTGGAGCTTTTATACGAACTAAAGGAATTAGTTAAATAAATACAAAAAACCGCCAATGGCGGTTTTTTTATCGAGATACAAAACAATCTATTGCTGAAGTAGATCTTCTCCACTTAAGCCATTTCTTTCGACAATATCACGCAGTTTACGCAGCGCTTCAACTTGAATTTGACGAACACGTTCACGGGTCAGACCAATTTCTCTCCCCACTTCTTCTAAAGTACTCATTTCATAACCACGAAGGCCAAAACGCCGAGATAAAACCTCAGCATGCTTCTCAGGCAAGCTATTCAACCAATTATCCAGATTCCCACTGATATTGGAGTTCTGAAGTAAAGTAGCAGGGTCGGTCGAAATAGTATCAGGGATGGTATCGAGTAAAGATTTGTCTGAATCTTTACCCATTGGCGTATCAATCGAAGTTACACGTTCATTGAGACCCATCATACGTTCTACGTTCTCAACAGGCTTCTCCACCAGCTCAGCTATTTCTTCAACTGAAGGCTCATGATCCAATTTGTGCGCTAACTCTCTTGAGGCTCGAAGATAGACATTTAACTCTTTAACCACATGAATCGGCAGCCTAATTGTACGAGTCTGATTCATAATCGCTCGTTCAATCGTTTGACGAATCCACCATGTAGCATAAGTTGAAAAACGGAAACCTCGTTCAGGGTCAAATTTTTCAACCGCACGAATCAATCCTAAATTCCCCTCCTCAATAAGATCTAACAGCGTAAGACCTCTATTGATATAACGGCGAGAAATCTTAACAACTAATCTTAAGTTGCTCTCGATCATTCGTTTACGTGCAGACTCATCGCCCTTAAGTGATAAACGGGAGAAATGAACCTCCTCCTCTGCACTCAAAAGTGGCGAAAAGCCTATTTCATTCAGATAAAGCTGTGTCGCATCCAAATTTTTAGCATTTAACAAATCTTTGTGGGCAATGCTACCGCGTCCCCGCCCACTATTTAAAAGCTCCTTTTTTTCTTCGGATGTTACAGTGGTCTGATCCGGTTTTTCTGGAAGCTGCTCATCGCTTACAGCAGCACCCTGCAACTCCAATTTGCAGTCGTTATCCATATTCTCCATAACCCGTTCCCTAAACGTCGCATTCAAAAAAAAAAAAACAGATTTTTTATTATTATTGGCTATCGCTTGGGTAAATACCTAAGTGGATCAACCGGTTTCCCATCACGTCGTATTTCAAAATGTAACATGACTCTATCCGCACCACTGCTACCCATCTCAGCAATTTTCTGACCTGTTTTAACCATATCATTTTCTTTTACTAAAACACGACTATTATGTGCATATGCACTCAAAAATTGCTGATTGTGATCAATAATTACGAGATTCCCATAACCTAACAAGCCATTACCCGCGTAGACAACCTTGCCTGACGCCGCTGCTTTAATCGCCAGACCTCTTGACCCAGCAATATCTATCCCTTTATTAATAACACCCTTTGTTTTAAATGTATTTAAGATTTTACCGTTTGTCGGCCACTTCCAGTAAATTTTACCTGAAGAATTTGTTTTAATTATGGGATTTTTACTCTTAGTAGTTGTTGTTTTTGCTGGCGGCTTAGCTGTAGATGAAGTCTTAGCTATACTCTTAATCTGCGTTTTCGTTGTTGCCTGAGCTTGAGGCTTAGATTTTGATGCAGGCTTATTAGCGACAACATTCTGCCGAGTAGACGTAATAATAGGCTTAGGAGCCACTATAGAAGAATCGCGAACAATTGATTCGCGTGAAGCTGCTGTCGCTGGCTTTAATCTTAAAGGCTGTCCAGGATAAATACTATAATGGCTGCCAATGCCATTCAAGGCAGCCAGTTGTCTATAATCCATCCCGTAACGAAACGCTATGGAATAAAGCGTATCCCCTTTTTTAACAATGTATTCTGATGTAGTCGGATGGATAGCTGCAGGCACAGCACGTTCACTAACGGGCGCATAAGTGTGTCCACCACATGCTACAAGCGACCCCGTTATAGTAAACGCTAAAAACCATCTTAGCAGCACAATACTATACCTCTGATTTTCGCCCCATTTTTTCAATTACTACAACCACAAGAACCCCTACAATCATCAATAATAAAGAATACATTAATAACGCGGGCTCACCCGTAAGCGACTCAAAGGAAAACGGAGATATATTTTCTTGCACTAAAGGTATCTCCTCACCATGCCGATTAATGGTATAGGCTGTTGTATATTTCCAAGGCCACACTTTATTAAGCGAGCCCAACATAAAGCCACCTAATAGTGCAAAGGTGGTGGTTTTGAAAGAACTAAACATCCAACTCAATACACGGGAAAAACTTAACAACCCAACAATACAGCCACCAACAAATAAACTTAGGGTCACCAACTCTAAATTTTTAATAGCCATCAAGATCGGCGCATACATACCTAAGAGCAACAGAATAAAACTTCCTGAAATACCGGGAAGAATCATTGCACAAATTGCCACCATACCAGACAGAAAGATAAACAGCGGTGTTACCTCCAAGCTTGTAGGAGACATTGATGTAACAAAGTAAGCCGTAACTACCCCAACAATAAAGGAGGTATAGGTATTACGATCCCATAGATCTATATGCCGACAGACTGACCATACTGAAGCCAAGATCAGACCGAAGAAAAAAGACCAAAGCAATTCCGGATATTCTGCTAACCAATACAGAACAACATGAGAGATAGTTAATAAACTAAATAGTATTCCGGAAATAAGTGTTAAAAGAAACGAGCCATTGACATGTTTCCATACAGCAACAGGCCCCTCCCTAAACAACATCAGTACAGCGGCCGGACCAAACTGCTTTAATGAAAATATAAGCTCTTCATATATTCCCATCATAAAGGCGATTGTGCCTCCAGACACGCCAGGAACCGTATCTGCAGCCCCCATCATCATACCTTTACCCGACAGCGCAATATAATCACGCAGTGAACGCCTTTCTTGCATCTAAACTCCCTAACGTACAGTACCGCTTAATAATGGAACAAATTTCACACACTCAAGCACTTCTGTTGAAAACTCCTCTTCTGAGAGGCGTAAAACCAGCTTAAGCTCCTGACTATCACTTCCACCTACAGGAATGATGAGTCTTCCACCAATAGCTAACTGCTGCTTCAACTCTTCTGGAACTTCTTCCGGAGCACAGGCAGCCAATATCCCATCAAATGGAGCCTTGACTGACCAACCCATTCCTCCATCGGTATGCTTAAGATGGACATTACTAAGTCCTAACAGTTTTAGCCGCTCTCGTGCTTTTTCTTGTAAAGGACGAATCCTCTCTACACTAAACAATTCGGACACCAAGGGTGCCAAAATGGATGTTTGATACCCTGAACCGGTACCCACTTCTAACACTTTATCTAAAGGCCCATCCGCCAATAAGGTTTCAGTCATACGTGCGACAATAAAAGGCTGCGATATAGTCTGATTAAAACCAATAGGTAGGGCTGTATCTTCATACGCACGATGCGATAAAGCTTCATCAATAAAGATGTGTCTAGGCGTCTGACGCATCACTTCGAGTACAGATTCATTAACTATACCCTGCTCCCTTAACCGATTAATTAATCGGTCTCGAGTTCGTTGTGAGGTCATTCCTATCCCACGTAATTGCTTATCGTTCAAAAACTACGCTCCAACCAATCACCTACATTATCCATACCTGCGTATTCCGTCATATCCACATGCAAAGGCGTAATAGATACACAACGCTCATCCAACGCATAAAAATCAGTACCTGGCGCCCTATCTGCTGCAGCCCCCGCTCCAGCAATCCAATAACGCACCTTTCCGCGAGGGTCATGGGTTACTATTGGTTTATCAGCACAGGATCTATGCCCTAAACGAGTCACATGAATACCGCTAAATTCATCCACAGAGCAGTCAGGCACATTAACATTTAAAATAGTTCTCGGCGCAACATTCAGCTGATGAATATTAGCTACTATATCTTTGGCCACTTGCGCGGCAGCTTCATAAGAAGCTGGATGAAAGCTGCCTGATGATATAGCAATGGAGGGATAACGAAAATGCCTGCCCTCCATCGCAGCAGCAACCGTTCCTGAGTAGATCACATCATCACCAAGATTAGGGCCAGCATTGATCCCTGACACTACAATATCTGGTTCCATACCCAATACTCCAGACCCACCAATATGAACACAATCGGTCGGCGTGCCATTGATACTATAAAATCCATTTTCGTGGTGAACAATTTCCAATGGTCTATCAAGGGTTAAAGAATTACTCGCGGCGCTCCGATTTCTATCCGGAGCGACTACCAACACTTCGCCTAAATCAGATAAGGCTCGGACTAACGCCGACAACCCTGGAGCATAAACACCATCATCATTTGAGATTAATATCTTCATATATCCGTCGTTACTCTGACACAGAAGTTAAACACAGCTCTCGAAGTACACTTGTTGCGAAAGCACCAGACATTAAACCAAACTCAATCCAACACTCTGTCTCGCTTATCTGCTCTAGCTTAAGGTTTTCAGGCTGCAGCTTCAAAGCTCTTCGCTCCTGATTTAAACTTAAGGTTTCTAAAAGATCGGAAACGTCTTTCCATTGCAACAAAGTAGAGCGCTCCCATTCTTCGGCTTCACCTGTAGGCATCATCTCACCACGCCCCCACAAAGGCCCAGTCAGCGTAATAGCATCATTATTAAGGCGCTGTTGCAGCTCATCGTTCGACTTTTCTTCAACAAAACAGCTCTGACTGCCGGAGATCATCAAAGCATCACCATCCATTATGCGACCCCACAACCCGCTTTCTATACGTGAAGACAAAAGCTGGTTAAACAACCATGAGCGCACCGCCGAAATATAGATCCCTTTTTTGTTACGCTGCCGCTCCTGAATCTCCCCTTTTAACAGGGCAATGCCTTTATACAAATTACCAAAATCAAAACCAAAGCGCTGTTCACCAAAGTAATTAGGTACGCCCCCTTGTTCTACCAAAGCCACGCGACGCTTCAACGCATCCATATCCGTAACTTGCCGTAAGCACAGCCTAAAGGTATTCCCTTTTAGCGTACCTAAGCGAAGTTTGCGCGGATGACGTACCGCCTCAAGCACCTCAATGCTATCGCCACCAAACAGCTTCCAATTGAGATTTCGCTTAATGGGAAATTTAATACAAAACCACTGTTCAGTAACCGCATGCCGATCTTTTTTGCCGGCATAAGTCACATCCCGCGGGCTAACTTGAGCAAAGTTAGCTAGCTGGCGTGCAACCCAATCTGTATTCTCTCCACGTTTGCGGATATATAAAAATACATGCTCACCTTGCCCCTCCGGTTCAAAGCCAAGCGACTCTATAACTTGGAAATCTTCAGGGGTTGAACGAATAACTGCTTCGCTCTCAGGAACGCCGTATAAATATTTAAAATCTGTAGGTAGGATTGTCACGTGTTATTTATTCTCTTCTACAGGCTCAACTAACTGAATAAACGTTTCGCCATCACGTATCATGCCCAATTCACTTCGAGCACGTTCTTCTAGCGCTGCTTGCCCTTTTTTAAGATCCTGAACTTCAGCTTCTAACTCACTATTTCTTTGACTTAACTCTTGGTTAATACTTTTCTGCAACTCGATTTTGGCATTCAAGTCCCAAATATCACGCACATTCACCTCTCCGAACCACAATCGGTATTGCAGTCCTAATAAAAGGCAAATGAGTAACGTAATTAACCAGCGATACATAGACATTCTTTAAGCAAAAAAAGAGGGCAATCCGCCCCCTTTTTATATCAGACTATTGAGCAAACAACTACGTTAGCCCTGCCCTTTAATTTCTTTCAAACCATTATAGATAGCATCAACACCTAACTCTTCTTCTATACGAAGCAGGCGATTGTACTTAGCTACTCGGTCAGAACGACATAGTGAACCTGTCTTTATCTGACCAGCAGCCGTACCCACAGCTAAATCAGCAATAGTGGTATCTTCTGTTTCGCCTGAGCGATGAGAGATAACCGCAGTAAATCCAGCATCTTTAGCCATTTTGATAGCATCAAGCGTTTCTGACAAAGAACCAATCTGGTTAAATTTAATCAGTATTGAGTTACCAATACTCTGCTCAATACCACGGCTCAATATTTTAGTATTAGTTACAAAAAGGTCATCACCAACCAATTGAACTTTATTGCCAATTCTCTTCGTCAGATAAGCCCAACCTTCCCAATCTGACTCATCCAAACCATCTTCAACAGAAACGATTGGATAGTTTTCAGTAAGAACCGCAAGGTAATCACTAAAACCTTCGGAATCAAAAACCTTACCTTCGCCAGCAAGATCATATTTGCCATCTTTATAAAATTCAGATGCGGCGCAATCTAAAGCTAGAGTGACATCTTTACCTAACTCATAACCTGCATTTGAGACCGCTTCTTTAATAACAACCAGCGCTTCTTCATTGGACGCTAGATTAGGCGCAAAACCACCTTCATCACCGACCGCTGTATTCAAGCCTTTGGCTTTTAAAACCGCTTTCAATGCATGAAAAATCTCTGCACCACAACGCAAACCTTCGGAGAACTTATCAAAATTAACCGGCTGCACCATAAACTCTTGGATATCTACGTTATTATCCGCGTGCTCACCGCCATTCAGAATATTCATCATAGGCACAGGCAAAGAGTACTGTCCTGGCGTGCCGTTCACATCTGCAATGTGCGCATAAAGAGGAATACCTTTCTCTACAGCCGCTGCTTTAGCCGCCGCCAAAGAAACCGCCAAGATAGCGTTTGCGCCAAGGTTTTCTTTATTTTCGGTACCATCCAGCTCAAGCATTTTATTATCAAGCGCACGCTGATCAGTAACATCCATTCCAATTAGCGCTTCACGGATAACACCGTTGACTGCAGCAACTGCTTTCAATACGCCTTTACCCAAGTAACGCGCTTTATCACCATCACGAAGTTCAAGTGCTTCACGAGAGCCTGTTGATGCACCAGATGGGGCACAGGCTGAACCAACAACACCTGACGCTAGGATAACGTCAGCTTCTACAGTTGGGTTTCCACGAGAATCCAATACTTCGCGGGCTTTAATGTTAGCAATCTGTGTCATGGGTAAAAAACTCCAGAAATTTTTCGTTCAGGGGGCTAAAGCCCCCGTCCATAATTTTTCAATTAGCTTGTTGATCTATCGCAGCCTGAATAAATCCGGTAAACAACCCGTGACCATCACGAGGAGTTGACGTGAACTCAGGATGGAACTGACAAGCCACAAACCAAGGATGATCCGCTACTTCTACGACTTCGACCAACTCACCATCAACTGAACGTCCAGAGATACGTAGGCCAGCATCTTCTAATTTAGAGACGTAATTGTTATTCACTTCGTAACGATGGCGGTGACGTTCAGTCACCTCTGTAGAACCATAAGCTTTAGCCGCCGTAGATCCTTCAGCCAAATGACAAATTTGGGCGCCCAAGCGCATTGTTCCACCTAGATCATCAGTTTCACCACGCGTTTCCACATCACCTTCAGATGTTCTCCACTCAGTAATCAAACCAACAACCGGATACTCTGCCTGAGTATCAAACTCAGTCGAAGTAGCAGTTTCCAGACCTGCAACATTACGCGCAAATTCAATCACTGCTACTTGCATACCTAAACAGATACCTAAGTATGGAACCTTGTTCTCACGCGCATAGCGAACAGCACTGATCTTCCCTTCAACGCCTCGTTCACCAAAACCGCCAGGCACAAGAATAGCATTAACATCACTAAGAATACCCACCCCTTCACGCTCTACACGTTCAGAATCGATACACTCAATTTTAACTCGTCTCTTCAAGGCGATACCCGCATGGGAAAGCGCCTCGATCAATGATTTATAAGCATCCAGAAGCTCCATGTATTTACCAACCATGGCAATCTTAACTTCACCTTCAGGATTCAAGTGAGCATCAGCTACACGATCCCATTCATCAAGATTGGCTTCGCCACATTCAAGATTAAAACGCTCTATCACGATGTCATCAAGATGCTGTTCTGACAGCATACGAGGAATGTTGTAGATAGTATCGGCATCAGGTAACGAAATAACCGCCCGCTCTTCCACGTTAGTAAACAGGGATAATTTACGGCGCGATGAATCGGGTATCGCAAAATCAGACCGACATACCAAGATGTCCGGTTGAATACCGATTGAACGAAGCTCTTTAACCGAATGCTGAGACGGCTTAGTTTTGATCTCACCCGCAGTAGCAATATAAGGCACTAAGGTTAAGTGCATAAACATAGCGCGAGATGAACCGAGTTCCGCTTTAAGTTGGCGAACAGCTTCCATAAACGGTAGCGATTCAATATCACCAACAGTGCCGCCAATCTCTACCAAGGCAACATCAGCATCACCAGCACCCTCTATAACACGACGCTTAATCTCATCGGTAATATGAGGAATAACCTGTACTGTACCACCAAGATAATCACCACGGCGCTCTTTACGGAGTACATGCTGATAGATACGCCCAGCAGTGAAATTATTACGTTTACTCATGGTCGTACGAATAAAACGTTCGTAGTGACCAAGGTCGAGGTCGGTTTCTGCACCATCCTCTGTTACAAAAACTTCACCATGCTGGATGGGGCTCATAGTCCCTGGATCCACATTGATATATGGGTCCAGTTTCAACATAGTTACTTTCAGCCCTCTGGCTTCCAAAATGGCAGCGAGAGATGCGGATGCGATGCCTTTGCCCAATGAGGACACAACACCGCCTGTGACGAAGATATATCGCGTCATGCAGAACCTGTCTGATCGTGTATTAAACGAGGAAATTTTAAGTTGGAGATGGCGCTATAAGATAGCAAATTAGCAGCGCTCAGACAATGAAAAGGAGCACCATAAAACAGAAAAGCCAGACTTTTCTGAGTACCATCCCTCACAAATGCAAATACTAGGCACTGCAACTAACTGATCGCCGACATAAAGTAACGGCCAATGCTCCCTATACCAAGGCGGTATCGCTGCTTCTTGTAATAGTTTTTTAACAGAGACTGAGTGTTTTTTACCTTGAGGACGACAGCGCTCTCCACCTTTACGGCGCTTTACCACAACATCGGATAAGGATTTAAGCCCCATTGTCGCAGCGGATATATACAATGTTCCCTCACCCAAATCGTACTCCCCTTCGCGTACAACTGGGAGGCCATCACACAAAAAGTTAGGCAAGGATAGATCATCACGATCTAAATAAAGTGCACCTAAAAACCGCCGTAACTTATATCCACCCAAAATATAAACAGGATTAGCATCAACCTTAGCTAGCACAACATCAGCAAAAATCACTTGCAACTGATCCTGATTAATTCGAATACCTGTTTTCACATAAACCCAATGACGCAATAAGGCACGACGTTTTTGCGGCTCAAACCCCTCTAATCTCTGTAAATCTAAGCATCCCCGTTGATCGGTACAGCCTAAAAGGTCTGATTCTAGATAGGATTCCAGCAAAGAGTGCGATTCAGCCATAAGCTCAGCGCTTTTCTGCCACTGAGTCAACACATGAGGCCATCGTTGCTTTAACAACGGCATCACACGATGACGCAAATAATTTCGATCGTAACTCTCATCCTGATTGCTCGGGTCATCTATATATTCAAGTTCCAATAGATCAGCTACTTGCTCCAACTCTGCACGACTCAACTTAAGCAATGGACGAAACAGAGCCCCTTCCCCCAAAGAACGCATCGCAGCCATGCCCGACAACCCCAGCAATCCAGCTCCACGCAGCATTCTAAATAAGAGGGTTTCAGCCTGGTCATCTGCATGATGCCCCATTAACAACAAATCCCTAGCCCTTATTACCTGCTCAAATGCAGTGTATCGAGCATCTCGCGCAGCGTTTTCAGATGAGTTTTCAGGAAAAACATCAACCACTTCATGAGCAAGAGAAAGCATAGTAGCCTGAGCACACGAAAAAGCAGCCCAACTATCAGCCTCATTTTGTAAATGATGATTAATATGGACAACATGTATCTTAGAGGAAGGTAACAAGCGAGAAGCTAGCACTAGTAAGACCTGAGAGTCTAAACCACCACTATGAGCAATAAGGAAACGCTCTATATCTGAAGAAGAAACAACTGTGAGCGCATTTTTAAATTGGCGCTCACATTTTTTGAGAACAGCAACCGCTTCAGGGTTACTCTTCACCGCCAAAACCATAAGCCATCAGACGCTTATAACGTCGTTCAAGCAACTCTTCAGTCGGTAATTCATTCAAGTGCTCTAAAACACCTAACAAGTGACGTTTTAAGTTTGCAGCCGTTAGAGCAGGGTCACGATGTGCACCACCCAATGGCTCATTAATAATTTGGTCAACTAGGCCTAATTCATGCAAACGTTCAGATGTAATACCCATCGCTTTCGCTGCATCAGCTGCACGATCAGCACTCTTCCAAAGAATCGATGCACAACCTTCAGGAGATATAACAGAGTAAGTAGAGTAGCTCATCATCATAAGCTCATCACATACACCAATCGCCAACGCACCACCAGATCCACCTTCACCGATCACGGTAGAGATAATGGGTGTTTTAAATTGTGACATTTTAGCCAAGTTAAACGCTATAGCTTCTGACTGGCCACGCTCTTCAGCATCAATACCCGGATAAGCACCCGGTGTATCAATGAAGGTCAGGATAGGCATTTTAAAACGCTCAGCCATCTCCATCAGACGCAGTGCTTTACGATAACCTTCAGGACGCGGCATACCAAAGTTACGTTTTTGACGTTCACGCACGCCACGCCCTTTTTGGTGGCCAATAACCATAACAGGCTTTCCATCAAGGCGTGCTGTACCACCAACAATAGCCTGATCATCCGCAAAATGGCGATCGCCATGTATCTCATCAAATTCATCAAAAATATATTCAATGTAATCCAATGTATACGGCCGTTGAGGATGACGTGCTAGTTGAGACACTTGCCACGCAGAAAGGTCTGAAAAGATTGATTCCGTCAAAGCACGACTCTTACCTTCAAGACGAGAAATCTCTTCAGAGATATTTAACTCGGCAGTGTCATCTCCAACCAAACGAAGTTCTTCAATTTTTGCCTGCAGCTCCGCAATCGGCTGCTCAAAATCCAGATAGTTAGGATTCATATGACTCATCTATGCTTAAGTGAAAAATTGTGCAAAGTGTACCTTTTTGCAGCTTTAAGAACCAGACCTAGTAACTCAAAGAGACTGATTCGTGACCAAAACGCTCCATTAATGCAATAAGTAGCTCATCGCTGGCTTGTACCCTCCAGTTATCACCTAAGGTTAGTACCGCCTCAGCATCTGCTCTTTTATAACGCACTTTGACCGGTAACTGACCGCCAATCTTGTAAGTATTAAGTAAACTTTCGAACTCTTTTAACTTTCTACCAGTAAATTGATCTGCCGTTGCAACCACCTGAACACCAGACGCATATTGTGAGCGTGCCTGAGGAATCGTTAACACTTTATTAACACGCACCTTCAAACCTCCAGAGAAGTGATCTTCTGCTACCTCTCCTTCTACGATAAGAACCACATCTTTTTTCACAGACTCCCTTACTTCATCATAGGTATCCCCAAAAAGCGTCACATCAATGCGGGCACTACGATCATCTAAAGTCACAAAACAGAGGTTATCGCCTTTTTTGGTCTTTTTCAGCCTAATTTCTACCACTAGACCGGCAATTTTTTGCGATTGTCCACGTGCAGGTTGAAGCTCAACAATACGTTTACTAACAAAATGCTTCAATTCAGACGCATATTCATCAATAGGGTGACCCGTCAAATAGAGCCCTAAGGTATCTTTCTCACCAGTTAAGCGCTCCTTATCAGTCCAAGGCCTAACGCCTTTGTACTCCTCATAAGGATCTCGCGTTGACTCAGCCTCAGCCTCGCCAAACAAGTCAAACATACCTGCATCTTGGTTTTTAGCGGTTTGGTCGGCAGCCTGCAGGGCATCAGGAATAGCTTTCCATAACACAGCACGCTCAGCCCCTAATTTATCTAGGGCACCCGATTTGACCAGCGCTTCAAGCACCCGTTTATTTAATTTCTTTGCCCCAACACGTTGGCAGAAATCAAACAGGTCTTTAAACTCTTCCCCTGAAGCTCTTGCTTCAACAATCGCTTCAATCGGCCCCTCACCAACCCCTTTAATGGCCCCTAGTCCATAAACTATGTCGCCGTCATCATTAACAGTGAACATATAATCGCCACTATTAACATCAGGCAAGGTTGGTGCAATCTTCATCTGACGACATTCTTCAACGAAGATCACTACTTTATCAGTGTTCTGCATATCCGAAGAAAGCACTGCAGCCATAAAAGGAGCGGGGTAATGGGTTTTTAGCCACGCTGTCTGGTAAGAAACGAGCGCGTAGGCGGCGGAATGGGATTTGTTAAAACCATAACCGGCAAACTTTTCTACCAGATCAAAGATGTTACCTGCTAAGTCTTTATCAATACCATTAGCTTCAGAGCCCTCTAAAAACAAAGCGCGTTGCTTCGCCATCTCCTCAGGCTTTTTCTTACCCATAGCACGGCGCAACATATCAGCCCCACCAAGGGTATATCCAGCCATAACCTGAGCAATCTGCATAACCTGTTCTTGGTAAAGGATAATACCGTAAGTCGGCTCCAATACTGGCTGCAAACTATCTAATTGGTAATCTGGATGCGGCCAAGCCATCTCAGCACGGCCATGCTTACGGTTGATAAAGTCATCAACCATGCCCGACTGCAAAGGCCCCGGACGAAAGAGTGCAACAAGTGCGACAATATCTTCAAAACGAGAGGGTAATAAGCGGCGGACAAGATCCTTCATACCACTCGACTCTAACTGGAACACAGCGGTAGTTTCAGAGGATTGCAGAAGATCAAATGTTTTTCTATCTTCTAAATCAATTAATGCTATATCGAGAGGCTCTTCATTATTTTTCTCTCGAATGCCATTAATCGTTTGTAACGCCCAATCAATAATTGTCAGCGTTCTCAGCCCCAAAAAGTCGAATTTAACCAAACCCGCTTCTTCAACGTCACCTTTATCGAACTGGGTAACAAGGCCTTTACCTTCTTCATCACAATAAGTTGCAGAAAAATCGGTTAGTTTGGTGGGGGCGATAACAACACCACCGGCATGTTTACCTACGTTTCGGGTAATACCTTCTAGCTTGTACGCCATCTCCATGATCTCTTGAGCTTCAGCGCTTGAGTTCACAAAATCACTTAACATTGGCTCTTGTTCCATCGCTTTCGTCAGCGTTATCCCAACCTCAAACGGGATAAGCTTAGATAGACGATCTGCCAAACCAAAAGGCTTGCCTTGCACACGCGCTACATCTCGGACAACCGCCTTGGCCGCCATAGTACCGAAAGTAACAATCTGAGATACCGCATCACGACCGTAAGTTCTAGCCACATAATCAATCACCTTATCACGGTTATCCATACAGAAATCGATATCGAAATCCGGCATAGAAACACGCTCAGGGTTTAGGAACCGCTCAAACAGTAAGTCATATTCAAGTGGGTCTAAATCAGTAATCTTTTGTACATAAGCCACCAATGAACCGGCACCAGAACCACGCCCAGGCCCTACAGGTACACCGTTTTCCTTACCCCATTTAATAAAGTCCATTACGATAAGGAAGTAACCTGGGAAACCCATCTGTATGATGATCTCAAGTTCAAACTCAAGTCGGTCAACATACAATTGCCGCTTAGCGTCATACTCAGGATCATCACGATCAAGAAGAATGGCTAAACGCTCTTCTAAACCGTCATAGGAGACCTTGCGAAAATAATCATCCATCAACATCCCTTCAGGAATGGGATATTTCGGCAGGTAGTAAGTCCCCATTTCAATTTCAATATTACAACGTTTCGCTATAGCTACTGTATTGCTAACAGCCGATGGAATATCACTAAAAAGCTCCGCCATTTCATCTTGAGAACGGAAATACTGCTCTTCACTATAATCTTTAGGGCGAGTAGGGTCTTCAAAAGCTCGTCCTTGGTTTATGCAAACGCGAACCTCATGGGCCTCAAAGTCTTCAGGCTTAATAAACATGACTTCATTGGTCGCAACAACTGGACAGTTATACTGTTTAGCTAAAGCAACTGAACCGTGAACCACCTGCTCATCACCACTTCGACCTGTACGCTGCACCTCCAAATAGAACGAATCAGGAAATACATCCATCCAATATTGTAAAATATCACCAGCCTGACCATTTTCAGCCAGAATGGAACGGCCAATTTCTCCCCGCTTACCACCTGAGAGTACAATTAAACCCTTGGATTTCTCTACAACCCATTCTTTTTTAATTAGAGCCATATCATGAATGATATTTTGCCCTTCAGAATAAGCTTGGGAGATCAGCTCCATTAGATTCAGATAACCTTCAGAGTTTCTCACTAAGAAGGTTAATCGATAAGGCTCGCCTCCCGGTTCATCCGTATTTTCAACCCAAAGATCCGCCCCACATAGTGGTTTAATACCACTACCTGTGGCTGCTTTAAAAAATTTAATTAAAGCAAAAAGATTAGTTTGGTCTGTCATCGCTACAGCAGGCATATTATTCGCTTTTGCGGCTGCAATAAGCTCTTTAACACGCACTAATCCATCCACTAAGGAAAACTCAGTATGTACACGTAGATGAATAAATTTAGGATCGTTTAAGGCTAGCTCTGACATGGTGCTCAATCTAAAATGGGTTAAGTTAATTTTCTTCTAATAACTGACGTACAGGCTTAAAAGAACGCCTGTGCTGAACTAACGGACCATGCTTTTTTAATGCTTCTAAATGGAGAACAGTCGGATAACCTTTATGTTTAGCAAACCCATATTCTGGGTGCAAAACATCAAGTTCCTGCATCTCCTTATCACGCGCAACTTTAGCGATGATGGATGCGGCACTGATCTCAGCAACTTTACTATCCCCTTTAACTACAGCTTCACTTGGGCATAATAGCTGGGGACAACGATTACCATCAATAAAAGCAAATTCGGGTGTTACATCTAACCCTTCAACGGCTCTCTGCATAGCCAGCATTGTCGCATGCAGAATATTCAGCTCGTCAATTTCCACAGGGGATGCAGAAGCAACACACCAAGCAAGTGCCTTCTCTCTTATTTCAAGATCGAGTGATTCTCGACGCTTCTCAGACAATTTTTTTGAATCGGCTAAACCTACAATCGGTTTCGATGGATCTAGAATAACAGCCGCCGCTACAACATTGCCGATCAATGGACCCTGGCTTATTTTACAACACTTTTTAGTCACTATCTGCACTAATACTCCAAACCCCTTGCCACAGTAGGGCTGAAAGCAACAGAAGTGAAAAATTAATGTCTAACTTAATTAAAAAGAGCGTGTCTAGATTTAAATCTATAATAACTCACATTGCATAAGCATGAAATTCCCCATCTAGCCCAAAATAGTAATGCAATAAACGCCACTACTGTATCTAATGCAAAGCACACCCAAGTTCAGAGAAATCTGTTATAAATCTTTAACGAAGTCCTCCCCTATCCAACCACATCTGATAGATCTCAGAAGACCATTTACTCTGAAAGAAAGCTATTGCAGCCTCTTGCTCATCATCACTCAGTGAACTTCCAAATCCAGGCATAGTGCCACCAAATTTCGCACCGCCCTCCTGAACTGTAGCCTTCAGACCTTTTAATGGGTGATGCCACGCATGGGCAGAGCCATTAAGGGGGGGAGGTGGATATTTTCCATTTGGTAAAAGCTTTTTCCATTCCCTTGTCCCTTGAGCACCTGCACCATGACAGGTTGCACAATTATTTAAAAAGACTGCTTCCCCAAGATCAACTTGGGATTGGGTGTACCAACGCCCCTCAACTTTAGGCTCTGTCTCAAAACACCCTACTAACCCAAGGGAAAGAATCAAAACGACGCCTATTCGGGTCATCATTTTTCCAATTCCGCTTTCTTTTTTAAATACTCTTCTTCTGAAATATCACCTTTTGCATAGCGGTCATCAAGAATATCCATAGCTGTCGAAGAAGCCTCTCTCTTTTTGGCGAAAGCTTTCACAAATAAAAGGATGAATAGAACTATAATCAACAGCCAAATAAACATTCCAAACCCATGCCACCCTGATGTAAACATATCACCTGCATGCCACATAATCTGACTCCTTATTTAATAGTTAGAGTATTCTGAAAACACTCCTACCTGACCTTTAGTATCGATAGAGTAAACCTTAAACGCATGCTTAGGGGCTTCCTCCATATCCATACCGGGACTTCCTGAAACCATTCCGGGTACGGCAAGAAGCTTGATATCTTTTCTAGCTAACACTTTTTTGATGTCCTGGGCTGGTACATGCCCCTCGATAACTTTTCCATTGATCTTAGCTGTATGGCACGAAGCGCCCTTTTTAGGCACACCTAATTGTTCTTTCAAAGGAGCCACATCAGAAAGAACATGATCTTTTACAACAAAATTATGTTCCTTAAGGTGTGCTATCCAGGTTTTACAACAACCGCAGCTTGCGCTGCGATATACATCGATTTCATACTGAGAATCATCTCTATTTTCCAACCAGTATGGATCACCTGAATATGCTGGTAGAGATAAAACCATTAAAAGAAACACCACTAGCTTTTTCATCTTTGTAATTACCATATTCATTACTGCAAAACCTCTGTATGACCTCCATGGCATAGTTCATCTAAAATGGGACACTCATGACCCTTATTACCTGGGCATGATTTGGACATTTTCATCAGTGAAGATTTAATATCTTCAAGGTGTTCAATCTGACTCTGAACACGCGCTAAATTCTCTTGTACTTTTTCTTTAACTTCCGCTGATGCACGGTCAGGATTATGCTGTAGATCCAAAAGTTTTTTACACTCATCCAGAGAGAACCCTAATCCCCTAGCACGCTTAATAAACCCTAGAGTTTCCAACTGGTCTTCTGTGTAAAAGCGATAGCCATTATCCGCCCGCCTAGCTTTCGGAATGATCCCTTTCTCTTCATAAAAACGGATTGTTTTACTGGTTAAGCCAGTGAACTTAGCTGCTTGTGAAATATTCATTTTGAAATTACCTGCATAAGTGGAACCAACCCACACCATCGAAGGAGGGGTATTTTTTATTAAGCAGGAAGCATTACGCCCCTGATGATTAGCTCATCAAAGGCTGAGGAGGTCTGTCTTTCTGAATGAGATAAATCGTTGTTAAAGAGGCTTTAAATATAGATATATTAAAGGGGATATACGCTATTTTCATAGAAGTAACGCTAGAAATAACGGAACACAAGTGACCACCGCAAGAGCTTTGCAACTCACACCCAGGTTGGTCAGCACAATTTACACTTTTTTCCATACCACCATCCATCTCCACCATAGAATGCATATCAGAGGACATGTGTTCCATTGGTAAAGCAGCAGCCACACTCATTTGCGTTGTCCCAAACAACGTTATCAAAAGTGCAAAAATGGTAAAAAGCTGTCTCATGTTCATATTCTTATGATAGCCCCACAATATCTACTGTGACAAGAGCTTTTAATTAAGATTCACCTTTTTTTGCTTATATCCTTGACCTTACTCTAACTGGAAGGATTAAGCTGATTGAAACTGTAAGGGCAATGCAGCTATGACTAAATATTCAACAGAAACGCGAAATATATACTTCTCCCAACAAGGGGATAGCGAAAGATTAACAGCTGAGCTATCTAATCTCGATGGAGTGATTGGGTTACTTATGTCTGAAGATTGGTTAGAGGTCTCATACGATGCGACAAAAATACAGTGGAAAAGTATTGAGCAAGCTATAACTAACAATCAATTTGAAGTTAAGCCCAGCCTACTAAGTAAATGGAAAAGAAGTTGGTACCAATACTCAGATGAGAATATCAGAGACAACTTTAACCACAAACCTCACTGCTGTAACAAATCGCCAAAATAGCTCTGCAATCAATGGTAACAAGATGAAGAACCACATCTCAAAAAATCGACGATATGCCTTGATAATAGCTCTATTTATTTGGAGCAATCTATCTTTTGCATCATCTACCTCAAACACGACCTTTGTGATTCAACCTGTGAAAACAGAGTGCATTGATACACCAGAAAGCAGCAAATTCGGTTCTAATTTCAACCATTGCTCTTCTACTATTACCGTAATATCTTCATCACGAAATATTGAACCGAAATTTAAGGTCGTACCTCCAAACAATATTATTGGCGATCAGTATAAATTAACCCTTTCCCAACGGATCAAGAAACCACCTCGGCTCCCCCTTAACCCCATATCAACAAAAAAAACCGGCGTAAGCCAATACTGGAGTTCTGAACTGGTCGGGTTTCACCCCCCGCAACTGTCACAAATGCTTTAAGCGGCCGACCAGTTCTTTTTTTAAGTGAGGTTCAAAATGAAAAAGAGTTTCTCAGCAGCACTACTAACAATGTTACTAATCTCCCCTTCTGCTTTTGCGGGAGTAGCAAGCCCTATTGCTGACTCAATACAACATCACAATGAAATGAAGGGGCAACACGATTCCATAGGAATACCAGGAAAAAGCACCGAGGTAACTAAAGCATTGAACTTGACCGCTAATGATCAAATGAGATTCAGCATAGATACCTTAGACCTAAAAAAAGGAGACATTGTAAGTTTCACCGTAACAAACACAGGGCAGATACATCACGAATTTGTACTAGGTACGCGAGACAAAATTGAAATGCACCGCAAAGAAATGCAAGGAATGCCTAATATGAAGCACTCTGACAGCAATGCTCTATCTTTAAAATCAGGAGAAACCAAAACACTAATATGGAAGTTTACTTCCGTAGGAAATTTTTTGGCCGCATGTACACTGCCAGGGCACTACGAGGCAGGAATGATTACAACAATAAAAGTCGGTAATAGTCAGTAAGGAGGTTCAGATGAAAAAGCAGTCATTTCCAAAAAGCATTAATCCAAGCAGACGCCGTTTCGTTACCGGATTGGCAATGGGTGGGGTATTAGCTGGGTTCGGTTTTAAGTCCCAATCATTATTCGCCGCAGCTCCACAAATGGGCACACCCGAATTGAGAGGTAACGATTTTGACCTATCAATAGGGAAGCAAGCGGTTAATTTCACAGGAGCCCCTCGGTACGCAACAACGGTAAATGGCTCTTTACCAGCTCCTGTCTTACGCTTCAAGGAAGGAGAAACAGTTTCATTACGTGTAACCAATACTTTAGCTGAAGACAGTTCTATTCATTGGCATGGGTTAATATTGCCACCAGAAATGGACGGCGTCCCTGGCTTATCCTTTGCGGGGATTAAACCAGGTGAAACATATAACTATCAATTTAAAGTAACTCAATCAGGCACCTACTGGTATCACAGCCATTCAGGTTTCCAAGAGCAAACAGGACTATATGGCGCAATAGTTATCGAGCCTAAAGAACCACCACCCTATACCTATGATCGTGATTATGTCGTTATGTTATCCGATTGGACTGACGAAGATCCAAATGATGTATACGCAAAGTTGAAGAAGATGAGCCACTACTACAACTTCAACGAAAGAACACTCAATGACACCTGGAAAGATATTAAAGAAAAAGGGGCTGAAGCTACATTTCGCGAACGAGAGATGTGGAATGTCATGCGTATGAGCCAAACAGATATCTCTGACGTAACCGGCTACACCTATAGCTTCCTAATAAACGGCGTCACACCTGCAGAAGGCTGGAAAGGATTATTCAAAAAAGGCGAAAAAATATTACTCCGCTTTATTAACAGTGCCGCAATGACCTTTTTTGACGTTCGAATCCCTGGCCTAAAAATGACAGTTGTCGCTGCTGATGGTCAGTATGTTCAACCAGTATCAATTGATGAATTCAGAATTGGTGTTGCTGAAACCTATGATGTGATCGTAGAGCCAGAACACGACATGGCTTATACAGTTTTCGCTCAAGCTATTGATCGTTCAGGATATGCTAGAGGAACGCTCACACCTGATTATTCTTTAACGGGTGAAGTACCTGCGCTTGATCCTGTGCCTCTACTTACTCACACCGATATGGGTATGGGCATGGACCACAGCATGCATAATATGGGGGGTACCTCTCAAATGGATCATTCCCAACACAATATGCAAAGCTCTGCGAAGATGGATCATTCTCAACATAATATGAAAAGCTCCGGGAAGATGGATCACTCTCAGCATAATATGAAAAGTTCCGGAAAGATGGATCATTCTCAACATAATATGCAAAGCTCCGGAAAGATGGATCATTCTCAACATTCTATGGGGGCCGTAGGTAGCATGAATAATGCTATGCAATCTCCTGGAATTAAGCATGCAGACACGGAATATGGCCCGCATGTTGATATGCGCGCAGACGATCCTCAATATCGACTAGATGATCCTGGGGTAGGATTACGAAACAATGGAAGGCGTGTTTTAACTTATGCAGACCTAAAAAACCTCAATCCAACGCCTGACCCGCGCGATCCAACTCGTGAAATTGATCTCCACCTCACTGGCAACATGAGCCGCTATATGTGGTCAATCAACGGCGTTAAATACAGTGATGCTGATCCAATACAGATGAAATATGGGGAGCGAGTCAGAATTAATTTTGTTAATGACACCATGATGAACCACCCTATGCATCTACACGGCATGTGGAGTGATCTAGAAACAGGGGATGATAAATATATCCCTCGTAAACACACGGTCGTAGTACAGCCGGGAGCAAAAATTAGTTATCGAGTCACCGCTGATGCTAAGGGCAAGTGGGCATATCACTGTCACTTGATTTATCACATGCTTGGTATGTTCCGTGAAGTTCACGTTAGCTAAAAGGGAGAAGACGATGAATAATATTTTAAAAAAGACGTTGATTTTAGCCATGTCGGCCCTTCCTTTTCAAGCTGAAGCAGGAGGAAAAGACGACCCTTTGCTGACCATGGTAACCATAGATCAACTAGAAAAAAGGGATGCAAGTTCTGGTAAACCGTTTGCTTGGGAAGTTCAAGGCTGGGCTGGGTATGATCTTGATAAGTTCGTATTCAAAACAGAAGGTGAACGCACAACCGGGGAAACTGAGAAAGCAGAACTGCAACTTCTCTATAGCAAGGCGATTGACCCATATTGGGATGTTCAATTTGGTATACGGCATGATTTCTATCCCAAACCCACGCAAGACTGGGCTGTTGTCGCGGTACAAGGCGTTGCCCCCTACTACTTTGAAACCGATGCAAGCCTTTTCATAGGTGAAGACGGTCAATCAGCGCTGAGATTAGAATCCGAATATGAAATGATGCTCACTCAGCAATGGGTTCTTTCCCCTGAAATTGAGATTAATTTTCACGGAAAAAATGATGAAGCACGAGAAGTCGGTTCTGGACTCTCGAACATAGAAGCAGGTATTCGACTTCGTTATGAGGTCAAAAGGGAATTTGCACCCTATATAGGAATCCATTGGGAGAAAAAATTCGGCAATACCGCAGACTATGCCCGTGAAGAAGGAGAGGATACCAGTGACGTTCAATTTGTTATTGGGGTGAGAGCCTGGTTTTAATCATCTAAAGTAGCCCTTAACTTCAAAGGAACAGCTTTACCACAAGATATTTAGGATCAACAAAGAAGCCTTTTTAGGCTTCTTTTTTTGTCTAAAAAAGCGCCCCAAGAACATTACGTGGACTATTCTATAACTTATTGATTTTAAATAGAAACTACAAACAACCATTCAGGCTTGAATATTTTACGAAAGCCTGTAAACGAATGACAAAGACTCACATTCAATCAACTCATTCATTTTGAAATCATTTTCATCAATTACTCTGTTTCAAAATAGTCAGTTAATGACTACCAATCTAATGGGTAATTATAATGGTCACTAAAATCATCCTACTATCGTTTATTACAGGCTCGCTATCTGCGCAAGCAGGGCAAGTAGTAAATTCCGAAGTAGCTGAACTAAAATTTAAAACCTCAAATAAGTTTACGCATTTTCAATCCGTTACCCTATCAAACAATGAAATTGGCAGCTTAGTAAAAGGCAAGATAAGAAAGAAAAAACTTTCCCGCTCTCTGCGTCAAGGGCACGTAGATTTGGAAGTGCGGAATGAGAATTCTGAACTTATTAAAACGATGCCACTAACTTACTCACCACAGAAATTATCAAAGCGACGCTTTTTTGCCTCAAAATTCCACTACCAATTCAAAGATACCCTGCCTGAAAACTGGACTGTTTCAGTAAATTTCCATCCAGCTGAAATAAGTAATCACTCAATCTAAAAATACTGATATTTCATCATGAAAATTAAATCTCATACATTAAAAATAGGTTTAGCGGTACTAGTCTCTTACTCGGCGGCATCGTGGGCAGATACCCAAGATATTAACTGGGCTAAAAGCCTACTGCTGAGTCTAGGGCAGTCACCACAATGGCAGCAGTTAGAGGCAAATTTAGATAGTGCGAAAGCTGCAAAAGATGCTGCGATGCAGCCCATATATAATCCAGAATTGGAGATAAGTTATGACGATAAAACTGATAGAGCCTATCAGGTCACACTTAGCCAAAAGATAGACTTATATGATAAGCGGAGTAGCCGGAGTCAGATTGCCGCTATTCAAGAACAAATTAGCGCATTACAAAATAAACAAACAAAAACTGAATTAGCTAAACACTCCTTAACCAGCCTTATACAAACACGACGTGCTGAGGAGTTATTACAGCTGGCTGAACAAGAACTAGTTATAAGCCAGCGTTTAATTAAATTAACTCAGCAAAAGATTCAGGCCGGTGATGCTAACCAGCTTGACCTTGAGTTTGTGAAGGTAGCATTGTCTGATGCAATAAATGCAAAGAATAATGCACAGAAAGATCTACAGTTAAGCAGAGCACAACAACAAAGCTTAATAGGCGATTTGTCTCTCAAACTTCCTGAAAAATTAGTGCATGACCTTCCCACTACTCCAGATTTTTCCACACTAAGCACACAGAGCTATCTTGTAAAAATATCCACTTTACAAGCTCAATTAGCCCAGTTACAAATTAGACAGTCCGTAGCTGAGAGTAAATCAGAGCCCACTCTAGGCTTAGGTATGGGGCAAGATGGGAATGATGATGTTCTCGCTCTTTCAATCACCTTCCCCTTAAATGTACGTAATAATTATCAATCAGAAATACGCGCAGCGGAATCTAATGCTAAAGCCTCAGACTATGCAGTTACACAACATTTAATCGAAGTAGAAAATTTACTTAGACAGAATTGGAATGTTGTTGAGCAGCAAAAAAGCTTACAGAGCCTTTTGCAAAAGGCTCAGCAGAAAGGTATCTCTCACTTAAGCCAGAAATTAGAAAGGCTCTGGCAAATTGGGGAATTAAACACCTCTGATTACCTGCAAAACCTGCGGCGCCTCAATACATCATTAGCGACAGATGTAAACCTAAGTGCAGAATCCAACCTAAGCCTGATCGAATGGCTAAGCAGTAGCAATCAACTTATACATTGGTTAGAGCAACAATGAACCAGCCCAATATATTCTGAGATTTTAAGATGAAACTACAAATATTACCTCTTGTTATCAGCAGCATGATGGTCTCATCCATGACTAACGTTGCATTTGCTGGCGAAAATCATGAAGAAAAAATAAACACTGTAACGAACTCTGTAAGCGAAATGGCAGAACATAAAGACCATGAGGGTGATCATGAAGAGCACGAAGGTGAAGATGATCACCAAGAGCATGAAGGAGAGGATGAGCATGAGGAGCATGAGGAGCATGAGATAGAAGATATAGATCATGCAGGACATGAAGGGGAGGAAGAACATAAGGAAGAAGAACATAAGGAAGAAGAAGGTGTATTGCACCTTACCCCAGAACAGCAGTCTATGATCGATTTAGAAGTTACTGAACTAAAGCAAGAATACGTTGCAAACACGCAAAACATTTATGGTGAAGTTGTTAATAACCGTTACAAAACAAGCATTATTTCAGCTCAGTCTGACGTAAAAGTTATTAGGCGACATGCTGTATTAGGTGATCACGTAAAAAAAGGGGATCCACTTGTTACCCTTTTCTCTGATGAATTAGCAGATCGTTTTACCGAGCTTCGCAATAACGCAAAAGAGTGGGAGCTGGTTAAAAGCATGGGGAAAAGTTTATCTGGAAAACAACGTTATAGCCGTGCAGAAGCTAATTTTCGACAAAGCGTAACTAAGGTAATTGCCTTTGGTTTGTCTACAGATGAAATTGAAGCCCAAGTTAATAAACCTAACAAAAACCCATTAGGTCAGTTCATTCTGAAAGCTCCACACAGCGGTATTATTCAACAAGATAACTTTCTCATCGGACAAACTGTCACTAGCAATGAGTCTTTATTTACATTGGTTGATGAACAGGATATCTGGGTAGAAGCACAACTCCCTGCAGATCAACAATTAGATATAGAAAAAGGGACTGAAATCACCCTCACCGTCGGAGATGAATCTTATCATGGCACCCTATTGCAGATTGCTCATAATCTTAGCGAAGTTACCCGTACACGTATGGTCAGAATTAGCGTAGATAATCGTGATCACAGGCTTCACCCCGGACAGTTTGCGCGTGTTTTCATGCCAACAGAAACATTTTCATTACAGATGGTACTGCCAGAGACATCTTTCACTAAAACCCCAGATGGAGATTGGGGAGTCTTTGTTCAAGTAGATGAGGGTGAATACAAACTAGAAGAAGTTGAAATTTTAGGTGAAATGGTCGGCTCACGCATTGTCAGCGGGTTAGGTCGTGGTACCAAGGTTGTAACATCCGGAACTTTCTTTTTAGCTTCCGAGCAAGCAAAAGCTGGCTTTGATATTCATAACCACTAGGAAAAACCAATGCTAAATAGACTTATAGAATGGTCAGTTGGTAACCGTATTATAGTGGTCATCTCTGTCCTCATCGCGTTAATTGGAAGTGCCTTTCTAATTCCCAAACTCAATCTGGACGCGTTTCCTGATGTAACAAACATTCAGGTATCAGTTAATGCAGAAGCGCCAGGCTTAGCGGCTGAAGAAGTTGAGCAGCTGATTACCTTTCCAATTGAGTCCGTAATGTATTCAATGCCTGATGTTGAAGAGGTCCGTTCCATCTCTAAAACGGGTTTAGCTGGTATAACCGTTGTTTTCGAAGAAGGCACCGATATTTATTTTGCTAGGCAGCAAGTATTTGAACAGCTTCAAGTCGCAAAAGAGATGATCCCAGAAGGAGTAGGTGTACCTGAAATGGGTCCAAACACATCTGGTCTCGGTCAAATTTATCAATACCTTATAAAAGCAGAGCCCGGCAGCGATTACGATGTTATGAAGCTTCGTAGCCTTAATGATTGGGTTGTAAAGCTACTATTAATGCCTGTTGATGGTATTACAGATGTACTCTCTTTTGGTGGAGAGGTACGTCAGTATCAGGTCAATCTAGACTCACAGAGCTTACTCTCTTATGACATCAGAAGTGAGCAGCTTGTTGATGCTATTGAAGCAAACAACCGTAATGCAGGTGGTTGGTATCTTGACCGAGGTGGGGAACAACTTGTTGTCAGGGGTGTTGGTTGGTTACGCAGCGACCGTAAAGGTTTACAGGATATTGCAGATATTCCCTTAAAAGAAGTTGATGGAACACTTGTGCGTGTGGGTGATGTTGCAAATGTTGAATTTGGTAGTGAAATACGCCAAGGCGCCGTCACTATGTCACACAAAAATGCTGAAGGCGAAATTGAAAATTACGGTGAGGTTGTAACGGGTATTGTACTTAAACGTATGGGGAGTAACACCAACAGTACAATCGAAGAAATCGAAAACAGGATAGAGCTGATAAATCGTGCTTTACCTGAAGGTGTAATTTTTGAACCATACTACGATCAATCGGATTTAGTTAAAAAAGCAATCAACACGGTAGTCACAGCGTTAACTCAAGCTTTCATATTTATTGTTATTGTAATTGCTTTATTTTTATTGAATTTCCGTGCGACAACGCTCGTTTTACTCTCCATTCCTCTTTCAGTTGGTTTAGCCTTAGCTTTTATGTCTTATTACGGCATGTCAGCAAACCTAATGTCCCTTGGTGGATTAGCTATTGCGATTGGCATGATGGTCGATGGTGCCGTTGTAATGATGGAAAATATATTCAAACATATTACCCACCCGGATAAACGTCACGAAGGCCATACTGCACCAGGTGTGGACGACCCATTTGATGTTGAGCATGATACTCATGGTATGTCATTACGTATCAAAATAGCTGCAAAGGAAGTAGCTCGTCCTGTGTTTTTTGCAGTAATGATTATTATTGTTGTATTTGCACCATTGTTCAGTTTGGAAGGCGTAGAAGGAAAGCTTTTTCAACCGATGGCTATTACCATCATAATTGCCATGCTATCAGCACTTCTTGTTGCTCTAATTGTGGTACCCGCATTAGCAAGCTTGATATTTAAGTCGGGCATTCGAGAAAAAGAAAGTCCAATTCTTAAACCGATTGATCGCGGTTATCGCAAATTGTTACGTGTCGTACTTAAAAGACGTAAATCACTACTTTCAATTGTTGGTATTACTGTAATCGCCACATTATCCCTTCTTCCACAACTAGGAACAGAATTTGTTCCTGAATTAGAAGAAGGAACTATTAATCTTAGGGTGACACTCGCACCTTCCGCTAATATGGAATCGGCTTTATCTGTTGCTCCAAAATTAGAAAAGGAGTTGCTGTCATTTCCTGAAGTGACGTATGCATTGAGCCGCATAGGGCGTGCTGAAATTGGTGGTGACCCAGAACCTGTATCAAATATTGAGATATATATAGGTCTCAAACCTGTTAATGAATGGACCAGCGCCACAAACAGGCAAGAGCTACAGGCATTAATGCAAAAACGTTTAAACATTCATCCAGGGTTATTATTTACTTTCTCACAACCTATCGCGACACGTGTTGATGAACTACTTTCTGGTGTAAAAGCCCAGTTAGCGATCAAGCTTTTCGGAAGCGACTTAAATACTCTAGCGGAAAAAGCGCGTGAAATAGAAAGTGTTGTTAAAGAGGTTTCTGGAGCAACAGATGTTGCTATGGAGCAAGTCGAAGGCGAAGCCCAATTAGTTATTCGCCCTAACCGTGAGCAGCTGTTCCGTTATGGTTTATCAGTATCTGATGTCATGAGTTTGGTGGAAACAGGTATTGGCGGTATCAGTGCGGGACAGGTCATTAATGGTAACGAACGATATGACATATATATTCGCTTACAAAAAGATCAGCGCGACTCAGCAACTAGTTTGCGTCAATTACGATTAAAAGCAAATAACGGTGCTATTGTTCGTCTAAGTGATGTTGCTCAGGTAGCAATTGAACAAGGACCACCTCAAATTCGTAGAGATGATGTACAACGTCGTGTGGTCATTCAGGCAAACGTACAGGGCCGCGATATGGGTAGCGTAGTCAATGACATTTATACTGCCATTGAAAAGGATGTGGAACTACCTACGGGCTATACAGTGGATATTGGCGGTCAATTTGAGAACCAGCAACGAGCACAAGCACGTCTAATGCTCGTTGTACCTTTATCAATAGCTTTAATTGGTCTGTTATTGTATTTCTCTTTCGGCTCCCTTGGGCAAGCCGCATTAGTGTTGCTTAATCTGCCATTAGCACTGATTGGGGGAGTAGCGGCGCTGTTTATCTCAGGTCAATACCTCTCTGTACCAAGTTCAATCGGTTTTATCACTCTGTTTGGTGTAGCTGTATTGAATGGTGTTGTTATGGTCGAAAGCATCAACTTACGTATTCAAGACGGTCAACGTATGGCAGAAGCTGTGTATGAGGGTGCTTGCTCTCGATTAAGACCTGTTTTAATGACAGCTTTAACCTCAGCGCTAGGATTGATTCCTATTTTAATGTCGACTGATATTGGTTCTGAGATACAGAAACCCCTCGCCACCGTAGTTGTAGGTGGTCTACTATCATCGACAGTGTTAACAATGTTAATCATTCCTACATTGTATGAGTCGTTTTCAAAATATAAATATCAGAAAGAAGAGTAATTCCGTATAAATGCCTGCCAGATCGCTGGCAGGCATTTTCTTAAACTCGGAGTGTATATAAATGCGCCTACTGCTTATTGAAGATGATCTACAGTTAGCCAATCAATTACAGCACAGCTTAGAGTCTTCAGGTTATCTCGTTGACCTTAGTAATAGTGTTAGGGATGCTCGGTATAAGGCAAACGAAATCACATATGACATAGCGATTATGGATTTGGGTTTACCTGATGGAAATGGTCGTAGCTTATTACAAGAATGGCGCCAACAGCACCAACACATTCCTGTTCTAGTGCTTACTGCCCGTGATGATTGGGAGGAAAAAGTTAAGACGTTTCAGGCCGGTGCCGATGATTATGTTTGCAAACCATTTAGGCAAGAGGAATTACTGGTTCGTTTAGAAGCATTGTTGCGAAGAACTAAAGCACACCAGTGCCCAATATTGGAAGCAGGCGGAATACGTTTAGATGAACTGTCTCAAGAAGCCATTATAGTAACAACGAATCAGCGAATTTCATTAACCCATACTGAGTTTCGATTATTACAACATTTTCTTAGGTATCCGGGCCGTCTATTTAGTAAACAGCAACTCCTAGATTGCCTATATCAATTTGATGCTGAACCTGAAAGTAACATTGTTGAAAGTTATATTCGTAAGTTGCGCCAAAAATTGGGTAAAAAAGTCATTGAGAACAAACGGTTTCAGGGGTACTGCTTCAAAGGCCTAGTATGATTTCAATTGAAAAGCTTCTACTAAAACGTTTTATCATCGTAGTGACTATTATTACCGTATCTCTTGGAGTGCTAAATCACTTGTGGGCTGAAAGGATCTACCTGAATGTCCTGACCCAACAGTTAGAACATGAAAGCGAGGCTTTGCTAAAACACTTACAGAAAACAAAACCTAATAACCTTTCCACAGTCAGCCTAAACCTTCCACAACACAGCAGCCATCTTTATTACATAGAGAGCAGTGCGAGCAGTTGGAGCTCGGCCCCTAAGCTGATATCAGATCTTCCTATAAAAACTTGGCTGAATACTGAAGGTATCTATCAGTATGAAAAAAATAGTGGTGAAAATTTTCTTATTTTAAGTAAGCGTCATACGGATGGCTTCAACCTTATTGTAATGCAAGACATAACGGCCTCCTTGGTTGAATTAGAACAGTCTCATCTTTCTATGCTTCTGGTTGTGATTCTGAGCTTCGCATTACTAATGTACCTTCAACGTAAAGTAATCAGAGAAACATTTTCTAAAATCACTCCTGTTTACCAACAAATTGAGGCGATCCAACGTGGGGAAAAAGCAAAGTTGATTGTGCCAAATATTGCTGAAATATCCCCACTTGCAAAAGCAATCAACCAACTTCTTGGTTACTTGGAAAGCCGCAATGAGCGAAGCAAAAATGCCATCGGTAATCTTTCTCATGCGTTGAAGACACCTGTCGCCGTGATCCGCCAAATCATTGAGCAGAATGATAGCGGCTTATCTACAGAAAACAGACTAAGACTTACCGATCAGATAAATCAGCTCAATTACATTATAAACGGTGAACTCAAACGCGCCAGAATCTCTGGGCGGGGTAGTCAGAAGCAGTCATTTTCTCTGTCTGATACTGTTAATAATCTCTCATCCACATTGACGTTAATTTACCCTGACAAGAAGATTGATTTTATACTTAAAATCAGTGAAAAAGCTTATTTCCCTGGTGATAAAAGTGACTTTCTTGAGCTACTTGGCAACCTTATGGACAACGCTGCCAAGTGGTGCGCACATCAGGTAACTATTGAAATTTCCATGCAGTCGGGCATGTTTAACCTTCAAGTTGTTGATGATGGTTCCGGCTACAATGAAAGTGATATTCCCTCAATACTTGAACGTGGAGTGCGCTTAGATGAGCAAGCTCCAGGGCATGGATTGGGATTGAATATAGTTAGCAATATTGTGCAGCAATATATTGGACAATTACAAATCAGTAATGCTGTTCCACATGGATGCAGAGTGCAAATTAGAATCCCATTAGACTTTTCATAACATTTATCATCTCCCTTATTATAAGGTTTTGAGATAAAAATCATATTTAAGCCCTAAATTCACCTTCCAATCACTTTGACTCTTCATACTAGCCATTACAAACCATTTCATGAGGTGATTTATGGAAGTTAAAAGTCTTTTTAGTGCTCTAATTTTAACCGGCGTTTTGTTAAGTGAAGCCAGTTTTGCTGCAGGCTCTGTACCTCCAGTAGACCCGTCTTTAATTACCAGTACGAGCAGTCGGGCTTTAACGATTCGAGATGTATCAACGGAGAGTATTGAAAATATGGTGGTCATCAAAGGCCGCCTAACACACAAGCGGATGTACATAAATGACGAACCCGGTTATATCTTGGCGAAAATCATCAATGATAGTGGCGAAGTGATCGAGAATCAGCGCTATGACATAGAAGACTTCACGAAAGAAGATAACGTTCGCTTTTCAGGATTTGAATTAGCAATAAAAACACCTTCTTCTGACATAAAATCAATTTTAATTTCTCATCAGAAGAAATAATTTAATACTTGATAGTAGTAAAAGGAAATTCCTGCCGGTAGCCACTTCTATTCGAAGAATTAGATTGGTTATTCGGCACTTTGGACTAGCAATCATCTTCTATCCACTTGGAAGTTCATTTGATCGACTGTTAAATTTCAGCCCAGCACTTGGTATTGCGGCAGGTGAAGGATGTTGTCGGGAAGTTCGGTCATGGTGTTGTATAGGCGTAGGTGTCAGTCAGA
>NZ_LUTR01000016.1 GCF_001597725.1 Neptuniibacter marinus
GATTCGACACCTTTATCAAAACGGGTAACTCTCTCTTTTTCAAGATGATGTGTCAGATCTAGTCTGAGCTAATTCAACTAAGGATAGCTGAACAACATCCTGAAGTTTTTAGTGAGTTAAGATAAGCGCATTGGCTAATAACAAATCAATGAAGACGGACGTTCGCAAAGAGCGCGATCGCTGCTTATTGAGGCGTTGGTATGAATATGACAACAACGGTATCGATCATCTCGCTTTTACTACTGAGTTTCGTGGTTTTCCTGACTACATTGGTAGAAGTGACTACGTGTACTCAGGGCAGTCTCGATGTTTGGCTTGTATCATTATTCGTGTTCGTGCCAGCAATTGTAGGTCTTTCTAGCGTTGCTCTCATTGGGCGAGCGCGAAGAGCTTTTATACGCTGGTTCACATTGCCTGTGTTATTGGCGCTACCGTTGTCCAGTTATCATGTAGTCCGATATATCATCGGCATTAATTTAAAAGGGGAGCATCCTTGTAGCATTGCCACGGGAACGGATTTCGAATCTTTTCCTCTGGAGCCATGGGTACCTTATTGGGCCCCCATCCATTTTGCGGCGCTTGTTTTTTGCAGCTGGGTTGTCATCCAATTTTGGTTCGGCAAGAGAAAAGGCTAATAAGGTTATCAACTTGATGCACCATACTCCGCGCCTTTTTGGGGTGGCTACGCGACCTTACCCAAAAAGCCACTCCATATGTGGCACAGATTATCATGGCGTTAGGTGTGTTTTATCCAAAGACCAAGGAGGAGGTTCTGATGACTGATTATGTGGGTTCTTGTCTATGTGGCACTGTGAGTTTTGAGATAAAGGGTGATTTTGATAGTTTTTACCTGTGTCATTGTCAGCATTGCCAAAAAGATACGGGTTCAGCTCACGCTGCAAATCTATTCTCACAGTCCGCTAAATTGGTCTGGCGGTCGGGAGCAGATGCTGTGACGTCCTTTACGCTTCCTAGCAGTCGTCATAACAAAAGCTTTTGTAAGGTCTGTGGTTCAGCACTGCCAAATACTCAGATCGAAGGTTTGCTCGTCGTTCCCGCAGGGTGCTTGGACACTGAAATATCTATAGCGCCAACAGCGCACATCTTTTTGTCCAGCAGAGCTGCTTGGGATGAGGAGTTAGGGGAAGTACCAAAGTTCGAGGGGCTGCCTGATTGAGCTACTATCACATACTGTTGGTGGACGCATCTATGCTCCGGCACATCGGAAAGCCAAAGGTTAAATTTTCAATCAGGTTTAGTGATGAATATTGAAGTTGTAGAAAAAGCAGATCATCTTAGGCTGCTAAAAATTTGGGAAGGATCGGTGAGAGCAACCCATGATTTTTTGGCGGAAGAAGATCTTCAGGAATTAAAGCCACTGATCTTAGAGCAGTATTTTGACACCGTTGATTTAAGGTGTGCAAAAAATAGTAAGGGTGAAATATTGGGGTTCTGTGGTGTGCATGGAAGTAACATTGAGATGCTGTTCATTTCACCTGATGCGCGTGGCAAAGGTTTAGGAGCTCTGTTAGCTACTTATGCGATCAAGTCTCAAGGGGCTAGCAAAGTTGATGTTAATGAACAGAATGAGCAAGCGTTAGGTTTTTACCAGCATATTGGTTTTTCTGTTACGGGCCGTTCACCAATTGATGGTCAGGGCAAGCCTTATCCGCTATTGCATATGGCGCTATAAACATTAAACAAGGCCAAGCAACGTGATAGCTTTTTGTAGGGAACGCCAACCAATCACTAAAGAGAATCTAATTTAGATGCCAGAACCTGATCCATTAAAAATCATTGCATTTGCAACGCCAAAAGATCTTGGCAAGTGGCTCGAGAAGAATCATGCAAGGGAACGTGAGTTGTGGGTAAAGATTTTTAAAAAGAATACTGGAATTCCAAGTGTTACTTGGAATGATGTGGTGATAGAAGTTTTATGCTGGGGCTGGATTGACGGTGTAAAAAAGTCAATTGATGATCAAGCCTATCTTCAACGCATAACTCCTAGAACAGCACGAAGCAACTGGTCTAAAAGAAACACAGAGCATGTGGAACGTTTGATAGGCGAAGACCGGATGAAGGAACCTGGGCTTGTACATGTGCATGCAGCAAAGACTGACGGTCGGTGGGAAAACGCCTATGTAGTAAGTGAAATGGAAGTGCCTGCAGATTTCTTAGCAGCATTGGATAATCAGCCAAGAGTAAAAAGATTTTTTGAGACACTTAATAAATCGAGTCGTTATGTTATCGCTTACGGTTTAACAAGCGCAAAGAAACCCGAAACTAGACAAAGGCGTTTCACAAAATATATGGAAATGCTTGTGCATGAGGAAAAACCCAAATAGTTGAATCGTGTATATCAATGCGCTTAGTACTCAGGGTTGGGGCAGAAATAATACTATGTCGAATCACTATACTTTTACGTTGAATTTAAAACTTAAACGCAATCTAACGACCACAGAAATTGCCACATTAGAATATATTCTTAATGGTAATGGCTCTCCACCGACTGATTCACCCAATCACTCCTTTTTTCTAGCGGCTTAACTAACTATGTTTACTGGCAATCATACAGCGAGTTTCCAGTAGGAGGTTGGCGATCTGAGTTTTGGCAATCAGGCTGCTCGCCAGCTTGCCTTGCCGATGATCAAATGAATTAAACCTTAAGGGTCAGGTCTTGCAGCGTGCAGTTAATTGCTGGAATTAAAGGAGTCAGCTAATATTCCTACAAACCGCATTGGATGCATCGATAATGAAATTAAAAACAGTATCATGTGTACTTGGTCTGCTAGCTCTCAGCAGCGGATCAGCGGTCGCAGAAGATTATGCCGATCTATGCGGAAGCAATATTGAAGGCGTGAACCTAACGATGCCGAAGGACGAGGTTCAGTTAACTTTGGCAAGCGGTGGTTACGAAAAAGCCGCTGATAGTGACGATAGTAAGAAGAAAAAAACAGAATCGGCCCGAATCCATACAATCGTTGCTCTTTCAAACTGAAGACCGGCAACCCAATGCAGATTTCATCCGCTCTGTAAGTTGGAAGCGTACTCTTTCGACCGGACGTAATACAATTTATGTTACCTATGTTGTGCCAACCGATCCGGCTCGATTGGAAGCCTATGAAGCGTTCTGGTGTTCTAAGATAATCGATTATTGCATGCATGAGATCGACACATTACGTGCGACATCCTCAGCCCAGAGTGTTTCGAAAGTGTCGAGAATGAACCCGAATCCCATGTCACCTATGCATGAGTTTTGCGAGAACGCCTTGCAGGGAGCGTTTCGCACTAACGGTATCGGCCATGCTCAGACCCCTCCAGGTACATTGCATATCACCGGTGCGCAGGGCTGTAGAGTTTTTTACCGAAACGCCAATCTTCGGGGTTTCACTTCAGCTTTTATAATAGGTTTTGAGCACATACGATAATGGCTTGTGAAGGCAACCTTAAGCGCGAAGATAAGACCAACCAGCGGCTTGTTGATGAGCAAGGTACTGCACAGCGGCGTCCACCAGCTTAACGTCTGCCTGAGCGGTCAGCGATTGTGCTTGTAAACTATTACGACACATCACCAGTCGACTTAAAATATCCTCATCTGTCAAGGTGACCGCCATTGCCATTGCGGGACCATTGACGACGATTTCCACTTGGGCATCCGCTTCTAATTTGAGTAAATTACGAGCGTTATTTTGCGCTCGCTTTAATGCATCTACTGTTGGTGCGTGAATCAATAATTGTGTAACAGCCATGAGGGTATCCTTCTAACAATTATTCTAAAAAATTAAAGTGCGTTTGCGATCTCTTGAGCCATTTTTTGCAAGCTATCTGTGCCACGATCTCTTGGACGGGGCAGGTCAATGGGTTTATCTAACACCACGTTCGCAGGTGAGCCCGACAAGACAATCACTCGGTCCGCTAAATATATTGCTTCTTCAATATCGTGGGTGATAAACATCACGGCTTTACGCGTCTTTTCCCAGATAGCCAGTAACTGATCTTGTAAATGTTGACGAGTGATCGCATCCACCGCGCTAAAAGGCTCATCCATCAACAACAAATGAGGCTTTACTGCTAATGCTCGGGCTATGCCGCCCCTTTGTACTTGGCCACCCGATAGCTGGTGTGGCCAACGCTCGGCTAGCTCATCAAGGCGAGTCAGTTTTAATACTTCGTCTACTCGGTTACGTTTCTCTTCGGCGGTCAGTTTTAGGCCCGTCAGCCCGTAAGCTATATTGCTGCGCAATCGACGCCAAGGCATAAGGCGACCATCTTGAAACACCACGCTGCGAGAGCGTCGGGTTTCGTCTTCTTCCACGTTGAGCGAAATAGTGCCATGACTCGCTGAGGTAAGGCCAGCGACACAACGTAACAGGGTTGATTTACCAACGCCTGAACCACCAACGACCGCTATAAACTCGCCGTCTTCTATTTGAAGATTCAAATGAGAAAACACGGGGTCAGGATTGTTACCGTAGTGATAACTCAGATCTTCAATCTTTAGGATGGGCGCCATGTTAACACTCGCTTTTCAATGAAACCAAACAGGGTATCGCTCAAGGTGTAAACCAGAGAAATAATCAGCATGTAAACCACAACCACTTCATAAGCGCCTACGCCTGCGGCTGAATTCATCTCTTGCCCCATGCCGGGGACGCCTAACAATTCGGCGGCGATCAAGGTCATCCAAGCTTGTCCGATACCGGTGCGAATACCCGAAAAAATACCCGTGGCAGCACCCGGTAAGGTTACTTGAAAGGTTTGACGTAAATGACCATGTTGCCCAAAAGCACGGGCCAGTTCATAAAAACGAGAATCCACATTGCGTACCGCTGAATAGGTTGCAAAGTAGTTTACCCAGAATACGCCTATGGCAATAACAAAGGCGGCTCCCGCATGGCTTACTTTAAACCAAGCGATGGCAAAGACTACCCAGGCCAATGGCGGAATTGGACGTAGAATCCGCGCGAGCAAAGCATGTAATGCGTCTAGCAGCGATGAAGACGCCGCCAATGTACCCACTAAGAAACCAAGAAACGTACCAATCGCCAAGCCCCATGCGTAATGAACTAAACTTGAGAGGACGGCTGGCATTAAGCGCTCGGACGTCCACTCATCTGCCAGTGCTTGTGGCAGTTTAAATGGGTCCGGAATGGTGCCAGCGGCCGCCCAGCCTGCCGCTTGTGCGTATTTCCACAACAGCACAAATGCGGCTAGACCTAAGATTCCCAGTAAAACACGCCCCCATCGAGAGCGTGTTAAAGGGTGAGTGTGTGATTCCATGATGTGGAATTACTCCCTAATGAGTTCGTTATAAAAACGAACATCAAATAGTGCGTTTAGGTCCACGCTTGCTTTAAGTGTGCCTTGGCTGGCTTGAAAATCATGCATGGTACGGGTGCCATCGATGATGGCGTTCGGATCTGCTTGGAACTGATCGTGTGAGTTCTTTAATGCATTTAGGATAATTTGTTTCGGTAAACGACCACCACCGACGTATTTACCAACCGCTTTAGCTGCTTGTTCTGGGGCGTTACGCAGTTCATCGGTGGCGGCGATGTGTGCTTTCACTAATGCTTTCACCAATTCAGGGTGCTCATTGATCAATGATTCACGCACGGCTAATACAGCGCCTGGCTGATGAGGGAACATGCCCGAGCCAGAAGCGACGACTTTAGCAGCGGATTTTTTATCACGAATAATACTAACAACCGGCTCTAAAATAGCTGCGCCATCAACCGCTTCGGTCATCAGTGCTTGTTGTACCTGTGCTGCGCCTTGGTAAATGATGTCGATATTTTGCTTAATCTCATCACGGCTCATACCCAACTGGTTCTGCAACCAATACTGTAAGACGGTTTCGGGTACTGAACCCCTAGGGAAGGTGGAGATAACGGCTTTACGGCCTTTATCTGCTTTAAAGCGAGCAAAGGCTGTTTTTGCATCACCATTATCAAAGTAAGGAGACAGTTCGCCCAATGCGATCATGCTGATTTGTTCAACAATGTTAGAGGCAACCACTTTAATGTCTGCCCCTTTGGCGCGCGCAACCATGGCAGGCCCAATACCTAGATAAGCAACATCTAATTGACCGGCTAACAGGGCTTGTACAATGGCGGGTCCATTTTGAAATTTAAATAGCTTGGGATCGTTAACGCCAGCCTTTTGTAAAGTGTCATTTTCTAACACAATAAAAGCTTGGGAAATTGGAATAATCGGCATATAGCCAATTTCAAGATTTTTATCAGCCGCAGTCACTAAACTGCTCCAGCCACACAATAACAAGGTCATCAGAGCCACGAAACGGGACATTAGAGCACTCCAGAGAATTAAAATTTGAGTATGGATTATATATAATGCAAAAGAATATTAAATATTATTTAAATACTATTTTGGAATAAGTAAATAAGCTATTTGGGGGGATGAGTAGATAGGGATAGAAATCGATAAGCATTTTATATCAATGCATAAACTAGGTCTGCTCTTAATTATTTACAATAACCTAACGTGGCTGCTCTTTATCGTTTTTTATTATCAGGGTCTTTGGTCTTAACTATTTCGGCCAAAGGTTGGCTTCCTACAGGGAGTCATAACCTAGAAAATACTCTAGGACGGCGCGGTTGGAAAAGAGGGAAAAATACCCGTCTTTATGACACACCTTTCATTGCTTGACCGGTCACTGCCCTATAAAAACAGCAAAGAATTTCAAAGCCTCTATCTCTGTGATATCTTCCCGCACAACTTGTAGTTAACTGTTGATGCAAACAGTAAATGTTGAAGGTTTAGGATTAAGTTGTATGAAAAAACAAAAAAGCCAAACATCAGTACCGTCCTGTACTATAGCGTTTCATATAAGCGCATGATGATCAATAAAACGCATAAGCGGTTATTCATACTACTATCTATAATGCTTTTTGTAGCAGATACGTTGTTCGTCACTATTAACTATATTAGTGATAAGCGCACCTTGCAGCAGAGCTTGAAGCAGGATGGTCAACAGCTTAAAAGATCATTTGAAGTCGCATTAACCATGACGCTCAATAACATGTCTCAACTCGCGACCTTTATTGCCAGCTCAACGGAGGTGCAGCACTTATTTGCCCAAGGTGTACAAGCGGTTCAGGAAGAGGGAGGAGGTGCGGGAGGCGCTGAATCAGCTCACTTGCGAGACATACTCTACGATAGTGTGTCGTCAGGATGGGCTACCATGACGGAAAAGTATCAGGTTCGTCAGTTGCATTTTCATCTTGGTCCAGGCTCGACCAGTTTCCTTCGTGTTCATAAGCCTGAGAAATTTGGCGATAATATGGATAATCTTCGGCACATGGTAGTCGATGTTAATCGTGATGGTGTTCCTCGACAGGGCTTTGAACTAGGGCGTGTATATTCAGGCCTTCGTGGCATCGTGCCGGTTTTTTCTGATAATCATCCCAAACATCAAATTGGCGCGTTGGAAGTAGGAACCTCTTTTAAAACCTTAATTGATTCGTTGGGTTCTTCTATTGGAGGAAATATTGCGGTGTTGCTTAACGAGGCCAATGTTGAAAATGCTACTTGGTCTCGTCCAGATGAACCTGAAAGCAGGACACCTTGTGGCTGCTTTATTGAAGCGACGTCATCATCTGAACTGAGTGCTTTGTTAGCTGAGCGATCGACTACTAAGTGGTCTAAGCCGCCTAAGAGCGTGCGTACGATTTTAGTTAATATGGCAAATGGTCCTGTTGCTTTGACTGAATTTGCACTGTCAGATTATGTTGGGGAGCGAGACGGCAGCGAGACTCCGGTGGGCCGTATTCTGATCTGGAAATCGGCCACTGATGTTGTACAAGAGCTCAATCATAATACTGGGATTAACATTATCTATGGGATTATCGGTTTTCTCATAATTGAACTGGCTCTTTTTTTGGGTATTCGATTGGTGTTAGGTCAACTTAAGCAGACCGTGGATGAGCGGACGCAGGAAATACAGGTCTTGAATAGGCAATTAGAGGAAATTGCACACCAAGATATGCTTACCGGTGTTTCTAGTCGTCACTACTTTATGATGCGGTTCCAGCAAGAGCTTAATCGTAATCAGCGCTCGAAACAGCCCATGACATTATTGATGGTGGATGTAGATTACTTTAAAAGGGTAAATGATACTTGGGGCCATCAGGTCGGTGATCAAGTGTTGTCAGACCTAGGTCACTTGATGGTAGAAAACAGTCGCAACTATGATGTGGTTGGTCGCTATGGGGGAGAGGAGTTTTGTCTTTTGTTACCGGGTGTTGATGCAGTAACTGGGTTACAAATGGCTGAAAAACTACGCGAGCGGGTTGAACGTCAAATCATAATACCGGGTAGTGATGGTATACATGTGACTATTAGCATCGGTGTTGCGCTTTATGCAAAGGGGCAAAGTGCTGAAGAGTTGATTAACGCGGCTGACCAAGCCTTATATAAGGCTAAACGTGGTGGCAGAAATCGATGCTTACTAGCCGAAACGGCTACCCCAAACCTCTGTTAACAATTTAAAAGAAAGCATGGAACTCGAGTGTAAACTCTTGGCGATATATAGGACAAAAATAGGCCTGCGCAAAAAATTGACAGAACGCAATAGAATTGTAATCGTTCCTCCAGCATCTCATCCAGCCCGCTATAATGAATTCTGATCTATTTTCTAGATTGATTTCTATACATACGGAGATGAGCCATGAAGAATTTTCCTGAACACTTTAAAGAACTTAGTAGCTGGATGGAAAAGCTTGGTCTGGAGATTCCTGGCGCAATGCAGGGGTTTTCTGCATTACATGAGTCCAGCCTAAAACCCGGTGCATTAGAGACAAAAACGAAAGAGCTGATTGCTTTAGGTATTGCTGTCACTGTTAGATGTGATGGGTGCATATCTTTCCACGTACATGATGCTTTAAAGGCGGGTGCCAGTAAAGAAGAGGTCGCCGAAACAGTATCCGTTGCTATTCTTATGGGCGGTGGACCCTCAGTTGTTTATGGGATTGAGGCGATGCAAGCGCTAAGTCAATTCCAAGAGCAAGGCCTTTAAATCTATCTTTTCGTAGGGCTAATAAGCCAATACAAAAGGTGAGATTAGGACAGGCACTTTTAAGACCTTTTTAATTAATCGATCAGACTTTTAGGGTGTCTGTCCTATTTCAAAATTTTATGTTTTCAGATGACCCGTCTCCACATAAATCATTCTTTAGTAAACGGTTTATGATGGCTCCGATGAAACTGCGTAGCCAAGAACCTTTAGGGTTGAAATACCCAGCTACATTCACAAAGCATTATTTAATATGCCGCTGTTGGCCATTAAAAAACGATATAACAGTTTTTTTGTGCAAATAAGCGATGTTATTTGTTTAATAGACCTATTATACGCCCCTTAATTTCCCCAAAGTTGAAACATATTGCTTAGAAATTGGGTATTTATTCTATGATGTTGTACCGTTGTTATATGAAAAAAATCAATGGAGGATCGAAAGATGAAGAATCCTTTAAAGTGCCGAGCTGAAAATTTAATATTTCATAACCCGCCTGAGAACAGAAAATATAAAAAGGTAACAGATAAAGGGGGGAATTCATGATCGAAATAAGCTTCTTGTGTTCATTATTTTTATTTTTAATCATTGGGTTATCCTCCATGCTTAAGAGTAAAAAAACAACTGAAGATTATCTGGTCGCAGGTAAATCTATACCCGCTTGGCTTGCTGGGCTTTCTGCGGTGGCGACAAACAACAGTGGTTTTATGTTTATCGGCATGATTGGGTTGACCTATACGACAGGGCTATCTTCTATTTGGTTGATGCTGGGCTGGATCGCTGGTGACTTGATGGCCTCACTAATCACGTTGAAGCCTCTGCATGCTGCTTCGCACAAAAACAAAATACACTCTTATGGGGAGTTGTTAGCGCATTGGCATGGCGGTGAAAATCATGGATTACGTCGCTTAGTGGGTTTGCTGACACTCTTTTTTCTTACGCTTTATGCGGCAGCTCAGTTTAAAGCGGGAAGTAAGGCAACATCAGTACTGCTGGAGTGGGATCCGACCTGGGGTATCATAATTAGTGCCGTTATCGTCCTTTTGTACAGTGCAGCAGGCGGATTACGGGCCTCTATTTGGACTGATGCTGCTCAATCATTTGTGATGCTGATTGGCATGGCAATGTTGATTGCTGGGGGTATTGAATTAGCGGGTGGATGGACGTTGGCATTGGATAAGATCGACCGTGTTGATGTGAATTTTCTTGGCTGGTTCCCTGATAAAGACTGGATTGGCATCATACTCTTTATTGTTGGTTGGGTGTTTGGTGGATTTGCTGTGATTGGTCAGCCTCATGTTGTCGTTCGTTTTATCAGCTTAAAAGACGAGTCGGAAATTAAGCGCATGCGCTTTTACTATTATAGTTGGTTTACGTTGTTTTACGGGGCAACTATTATGGTGGGCTTGTTAAGCCGTATAGCCTTTCCAGAGAGTACAAGCTTTGATTCAGAGCTGGCATTACCGACCATGGCGCAATTGGTCTTGCCTGATATCTTTGCCGGTATGGTTCTTGCCGCACTGTTTGCCGCGACGCTGTCCACAGCGGATTCGTTGGTTCTTTCATGCTCTGCTGCGGTCACCCGTGATTTTGTTCGGTTACCGGGGAAGATGCATTCACTCTGGGCCGCAAAACTCACCACAGCAAGTGTCATCACTGTTGCCGTTATTATTGCGTTAACGGGCGCTGAGTCGGTATTTTCTTTAGTGCTTGATGCATGGGGTTTACTTGGTTCAGCTTTTGCGCCGTTGGTCATTTTACAGGCTTTAGGCAAACGTATTCCGCAGTCGGTATCCATTAGCATGGTTATTGCTGGTGTTGGGATCTTTCTTTTATGGCAACAAATGGGCTGGGGTGGAGCAATTTATAGTGTTGCGCCAGGCATAATGACGGGCTTTATTGTTTACATTTTATTTAAGGTGCGTGGACCTGAAAGAGGCGCTGAATCGGTAGCTAATGAAAACTAAAATAGAAAAGTAAGGATAGTTTTTAAAAACGGTTAGTGTTAAGCCGCCACGGTCGGGCTTCTTCTGTGGCGAGCCTTCCTTGCTTGCGAAGTCTAAAGGCTCTTATATGTTATAGGGCGAGATTAGTTCTATATTACTGAACACTACACCATCACGTCCTTGTGCTTTAGCTTGATAAAGGGCTTCATTGGCGCGTTGGAGCCATGTATCTATAGTTGTCTTTAGCTGGCAAGAGGCAACTCCAAATGTTAATGAAGGCTGCGATTATTGCACTGACTAGACGGGTTTTTTGGAGTAAGCGGCATAAGGAACTAAGGCTATAAGTCTAAGCATGATCATCATATCTATAATGGCAGCGGTGACATTCCCCGCCATATAGCGGAGGACTACAAATGGAAAAGCGCCCACATTGCTACAGAGCTAAGCAGCATTAATAAGCAGAGTTGATATTTTTCCTGTAGCTGATTAATCATAATCGTGCTCAAGTAAAAAGGATTTTCATGTCTATAAAGTTAATAGCTACACAAGGGGATGATTTTATTTATTGTCAAAATTTACATTTAATCTGTGCTTAATCTTAAATGGGTTGTTATTGGTTGGAAGTCGTTGCAGATAATTACCTATACAACGGAAAAAACTATACCAGCCCGTTCATGATGTTTTAGCTGTAACCAGACTTTATGACTCTATTATGGAATATGAATCAGGCGCTAGTTTAAAGGTGTTGTAGCTTAAGTATGCTGATCTTATATGGGTTCAGATTTGTTTTATATGTAACGTTTTTTGTTTCACTATTATAGTAACTTAAATGGATGTTTGTATTGTTACGAGGGGAAATTAAAAGAATAGATAAATCAAATAGCAACGTGTCTGATATGATGCCTAGTAAGTGGAACTTAGTATAATTTGAAATTTAAGAGGGAAGTGGAATGAGTAATGACCTTATGCCAGACTTTAAGGAAATCACACAAGATTCGAAAAATATGGCGTTACTATCATGGATTGGGACGTTCTTTTTAGGCTTTATTCCAGGATTGATTCTTTATGTGATCAAAACGGATGATGCTTATGTTCAGGATCAATCGAAAGAATCATTAAATTGGTCGATAACCGTAATGATTGCCTATGTAACAGCTTTTTTGTTGAGCTTTATCGCTATTGGTGTCGTTCTTTTCCCTATTATCGGTATTTGCCATTTGGTTTTTTGTATTATGGGAGCGGTTTCAACGTCAAAAGGGAATCAGTTTCGTGTGCCTTTCGCGATTCGGTTAATAAAATAACTTAATCACTTTGCTAAAAGTGTGATGATGAAAACGTCGTATTTAGGCTGATATATACGTTCACATTGCTAGAGATAAGGCCAAGTCTGATGGTTCTTTCCGTTACGGCTTAGCCTTTATTTTTTGTGCCATATAGCTTGTTTTATCTAATCAAATTGTTTGTAAATAGGCTCTAACGTTTGAGGTTTAAGCCTGATGAAATTTTATGTTTTCCTCCCCCTGCTTTTTTTATCGCTCTCTTGTTCGGAAATAGGGAAGGCTCCTAAACGGGTGTTTACGTTTAGTGGTTCAACTATTGATCTGTCTACTAAAATAGAAGGTGACTGGGACAAGGTCTGCTTATTAACACCTTATTCTAGCAATCAAGAAGCGGAAAGGCTTATCGGCTTTGAGTTTGATATAGAGTCAAAGAGTAATATTTATGAATTGGATAGCATCACCTTATTTCTAGTCGTCAAAAGGCAGCAGGTGATTGACTACTTTGAAGTACCGCGTAACAGTATAGATTTTTCAGCTAGAGAGGCTGATTGTTATCCGCGAGAAAAGGCGTGGTTTAAGATTGTGACCGATAGTGCTGGTGGTTATAAGATATAAACCTATATAACGATCTAACTAGGTTAAGAAGGCTATGAGAAAAGTTTTAATATTCGGCAATTCTGGATCAGGAAAATCGACCCTTGCGAAAGCAATCAGTCGATCTGAAGGCCTTTCTCATTTAGATCTTGATACATTGGCCTGGAAAGAGGAAATGCCACCGGAAAGGAGGCCGCTAAGTGAATCATCATTAGAAATAAGTGGCTTTATGAATGCCTATAATGGCTGGGTAATAGAAGGTTGCTATGCTGATTTACTGGAAGTTGCGTTGCCATTTTCGAACGAAATTATCTTTATGGATCTACCTATAGCTCTCTGCATAGAGAACGCGCGTAATCGTCCTTGGGAGCCTCATAAGTATAGTTCTAAGGCAGCGCAAGATAAGAATTTAAATATGTTAATTAATTGGATCTCACAATACTCAGATAGGAAAGATACTTTTTCCAAGTCGGCTCATGAGCACCTATTTAACAATTTTTCTGGGGTCAAAAAAAGGGTGATCGAAAATCAATCGGTTAACGAACTTTATAATCCGATAAATATAAAGAAAGAAGGTTGAGAGAGAAGCATGCTTATACAAATAGTCGACCCAATCTTCAAGTGTGCTGTGGATGAAGAGGTGTTTATTTCACGTTTACATGGCATGAGCACTTATCAATCTGTTTTTAGGCGGAATGATACTTACCAGCTTCGTTTAGCCGGACCTTTAGATAAAACTGAAAATGACGAGTTACAAGAGATTTGTGATATCTGGGGCGCTGATTTTAACTTAGTCGAGGAGGGAGAGTGAAGTTTTATAAACATAGAATCAACCTGCTTAGAACTATTTTGAAAGGAAGCGTATGTCATACCCTATAGATAAAAAACTGGTTGTTGCCGTATCTTCCAGTGCGTTATTTGACCTTTCTGAATCGAATTCTGTCTTTGTCGAGGAGGGGCCGCAGGCCTATAAAGACTTTCAGAAGAAAAACTTAAATAAAGTACTCGATAAAGGAGTCGCCTTTCCTTTTATTAAACGCTTTTTACAGATTAATAAGCGCTTCCCAGGTAAAGAGCCGGTGGAAGTTGTTTTGCTTTCAAGAAACTCGGCCGCGACGGGGAAGCGTGTTTTCCGTTCGATACAGCATTATGGGCTTGATATATCTCGTGCTGCGTTTATGGAGGGGAAGTCTCCCTATGAATATATTCCAGCTTTTAATGCATCTCTATTTTTATCCGCGAATGAAGAAGATATTCAGAATGCTATAAATTCGGGGTATCCCGGCGGGGTTGTATTGCCGAGTAAAAGTATAAACGACGATGATAGCGAGATACTTAGAATTGCTTTCGACTTTGATGGCGTTATTGCTGATGATGAATCTGAGGCTGTCTTCAAAGGCGCTGATCTTCCCGGTTTTTATGATTATGAGGTTGAGAAATCTGAGATACCGCATAAGCCGGGTCCTTTAGCCGATCTATTTAGAAAGCTATCCTTTTTACAAGAACTTGAAGATAAAGAGGTTGAGCGTGACCGGGATTACCAACGTATATTAACGACTGCGATTGTTACTGCTCGCAGCGCTCCTGCCCATGAAAGGGTCATCACAACGCTGGAAGATTGGGGGGTTAGTGCAAATGAGGTCTTTTTTCTTGGTGGGATGTCAAAAGATCGAATTCTTTCAAAACTGAAACCGCATATGTTCTTTGATGATCAGCGTAGCCATCTGGAATCGGAGGCGGGTGATATTCCAATGGTTCATATTCCGTTTGGTATAGCTAATAAAAATCAGTAAATAGATTTCCTTGTCAGCTAACCCCTCCTGTTTGTAAATGTTGAGGAAATATGAAAAAGGCCGCATTATGCGGCCTTTTATATTTATTAAATAATCTTATTTAATAAATAGCATTTCTGCATATTTAGGCAAAGGCCAAGCACTATCTGCAACAATAGTTTCAAGTAGATCTGCATGAGTCCTAATGCTGTCCATTAGAGTACGAATTTCATTCGCGCAGAATTTCATATGATCTTCTACGGTAGGGAAATCATGCTTGGTAATGGCAATAGACAGAGCATCTACATCAGCCATCATTGCGTCAGCAGTACTTGCTACTTTTTGCGCAATGCTATTATCAAGTGTCACACCCACATTTGATGCTGTGGCAATCGTTGATGCTAGCTCTGATAGGTAAGTCGCAGCAGCAGGATAGATAGAAGTTGTTGCCATATCGATCACTAACTTAGCTTCTACTTCAATCGATAAAATGTACTGCTCAGAATACACTTCATAGCGGCTTGCTAGCTCAACAGGTGATAATACCCCTGTGTTTTTAAACAAGGAGATAATTTCTTCTTCTTGGAAAACAGGTAGGGCATCTGCTGTTGTTGGGATGTTTTTCAGACCGCGTTCTTCTACAGCGATTTTGTGCCACTCTTCTGAATAGCCGTCGCCGCCGAATATAACATTACCATGCTCATCCATAAGATCTTTTAGTACAGAAAGTACTGCAGAAGCTTGATCTAAGCCTGATTCTAACGCTGTTTCAAGTTTGCCTGCAATCCAATCGAGGGAATCGGCAAGCATAGTATTCATTGCTACCAACGGCCCAGATACAGACTGTGATGAACCGACGGCTCTAAATTCAAAGCGGTTGCCTGTGAAGGCAAACGGAGAAGTACGGTTTCGGTCGCCAGGATCACGAGTAAAGGCCAGAATCTGAGATAAGCCTAGATCCATCTCGCCACCGCAAACTGTTGGTTGTAAGTCGCCTGCTTGAATCTCTTTAAATACTTTTTCTAATTGGTCGCCCAAATAAACCGATAGGATTGCCGGTGGTGCTTCATTGGCACCTAAGCGGTGGTCATTGGATGCCGTCGCTATGACTGCGCGTAATAGTGGGCCATATAAATGTACCCCACGGATAACCGCACCACAGAAGATAAGGAAGTTTAAGTTTTCTTCAGGTGTGTGGCCCGGATCAAGCAAGTTACCTTGGGTTGAGTTACCTACAGACCAGTTTACGTGTTTACCAGAACCGTTAATGCCTGCGAAAGGTTTCTCATGTAGTAAAGCAAGGAAACCGTGTTTTTTAGCGGTATTTTTGATGATAGTCATCAACAACTGCTGATGATCAGCAGCTACGTTAGCTGCTTCAAAATATGGTGCGATCTCAAATTGGCCCGGCGCTACTTCGTTATGATGTGTTTTTGCAGGGATGCCTAGCTTAAACAGCTGGTCTTCAAAGTCCTGCATAAAGACTTGTACGCGCTCAGGAATTGCACCGAAATAATGATCGTCAAACTGTTGACCTTTTGCTGGTGAAGCGCCAAATAACGTACGACCGGCAAGTAGCAAATCTGGACGGCTATTAGCAAAGTTTTCATCTACTAAAAAGTACTCTTGTTCAGCGCCACAGCTAGAGTTTAGTGTTGCAACCTCTTTTTCACCCATAAGTGAAAGTACTTTTTTAGCTGCTTTATCCATCGCCGCATTTGAGCGTAACAGTGGAATCTTCTTATCTAATGCTTCGCCAGTCCATGACATAAAGACACTAGGTATCATTAATGTCGCGCCGTTTGGCGTATTCATAATGTAAGCAGGGCTGGTTGGATCCCAAGCAGTATAACCACGTGCGGCATTGGTTATACGTAAGCTACCGTTCGGGAAAGAGGAACCATCAGGTTCGCCTTTGATAAGTAAGCTGCCTGTAAATTCGGTGATAGCAGCGCCATCAGCATTGGTAATAATAAAACCGTCATGCTTCTCAGCAGTAGCATTGGTCATGGGGTAAAAAATATGGGAGAAGAATTTGGCACCTTTGGACATAGCCCAATCTTTCATGGCAGCAGCAACAACATCAGCCGTAGCGGGATCTAAAGGTGATCCTGTTTGCACGGTTTTCTTTATCGCTTTAAAAGCGTTTTTGGATAGTGCTTCTTCCATTTTGGCTAGATTAAATACATCGCTAGCCCAAATTTTACTTAATGGTTTTGGCATCTCCACATCGATAGGTTTACCGCTAGTGATTGCACTGATTGATGTTAATCTTGATGTGTTACCACTCATTATGTTACCCCAGAAAAATTATTCAATTCGTTAAACGCAGCATCCAACATATTCATAAACAACGACCATATTGATGCTCAATATGCTATTTATTAAGCAAGTACTAGACCAATTAGGGGTTCTCTGTTTGTTATCAAATAACTTATTGTTTTATAAATGAAAAATTAAATTTCCTAATAGGGAGGAGGGTATTTTAAATTATATTTAGCACTAATATGGTGCACCATATGTTTTGTATTGGTGCGTAATGACCAATATCGTGCATTATAAGTGTTTATGAAGGTTTGTCTGCTTTATTGTGGTGCAAACAAGGGAGGTGAGGGATAATCTATTGGTTGTGTTTCTATCACATTGATCATGAAGAAAAAGCAAAGCTGGCTGCGATGATAGCTACTGTTAAGTGATGGTTATTTAAAGCCCTATTTGAATAACGACTCTTGTGGACCTAATAGATCCTTAAGCCGCTATTAAATAGGACTCCTGTCCTTTGTGTTTGTTGCTGCGAAGGTAGGCGCCTTTACCTTTTTTTGCTTTAACAACTTGTGTTTTGAAAACCCGTGAGGTGACTAGGGCCGCTAAATGGTTGCTACGAATAGTGCCTCTGCCGGTTTCTAGGGAACCTGTGTTCTTGACTCCCTTTTGGGTCTTTTGGGTGTTATGTTTTTTCATGTTGAGTCCTAATGATTGTTTAATTAATAAGTTGCGTGGAACAGTCAGATATTACGCCTCTGTTTACGGAATAAACAGAGTTTAGCTCGCTTTTTTAGCTAAGTGATTATGTAATCTTCTTAAGCACTTTAGCGGGTACACCGGCGACCAGTGTTTGTTTAGCTACATCTTTTGTTACAACTGATCCTGCTGCGATGACAGCGCCTTCATCTATAGTCACACCGGGCAATATTGTTGCTCCCATGCCTATCCAAACATCTTGAGCAATTGTGATTGCTGCTGCTTCAGTTGTACTTTTCTTTCTCTCTGAGGCCAGCAATGGGTGAGTTGTAGTGCTAATAACCACATTGGGGCCTATCATCACATTGTTGCCAATATTAACGGGAGCTGCATCAAGGATAGTACCGTTATGGTTGATATAAACATTCTCTCCAAGCTGGATGTTATAGCCATAATCGCATTGGAAGTTAGGTTCAATCGTAGGTTTGAATCCTTGGCCTAATAATTTACTTAATTTCTGTTGGCGCATGCCTTTTTGATCTGGGTGTAACTGGTTATATTCGAAGCATAGAGCTTTGGCGCGTTTGCGTTCTTTTACAAGTTCAGGATCAAGTGCGTTGAAAGGTAATCCCGAGAGCATTTTTTGTTTTTCACTTATCATCGTATGTGCTCAGCGTTTTAGGTTAAGACTTAGGGCGAAGAGCTTTCTTGCTTGTTCTAGATGCTACATAATGCGCGCTTATTCATTAGGTTACAGCGAGCATTTCTTTGCAGTTACTCAAGATCGATTGTTTAGGCCGTGAGCTTCGTTTAGAAGGATCTATGGCCGGTTGGCAGGCATTGTACTGGGATAATCAGTTGGTGTCTCAGCATGATGCTAGCGCAGACCCTTCCTCATCCTCTCTACATAGTTTCCAGTTAAAAGCGGGGGAGCAAGAGCTCAATTGCGTGCTGCAGCTTGAATTAACATGGCAGCCATTTGCATTAAGTTATTCATTACAGCTAAGTGATGGTTTGAGGGACGAGCTTCTCAGCCAAGGTGAGCGGAGTGAAAAGGATATAGAAGCTCAAGTGATAGAGCCTCGTCCAAAGCAGCCTAATAAAGTGAGTTGGTTAGGTATAGGTTCCTTAGGGTTAAAGCTCTTTAAAAGTGCAAAGGTTCTGAAAGTTCTTTTTGCCGCAGGTAGTTTGGCAGCATATACCTGGCTGTTTTCGATACAGTTCGCGATTGCCCTGATACTTTGTTTAGTGTTTCATGAGTATGGGCATATTCGTGCGATGAAGCGTTTTGGTTTGAAAACAAAAGGGATCTATTTGATTCCGTTTGTAGGGGGCTTAGCCCTGTCAGATGATCGTATTAATACCCGTTGGCAGGACGTTTATATCTCAATTATGGGTCCTTTTTTCGGGCTGTTACTCTCCTGTGCTTGCTTCGTTGTTTATTGGCTGACTGATATAGAGCTTTTTGCGGGTTTAGCCGCCTTTAATGCGCTATTAAACTTGTTTAACCTCTTACCTGTTTTACCTTTAGATGGTGGGCATATTTTGAAGAGTATCGCTTTTTCAGTGAACTCTGTTATAGGTTTAGTTTGTTGTGCTTTAGGTGTTATTGCTGGGGTTGTACTCAGTTACTATTTTAATATGACATTGTTAGGTTTTTTATTAGCTATCGGCAGTATTGAGATTGTGTTTGAATGGAAGCGCCGACATATAAGCGATCTGTTACCTTTAGATCGTTATGGTCAGATTGTGTCGGCTCTTTGGTATTTTAGTACGGTTGGAGGCTTATGCACGGTTATTTGGGTGTTGGCGCAGAGTGGTAATGAGGCGTTGGCACTACCGATGAAGATCCTTGGTAGTTGAGCAACGGGATAGCGGGACGGTAAATAATTGAACTTTACAGAATTGAGTCTGAACCCTCTTATCGTAAATGCAATCGAGAGTGCGGGTTATAGTGAGGCGACGCCTATTCAAGCGGCGGCGATTCCTGTGATTATGTCGGGGCGTGATCTTTTAGCTGGGGCACGAACGGGCACAGGTAAAACCGCCGCTTTTGCTTTGCCTTTGCTAAATAGAATTCTCAGCGAGCATGAGCATCTAAACGATACTGATAACCTTAAAAAAGTATTAAAAATCCTTGTCTTAGCGCCTACACGTGAACTGGCTCAACAGGTTAATGATAGTTTTAAAAAGTATGCCAAAGGTAGCGGATTTAGATCGGCGGTTGCTTACGGTGGGGTCGGAATAGCCCCTCAAGTGAATCAAATAAATAAGGGGATTGATCTTCTTGTTGCGACCCCTGGACGTTTACTTGATCTCATTAAAAAGCGGGTGGTTAATTTATCGACTATCGAAGTGTTAGTGATAGATGAAGCCGACAGAATGCTGGATATGGGTTTTAAGGATGAGATTAAAGCGGTAATGAGTAAATTGCCTAAATCTAGACCTGAGGCAACAACCCGACAGACATTGTTATTCAGCGCAACCTTGAGCGATAGCATCTATAAATTTAGTAAAAACTTATTACATAAGCCTGAACTGGTTGAGGTTGATCAGCGCAATAGTCGATCTCTTGATGTGCAGCAGGTTGTTTATAATTGTGATCCTGAGCGTAAGTTGGCTTTGGTTTCTCATCTTATTGCTAAAGAGGGATGGCTGCAGGTCTTGATTTTTAGCCGGACAAAGCAGGGTGCAGACAAGATTGCTGCGGCATTAAGCTTAACGGGTCTTTGTGCTGAGGCTATACATGCGGATCGTTCACAAACATCTCGTGAACAAGCCTTGTCTGATTTTAAAAGTGGTTTAGTTAAGGTGCTGGTTGCTACGGATGTGGCAGCACGCGGTCTGGATATTCAGCAGTTGGAGGCGGTGATTAATTTTGAGATGCCGTATAAACCAGAAGATTATATACATCGTATAGGCCGCACAGGACGAGCAGGGCATCAGGGAAAAGCGATTACTCTGCTTATTGAGGAGGAAAACTATCTTTTAGAAGAGGTTGAAGCTCTTCTTGATGAGCGTTTACCACAGCAGTGGTTAGAGGGGTTCGAGCCAGATTTTACTCGGGTGATTGAGGTGAATCGAAAGAACTCAAAAAGTGCACAAAAACGCAGGGCAAAAAAGCGAGCATTAGGTAAACGTTGATTATTACAAGAAAGCCCCTACAAAATGACAGCTAATCTTTTGTAGGGGGCTTTGGTTCCAGCTAAAGGTTTTTAACGTTTATTAAATGGAAACATTAAGCGCTTTTACTGTTTCTATATTAATGTATTTATCCGTAGGCAACTGATTGTCGCGTTGGAAATCATTAACCGCACTCATCGTCTCGCGTCCTACAACACCATCAATCTTACCGGGATTATAGCCTTTGCTAGCCAAAGCGCGTTGAATATCCATGATGGTAGTACGCGTCATATTGGTTTCACAAAGAATCGAGCGCCATTCCATATAGCCATCTTTATCTATTTTGCTTAATGAAACGGTTTCGTACTCTGCTGGAATTTCTGTACGGTTTTCGCTAGCTGCTGACGCTAGTTTGGTCACTGTTACAGTTTCGTATTTAGCAGGGATTTCAACTTTCTGCGTTGTCGCAGGCGTTGCTACTACAGTACGTTTGATTGTTTTGTACTGAGCTGGTTGCTCAGTTAAACAGATCTTATTACCTGTGCGTGTTTCTCTTGGGTGTTCATGGTTGTGTACTTCGTGCCATACAAAAGCAACATCACTGACTTTCTTCGTGACAGGTACATCTTTGTATTTAGCCGGTACCGTTGTACGCACCTCTTTTGCTTCAGAAACTAGCTCTTGTACGCGAACGGTTTCATAAACAGCTGGGATTTCAATCGTGCGAGTTGTCGCAGGTGAAGATAGAACGCGTTTAGTTACCGTTTTGAAGGTGTCAGGTACTTCAACTAGGCACATGATCTCGCCGGTTGCCGCATCGATTTTTTGGATTGGACCCGTGCCTTTTTTCCAAATAGTGTGGGCAGGTACGTCGATCACTTGTTCTGTCACAGTAGAGTACTGAGCTGGGATCTCTTCAATACGTGTACTGGCTTCTTTCACCAGTACTGTTTTCTCAACCCAACGGAATTCAGCGGGTTGGGTGGTTACCACTTCATATTCTTCTTGAATAAGAACAGGTTCATTTACTTGTTCAAATTTTGCAGGAAGGTAATGTTCATGGAAACACATTCCAGGCTGTGCTGCTGCTAGATCGATACCATGTTCGCTGGCTGCATCAAGTAGTTTTTGACTGGCAGGAGCGCTGCCTTTTTTTAGATCGATCAACCACTGAGTGCTGGCTTCTTTTACCAGCTTTTGCTCAGTCACTGTTTCGTATTGAGCAGGAACGGCAATCATCTTATAGCTAGCAGGTTGAATAAGTACTTGTTCCGTTACTTTTTCATAGGATGCAGGGATGATGTCGACTTTCTCACTCGCATCTTTAACAAGTAAGGTTTCTGTGTAGTTTTGATAGGTTGGCTCTACCCAAACACGGGCATAGCATTCGCCGGGCTTAGCATTAGGGGGAAGTAGTTCGTTACCATCGGATGTTTGCTGAGTTTCAGCTTCACGTTTTGCAACGGCTTTTTCTCGTTCAACGAGTTCTTTGTTTCTTTGTTCTAATTCTGCTGCTGAATAAGGGGATGATTGGACTTGTGGATTGTTTCCACTACAAGCCGCTAACAAAATAGCGCTTGAGATGAAGCTGAGTTTGATTATACCTTTACTTGTGATAACCATGGTTCCTCCTGGATGGGGTTTACAAGTGTCGACCTAGGGTATTTTAGAGCGTGAAACTTAAGGGAAGCTGTACAGCTCTATCAGCAACTCATGGAATTAAGTATAAAGAGACTATTGTCTTATGCATACAAGCACTTCGTATGCCTCTCTTATTTTAATGAACTGTTCTGGGTCGCCTCCTTTATCGGGATGATGTTGGGAAGCTAGTTGTTGGTATCTTCGACGAATGCTGTTTGTATCGGTGTCACCCTTTAACCCTAAAGTGGCAAGAGCGTGTTCTGCTTCATCAATTTTGTAATAACGTTGCCAGAAACTATCCAGAAGAGTATCAACACTTTCTTGATCGCTTTTTAAAAATTCATTCCAGTCAAGATAGTAAGAGCGTATACCTTCGTCAGAGACTGGAGAGGTTAGCGTTTTATCGGCTGTGTTTTGTCTGGGGCTGAGTTCTATTTTTAATGCGGAGATAGATAGGGATAATCCCTCTTCCCAAAAGACAGGCTGCAGTTGATAAAGAGCATTCATTACTAAAAAGTGGCGACGGAATAAGGTTAAATCAGCGGAAGGGTCTGTGGGTAGCTTTAAGTCGTTATCATCAAAGGCTAACTGTTGAAAGAGTTCATATTCGCTGATCGCTTGCGGAGAATCCCTAAGGATTTTTGCGATAGGTAATAATAAAGGGTTATGTTGCATAGTGCCTGGATAGATTTGAATGTGTGATTCAGCATAAAGTTAATAGATGCCTCTTTCCAGTTTAAGTGTAGGTTATTTATCTCTTTTAAGGTTTATTATGCATTTGGTATCTATTTACCTGTTTTAGGGCTTAATCTTATTTAGTCTCAAGAGTAGAATCGCGGGTATAAATTTAATATGGAAGATTATATGAATTTGGCTGACAAAGTTCAGGCGTTGTATGCGGAATACGGTGCTCTGAAAGGTGTAACAATTGAGATCTATAAGCAGCTTATTGCGGTTAGTGTGAAGAATAAAGCTGCGTCGGCCACTATTTTTCTTCAAGGAGCGCAGCTTGCTGAATACAAACAAGCGGGTGAGCGTCCTTTGCTTTGGTTAAGCGATCAATGCGACTATCAAGTGGGTAAGCCGCTTCGTGGGGGAATTCCTATTTGTTGGCCTTGGTTTGGCGATTTAGCTAAGAATCCGGATCAGGTAAAAGATCAAATATCATTGGATGTTGTTCCCGCTCATGGCTTAGTTCGTGATCAAGAGTGGTGCTTAGCTGATGTTAAGTTAATTGATAGTGAAACTACCCTGATTAAACTGGAATTAGATGTACAGCCATCTGATCTTTGGCCGTTTCCAGCCTTATTAAAGTTAGAGGTGACTGTAGGTCGCTCTCTTTCTATGAACTTTGAAGTAATAAATACGGGAGATAAGGCATTTTCCTTTACCTCTGCACTGCATAGTTATTTTAATATTGCCGGTATTGAGAGGGTTGAGGTCTTAGGGCTAGAGGGTGTGGAATATATAGATACATTGAAGGATTGGCGGCTTAGTTGTTCTAATAATCCTTTACGCGTCTCATCTGAAGTCGATCGCATCTATAAGAATTTGAGCGGTGTTGTGCTGATTAATGATCCCGGTTTTGTACGCCAAATTGAAGTGACAAGCCATAATGCACCAGACCTTGTTGTTTGGAACCCGTGGGCTGAGAAAGCTAAAAGGTTAAGCAATTTTGCTGATCAAGCTTTCCATAAGATGCTTTGTTTGGAAAATGCGCATCTTTTAGATAATCTACAAACCTTAGCGCCTGATCAATCTTTTTCAATGGGGCTGAATTGTCGGGTCTCGATCACTTAAATAGCATTTTTGAGTCGAAGTCAGTATTTGAAGTAATCCGCTTGTCTGCTGTTTTTTACCCGATGTTGACTAGGGTTGTTTCTGGGTACTGGCGTTTTTTTCCACCTTTAATTGTTTTCTTCGTTCAAATGCCGCATTCGCTACTTTGGCGTAAGAGGCATATTGTGCACTGCTAAGGTGTAAGCTTGAATTACCTGACCGACTAACGGTTCTATGATTTGTTTTAGGTGAATTACACATCGCTTAATCTCCACAATCTGATAGTGACTATGATCAGATAAAGGAATAAAAGTTCAATAATTGTTCATTTGCGTTGTTTATTTGAGTTGTGTGTTAAGAACCATCCGTGGCCTTAGCGCGTTAAGATGATTGTGCATCGAGCTTTTCAAGTTGTTTAAACTGGGTTATACCGCTAATTTGATCTTCTGCATGGTGGTTGACATAAAGTACGGTGGTGTCGCCACTAGTGCATATTTTTTCAATCAACGCTAAAACAAGCTGGCGGTTGATATCATCTAAGCCTAAGCAGGGCTCATCTAAAATCAACAGCGTAGGGTGTTTAACCATTGCACGTGCGATCAGCAGTAAGCGTTGATCACCGAACGAAAGCTGATTATAGGGCTCGTTAGCTCGATCTTTCATGCCGAGCAGCGCTAGCCACTGGTCTGCGACTGCTTTTTGCTTGTCTGTACTCTTTGTATAGACCCCAATGCTGTCATGGAAACCAGATAGAATGACGTTACGCAGGCTTATGCTGACTCGGTATTCCCACTGAAGGGCGGTGGATACGTAGCCAATATATTGTTTGATCTGCCAAATCGTTTCACCGTGTCCACGCTGCATACCAAATACAAAAATATCATTGGTATAACACTGAGGGTGATCGCCGGTAATTAGGTTTAATAAACAGGTTTTTCCACTGCCGTTAGGTCCGCTTAATTGCCAATGCTGACCCGCTTCAATCGTCCAATCGAGACCGTCGATAATAGTGGCATCGCCGTAAGCGACTTTAATGTTTTTTAGGCGCACAAGAGGATCTTTGGGGTTGAGTGAAGGCGGGCGGTCAGAAAGATCTGTCGCAGGCACCGAGAGCTCAGTTGTTTTTAAGTGAAGCAGTTGGTAAAGGTCGTCGTAAGCCTGTTTGTTATTGATATCTACGCTGTGTTGAAGCTTGCCGTGATCGGTGTAGGCAATATGGGTAATAAAGTCGGGAATTTCGTCAAAACGGTTGAGCACGAGCACCATTGCTATGGAATCGATCTTGCTTTTTAACAAGCTTTGCAACAGTTGCATAGAGGCCGTATCGAGCCCATCAAAAGGTTCATCAAGAATAATGAGGTCAGGGTTGTTTGCTAATGCTCGAATCAGCATTATCTTACGCGTCTCGCCCGTTGATAGCTTTCTAAAGCTACGATCCAACATCGGTTCTAATTTGAACATGGCAACTAGCTGATCTAGTAAGGCGCTATCAAATTCAGGGTAAAGTGCTTTGCCTTCTTCAAGGATCTCTCTGACGGGGGTGCCTTCGGATATTACATCCATGATGTCAGCATCGTCTTTTTTCAACTCACGCTCAATTAGCTCGGCTTGGGCTTCAAAAGATACAATTTCAATATGCTGAGGTAGGCCTGAAATAGAGCCGCTGACTTTATGGCCCGCACCGGCCAAAATAGCTGATAGGGCAGATTTACCTGAACCGTTAGCGCCAGTGATAACCCAGTGTTGGTTTGGCTCAAGTGTCCAGTTAATATTGTTTAAGGTGAAGGACTCACCAAAGGCTGCCGTATAATTTTCTATTTTGATGCTTTTCATTTCAATATGTGACGGAAGTATTTGGGTCAATACTCTACCGTTCCTCGTCAAAAAAATGTGGAACAACTTACGTTAGTGCGAAAAAAAAGCCAAGACCAAAGGCCCTGACTTTTATTTATTCTATGAATAAAAATGCATAATTATCAAATAATTATACGATCTTCTTCATGTCAGCCATATGGCCACGTAGAACTGCACCAATGGCTTCTACTGGATGGCTGCGTAGGGCAGCATTTACTTCAATCAGGCGAGCGTTATCTACACCGGTGTCTGTTGTATCTAGACCTTTACCGATAACGTCAGTTTTAATGCCTTTCATGAAATCAGCCAATAGCGGTAGGCATGCGTGGTTGTATAGGTAGCAACCGTATTCTGCTGTATCAGAGATTGTTGCGTTCATCTCATAAAGTTTCTTACGCGCAATTGTATTAGCGATAAGCGGTGTTTCATGTAGTGATTCGTAGTAAGCAGATTCAGCAATGATGCCTGCAGCCGTCATTGTTTCGAATGCAAGCTCAACGCCGGCTTTAACCATTGCAACCATAAGGATACCGTTGTCGAAGAATTCCTGTTCAGAAATTTCAACATCGCCTGCAGGAGTTTTCTCGAAAGCAGTCTCAGCCGTTTCTGCGCGCCAGCCTAGAAGATTTTTATCATCATTCGCCCAGTCTTCCATCATAACGCGTGAGAAAGTACCGTCGATGATGTCATCTTGGTGCTTGTTGTAAAGTGGGCGCATGATCTCTTTCAACTCTTCAGCAAGATCGAATGCTTTGATCTTAGCTGGGTTAGAAAGACGATCTAGCATGTTAGTCACGCCACCGTATTTAAGTGCTTCAGTGATCGTTTCCCAACCATACTGAATAAGCTTAGATGCGTAACCAGAATCAATACCTTCTTCAACCATTTTGTCGAAGCAAAGTAGGGAACCTGTCTGAAGCATACCGCAAAGAATTGTCTGCTCCCCCATAAGGTCAGACTTAACTTCCGCGATGAAAGAAGACATTAGAACGCCTGCTTTGTGGCCGCCTGTACCTACAGCGTATGCTTTTGCAAGTGCAAGACCTTCGCCTTTAGGATCGTTGTCTTCGTGAACAGCAATAAGTGTTGGAACACCAAAGCCACGCACGTATTCAGCGCGAACTTCAGAGCCAGGGCACTTAGGTGCAACCATGATTACGGTTAAGTCTTCACGGATTTTCATGCCTTCTTCCACGATGTTGAAACCGTGAGAGTAAGATAGGCAAGCGCCTTTTTTCATAAGTGGCATGACTTCGTTTACAACAGGCGTGTGCTGCTTATCAGGTGTAAGGTTCAATACAACATCAGCTGTTGGGATAAGTTCTTCGTATGTGCCCACAACAAAACCGTTTTCTGTCGCGTTTTTCCAAGACTGGCGCTTTTCAGCAATTGCAGCTGCACGAAGGGTGTAAGAAACATCTAGACCACTATCACGTAAGTTAAGACCTTGGTTAAGACCCTGTGCACCACAGCCGATTACGACTATTTTTTTGCCTTTAAGCGCTTCAACACCATCGCTGAACTCGTCCATAGACATAAAACGACATTTAGCTAGCTGTGCAAGCTGCTCACGTAAAGGTAGTGTATTGAAATAGTTGTTAGACATTTCCAAATTCCGTATTAATTATGTCGGGTGAAACCCGAAAGCTGGTTAATTATGGCGATACTCTAATTGAATTAAAGCGTCGCGTAAAATGATATATATGGGTTGTTCTGTTGCATTTATTGCAATGATAAACTGCATCAAAACAGGTTGGGCTAAATAATAGCTATATTTTGAGCAGGTGCCAGTAGAACCCGCAGATATTGGATCGATTGTGCGAAAAATATCCATTTCATGAAGTTCTGATCAGATAGTAATCAACCTTTTATCTCTATTTCATTTATTTTGCATTTGCGTGAAATAGGGCTTGCTAAAGTCTAAGGCGGTCTATACTATTCGCCCCACATTGATGCGGGGTGGAGCAGCTTGGTAGCTCGTCGGGCTCATAACCCGAAGGTCGTTGGTTCAAATCCAGCCCCCGCTACCAAATACAGAGAAAGCCGATTTAGTTAATTCTAAGTCGGTTTTTTTGCGTCTGAAGCTTGCTTAAATTAATACTAAGACAAGAGATGCTCGTCGGACTCAGCTCATGTAACCCCGGGCGAAGGCCGTTGGTTCCGTGCCCATGGGTCAGCCATTATCTTTGTCGCATTCGGAAACGCGGGATGAGTAATCAGGCTAAATATCGGGCGCTCAGGATCGTTTTTAAATGAGTCTGCAATGCTCAAGACATTGCGACCATTCTTAAACCCTGAGATAGCCGATCAGCACGCCATGAATCGAGAGCTGTAGAACATTTACTTCATCGCTTTGGCCATTGTTGGCATCTGCGATCATTCATTCTCTCCCAGCAACCCCTGCCATGGATCATCGGTCAGCGGGTTACTCTGTTCTTTTCCCGTTTGGCTTGGCTGGTGCCCCAGTCGATGACGGATTATCCTCGGCCAGTACCGCCAGCACAGCATTCAATTTTTCTTGTGGTATTAGCAGCAAAAAGAAACATACATATTGCTTTTATCGAGGTGCTTCTATGTGCTGTTGTTCGCTTATTGTGTTGTGCCAAAATTCGCTTATTGTGCTTATTTCTCAAATGAAAGAGGTGAGGAAAGAGCGAGCGAGCCAAATCTCAAAACCCTAAAAGCCTTCTGCCAGTTTCCCCAATTTGCATAGCAAATAGCGCAAGGCGCTCTAGTTCGGCCTAGTATATGTATATATACCAGTGTGTCCGCAGAAATTTACCGGATTCATTCAGCTTAATAGGCAATTTAAGCGATGTTTATCGGGTTAAATACCCGCTGTGTGATGTGGGCTTTGGTATAGACTGTGTAGCAAAGTATATTCTCTTAATTAGCTTGATTTGTGTGCTAGGGTGCTAGGACGCTTATTTAACCTGACTAATGATAAGTATAACGGGTAGCTCTTTTAATATAATTAAGGAGGGAGTTAATTAAGGGGGTATTGATAGTAAACAATTATTAAGGGGGTAAATATGAATAGGCTCATGCTCTATTTGGTCTGTATGTTAGGCGCAGGAGGTTACGCGTATGGAGGTGGTTCTAATTGGTCGACATATGGTAACGGGCTATCAAATCAGCGTTTTAGCCCATTATCTCAAATTAATGCTGACAATGTTAACCAGCTCAAATTGGCTTGGTCGTATAGCACTGGCATTAAAGCAAGTTTTCAAACCACTCCGATTAACATAGGAAATCGGCTCTATATAAGTACGCCTTTTAATCACGTTGTGGCTTTAGATGCTGAAAATGGAAAGGAAATTTGGCGTTACAAACATACACTAAAACATAAGAAAAGTTGCTGCGGCCCTGCGAATAGGGGGGTAGCAGTGAATCACGGTGCCGTTTTTCAAGCGACGATTGATGGATATTTAATTGCATTGGATCAGGAGACGGGCGCTGTTTTGTGGAAAGTGGAGGTGGAAGATATTGCGTTATCGACACCTGAGAGTATGAAAGGGCTTTTACAAGGCGTTAACCTAGGCAGCAATGCGAAAGTGATTGGTGAAACCAGTCATAGCTTTAATATGGCACCTCAAGTGTATGACGATAAAGTTTTTATTGGTAGCACTGGGGCAGGGTATGGGCTTCATTTAGATACTGATTCAGGTTTAAAGGTTGTTGGCTTAGGTGATGGTCGGACTGGATTGAGAGGTTTTCTTGCTGCATTTGATAGTCAAACAGGAAAGGAGTTGTGGCGTTGGTACAGCATTAATGGCGAAGGTTGGGTAGGGCAATGGCGAGAAATGACAGTCGATGGTGTATTGCTCAATAGAGATATAAAAAATGAGCAAGCACAAGAGGCTCGCTTTCGCCAAAGCTGGAAATTAGGCGGTGGCTCTATTTGGAGTACGCCTGCGATAGATGAAGAAAGTGGTTGGCTTTACATAGGGACAGGTAACCCAGCCCCTAATATGGATGGCTCTACCCGCCCAGGGGATAATTTACATACGTCGAGTATCGCTGCTATTGACAGTAAAAGTGGTGAACTTAAATGGGCTTTTCAGCAGGTACCACATGATCGTTGGGGCTATGATGTTTCAAGTCCTCCTGTGCTTTTTGAGACAGTCATTAATGGTGAGCGAGTTAAAGCCGTGGGGCAAGCAGGGAAAACGGGCTGGTTTTATGCGTTAAACCGAGAAACCGGGGAGCTACTGTATAAATCGGAAGCCTTTGTACCGCAAATAAACTTATTTGCTGATCCCTCAGCAGCAGGGGTGACTATTGCTCCAAGTATTGCGGGGGGGAGTAATTGGTCACCGGTATCTGTTAATCAGGCCAAGCAGCAAGTGTATATTGCCGGTATTCATAAGCCGGCGACTTATTATCGGAAACCGCTAAATGTAAATAAAGAGCTACCTTGGCAAACCTATACCTATTTTGAGTTTAGTGATGAACCAGCATTTGGTACGTTAACAGCGATTGCGCTGACAGACGGTAAAATCCAATGGCAACATAAAACGCGGTTACCTATGTTAGGTGGTGTTCTATCGACAGCGGGTGGTTTGATTTTTAGTGGTGAAGGAGATGGTGAATTTTTTGCCTTAGATGAAAATAGCGGTAAAAAATTATGGTCATTTAAACAATCGTACGGAGTCAATGCGCCTCCGATTAGTTATTCAATCAAAGGGAAGCAATATATTGCCGTTGCGGCTGGGGGAAATAAAATTGCAGGTTATCCAACCGGTGATAGTCTTTTAGTTTTCAGCCTACCTGATAAGTAAGTGACGTGAGTGTAAAGCCGACTTAGTGAATGTCTAAGTCGGTTTTTTTATTGAATGTTTTTAGTCCATTCATTCAGTGCGGGTTATAAACTGAATGCCCGCGCTAATTTACGGTAGCTATCACAGCGTTTTTCAAAACTGTGGGTTACAGCCACAACCATCATCTCGTCTACATCATAGTAGTTCGCTTGCTCTTCTAATTTAGCCCTACATTCACTAGGTGTGCCGGTGATGATGCTATCCCGTGTTTCATGGAAGTAAGCTTGATCAGAAGGTGAGAGTTTTTTCATTAGGTCTAGGCAGACCTCAGGAGGTTTAACCTCTTCACGAATGCCATGGCGAAAGGCTAAGACTTTCCAGTAGGTATGTGAGGAAGCTAAAAGCTCAGCTTCCTCTTTTGTCTCTGCTGCAATGGCGGCACTGGCGATAATGGCGGGTCCCGATTGAGGGGCATTTTCTGTACGTGGTTGATATAGTTTACGGTAGCGATTTATAATATCAGCGGACCGCTCGTGGGTGCCAATAAAGAGGGCTAATACAAAGCCTAATCCCATGGATGCCGCTAAATCTATACTGCCATCGCTTGAACCTAAGGTCCAAAGCGCTGGGGAGCTTCCACCCATAGGTGTCGTTGTGAGGTCTGAAAATGGGTGTTGGTTTGCAAACTGATAATCGTCAATAAAAGCGGTTAAGGCTTCTAGTTGGCGAGGATAATGGTCAGATGCTAATGGGTTGTGTGGATAAGCTAAAGCGATACTTGACGCTTCTGATCCCCCCGGTGCTCGGCCAACACCTAAATCGATTCGACCAGGATGAAAGGCTTCTAGAGTTTTAAAAACTTCCGCAACTTTGTAAGGGCTGTAGTGGGAGAGCATAACGCCGCCACTACCCACTTTGATTTGTTTGGTGTTGGCGGCAATTTGGCCAATAACAATTTCTGGGGCTGAGCTGGCATAAGCAGGGGTTGAGTGGTGTTCAGCAATCCAATAGCGGTGATAATTTAGTTCATCCGCTAACTTGGCTAATTTTATACTGTCATTTAATGCATCAGCTTGGTTTTTCCCATCATGAACAGGGGACTGATCGACAATGCTTAATTTGATATTAGCCATTCAGTTCTGTTTCCTTTACTGCAAATTCTGCAATGGCTGTATCTTGCGCTTCAGTGGCACCTGAGATACCGATCGCACCGATCTGAGCGTCATCAACAAAAATGGGATGCCCTCCGCCAAAACCGATAAGGCCATCGTTAGAATTTTCCATACCTAAGAGGTTTTCCTCTCTAATCAGTTTGCCGAAAACACCGGATGGGATAGGGAAGAGGCTTGAGGTTTTTGCTTTGCCAGCCGCTACATCAATTGATCCTAAAAACGCATTATCCATACGGCGAAAAGCATTAAGGTGTCCACCTTGATCGGTAATAGCGATACAAACTTTAACACCAAGTTCCTCTGCTTTTTGTTCTGCTTTTGTGATTAATGTAGTGGCTAATAATTGGTTCATGTTCTTATCCTTTTTCTTCCATTTTCTTCATGCGGTAAGCGAGTGTGGGTCTAGAAATACCTAAAATACGTGCGGCTTCTGATACATTGCCTTGGGCGTTGTCTAAGGCATAATCTAAAAATTTCTGTTCAATATCTTCTAGTGAACCGCAATCATTAAGTGCTTCTTGAATCCATAGTGTGGAGTGTTGTTTTGCATCATTTTCGGATGAATCTATTAAATGTCCATCCTCTGATAATATTTGGCTTGCTTTAAAACTAAGGGTTGGGAATAAAACCGTTGCGCTGATCTCTTCGCCACTATCAGTAAGAATAAGTGCACGTTCAATCAGGTTTTCTAATTCACGAACATTGCCCGGCCAGTCATAATTCATCATTGCCTGCATGGCCATTCCTGAAAGGCCTGCGGTTCTTTTGCTGTAGTAGGCGTGATATTTCTCAAGAAAGTGTTCAATCAATAAAATAAGGTCTTCGCTACGCTCTCTTAATGGCGGTATATGTATCGGGTAAACATTCAAACGATAGTAGAGGTCGGCTCTAAAGCGCCCTGTTTTAACCGCTTCCTCTAATGATTCGTTGGTTGCGGCGACTACACGGACATCAACTTTTCGGGTTTGACTATCGCCAACGCGTTCGAGTTCACCTTCTTGTAAAACTCTTAAGAGTGCCGCTTGTGCGCGAGGGGATAGCTCAATCACTTCATCTAAGAAAATAGTCCCTTGATGGGCCCGTTCAAATTTTCCTTCTCTGGAATTGCTTGCCCCTGTGAATGCTCCTTTTTCGACACCAAAGAGTTCTGATTCTATAAGGTCAGGGGGGATGGCTGCGCAGTTGACCGCAACAAATTTTTTATTTTCTCGGTTACTTGCATCGTGTATTGCCCGTGCAACCAGCTCTTTACCTACACCGGTTTCACCGAGTAGAAGTACAGTAACATTGGCGTCGGCTGCTCTGTTAGCTAATTTACAGACATGCTGAAAGCCGGGGGATTGTCCGCGGAAGTTACCTAAGGTCGATTTTTTATCAACTTTATGACGTAAAACGGAGATCTGAGATTGAAGTTCATACAGTTCTTCAATAATAGGCGAACGACTAAAATATTTACGATAGGTGGCTACATCGTCCCATTCTTCAGCGGGTTTACCTACGAGCAAGCAGGTGTTGTCACCACAGCCTCGGCAAGTGATCTCTTTAAAAAGTATCTCTCGACCAAGTAGAGCGGATGTGAAGGCACTGGCCTGTCCAATAAGGCTCCAGCAAACAGGTTCTTCAAGTTGTCCTAACTCTGTGCAGAACATTTCAGCTTCATAAGAATCATGCATGATGTATTCAGCATAAAAATGTCCACTGGCTTGATCGACTTCAAGTTGTTGTTCATCAACACGGACAAAGCCTTTAAGGGAGTGAAGGCTAAAACCAGTCCTAATAAGATCTAAAGGTTCTTTGGATTGGCTGAGTCTAAGGGCAAGTTGTGCGTCTTTTTTGCCAATACTATAGCCCAAGCGCATAAAAAAGCCTTTAGCGCGCTCCAGCCCTAGGGTTTCTATCTGCTCTTTACGAAACTCTGCAAGCGCGATCAATTGCATGAGTAGAACTCGTTGTTCGTCCAACCAGATCTGTCCATCTCGTTCATCAAAACGAACTTGTTGGCAAAGCTGTGGATTTACTGGCAATTTTAAATGATCCATACGATCCCCAATTGGCTTTTCGTTTGATTCTATAATATCTCGTATATAAAATTTACTGGTATAATTGAGAACTTAAATCCTACAAATGGGATAATGTGAATGGATTTTCATAATCTTTATCTTTTCGTCAAAGTGGTTGATCGTGGTAGCTATATAGCTGCGGCTAAAGAGCTGAATATGCCGAGCTCTACATTGAGTCGCCGTATACAGCAGCTCGAAGAGCAGCTGGGCTATCAGCTTTTGTATAGGAGCTCACGTAAGCTCTCTATGACAGAAGCCGGCGCATTATTTTACCGACGCTGTCAGCCATTATATGAGGAGCTTAGTGATGCAACTCAAGGCTTAGAGGGGGAGCTGACATCTCCCCAAGGAAACCTAAAAATCACTGCACCAGTGAGTTTAGCTAATGAGTTGTTAAATGCATGGTTTTTTGAGTTTATGGAGTGTTACCCCAAGATCAATATCGATCTATTACTGTCGAACAGTAATATAGCGCTAAAAGAGGAGGGGATTGATATAGCTTTCCGTATTGGAGAGATACATATCGCAGATTGGATATCCCGTTTTTTGTTTACCTCCCGTTTTTCATTATGTGCAAGCCCTCGTCTAATTGAGCGTTTAGGTCATCCGACCTCGATCAACGAGTTAAAAGAGTATCCGTTAATTTTGTCGCGTCGCTCTCCTATTTGGAATTTTACCGATAGATATGGAAATACCTCTGAGTTTACCGGCGAGGCTCGGTTGATCTTTGATGAGCTACAAGGTGCCGCTGAGGCTGTTGAAGCGGGTATTGGTGTGGCTTGCTTACCCGATTATATTGTTGGCGAGGCATTAACAACGGGGCGCTTGATTACCCTTTTACCTGAATATGAGCCGGCTGGGCGAGAGGTGAAAATGGTTTATCCCCATCGCCAATATCTGCCAACCAAAGTTAGATTGTTTATTGACTTTATTTTGGCGAAAACGGAAGAGGAGCGAAAGGTTATGGCCGCGACTTAGTCTTCGACCTTTTGACAAAAAAAGCCCTGCAGGCGCAGGGCAAAGGTGTAGATCAATGCTCGTTTACAAGGACGATGAAGTAGTGAATGTTAATCTTAGCCTAGCTTTACTTACCTAATTTTTTTGCGGACTCTCCCGCGATACCGAAATGCTGTTTAGGCATCTCATTAATCATAATACGGACGCTAGGTTTAGGTGCATCTAAGGCTCTAACACAAGCATCAGTTACTTCGGCTATAAGGCGCTCTTTCTGTTCATCAGAACGTCCTTCCATAATGTTGATCTGTATAATTGGCATATCTTCCCTCAGCTATAAAGCCATGATTTTAATAGACGCGTTACTCTGGGCATAACGACATAGGTCATCAACAAAACTTGGGCTACGACAATTGTTAATGTTTTAAACCAAAAAGACATTGGCTCTAAAATGGGAGCAAACGCTAAGTTGATTGCGACAACAAGAACATAAACGACAATGATTAATATCAGCGCCATTTTGTGAGGGGAAGGGTGCTTTTGGGTGGGGAGTTCAGGTAGATCAAACCAAAACTCAAGTCCTGTTCCTCGTTTTGTTACCGCTTCCCCTTCAACTAAACTTTCAAGTTTAGCTAACCATTCGCTTCTTGTTTCAGATTGTTCCCAATGCTGACAATTAGCATAATTATCAAAGCGATAGATAATGACGTATTCATGGTTAGTTGCTTTGCTCGGTCGTAAAACATTTGTTCCCAGATGACCGGGGTAACTAGATGCAGCATTGATCACACCTGAAACCCAGTTTTCATACTCGGCCTCAGAACCTAACTTTACTTTACGTGAGATGCTGACCGTAATGGGACCTTCATCTCCCGGTTGGCAAACCGTAGGTTTAGTATTTTCTGCTGAATTCATCTAGTTACCCCTTTTAAGTATTAACTATACGAACTTACCACTAACAGTACCTAAGTCTTGATAGCGCACTGTAAAGCTATCGCCTTTATTAACTTGGACGGCCGCGGTAATTGCTCCGATCATAATAAAGGTTCCGGCAGGGATTTCTTCCCCTCGTTCACCTAACATATTAGCCAGCATTGCAACGGAGGATGCTGGGTGTCCTAGTACGGCCGCACCGGCACCTACTTGAACCACTTCACCGTTGATCTCCATTACCACACCAATATTTTTCAGATCTAAGTCTTCTGCTTTTGCCATAGTGCCACCGGCGACAAAACGGCTTGATGAGGAGTTGTCAGCAATAACGCTTTTAAGATCAAATTTAAAATCCTTGTAGCGTGAATCAATGACTTCCACTGCCGGCATAACAAAATCAGTTGCGCGTAGAACATCCGCAATATGTACACCTGGGCCCTTTAGGGGGGCTTTAGTAACAAAGGCTAGCTCGGCTTCTATTTTGGGATGAATCAGTTCATCAATTTTGATCTCACCGCCATCAGGAACAGAAAAATAATCGGCAAGGAAACCATAGCAAGGGTGTTCAACGCCCATTTGAGCCATTTTAGCCCATGAGGTTAACCCCATTTTCATGCCAACAATTTTAGTGCCGCGGGCCTCTTTACGGCGACGCATCTCCCATTGAATATCGAAGGCATCTTCGTAGGTCATATCAGGAAAATCATCTGTGATTTTAGTGATTTCGTATGCTTTTAACTCGGCGTTTTCACAATGCTCGGCTAGTTGTTCAATTTGTGCTTTTGTTAGATTACCCATTAGATTAATCCTTTTTCTTTAGCCATTGTTAGAGCTAAATCTTCAATCATATCTTCTTGACCACCCACAGTACCGCGACGACCAAGTTCTACTAAAATATCCCGTGCTTGGATACCATATTTGGCTTCTGCACGCTGAGCAAAGAGAAGGAATGAGCTATAAACGCCCGCATAACCTAGGGTTAATGCATCACGGTCAACACGTATAGGTTGATCCATTAGAGGGACGACTAAATCTTCCGCAACATCCATAATCTTATAGAGATCTACACCATGATTAGCGTGCATACGATCAAGCACAGCGACAAACACTTCGAGTGGTGTATTGCCAGCGCCGGCGCCTAAACCGGCTACAGATCCATCTATGCGGTTTGCACCTGCATCAACTGCAGCTAATGAGTTAGCAATGGCCATCCCCATATTGTGATGACCGTGGAAGCCTAGTTCTGTATTAGGATTTAATTCAGAGCGTAGTAGGCCGATTTTTTCGGATACTTCATCAGGAAGCATGTAACCCGCTGAATCGGTGCAATAGATACAGTTAGCACCGTAGCTTTCCATCAATTTTGCTTGTTCTAGTATTTTCTCTGCAGACACCATATGCGCCATCATAAGAAAGCCCACAGTATCCATATCCATTTTAGCGGCCATACCTATATGCTGCTCGGATACGTCTGCTTCGGTACAGTGAGTCGCTACACGTATTGTGTTGACGCCACAGTCACGGGCCATTTTAAGATGATCGACGGTACCAATGCCTGGCAGTAATAATGCAGACACTTTTGCGTTTTTAATTTTTGGAATGACAGCGTTTAGGTACTCTTCGTCAGTATGGGCTGGAAACCCATAATTCAAGGATGAGCCCCCTAAACCATCACCATGTGTCACCTCGATTAGGGGGATACCGGCATCATCTAAGCCGGTTGAAATAGCAACCATCTGTTCTAATGAAAGTTGATGACGTTTAGCATGCATCCCATCACGTAGACTCATATCGTGAAGTGTTACTTTTTTACCTGTTAAGTCCATTGTTTTAGCCTCGTTCTGGTAGCGTGATTGTTCCGTTATAGGCTTCTTCAGCAAACATCTCTGCTGTGCGAAGTCCTGCGGCAGTCATAATGTCCAAGTTACCTGCATATTTGGGTAGGAAATCACCTAGCCCTTCAACTTCCATAAAGACAGATACTTTATTGCCATCAAAAATAGGGCCGTTTACTAATTTATAGCCCGGCACATATTTTTGAACCTCTTTGACCATGTTGTGAACGGATGCTGTGATTGCTGCTTGATCGGGCTTTTCTTTCGTTAAGCAATGCACTGTATCGCGCATCATCAAAGGGGGCTCCGCTGGATTGACTATGATGATTGCTTTGCCTCTATCCGCACCACCTACGGCCTCAACTGCACCGGCAGTGGTGCGGGTAAACTCATCAATATTCTGACGGGTGCCTGGGCCAATAGAACGGGAGGAAACGGTCGCAACAATTTCGCCATATTCCACGTCTTGCACTTGTGAAACCGCGGCCACCATCGGTATGGTTGCTTGTCCACCACAAGTCACCATATTGACGTTCATCTCTAATTGAGAGGCGTGTTTCTTTAAATTTACCGGCGGGACGCAGAATGGGCCGATAGCTGCTGGCGTTAGATCCACCATAATCACGCCAAGCTCATTTAATTTCCGGCTGTTTTCTGCGTGTACGTAAGCAGACGTTGCATCAAAGGCGACACGAATATCGTCTTTTATTACTTGATCCAACATACCGTCGATACCTGTGCTAGAGATTTTCATGCCCATCTCTTTTGCACGCTTAAGACCTTCTGATTCAGGGTCTATACCCACCATCCATACAGGTTCAACCCACTCAGAACGCTGCATTTTCATCAGTAAATCGGTACCAATGTTACCCGGACCGATAATGACTGCTTTTAGTTTCTTGCTCATATTTATATCCTCAAAGTCAGTGTGGTCGAGTTAGGTGAAACGAACAGATGCAGATCCAATACCGCCAATACTGACTGTCATGAAGTCGCCTGCTTGAACGGGTTCAAGTGGTACTAATGAGCCGGAGAGTATGACTTCTCCTGCTTTGAGTGATATACCGAATTCACCTAAGGTATTGGCCAGCCAAGTCACGCAATTAACGGGGCTTCCTAGTGCTGCAGCGCCCGCTCCGGTGGAGATAACCTTGCCGTTTTTTTCAACTACCATGCCGCAAGTTGCTAGATCTACTTCACTTGGTTTTACTGCACGGTCGCCCAACACAAAAAGGCCGCAAGATGCATTGTCAGCGACAGTGTCTTCGATTTTTATTTTCCAATCTTCAATGCGTGAATCGACAATCTCAAAGCAGGGCATTACATAATCGGTTGCCGCTAATACATCTGCATTTGTGATGCCTGGGCCAACAAGATCTTTTTTAAGAATAAAAGCAATTTCACCTTCTGCTTTGGGTTGAATCAAGCGTTCGGAGATAGGCATCTCCTCTCCTTGGCTAAACGCCATATCATCAGTTAAATAGCCAAAGTCTGGTTGGTGTACATTCAGCATGTTTTGAACAGCTTTTGAGGTCACACCAATTTTTTTGCCGATAATTTTAGCGCCGGCTTGTACTCGACGGTCCACCATACGTAACGAAATATGATAAGCATCTTCAATGGTTATATCGTCAAAGCGTTCAGTAAATGGCTTTAATGTTTTGTGTTCGGTGAGCGCCTCATAGAGTTCATCACCGCATTTCTCTATCTGTTTTGGGTTCATTTTATTTCTCGTATGCAAGTTGATCACCTTCTTTTAAAAAGGTGGCAATTAACTGATTAAACCGCTCTTCGTGTTCAATTTGAGTCCAATGACCGCATTCACCAAAAATATGAAGTTGAGATCGACTGATCCAGCGGTTTAATGTGAAGCTATTTTCAAGCGGAATGACTTGATCATCCCGGCCATGGATAATGAGAGTTTCATGCCTGAGTGCACGAATCTGTTGTTCTTCACTCGTCATGGCATCGATCCAACGCTGCCTAGGGGCTGGAAACATTGCAGAATATGATCTCTGTACACCTTCACGTATGCTTGCTTGATAACGAAGCTCTGCGAGCTCATCGGTAACAAGGTTTCGGTCAAAGGCAAAGATATCTAACATTTTTTTCATTGATTCTAGTGAGGGCTGATAACCCCAAACCTGATCCAGTCCTTGGGTTAAAGTGAAGGGAACACCGACACTTCCCATCAAGACTAGGCGACGTATGCGGTTGGGGTTTTTAATGGCTATAGCCAGTGCAAGCGCCCCCCCAAATGAGTTGCCTATTAAATCGGTTTGATCAATTTCTAAGTAATCTAGAGTATCGATTAGGTGCTGAACCCATAGGTCCATGGTGTAGTGGTTGTGGGTTGAGCCTTGGGTGTAACCAAAGCCCATTAGGTCTGGTGCGATAACACGCCGCTCTTTTGCTAGAACTTGAATGCTAAGGCGCCAATTGGCCCACGCTGTTACCCCTGGACCTGAGCCATGAAGTAGTACAACGGGGAAACCTGTCCCCTGGTCATGTACATTAGTCATAACGCCTTTAATATCGGTGAGTAAACCGATTTCAGGGTTATTGTTTGTAGCGGTTGTATTCATGGCTCAGCTCGTGTCTTAGAATTTAATGCAGATGTTTTTAGTTTCGGTGTAGAACTCAAGGCCATGAACACCCCCTTCACGACCAATACCTGATTCTTTTGCACCACCAAATGCGGTGCGAAGGTCGCGTAGGAACCAGCTATTAATCCATACCAATCCAACTTCTAGTTGCTCGGCTATACGGGATGCTTTAGCTGAGTTTTCAGTCCATACCGCTGCAGATAAACCGTAGTTGGTATTGTTTGCTAAATGGACAACCTCATCTTCTGAATCAAAAGGGCGAATATGACAGCAGGGCCCAAATACCTCTTCTTTAATGAGGCGAGCGTCATCAGGAAGGTCTGTCCAAATAGTAGGTTCTACCCAAGCTCCAGCATTTAGCGCATCGCCCATCTCTGGGACACCACCACCCGTAACGACGGTTGCACCTTCTTCTACGGCTAATTTGTAGTAGGAGAGGACTTTATCTTTGTGTTCTTGGCTAACCAGTGGGCCAAAATCTACACTTGGATCTTCAGGACGACCCATTTTTAGTTTCTCTACTCCTTCTTTTAAGCGTTGAACAAATTCATCAAACAGAGGACGTTCAACATAAACTCGTTCGGTACCTAGGCAAACTTGACCGCAGTTCACAAAAGCTGAACGTAGGGTACCTTCAACTGCTTTATCAAGATCACAATCTGCGAAAACAATCCCAGGGTTTTTACCACCACACTCCATAGAAATATTACGTAAACCGACAGAGGCAGCACGCATGATTATTTCACCGGTGCGGGTTTCTCCAGTAAATGTAATCGCATCTACATCTTTATGTTCGGTTAAAAAAGCACCAGCAGAGTCTGGACCAAAACCATGAACCACGTTGTAAACCCCTTCAGGTACACCGCATTCATTCATAACTTCACCAAGCAGTGTGGCGGTTGCTGGTGTTTCTTCAGAAGGTTTGACCACTACGGTATTGCCGCAAGCTAAGGCCGGGCCTACTTTCCATGTCATTAATAACAACGGAAGGTTCCAAGGGCTGACAACGGCAATAACACCTTTAGGCGTGCGATGTCCGTAGTTCAGTGCACCTAAGCCATCCGGTGTATCCATGTGGAAAGCTTCAGTCGGATGGTTTGCAACGGTTTCAGAAAAGGCTTTGAAATTCGCAGCACCCCGGGGAATATCAATGTGGGAAGCAATTTTATGAGGCTTACCTGTATCTAAACATTCAGCTTCGAGGAACTCATCAAAGCGTTCGTTAATACGGTCGGCAACTTTGTTAAGTAAGGCGGTACGTTGAGCTTGGGTCATTTCCCCCCAAGGTCCTTTCATCGCAGATTTGGCTGCGCTAACGGCCATGTCAACTTCTTGTAGGCCTGCCTCATGGACAGTACCAATAACACTGTTGTCTACAGGACAGCGGTTCTCGAACGTTTTACCGCTGCTTGAAGTAACAAATTGACCATTTATAAAATTCTTAAATTCTTTCATTCTTTTTCTCAAGCTAAGTAAAAGGATTCAGTGGTTGATACTGATTGAGTAATGGCAGCTTCTAATTGAGACATTAAAAGCTGCACCTTATGCTTACGTTAAAACAGTTAGGAATCGCTCATTGAGGACACGATCATGGTAGAAAATCGCTTTACCTAATTGTTCCTCTTGCCATGTAATCGTGGGGTGATCTGGATAGTGGTAATCACCACCACAAAATACTTCAGTGCGATTTCCGCTAGGATCAAAGAAATAGATGGTTTTGCCGTGCGTTAGGCCATGCCGTGTCGGTCCAATATCGATAGATACATCTCGCATTGAGATGAGATCCGCTGCACGTAAAACATCATCCCAAGTTTCTAGCAGGAAGGAGGCATGGTGGAATTTACCCAGTTCTGGGCATTCAATAAATGCGACGTCATGGGCTTTAGAGCTGCAGGTTAAGAAGCTGGCTATTCTTGTTCCATCGGCGGTTAGTACTTGTTCAGCAAGATCAAAGCCCAGAATATCAGTGAAGATCTCTGTGCTTCCGTCTATATTGGGTCCATAAAGGAGGGCATGATCAAAACGTACCGCCTTCATGCCTTTTAGACCTTCAGGCCAGGCTTCTGGGTTTACAGGATTAATACCCCATTTACCGGTTTGCTCTTTGCTTGCGTATAGCTCAAATGTGTGACCTGTCGGGGTATCAAACTGCACGCGACGACCACAGTCTTTTAGGTCTCCTGCCGGAATATCTTCAACATTACAGCCATACTTAATAAGCTCTGATCGTAGGCTATCGACGGTGGCTTCGTCGATACATTTAAAGGCAAAGAAGTCTAAACCGGGCTCATCTGCTTCACGTAGGACAACTGAAAATTTATCTATTTCAGACCAGGCTTTTAAATAGACGCGCCCCTGATCATCGCGATCCATCTCTATAAGACCTACCAGATCTCGGTAATGGGTAAGTGCCTCTTCCATATCGAGTACGCGTATTTGAACATGCCCTGGACGCATAACACCTTTTTTCATGAAACTATCCTCAATTATTATTTTTAAACGATTATTTGTTTCGGATCGGGTGAGTGAATAACCTCTATCTCAAGATCGCTGGTTGGAAAAATACGACAGGCAAGGACAAATCCATCCTGTAACTCTTTATCCGTTATATGCGCTTTGCTCATTTTTTTACTTGAGAAAGAGCCATTCACAACTCTTATTTTGCAGACCCCGCAGCCTCCGCCACGGCAGCCCACATTGATACAGTGTGAATTAATTGTTTCCATACCAATCAATAAGCTGATCTCGCTAGGGCATAGAAACTCTTGCCCTTGGTTAATTACCTGAATCTTATGTTTAGTTATTGTTTGACTCATGTATCAGTCTCTAACTACTACTGCATTACAGTTTCATACGTGCAAACACTACCAAGCAATCGATATGCCATTGTGGATATTTTTTTGATTCTTTTATTTTAAAATTATGAAAAATAAGGAAAAATTTGTTAATTTTTTATAAAGGCTCTGATCAAAAAGGTGTACTTGGGTAAGGGCTAAGATTATCAAATGATTAAATGATGACTCGGTGTGTGACGAGTTGATTAAATGGAACTGTAGATTTAATGACCGCGGAAATTACTGCAGATATGCCGGTTTATTACTTTTTAGAGGTTAGCGCTAACGCTATAGTTCATAATCACACAAGCGTCGGATAGGGGCTCAGTCGAACCCGTTATATAGGCCTATATTAGGGATGATGGGTTCTGGACGGAGAGACGTTTGTCTAAAGCTGATTTTGCTATTATTTTTTGAGTCGATAGGCCATTTGCGGGCGGGTTATACCTAGAATGCGAGCAGCTTGGGTGATATTTCCATCGGCTTTTTCCATAGCACGCTCAAGTACCTGTTGTTCAAAGTGAGCTAGATCAAAATTATGATTAAGGAGTTGATCGATCACTGTATCTTTAGATGCATCGTCACTTTCTAAGCTGCTCAATTCCCCTGTTTTGCTAATAATATTCAGAGGGTGAGTTGGCTCTGAAAGAGAGGGGAAAAATGAACTCATATCGATACTACGATTATTATCGGTAAGAATAATACCGCGCTCAATCATGTTTTCTAGTTCACGAATATTGCCAGGCCATTTGTAGTGCATCAGTGCTTGTAATGCTTTCTCTGATACACCGAGTGTCTGTTTGTTGTATTTAGCGTGATACTTTTCAAGAAAGTGATCGACTAAAAGGGAGATATCCTCGGATCGCTCCCTTAGTGGGGGGATTAAGACAGGGTAAACATTCAGACGGTAGTATAAATCTTCACGAAACTTACCTGCTTTCACAGCATCAATTAGATTCTCATTTGTCGCTGCAACAATACGAACATCAATTTTACGTAATTGATTATCGCCTACACGTTCCAGCTCTCCTTCTTGGAGTACGCGCAATAGGGTGGCTTGTGCTCTAGGGCTTAATTCAGCCACTTCATCAAGAAAAATTGTGCCAGTATTTGCTCTTTCAAATTTACCTTCTCGAGACTCGGTTGCACCGGTATAAGCGCCTTTCCTAACACCAAAAAGTTCAGCTTCAATAAGATCTGGCGGAATGCACGCACAATTGATTGCAATAAAGGGGTTGTTAGAGCGTTGACTACTTTGATGCAGTGCGCGTGCGACTACCTCCTTACCCACGCCCGTCTCGCCTTGAAGGAGGACGGTGACTGTGCTGTCTGAGGCACGTTGAATCAGATGACAGACATGTTTAAATGCCTCAGATTGTCCGACCGAGTTGAATAATATTTCATCTGAAGGGAATCGGTGAGCTTGGAAGTTTTCTTTTAATGTGCTGACTTCATAACGGAGGGCAAAAAGTTCATCAGCGATAGGGTCGGGTAATAGACAACGTTCTAGTTCTTCTTGATCTTCCCATTCAGAAGCCGGTTTACCAACGATTTTACAGTGATCGGCGCCAGTACCAGCACACTGAGTTTCTTTAAAGATGATTTTGTGGCCCATATAGTATGTGGAGAAACCACTAGCGTAACCGAGCAAGGTCCAGCAGATTGGATCTTCAGATACACCAAACTCATGTATATGCAGATCGGCTTCGTAAGAATCATACCAATTAAATTCGGCATAGAACTGTTTGTCGGGAAGGTCAAATTCGAGTGCGACAGGTTCGACGCGTACCATACCTTTTATACCATGAAGCTGAGGGCCGACAAGGAACGCTTCGGATTTAGTGATTTCTGGGCGAACCTTATGTGCTAGTTCAGCATCTTTCATTCCGCTGTTATAGCCAAAACGCATCAAAAAACCTCTGGCGCGTTCTATGCCTAGGGAGGCGACTAATTCTGTGCGTAAAGAGCCCATAACAGCAGAATGAATAAGGAGCATTCTCTGCTCATCTAACCAGATTTTTCCATTTTCGTGGTCAAACTGTATTTGAGAAATAAGATCTTCAGGCGTAGGAAACTGCAATGCCGGTTGTTCGCTCATTCAAGGACTCGCTATATTTATTTTTTTTATATGCTGCTAGCTATATTTAGGGTGACTTTAAATAATGAATACTAATTCTTTTAGTTTGTCCCCTAATACATTAGATACCCAGATCGCATCGCTAAGTGGTATGAAGTAATAAGAACCTTTATTTATAAAGCGTTTTACTTAGCGGGTGTTAAGCAAGAAACATGCACAATCCGCAAAGCAGCGTTTACCTCTTTCAGCCCTGAGAGGTTGTTTATATGTCTCATCATTTCATCACTATTTCATACTAGCCTAACCATTTCGTCACCCTTTAGATAGAGGGAGTCGTATAAATAATTCGTCGTAAAGTCAGTCTATTTTTATTTGTTCGGGCTTCGGCTTTGTTTATAAAAAGCTATATATATCAATTGGTTATGTTTTTTAATTTGCCTTTGTTTTTGTTTTTACTTCCGGTTCTGGCACAGCCTTTGCTGATAGCTGTTCGACTATGGCCCAAAAGGTGATTGAAACAAAATGAAAAAAGCAGATCTAGATGTGAACAGTCAACAGAACAACGCTTCGTTTGAAGAGTTAGTGAAGTATGTTCGTGTTCGCAGCGCTGAAGGTGCTCGATTTGTGGAGTTTGATTTTGCCATCGGTGACCCGAGTCTGTTTGTTGAATTAGTGATGCCTCAAGGGGCGTTTGAACACTTTTGTTCACACAACAACGTAGTTCATATGACAACAGAACAGACCCAGGCCATTGATGCTGAAATGGATAAATGGCGCTATGGCGAAGAAACGCTAATGGCCCGTAATCACAATCGCACAACCAAATAACAATAAACTCGTTTTGCTGGGGCACAACCGCATGACTATTGAAATAAAAACAGCAACCCTTGAACCCGTCCGAAATACGTTTGCGCATATAGAGCGTCGATTCGGTGATAAGCCCGCTACACGTTATCAGGAGGCAACCTATGATGTGCAATCGGAAAAGTACTTCCATTATCGTCCGCTTTGGCAACCGGATAAGGAGCTGAATGACCCAAGTCGTACCGCTATAAAAATGAAAGATTGGTATGCATTTAAAGACCCACGCCAATTTTATTATGGTGCGTATGTTCAACAGCGCGCAAAAATGCAGGAAGCGGCTGAAAACAACTATGCCTTTTTTGAAAAACGTAATTTAGTTGCGTTGCTGCCTGAAGGCATGAAAGAAAATATCATTAAATACCTCGTCCCGCTTCGCCATGTAGAACATGGTGCGAATCTCAATAATATGTACGCTTGTGCATACGGTTTTGGCACCGCAATTACTCAGGCGTGTCTGTATAACGGAATGGACCGCTTAGGTATTGCTCAATATCTCTCACGTATTGGTTTAATCATTGATGGAAATACAGGGGGTTCATTAACTGAAGCTAAAGTCGCTTGGTTGAATGATCCTATTTGGCAGGGTGTGAGAGCACTGGTTGAAGAGTTGTCGGTGACTGAAGATTGGTTTGAAGTTTTAGTTGCCCAAGATGTTGTGCTGGATTGCTTAATGCATGAGCTAATTTATGTCCAGTTTGATCAATGGCTTCAAGAGAATGGTGCTCAAGATATCGGCATGTTGACTGACTTTATGCAAGCTTGGTCAAAAGATACGAATCGCTGGATAGACGCAACACTAAAGATTGCGGCAACTGAATCGAATGAGAATAGAGCGCTGCTAGAAAAGTGGGTTCTTCATTGGAAGCAAGTCATAACTAAAGCATTGGCACCATTGGCTGCAGACATGCTAAACGACGACGCGTTGGCATTAGCCGAGTCTGTACTTGATAAACGCTTACAGAAAGCGGGTTTGTTCAAATAATAAGGGTGTTAAGCATGTCAAAAGTTTATATCGCATTACAGGATAATGATGAGTCTCGTTATATCGTAGAAGCCATTGAAGAAGATAACCCTGAAGCAACGGTTATTCATATGCCGGCGATGATTCGAATTGAAATGGAAGGCCGGTTGACGGTTTTAAAGGAAACCGTAGAGGAGAAGATGGGGCGTGATTGGGATATTCAGGAGTTGCATCTAAATCTCATTACGCTAGGTGGCAACGTTGAAGAAGATGATGACAGCTTAAGTCTTCATTGGAATGAATAAAAAGAAGGTTTGAATCATGGCTAAGAAACTAAATATAAAAGATAAATATCGCCTGCTAACCCGTGATCTTGATTGGGAATACTCTTATGTGGATAAAAAGGATGCTTTCCCATTTGAAGAATTTGAAGGTATCAAAATTACAGATTGGTCGAAATGGGAAGACCCATTTCGCTTAACAATGGATTCCTATTGGAAGTATCAAGCGGAAAAAGAGAAAAAACTTTATGCAATATTTGATGCATTTTCACAAAATCACGGTCATTTAAACGTATCAGACCCGCGTTATGTAAATGCACTTAAGTTGTTTTTAACCGGCGTTTCTCCGCTTGAATATCAAGCCTACCAAGGCTTTGCTCATGTAGGTCGTCAGTTTGGTGGTGTAGGTGCGCGTGTTGCTTGTCAGATGCAAGCGATTGATGAATTGCGTCATGTACAGACACAGATTCACGCGATGAGCCATTACAACAAGTATTTTGATGGCTTCCAAGATTATAGCCATATGCATGACCGTGTTTGGTACTTGTCTGTACCGAAATCTTTCTTTAATGATGCTCGTGCAGCTGGACCATTTGAGTTTATGGTCGCGATAGGTTTCTCATTTGAATATGTATTAACCAACCTATTGTTTGTGCCTTTCATGTCGGGTGCGGCTCATAATGGTGATATGGCCACAGTGACCTTTGGCTTTTCGGCGCAATCTGATGAAGCACGCCACATGACCTTAGGTCTTGAGGTTATTAAATTCTTATTGGAACAGCATGAAGATAACGTACCGATTGTCCAGAAATGGATTGATAAATGGTTCTGGCGTGGTACGCGTTTATTAACACTAGTGGCGATGATGATGGATTACATGTTGCCAAATAAGGTGATGTCTTGGAAAGAGGCGTGGGAAGTCTACTTCGAAGAGGCGGGTGGCGCGTTATTTAAAGATCTCGCACGCTATGGCATCAAAATGCCTAAATATGCGGAAACCATTGAGAAAGAAAAAGAGCATGTGTCTCATCAGGCATGGTGGATCTTCTATACCCACGGTCATGCTGCAGGCTTCCATACGTGGATTCCATCAGATGAAGAGTTGGATTGGTTATCTGAAAAGTACCCAGATACGTTTGATAAGTACTACCGTCCTCGCTGGGAGCTAGCTAAAGAGATGGAAGCTAAGGGGGAACGTTTCTATACCAAAGCGCTGCCTCAGCTTTGTACGACGTGCCAGATCCCTATGGGCTTTACTGAGATGGATGATCCTACCCAAGTGTGCTATCGCGATTCAGTTTATAACGGCGACCGTTATCATTTCTGCTCCGATGGCTGTAAAGAAATTTTTGATGATGAACCTGAAAAATATGTCCAGTCATGGTTACCGGTTCATCAAATATTCCAAGGTAACTGTGGCGGTCCGGATGTCGAGAATGTGTTAAGCGATTTCTATCGGATGAATTTAGGTGAAGACAACATGGATATGAAAGGCTCACCGGATGAGAAGCGCTGGAAGCAGTGGAAAGGTGTTGCCTGATTAGGCAACAAAATAATTAAACGATCGATAGTCCCTGACAAGAGGGGCTATCGTATTGATCGGGAGAATAATAATGCCTATACATGCCATAACACCTGAATACAAAGGCGAAGTATTAGATAAATTTGAAAATTTTAACGGTAACCAAGTTGTTTATGTAGGTTGGGATCATCATTTGATGTTTTGCGCAGCATTTGCATACCCTTTGCCCCCTGAAATGCTATTTAGAACCCTGTTAGACGATGTAATACCTGAAGCATTTAGCCTTCATCCTGAGTTTTCTAAAATTAATTGGGATAAAGCAGAATGGTTATTAGATGGTCAGCCATTTATTCCTCAACTCAATGCATCATTAATAGATCAAGGGATTGGTCATAAATCATTATTACGTTTCCAAACGCCCGAACTAAAAGGCGTTCAGGAAGCGGGTATCTAAAGCCAGTTTATAAGGTGGAATACTATGACTTATGAAGTAGTTGTTGAGCCGACAGGTGATGTGATTGAGGTGGAAGAGGGCCAGACTATATTAGATGCAGCGCTAAGGCAGGGGGTTTGGCTGCCTTTTGCCTGCGGTCATGGCACTTGTGCAACCTGTAAGTGTCAAGTAACCGAAGGTGATGTGGATCTTGGTAATGCATCGCCCTTCGCGTTGATGGATATAGAGCGAGAAGAGGGGAAAATCTTAGTTTGTTGTGCAACACCTGAATCAGATTTAGTGATTGAAGCTGATATAGATGTTGATGAAGATTTTGAGGGTTTTCCTGTTAAGGACTTTATCGGCACCGTTTCGGCAATTAAAGATCTATCACCGACGATTAAAGGTATACATTTTACCCTTGATGATGAGATCGAATTTCAAGCAGGGCAATATATAAACCTGAGCATTCCAGGTGTGGAAGGATCTCGTGCATTTTCTATTGCTAACAAACCTTCTGATAATAAAGTGCTTGAGTTGCATGTGCGCTTAGTTGAAGGAGGCGCGGGTACTACTTATCTACATGAACAGTTGAAGGTGGGTGACACTTTAGAGCTCTCAGGTCCTTATGGTCAGTTCTTTACGCGTTTGTCTGATAGTCAGGATGTGATCTTTATTGCTGGTGGATCAGGCTTGTCGAGCCCACAATCGATGATTTTTGAATTACTAGAGCGTGGCGATAGCCGTGAGATTTATCTCTTCCAAGGCGCACGCAATGTTGCGGAGCTTTATAACAGAGCTATTTTCGAAAACTTAGCAAAAGAGCATAGTAATTTTCATTATATTCCAGCGCTGAATGCGCCAGAGCCTGATGATGATTGGCAAGGCTTTACGGGCTTTGTTCATGATGCTGCAGATGCGCATTTCAATAGCCGTTTTGATGGTCATAAAGCTTACCTTTGTGGTCCACCTCCTATGATCAATGCCGCGATTACAACGTTGATGCAAGGGCGTTTATTTGAGCGAGATATCCATATGGAACGTTTTCTAACGGCTGCAGATGAGTCTGAAGATCAATCTAGGTCTGCTTTATTTAAGCGAATCTAAACGTTGTTTCTCCTCTCTTCTTAAACCAGCGAATGCTGGTTTTTTTATTTCTTAAGTTTAGTTAGATCTTTGCCATTGATTTAGAGTCAGCCATTAATTATTTGATTACCCCTTTTGACATCATTTGATTATTTGGTGAATGAGGAGATTTGTTAAGTCGAAGATTATGTTGAGATAATCTTATAGGTTATGCCTAACCTACTGAATTTTAAGTATTTTATTTCCTCATCAATAAGCTGGCACGGTGGTTGCTGTATTCTAGTCGTCGAGGTGTATATGCACCTATAAATACAGTTTTTGGTGATGTGAATAAAATGACGTCAATAATTAAAAAAAGATACGTCGATAATCTTAACTTTTATAAATCGTCAGGGCCGACCTTAGCGAAGCTTGAAACAACAGGGCTAGCGCTGGTCATTTCTCTATCTTTAGTGGGCTGTGAAGCACCACTTAATCTTGAAGGGGTTGAAGCCGAGAAACAAAAGCAAGTTCGCCGTACAGATCAGCTTCAGGGCATTGCTGCCAATGCTACAACGCTAGTAGTCGTTGGTTCGGATGGTCTTGTTCTAACCAGTCCTCTAGATCAACTATCTTGGACCCGTCATCAACTTGATGATGCACCAGCGCTCGTTGATGTGGCTGTCTGTCCAGATGAAAGCTTTGTTGCGCTAAGTATCGACAAGAAAGCTTGGTTTAGCCGTGACAGTGGTGCTACATGGCAATCGAAAAAACTCCCCACCGCGGAAGACCTTCTTGATCTAACTTGCGCACCTGATAACAGTATTTGGGTCGTAGGTAGCTTTTCTACTGTCCTTAATTCTACCGATAAAGGTGAATCATGGCATGAGACGACTTTAAACGAAGATGCCATGTTGACGGGTATTCAGTTTGTCGATCAAAACACGGTCTTTATCAGTGGTGAGTTTGGTTTAGTTAGTCGTAGTGATGATGCTGGCATGAGCTGGAATACACCGGAGATGATTCCCAATGACTTCTATACCCATGCGGCTCATTTTACCTCAGCCTCAGAGGGTTGGGTCGGTGGCTTAAGTGGCCAGATTCTTTATACCGAGGATGGAGGGATTAGCTGGGAAAAACAACTAACGCCGACTGAATCACCTATTTATGGTTTTTATTCTGTAGGGGAAAAGCTCTTTGCTTTTGGCGATCACTCAACGCTATTGAGTTTTACCGGTCAGGATTGGGCCGAAATAGATACCCATGGTCGTCCGGTGTATTTGCGTGATGTCACACAACTTAAGTCGGGGAATTTCCTCTTAGCCGGAGGCTCTGGGTCTCTGTTTTCTTTAGCTATCCAACCTACATCTGGTAAGTAGAGGCCTTTATCATGGATAAGCAGTCCACTAAGGCTCATAAAGCCACCCATTTTTTACATAACTTGGATGAGATTGTCTTTTCTTATCCTAAGTTAATTCTAAGTTGTATTTTGCTGGTGACGCTCTTTTTCGCGTACCAGATTCCGAGTGTAAAAATGTACTCGGATTTTGCTGACCTGCTGCCGCAGGAACACACTTACATAGAACTTCACAACGAGATTAAGGAGTCCTTTGGGGGCGCCAATGTTGTGATTGTTGGGGTGGAAGTGGAAGACGGAGATATCTTCAGTAATGCTGCTCTCGAAAAGATCCATCGTGTAACTCAAGCTGTAGATAGCTTACCTGGTGTTAACCATAACCTTGTTGCCAGTGTAACTCACCGTAACTCCCGTAAAGTGTGGATGACGCCGGAAGGGAATGTGAACTCTGAGTCCTATTATGATCCTCAGGGTGGTGAAATGAATGTGGAAGCCCTGTCGGTACTGCGTTCTGATGTGTTGGCTGATCCTAGGGTGTATGGCCCCTTAGTCTCGCCAGATATGAAAATGGCGCTGGTTAAAGCGCAGCTCAATGAAGGCCAGTTGGATTACGTTAAAACCTTTAATGAGATCCAAAGCTTACGTGATGCGGAAAACGCCGAGGGCTTTAAGATCCATGTGACTGGCCAGCCTATGCTTGTGGGTTGGGCGTATCAGTACTTAGATCAGATCATAGAGATCTTCCTGTTTACCGCGCTGATTATGGTGTCGCTATTGATCTTTTACTTCCGTAAAGCCTACGGGGTACTGATTCCTTTAGCCGCGGTGATCGTCTCCTCTATTTGGGGGATCGGTATTATTTCGCTGTTTGGGTATAACCTCGATCCATTAGGACTGGTGATCCCATTCCTTATTTCTGCCCGTGCTATGTCGCATGGTATTCAGATTGTCGAGCGCTACTATCAAGAGTTGAATGACCATTCAGATCATCATGTGGCAGCACGTAGTACATTTGAGAATCTATTTCGTCCTGGGAGCTTAGGTGTTGTCTCTGATGCGATAGGGTTGTTGCTTATTGCGATTGGTTCTATTCCGCTGAATACTAAATTGGCCCATTACGCGTCCCTCTGGGCGCTATGCATTATTATTACCGTATTGCTGGCGGTACCTCTTTTACTCTCAATTCTTCCAAAGCCTAAAAACACTGAAGTTAAACACAACATATTTCGTAATGTTGGCTTTGCCTGTGCGGAGATTATTAGCGATAAACGCTCAGCAAAGAATGCTTTATGGATAGCGGCTTTCTTCCTTGTAGGAGGCTGGTATTTCTCCTCTAAGGTTGTGATTGGTGAGTCTGAGCCGGGATCGCCGATTCTCTATCAAGATCATGATTACAACGTGTCCTCAAAAGCCATCAATGACAGTTTCCCAGGCTCAGAGGAGCTTTACATTGTGGCCGAGACCTCAGAGAAGGGCGGTATTAAACGTCCAGAAGTGCTGAAAGCGTTAAGTGAGCTTGAAAATCACATGATGCTTGATCCTGAGGTTGGTGGGGCGAAAGGGATTCCTGATTTAGTAAAACAGGTTAACCGTTTACTGCACAATGATGATCCCCGTTGGGCTCAGATACCGGCGGATTCACGGTACGTAGGTGGACTTATGTTTACCTATATGATGTCGAGCCCAATCCCTGGCGCATTGAATGAGTTTGTCGATACCGATGAACGTATTGCTAACTTGGTGTTTTATTACAAAGATCACCAAGGGGAAACGATCCGCCGTGCGATCCATACGGCTAAAGAGTGGATTAGCGCGAATGAAGGCAAAGTTGAAGGGCTAACCATTCGCCTCGCTGGCGGCACCATTGGTGTAACTGCGGCGATGAATGAAGCGGCCTATGAAACCAACCTATGGGTTTTACCTTTAGTCTTTATCCTGATCTTTGTGATGGTGATGTTCTTTTACCAATCATTAGCCGCTGGCACGATGATGTTTATGGCGATGCTATTCGCTACCACTTTGACCTATGCCTACATGGGTGTGACTCAAATGGGTATCAATATCAATACTGTGCCGATCATTGCGGTGGGTGTCGGTGTAGGTATCGATTACTCAATCTACATGATGGATCGCATTCGCTCCGAGATGGTGAAGCTGCAAGATTTAAATGTAGCGGTGAGAGAGGCGATCCGAACCACAGGGCTAGCAATCAGCTTTACGGCCATTACCTTAATGGCGGGCATCGTGATGTGGGTGCTGTTATCTGACCTACGTTTCCAATCGGATGCAGCGTTACTGCTGATGGTTATGGTTGTACTTAATGGCGCTGCGGCCATGTTACTGGTGCCGAGTTGGGTGCTGGTCTTTAAACCTAAATTTATCTGCAAGGCTTACCAAGATGAGGATGGTGTACTTCATTCGTGAAGGCCGTTTCATTGGTCAGCGTTGGAGAAAATACTCGCTGGATTGAAAACCTAAAATAAAAAACCTGAAGGGGTTTAGTGATGACAAAAAAAATAAAAACACTTAACAAAGTAGCCATTGGGGTGGCTACAGCGATAGCAATGAGCTATGGCCCAACCGTGTCTGCGGGAGAAACGCAATGGTCCGGTTATGTTGAGAATGCTACCTATTTTCGCGATAAAAAAGGGCTGTCTAAATTTCGAAATACGGCACAAGCGGAGTTTTATAAACCTGTCGAGTCAGATGGTTGGAGCAATGTCAGCATCAACGGTGTGCTGCGTGCTACCTATGATGGGGTATACGACTTAAATGATGGAGAGTTTGGCAAGAATGCAGGTGAAAACTACTTAGGTGAAAACTGGCATGATAATAATACGGCCTCTTCATCGGCAGTATTAAATCCTGGTGTTGCTTTCCCTTGCGAAAATGACCCTGCCTTATGTAACAACCTCGATGGTTACATGGATCAAGATGAGAATGACGCTAAGTTCTCAGACTTTAACGATGAACTAGATTTTATTCGTGAGCTTTATATTACTGCGGATAAGCAGCTTGCTAATGGTGATATTTTCAATGTGACCTTTGGCAAGCAACAGGTTGTATGGGGTAAAACCGACCTGTTCCGTGTTTTAGATGTGGTTAATCCAGTGGACTACTCGCGTCACAATATTTATGACGAGCTTGAAGACATCCGTATTCCTCAGTGGATGTTAACGGCTGAATGGCGTATGGGTGCCAACACCATTTTTGATGATCAGAACCTACAGCTTATCTGGAACATTGATAAGTTCCGTCCTCATAACTTAGGGACCTGTGGTCAGTCCTACAAAATGGTTGATGCCGGCTGTTTCTTTGCCTCGTCCATTCAAGGCGGTGGTCCTTACGTTATCAACGATGTTGAAGAGTATGACTGGAACCTTAAAAACACTCAGTTTGGTGTGAAATGGGAAGGGGTATATGGCGATGCAACGTTCTCACTTAATGCTTTGCATTACCGTCAGCAACTGCCTTCTATTCATGCGCTAGGTGCGCCAGGCAATAACTTCGGCTTGTTCGATATACACTTCCCGCGCGTTACATTGCTAGGTGGTGCGATTGATTATTACTCCATGAATATGGATGCCACATGGCGTTTAGAAGTGGCCTATACCGAAGGGGAAGAGCAGCCAAGAGACACAAACGGTTATAAAGAAACCGATATGCTGCGGTATGTTATTGGGTTTGATAAAAACAAGATCATACCTTCTTTAGGGACACGTAGTGCCTTCCTGATCTCAGCCCAATTATTTGGTGAGCATATTCTCGATCATGAAGTGGATATGCCAAACGACGAAGATAACTGGATCGCTACAGGCTTATTTAAAGGCTTCTACATGAATAACCGCCTTAGCCCTCAGATTATTGTAGCCCATGATTTTGCTGCAAAAGCGACCGCTATTGCACCAAGTATCTCGTTTACACCGGACAACCACTGGATGTTTAACCTTGCCTTGAATGTGAAAACTGGGGGTGATGAAACGTTCCCTTGGAGTGCAACAGGGGGTGAAGCAGGTGGTGGTCAAACGGAGCCTTTAGCTCGTTTCTTAAATGGCCCGATCGGTGTAGCTAATCAGGAAGACGAAATCCAGTTTACGGTTCGTTACAGCTTCTAATTACGACAGAATAATAAAAGGTAGATAGCGATGTTGAAAAAAACATTAATAACGTTAGCGGTTACGACAGCATTAAGCGTAAGCGCTCAAGCGGCACAAGTTTCTGAAGATGTGATTCAGAAAGCGTTTCATCCTTATGCGAAATCACTTCCTAAAGTGGATGCGATAACACCAGGAATGACCATTAATGCAGGTAATGTGGATTCAGTTAAGGAATACCTTGATCCTGCCATGTATATGTTCATCAAAAATGGTGATTATGAAATGAAAGTGGGGGAAACGACCTCATTTGATCTCCATAAGTCCTACATAGACGCCACTCGTAAATACTCAGGGGATGTAAAGTTAGGTTCAAAACCGGGTGAAATATCAGGTTCTGTTGCGGGTCGGCCTTTCCCTCAAGAGCCATCAATGGATGACCCCCGAGCAGGTGAGAAGCTAGCTTGGAACTACAAGTTTGGTTACAACTGGGGAGATTCTTCCGCGATTTACCCGTTCTATTGGAAATACCGCGATATGAACAGTGGTAAAGTAGAACGTACAGTAAAAATGAACTTCCACTTTTTGAATTTCACTCACCGAACGCAACAGGAGCCATTCCCTGAAATTACGCCCAACCCATCCAATCTTTTTCGTGGTATCTACGTGCAAGTGTTAGAGCCGTTTGATGTGAAAGACACTCAATTACTGATCCAGCGATTTGATGATGATCTTAAGCGTGATAATGCTTATTTATATTTAGGTTTTCAACGTCGTGTACGTCGCTTGTCTTCAGGTCAAACAACCGATGCCTTCCTTGGTTCTGATGTCATGATCGAAGATTTTGAGGGTTATAACGGTCGAATTAGTGATATGAACTGGACTTACAAAGGCACCAAATATATTTTGTCGCCGATGTATAACCATAACGAGATGGTGCTTGACACTGAAACCCATAAAGATGATGACGGTTATCAGGTGATTAAGTTCGGTGGTAAAGGGGGATGTTTCCCCGAAATTACTTGGCAGCTGCGTAAAACCTATGTTGTAGAGTCTTCACCTGTTGATCCGAACCATCCAATTAGTAAGCGTGAGCATTACATGGATGCACAGACCTTCATTATCCCACGTAATATTACCTACGACCGCAAAGGCGATATGTGGAAAAGTTGGACTATTGGGCAAGCCCATCCTGATCATCACTTACCTATAAACAAAGGTACTGGTGTTGCTATTGATGATAGCTTCTCCATGGTTGATATACAGGCTAATCATTGTACGACAGGTCAGTTTAAAGGGATTGTTGATCCTGAGCTGACGCCACCAAGTAAAATGACAGTACAAAACTTACGCGCATCAGGCCGTTAAGTTTTTGAGGTTGTTATGGTCCCCTTCTTTACCTTAACAACCTTTCTTTCACAACATACTGCTCGAAGCTGGATGCTTATTTTTTTTAGCCAAGGATGGCTTTTATTTTAAGCTTATTGCAAATACTCCCAACTATAGGACAGTGAATCATCACTTAAATACTTTGAGTGATTGTTAATGACCTATCTCATGATATTCATAACGCTGTCGGTATCTGTTATTCAAATCTGACGTAGAACAATAAAAAATGAATAGATTTAAACAAATGTCCATTAGCTTACGGATTACCTTAGGTTATATGGTGATGATGTGCCTTTTAGCCATGTTAGGTTTTTCCTCTGTCTTTAATATCAGTAAGCTCGCATCTGCTTTGCAGTTTGTATCGGGGCCGGCGCTTCAAGCATCAAATGGAGGTAGTGATACAGCCTTCAGTCTGCAAGCTGAAGTGTTAAAAACACAGCAAATATTACTTAAGCAGATTGATCATAAAAAAGGGTTTGCAGAGATAAAAGAGTTACATAAAGCGGGTCAAAAGGGTTTTTCTCAAGTTTTAGAGAGTGGCTTAGTGGATCAATCGCTATTGAAGTTATCCGCTCAGCAAATGGATGATTATAAAAGCTTAAATGAGCGTGCGCTGTCCCTGTATATCCGTGTTGAAAAAGAGAGGACTGATCTAGCAAAGCTGACTGATATAGTTCTAGAAAACGTAATGGTTTCTCAAGAAGACACCATGATCTTAATTGATGAACATTATAATAATCGTCTAAAGGCCGAGCGCTACCGTGATTTAGATTTACTGCTTTCTGAAGTTAAAACCTTAATTCTCTCACGCAACTATGTGTTACAGCAGTTTTTCAATGGGGTGGAGGTAGAAAAACAGCGTAAAGTAATGGCAGAACAATATAGATTATTAGAGCCAACTTATCAGCGCTTACTTGTGATGCTGAAAAATCTAGCACTAACCGAACATGCGGTGAATATAGAAGCATCTCTCGGCAAATTATTACAACAATATGAGCAAGTGGTTAATGACCACTTAGCGTTTAAAAAAGTACAGGACTCCTCATTTAATAAAGCGCAGGCTCTACTCAGCAACTTATCCAAAATAAAGGATCAAGGTGAGCAGAAAATATTAGAGAACACTCATTCTGTAGTGTCTCTTGTCGAGCAAGCAAAGGAGTTTATCTTAGCCGTTGTAATTATTGGCTTGTTAGTAGGTGTTATTGCAATGTTATTTGGCTACCGAACGGTAGTAAAACCACTTGATGCTATCGCTGATAACTTAGATAAAATTGGTCGTGGTGATGGTAATTTAAATGTAAAACTTAGTGAAAAAGGGGCCAAAGAGCTACGTAAGCTTTCCATCGGCTTTAACGTTTTTGTGAATAAAATCAAACATACCGTTATTGGGGTTAATGATGCTGCTAAAAATCTCTGTAGCCAAACAGATAAACTGGTTGTTATCAGTGATACCACACGAACCGTAATAAACGAGCAAACAACAGATACTGAGCTTGTGGTTGAGGCGATAGACCAACTTGCCATTAGTACCTCTGAAATTGCTGAAAGTGCGGCTCATGCAGCTGATGCAGCAAAAGATGCAGATGCATTTTCAGAGAGCGGTAAACATGAAGTCTATGCCATGATTCAAGCTATTCGTAGCCAAGTCGAGCAGCTTAATAATACAAATACTGTAATGGATAAACTGTCGCATGATTCGAAGCGAATTGGTGAGGTATTAAGTGTTATTAATGATATTGCTGAACAAACAAATCTATTAGCTTTAAATGCTGCAATCGAGGCTGCACGTGCAGGAGAGAAGGGCCGAGGTTTTGCCGTTGTTGCTGATGAGGTAAGAACCTTAGCGAGTAATACGCAGCAAGCGACAACGACGATTCAAAACGTCATTAAAGAGTTACAAAGTGCTTCTAAAGAGGCCGAGTCATCGGTGGCTTATACGCTAAAAATCGCAGAGCAAGGGGTTATTCAAGCGGAGAAAGCGGATGATATTTTAAAGAAAATTACAGATGCGATAGGGACGATTAACAGTGTTAATATGCAAGTTGCCGCGGCGACTCAGCAACAGGCTGTTATTACGCAATCTATAAAAGAGAATATCTATTCTGTCAGCGGTAAATCAATAAAAACGAGCCAATCATTTGATGAAATTAACGAGAGTATAGAGGTTATAATCGCCGTTATTGATGGTTTAAATGGTGGCATTAAGCAATTCAAACTGAACTGAACTTCGCGCTAAGTTAAGAAACTAGGGTGCCTTCGCGGAGGCGCCTTTTTAAACTTCCTTCTTAATATCCCTCAAATCAGTGGATATTAGCTCCTCGATTAACAAAATATTTTTTTAAATATCGATTTTAAGCTTAGGCCGTTTTTTCATACTTAATTAAATCAGAGTAAAACTGAACCAATTCCATGCAAGTTCCGTATAGCTGATTAATTCAAATGGGCATGGGAACGGCTAATGTTTTCAGGTATCACTCAAAATGTATGGGTCAATTTGATCGGATTTAATCTGATATGGATTTTATCTATTACTTATAAAAATGAAGCGGTTCTTATCGTTAGTCTATTTCTATTACTTCACCTATTACTTCATACGGATCCCATAACTGAAGCGTTTATATTGGCCATCGTTACTTTGCTTGGTTATAGCTTGGATAGCGTGATGACTTTATTGGGCGTTTATTGGTTTGAAAATAATAGCCCGAATGATCTTAGAATCTTTGCGCCATTATGGTTGGCACTACTCTGGTTATCATTTGCGGCCACGTTGAGACAAAGTCTAAGCTTTTTCTCTAACAAACTTAAACTAAGTGTAATTGCGGGGGCCTTTTCTGGAGGTTTTTCTTATTTTGCAGCGGCTAATTTAGGTGCCGTTAGCTTTCCGCTAGGCGACTTTGTAACTGTTTTAATGGTTGCAGTTATCTGGGCCTTTTTATTCCCACTACTGCTGATCTTAACCTCTTACATAGAGAGGGCATTATGCACAGAGTATTGATCGTTTTGTGTATCTTCCTGTTTTCTAAGGATAGCTATGCCACCCAGCTACCTTCCGCTTGGCGGGTTGTAGGTTCAGCGGAGTTAAAACTGTTGTGGTTTCCTATTTACAGTGCGCAATTGAAGACCCCTAAAGGTGTGTTTTCTGGTACGGATCGCTCTGTTTTGCTGTCTCTTGAATACCATCGAGATATAGAAAAAGCAGTGTTACTGCGTGAGACGGAGAAAAGTATTAAGCAGACAATATCGCCGGACGATCGTGAAAATTTATTATCAGATCTTGCCATTATGTGGCCGGACATTCAGAAGGGAAGCAGCCTTGCTTTTTTGATTGATAAAGATGGATATGGGCACTTTTTTTATAACGGTGGATTTCTAGGTTCACTAGACGAACCAGAAATGAGCCAAATCATTATTAATATTTGGCTTTCAGATAAAAGTAGATATCCCGATTTGGCGAAACAGCTTAGGGGAGAGTAATTTTGCATAAATATGTTCTTAGGGTGGCCATTATGATTTTCATTCCTTTTGTTACAAGTTGTGCTGTAAATATTGACCAGTATGAAGAGAATCAACCTGTATTAGATCTGAGCGAGTTTTTTGATGGGCACTTGGAAGCGTACGGCATTGTGCAGGATTATAAAGGCAAGGTAAGTCGCCGTTTTCGTGCCGATATACTAGGACAGTGGGATGGTGATAACGGTGTATTAGATGAGTTGTTTTTCTTCACGGATGGTGAAGAGGAACATCGATGCTGGCAGTTAAGCAAACAAGGGAATAACTATACAGGTACCGCGGGCGATGTTATTGGTCGTGCGGAAGGTCAGGTCGCAGGCAATGCTTTAAATTGGAAATATACTTTATCTGTACCGGTGAAAGGTAAGACGTGGAAGATTAATCTTAATGATTGGATGTATCTTGTTGATGATAAGAACCTAATCAACCGTGCAAAAATGTACAAGTTCGGTTTAGAGGTTGGGCAAGTTACTCTCTACATACGCAAGGTCTCATCATTACCCCATCGTAATTTAACGAATGGCTGTAAACTTTAATGATAGGGGAACATTATGAATCATTATGAGCCTTTACCTTGGAAAAATGTTTGGATCACAGGAGCTGGAAGAGGAATTGGGCGTGCGCTTGCTATCCTATTAGCGGGTCAAGGGATAAGAGTTTATGCCTCCTCTCGAACTGAAATTGAACTTGAAAAATTAGTCGCTGAGTATCAACACTTACCCGGTGAAATTATTCCTATAAGATTAGATACTCGATGTGTCGAAGAGCTTGAACAGCTGATCAAAGAGTGGGATCAAACAGATTTCTTTCCAGAATTAGTGGTTCTTAATGCGGGAACTCACGATCCCTTTTCAGCCGCTGAATTTAGCGCTAAGCGCTGTAAACACTTATTCGATATAAACCTGCAAGGCACGATCAATTGCCTAGAGCCTGCTCTCCAGCGAATGCTCAAACGAGATAAAGGGCAGATTGCAGTGATGGCATCTGTCGCGGGATATAGAGGTCTACCCACAGCGGCTGCCTACGGTGCTAGCAAAGCGGCTTTAATTCATCTGTGTGAATCATTGCGGTTAGATCTGAAAAACACGCATATAAAGCTTCAGGTTATAAATCCTGGATTTGTTAAAACCCCGCTGACTGATAAAAATGAATTTACGATGCCGGCTTTGTTGGCTCCAGATGAGGCAGCGACACGCATACTCAATGGTTTATTAAGCGATCATTTTGAAATTACCTTTCCTAAACGCTTTACCTTTATACTTAAACTCTTACGTATTATTCCTTACCGTTTATATTTCTATTTAGCCGGTAAAATAGTGAAGTAACTTGTTTCTTTCATCGAGTAATGGAAATAAAAATGAGTCCTTGGTTAACGAACTATATTACTGTCCTTGAGTCGCTTAGTTCTGCTGATTTACCTCGGTTGCGAGCATGTATCTCTGAGGACATTAAATTTAAAGACCCCTTTAACGACACGAGTACTCAGGATGAGTTTATTGCCATTATGGATGATATGTATTCACGTCTTGATAACGTTCATTTTAAGGTCCACAGCTCAGCAGAATATGAACGTGAGGCTTTTATTGAATGGACCTTCTATGGAGAATCGAAACTGACAGGGACATTTAGTTTTGTTGGTACAAGTAAGTTAATATCAGATCAACGTGGAAAGGTTACACACCATTTTGACTATTGGGATGGTTCAGCGTTAATGGAGAAAATCCCACTGATAGGCTTCTTTATTCGTCAATTAAGAGGCCGCTTTTCACATAAAAATTAACTTTATGAGTATGTCTTAGTAAATGCGTAGAATAGGTTAGTTGATGTTAGGGAAATAGGACTTGCTACATAAATGGATTCATTTTGAATAGATTAAGCTTTTTCTGTATATCACTGGGCACCGCCTGTTTAGTGAACAGTGTATCTTTGTATGCAGATTCACTTGCTCCGTTTACGAGTGATGGTTGCAGCGCCTTTCCTGATGGAACCATGCAACACCGCCAGTTGTGGTTAAAATGCTGTACGGCGCATGATTACGCGTATTGGAAAGGGGGAACCTATCAAGAGCGAGTACAAGCAGATAAAGCCCTCAATCATTGTGTTACTGAAGTAGGTGAGCCAGAACTCGCATTATTAATGTTAGCGGGTGTGCGGGTTGGAGGCACTCCTTTTTTCCCTACAACATTTCGCTGGGGGTATGGTTGGCCCTATCCTCGAAACTATAGGGCGCTTACTCCCGATGAGCTGGGGCAAATTCGAAAACTGTCAATGAAAGCGTATATAAACTATCAACTGGAAAAATAGATCTACGCTCTAGTTTTTATTATCTATTTTAAGCTATTATTTTACCACTGCTTATAGTTAGCAGTTCAGCATCAAGGATTGTGCTGTCTCTTCATAGAGTGTTTTCTTTCCTTGTGTCTTTTACTTGTTAGTGGTTTAGGCACATTCTCACATATGCATTTATGTTGTGCTTTTTCCTTTGACCTGTATTTATATATGAAGTTATAGACGTATCACTATCAAAAAAATAATTTAGAGCAGGGTAGGGAATATGAAAACGTGCGCATTGGTCATCGGACATAAAAAAAATTCACCTGGAGCCGTTAATGAGCGCCGTAAACTCACTGAATTTACATTTAATGAGGCGCTGGCAAGTGAGATCGAGCGGGCGGTTGTAGGGGTGAATATTCAGCGGGTTTATAGACGCACATACACATCACTACCTGATGACTTAAATGAGCTAGACCCTGATTTTATACTTAGCCTTCACTGCAATGCGTTTAATAAAAGCGCTTCTGGGACAGAAGTGCTCTATTACCATCGTTCAGCCTTAGGTAGACAAATGGCTGAAATTCTACAGCAGCAGTTAGTTTACGCGCTTGATTTGCCCAATCGAGGCGTTAAACCAAAAAACTCTGAAGATAGAGGAGGTTATCTTTTGCAAAAGACTTATGCGCCTTGTTTAATTGCTGAACCTTTCTTTATAGACAATGATCAAGATCTTGAGGTGGCATCGACCCATTATTCCGCTCTGATCGATGCCTATGCGAGAGGGATAGAGGAGATGGCTGAACTTATCAGTTAATATCTATCCATCGGATAAAACTGATCTGCTTCATTCTAATAATTGCTACACCTATTTGTTAAGATAGGTGTAGATAATTTTATTGAAGGGGATTAATTTGTCTAATCAATTATTAGAAACTTTGTGTGATTTAGTAACGGAAGCCCATACGCGTATTCAAAAGAACTTTAGCCACCTTGATCCAATTGTTGGGGTTAGCCAGAGTATGAGAAAGAGCGGGGTTCCAGCTGATGCGATGACTATCGACTGTCTAAGGTCAGGTAAGCGTATTATTATTGTATTGCATGATGAAAGCCCAAATTTAGTAAACTACCAGTTTGCCTATAGAGATAAAGATCCCTTCAATGATTTTGAACAACTGGCATCCAATGAACTATCGGAGCAAATTTTGTACGACTGGATGCACAGTTATTTCTTAGCTAATGATAAGTGAACCTTATAAGGGCGCTAGCCTTTAAACTATCGTGTTGCTGTATTAAACGGGGTAGTTGTATTGCTGTTTACCCAGATTTCTACACGACGGTTTCGTTCTCTTCCCGCTTTTGTTGTATTGGAAGCTATTGGTGCCATTTCACCTAGCCCTATAGTATTTTTAATATTGATCCCGCGCGATATAAGTGCAGATTCAACCGCTTTAGCTCGCTGCAAAGAGAGGGATTGGTTACCTAATGGATCGCCAATACTGTCAGAAAAGCCGATAAGCATTGCTTGCTGCCCTGGATTTGTTTCAAAAAACTGGACTACACGTTCTAAATCGCGCACCGCTTTATTATCTAAAACAAAAGTACCACTATTAAAACGAAAGTTAAGTGATAGCCGCTGTGCATTCTTAACCGTTTGAATGTATTTTTGTGGAAGGTTATCGGTCAGCATAGGTTTAATGTTATATACATTTTGTGAAATAAACCCTGCCTGTTTAACGACTTCTTGGCCCTCTTTTGATAAGGCAAACTCTATAAATTGATGGGCCTCTGATTGAGTATTAATTGTGCTGGGTTCGTAAATATATAAGCGACGAACAAGAGGGTAGTCTTCTGTAGAAATCGTGAAGGATGTTGGGTAGATAGGTTGGCCGTGTTGATCATCAGATATAGCGAGTGCTTTAGCTCGCAATACATAAGGAAGACCAATAAACCCAATCGCTCCAGGGGTTTTGCTAACGTGATCAGACAGCTCAACGCTTGATTCTATGCGTGTGGCATCCGCACTTAAGGTTGCGCCATGTTTTTTAAGGACCATAGATTTAAACGAATCCCATGTTCCCGAGTTACTATCACGTGCAAAGATCGCTACATCTTGGTTTTTACCACCTAGCTCTTTCCAGTTTTTAATAGTGCCTGAGAAAATTTTGGCCAATTGCTCTGTATTCAAATCACTAATAGGGTTATTGGGATTGATAATTACAGCGAGTCCATCCATGCCAATAATATGCTCAGTGCTTTTAGAGCGAAGGTCACCGTACTGAGCCGTTAATTGTTTGACCTCTTTATCTTTAATGCGCCTTGATGCCATGGCTAAGTCGGTTTTACGACTAGCAAGGGCTTTGAATCCGGTGCTTGAACCATGAGCATAGATAGGTATTGTGCGTTGAGAGCGATCCGATTGGCTATAAACCTCTAAATTCTTTTCAACATCAATATGAGATTCAACAAGTTTAAAGTCAGTAGCCCCTTGGCTTTTATAAAAGGCCTTGATTAATTCTGGAGCCAATACTTCGCCAATAGTGTTTGAGCCTTGAATACGGAAAGCGATATTGTTTTCTTGGCTCTTAATTGTGGGTTGCGATGGTTGAATCTTATTTTTATAGTTTTTAATGATTGAGGAGGCGTCTTGCTGATCTACTATCAGGGGAGCTGCTGCGTCCCTTATAGCTTTAGCGGGTTCTATCGTAACTGTTTTTTTGATCACTGGTGCTTGGGACTTTTCTTGGGAGTTATGAGCAAAAGATTGCACCTCAGTTGTTTTGTCAAACAGCATAAAACTAAGGCTAAATAAGAGAATGATAATAACGCCAGAAATAATGTAGATAGGTTTGTTATTATGATTAAGTACTTCTATGCTAGTTTCTGATGTGTTGCTAGATTGAGTAACAGGCTCCTCCTGTGGAAACTCAACTTCTTTGATGAGCTCTAATTCATCAGTGGTTAAAAGATCAGTGTAAATTTGTTGTAGCGGTTTGCTAATTGGAAGCTCTGTAATATCAACATTGAGTAAAATGGAGCGTCGATACTCTTGATCATGGGTGAAACGATGTAAATCTATTTTCTCATGGCCTTGGCGCTCAAGTTCACGTTTGAGTTTCCAAATTAGGTCAAAAACCGTTGTTTTCACAGCACTATTCTCATCGATGGACAGGGTTTTAGGTGGGGGTAAGGCGGCTGATTCTAATAACGGAACATTGCCGGAATATGACAAAAATAATTTAGCGCTAATTGGCTTTTTGCATATGTAAAAACTTTGTCGCTAGATATAAATCGGAAGAGGTTAAAATGAAAAAACGGATTTTACTGTGTAGCTTTATGATGAGCTTATCCCTCTGTTCTATTGCTGATGAGATGTATAGTTGGGTTGATGAAAACGGTGTTAAGCACTTTAGTAATAAGCCACCTCAAGGGGATGAGAGAGAAACTGTCCGAGGTGAGGTCAATTTTGGTAAATTGAATGGGACTCAGCTTAATACTATGCAGCCTTTTACGCGGCCACAGTCAACAGACCCTGCTAAGCCAACGGAAAATAAAGTAGAGAATAAAAGTGTTGATGAAACCAAAACACCTGTTGCGGATGATGTAGATAAGACAACCCAAGGTAAGACAGACAAATCTAGTTTACAGAGCCGAGCTCAGCAGCTAGAAGGTTATAATAATGGCGGTAAGGCCAAGAGAATTAAGGAGATTAAAGAAGGCTCTGAGCAACAGACCTCTACTAAAACGATCAGTCAAAAGTTAAAGACATACAATGCGTCTAAAGCTGTAAATCAGACGACAAGTGAGTAGATTTCATACTCCCCGCAGCCTTGCAGGAGTAACAGCTGAATAGATGAATTCGCTATTGTTTAAGTAGGTTTTGGTGAATACTTTTCATTGATTATAGCTAGAGTGAAAAGAGTGTCATTTTCTGGGGTTGATGATTTATAGGGATCGGGTGCTAATCTTGACTTTAGCAAGTGACCTTTATGGCATTACTTCTTTTTCTGCTTTAATTTATCCTCGTTTTTATAATATTCATCTTCATAGTATATGCCGCTCACATTGAGTTTTTTTTCTGCCCAACGATTAAATCTGGACCATAGAAAGAAGCCTGGTGTCATCAGGATCATAATACCTAGCATAAGTCCTGATCCTGCATATTTATCAGGCATTTGCTGAGTAATCCAGTCCAAAAAACCAAGCTCTCTGCCAATGTAAAACCATAAAATAAGCCCTACAAATCCGGTTCCTACAGCAAGGTGATGTAAATATTTCTTTGAGTTTTTTTCAGTCATATCATCTATAACGGTGTATGCGTAAGCTTGGCAAGTAGGGCTCTGGGTCAATAATTAGATCGCTACGTTGCTGACGTTTTCGCGTTTCGGGTGGGGTTAAACTGGGTATATTATATTCCGGAAAATTTTCTTTATCACCTAAGGGAAAGAAAATAGGTAGAGGAGCATTTCTTGCTTTGCGTAATAATTGCTCATTCTCTTTCCATAAGATATTAGCACGCATCAATGGTACTTGTGGCTGTAATTGAGCTAAATGTTCTGTTTGGGGTATTTTAGCCAGAGCTTCGAGCTGCAGTTGTATGTGTAATTGAGAGGTATCCATTTTAAGGAGTTTTTTTTCAGCGCTAGCAACTGAGACTTTTTTGATACTTCTGCCGCTGGTATACCAACTAAATAAAACCTTTGCGGGAGTGCTATCTAATACAGGAAAAAGGCGATAGCACTGTTTTAAGTGTAAACGTGCTAAGCCTTGACTCTTAAGCTCAATATTTAGTTGCTCGGAACGTTTTTTTAACAGAGATAAAGGGTCGCCTACTTGTTCTCTAAATATTTTCACCGAATGTTGGAAGTTGGTCTTGGCGTGATTGAGTTGATGAATAATCGGGATAAGCTCAAGTGGAACACCAATTATACCATATAGGTTATCGGTTTTTCGTCCATCCCCTTCATGTAGGTGCCAAATATTAGTGAGGGTGTTAGCAACATTGAGCAGGGATGTCTTCGGTTGATGGTTAGATAGTATCCAATGCTGTGTTTTATTTTCGTCATTATAGTGAAGTAGCAGTGAGCGAAACTGCTTTAAACGTTGATTGAGATGATCAAAATCCCTGACTAAGATTTCTGTTTCGCAACGCTTGGTCATTTAATTATCTTCAGCGGGTGATTCCGACCCTTGTTGTCTTAATCTTGCTTGGCTCTCAAAAATTTGACGAGCCAAAACCATCCGGCAGCTTTCAGGCATTTTTATAAATTCTATACCTATCATAAACCCGCCATCATCTAAGGCTTGACTGCGGCAGCATTGAGCATACAAAAGTAAGCCTAAACAGGATTCAGGGAAAACCAATTTGACCGATACAAATGTGCCTATGTCGAAAGCCTCGTTGCTTTTAAATTGAATACCTCCTTCAGAGAGGTTTACTTCTTGAACCTCTGAGTTGGCGATGATCATTTCATTTGAAGCGATGGCTTGCGCAATACGCTCTATTTTATCGTGTATGATCTGTAGGAAAGAGGCTACGTTACTATCTTTTTCCGAGATTTTTCGGAGCAAATGGTGGCTTTGTGAATCTATTTCTTGAAGTTCACTTAAAAGCAAAAAGTTTGGAGAAACACCAAATTGGGTAGGGCTAGGGTGATGTTCAATCTCTGATTCAGCAATGACCTTTAGCTCCAGTGAAACACGTTGGTCTATTCGGAAATACTGGCGGCGGTCTTGTTCCTGCATTGATGAGCCCTCATCGGTGTAAGTGGTTTATTAACGAGTATAAGTACAAATGCATAGAAAAGCACCACTATAAGGACTTTTTATTAGCATGATTTTATTGAGGTTTTAAGTTGGTTTGTACCTATTAAACAGTAGGTTAGCTATGTTTCGTGTCATTATAAATTAACAGTGTAAACTTTTTACACAGTGACCTTTCTATGGTTTAATCGCGCCATGTTTAAACCATTATCCCTATTTATTGGATTGCGCTATACCGCAGCTAAGCGAAGCAATCACTTTATCTCTTTCATCTCATTGGCTTCGATGCTTGGTTTAATGCTCGGAGTTGCTGCGCTGATCGTTGTTCTTTCTGTTATGAACGGTTTTGACCGTGAGCTGAAACAGAGAATTCTCGGTATGGTGCCGCATGGTTCAATTAGTGCTTACGGCAAACCGCTCGAAAACTGGCCAGTGTTGGTTGAACAACTTTCCCGTCATCCTGATGTTGTTGCCGCTGCGCCCTTTATCCAAGCGCAAGGTATGCTAACTAATAGTGGTGTTGTACGCGGAGCGTTGGTTAATGGTATCGATCCATCAATCGAGCAAAAGGTTTCTATTCTTGGTGATCACATTACTTCGGGTTCTTTAGAGGCATTGAATCAACAACGGTTTGGGATTGTTTTAGGTGATCTTCTTGCTCGTTATTTGGGGGCTAGAGTAGGGGATAAAGTAACATTAGTCCTTCCAGAAGCCTCTGTTAGTGTCGCGGGTGTTGTTCCTCGTTTAAAGCGTTTTACTGTCGTGGGTATTTTTTCCGTTGGTGCAGAGCTTGATGCAAACCTTGCTTATATTAATCTTGATGATGCCGCGAAAATTAAACGTTTAGGCGAAGGGGTTGATGGTATTCGTCTTAAATTTGATAACCTTTTTTCTGCTCCAGGTAAGGTCAAAGAGATTGCTGCTGGGCTACCGGGTTATTATAGCTCAAGTGATTGGACGCGAACCCATGGTAATCTATTTCAAGCGATTCAGCTTGAAAAACGTATGATTGGACTGCTTCTATTTTTGATCGTTTTAGTGGCGGCTTTTAACATCGTTTCAACACTGGTGATGGTCGTTACCGACAAGAAAGCCGATGTCGCTATATTAAGAACCTTAGGGGCTACACCGGGACGAATCATGCGAATTTTCATGGTTCAAGGTACAGTTATCGGTATTTTAGGGACACTATTAGGTACGTTGCTTGGTGTTACTTTGGCGCTGACTATCTCAGACCTCATTGCTTGGGTTGAGCAGACCTTTAATATTCAGTTTTTAAATGCGGATGTTTATTTTATTAGTTATCTGCCTTCAGATTTACAGTGGCCTGATGTTGGCGTTATTACTGTAACCGCTCTTGTTATTAGTTTTTTAGCGACGATTTATCCTGCATGGCGAGCTGCCAAAACACATCCAGCAGAGGCTTTGCGCTATGAGTAAAGGTAATCGCTCTTCAAATATTGTACTTGAAGCTAAAGCTGTATCAAAAATTTATAAAGATGCAGGTAACGAAGTTGCTGTTTTATCTGAGTTAGACTTCTCTCTGCATCGAGGTGAGCAGTTAGCGATTATTGGATCATCTGGCTCAGGGAAAAGTACGTTATTAAATATATTGGGTGGGCTTGATGAGCCTACTCAAGGAGAGGTGCTTGTAGCAGGAAGGAATCTTCATTCTGGTAATGAATCTGAACGAGCTAAAGTGCGTAATGAAACCTTAGGCTTTGTTTATCAGTTTCATCATCTATTGGCTGAATTTTCTGCCTTGGAGAACGTTGCGATGCCTCTATTGATGCGCAACATGCCGATGAAAGAGGTTGTGGAAGAAGCAGAAGCTGTTTTAAATTCCGTAGGCTTATCCCATCGATTTTTACACAAACCATCACAATTGAGTGGTGGCGAACGCCAACGGGTTGCAATTGCAAGGTCACTTATAGGTAAGCCAGCGGTTGTGCTAATGGACGAACCTACTGGTAACTTAGATAGAAATACCGCGGCGAGTATTCAAACGTTAATTGATAGTTTGAACCAAGATTATGATATAGCTTTTGCTTTGGTAACTCATGACCCTGAACTGGCAAAAAGAACAGGGCGAGTACTTGAGTTGGTGGATGGGGCTCTGGTGGAAAGATGATCATAGCTTGAATAATAGTGTGCTTAATACTTTCCTCTTTTTGTTTATTTATTCCTTTTAGTCCGCTTTTTCCAGTTGTGGTTTACATGCCAAGTCCATAAGCCATGGACGGTAAAGAATCCGATAACACCAAAAAACAATCCCGATAGCACAGAGCCTAACAGTAACGGCCACCATATGTGTGATATTCCACTCTCCCAAAACTCTATACTCATTTCAAAATGGATTGAGCTACTGGGGTTTCCAATCAAAAAGCTACCGACCAAATAGTTAAAATAGAATATAGGTGGAATAGTGAATGGGTTGGTTAGCCAAACCAAACTAACCGAAATAGGCAGGTTACTACGTACAGTAATGGCGATAACTGCAGCAACAAGCATCTGAAGTGGAATTGGAAGAAATGCGCAGAATAAACCCACAAAGAAAGCTCTAGCCACTGATTTGCGATTCAGGTGCCAAAGGTTAGGTTCATGAAGGTGGTGCCCAAGCCAGCTCAAATATTTGTGCTGTTTGAATTTTGCTTCATCTGGCATGTATTTTCTTATAAGTTTGCGTGGCATTATCTAACTTACTTATTATGGGCTAGCAAACGAGCGTAATGGGCATTATGCCCGCTGCTCTTAACTAAGCCAAGGAAAGTTAAGCATGAGATCAAGGATGATCGCAATTGCTGTCGGTTTTTTATGCGCCGCATGGCAGCCTCAAGTTATACCTATTACTGGTTGCATTTGTATTGCACTTTTAACATTGGTCTACGCTTTTTATGGTAGATCTTCTTATAAGCCATTTTTTATCTGCTGTTGTGCTGCCTTTCTTTATGCATCCTGCTGGGGTCATTGGCAGCTTTCTCATAAATTACCCGATCAATTACTGCGCTCTGACTGGGTTGTTTCGGGCAAGCTAGTAGGCCTTCCTAATGTTGAGGAGGGAGTCATTAGGTTTAACTTAGATGTTAAGTCGATGGAGTTACTCCGCTTATCGGCAAGTTCACAAATAAGTATTCAAAAAGCAAATGCTATAACAGATACAGATCTTAATGTCCGTTTATTAAAGCTGGCTTGGTATAAGCCTACTAAAGATCTCATACCTGGGCAGTATATTAAACTAATCGTTAGGCTAAAGCCTCCCCATAGTTTAGTTAATCCATCTGGGTTTGATTATGAGCGCTGGTTGTTAACGCATAAAATAGATGCCACGGGTTATGTTCGAGAATTTCTTGGTTCAGAAGATTATATGGATCAGGGAGTCACGAGTTTACGCTACGCTATAAATAAGTTGATAGAGAGTAGGTATGAAGAACCAAGTGATCGGGCTTTAGTTCAAGCCTTAGTCACTGGCTATAAAGATAATCTATCGCAAGATGATTGGGAAAAGCTGCGAGAAAGCGGAACGGTACATCTTGCGGTTATAAGTGGATTACATATTGGTTTTATTGCCCTTGTTGGTTGGTGGCTGGGTCGTATACTGTCAGCGTTTACTCCACGTCTTTATTATTTACCTTACCTTTTGTCCGTTGTTTTAGCGGGTTTATATATGCAAATTGCAGGCGGGGAGGTTCCGACCCAGCGCGCTTTTATTATGGTTCTCGTCTTTACGCTGTCAGGGTTATTGAAGTGGTATATCGATATTTGGCAGCGTTGGTGGTTAGCTTTAGTTTGTGTGCTTATATTTTCGCCTTTAGCGGTTCTCGAGATGGGGTTTTGGTTATCTTTCTCTGCTGTGGCACTGCTTATCTGGTTTGGCCAACAACCTGTACGTTGGTATAGCATCATAAAGATTCAATTTTTACTGCTGATTGGCATGTTGCCTTTTTACCTGTATTTCTTTTCTGGGGTGTCTTTAATTGCCCCTCTAGTGAATATCATTGCTATTCCTTTACTCTCGTTTCTAATTGTTATTATTGCCGTTAATTTGGTTTTTTCAGGTTTTTCTATACCTCTTTTAAGTCAGTGTGAATCTGCTTTAGTTGATCTCTTTTGGACGCTTGTTGATATGTCTGCTAATCAGGCTTGGGCCTACTTAGTAATCGATTATCCTAGTCTCGAGGCCATTGTTTTTGCGGCAATCGGAGTGATTATTTTAATTATGCCATCGGGTTTAGTGCCTAAATACTTAGCTCTTTTTTGTTTTTTATCTTTGGTCAGTCACGAACCGTTTATAGATTATGCAGTTGACAAGAAAGCAGTCGATGATAAGAACTTCTCAGCTATTGTTTTTGATATTGGCCAAGGGCTTAGTGTTTTAATAGAGGTAGGGGAGTATCGAGTTTTATATGATACAGGCGCTTCTTATCCTTCTGGTTTATCTGCATTTGAACGAGCTGCTTTGCCTTATTTTAAGCAAAAGAAAATCAAACAGCTTGATTACATGATCTTGAGTCACAATGATAATGATCATGTAGGTGGTTTCGCTAAGATTAAGCAATGGGTTGATATCAAAACCATTTTTTCTTCATTTCATCCAACCAATCAAAAAATAAAAACCTGTCAAGAGGGGGTGAGATGGAAAATTAACGGTGTGGACTTCGAGTTTCTAGCAGGGTCTAAAGGTCGTAATGATAATGATCGTTCTTGCGTATTACTTATCTCTAACGGGGATTGTTCTCTATTACTACCAGGGGATATTAGTAAGGCTGTAGAATCTAAAATGGTTTTAAAGCATAAGCGGCTTAAAATAGATCAACCATTAACTTGGTTAGTTGCTTCCCATCATGGCAGTCGGACGTCCAGCTCTGATACATTTCTAACCGTAATCTTACCTAAGCATGTTATTTTTAGCGCGGGTTATGGAAATGCATTTAATCATCCACATCCGGAGGTTGTTAGGCGCGCAAAAAGCTATGCAGCGCATACCTATACAACGGCTATAGATGGGGCTGTATTATTGAAATCGGAAGCGGGGCAAGCCTGTAGTACAACAACAATGCGCAAAGATGAAAAACGCTTCTGGAGATAGATTAATTCAATGTGGTAGAGTACGGCGCAGTTAAAGGAGAAATTACTGTGTTTGAAATTTTAAAATCAGGTGGTTGGTTGATGATACCAATCGTAGCATGTTCTATTATTGCCTTAGCTATCTGTTTAGAGCGCCTGTGGACATTGCGTCCCAGTAAAGTTGCCCCAGCCGGACTGTTGGCTGAGGTATGGGCGTTAATCAAACAACGTAATATCACTGCTGAGCGGTTAAGAGATATTAAGAATAGTAGTCCTCTAGGTGTGATTCTCGTTGCCGGGCTGAATAATGCTTCTCATGGTCGTGAGATAATGAAAGAAAGTATTCAAGAGGCGGCAGGGCAGGTTGTCCATGATCTTGAACGTTTTCTTAATCCCTTAGGTACTGTTGCGGCAATTACTCCGCTTTTGGGGCTGCTAGGTACGGTTATCGGTATGATTAAGGTGTTTACCGAAATAATGATTCAAGGCACTGGTAATGCCAATGTTCTTGCCGGCGGCATCTCCGAAGCCTTGATTACTACGGCGGCTGGCTTAACGATCGCAATTCCAGCTTTAATATTCCATCGTTACTTTCAGCGAAGAATTGATTCCTTAGTTATTACGATGGAGCAGGAAACCGTAAAGCTCATAGAAGTCATGCACGGTGAACGTGATATTGATGTTGAGTAAGGGATAATAGTGTGAGATTTCCTAGACAAAAACGGGAAGAGGTTAATGTAAACCTGACTCCACTGATTGATGTGGTTTTTCTGCTACTGATCTTCTTTATGGTTTCAACAACGTTTACAAAAGAAACTCATTTAGAAGTGGATCTTCCACAGGCATCGGGAGATAAAAGTGTTGTAGAAGAGCAAATCTTAGAGATATTAATCACGGATGAGGGAAATTACAGTGTTAATGGTAAGCCTCTAGTCAATACTCAAGCAACAACGTTACGACGGGCATTAAAAGAGCTGTCAGGTGAGAAACGAGATATGCCTCTTGTGATTACAGCTGATGCAAAGACACCACATCAATCAGTTGTTACTGCTATGGATGTTTCTGGGCAACTTGGTTTTAGTAAGCTAAGTATTACGACTAGGGATCCGGACAGCGAATGAGTTGGCTTGAAACGCGCTGGTATAATAGTTTAGCACCGGCGCCTATTTTTTTAAGACCTTTAGAGGCTTTGTTCAAGTGTCTAGCAGGTCATAAAAAAAAGCGAGATCTGATCTCTCAATGGGACGCTCCAGTGCCTGTTATTGTTGTCGGCAATATTAGCGTGGGTGGGACAGGGAAAACCCCTTTAACCGTTTATTTAGTGGACCAGTTAAAGGCGCAAGGTTATAAGCCTGGCATTATTAGTCGGGGCTATAAAAGTAAAGCGCCTCAATATCCATTTGATGTTTCTCTTGCCGTCTCTTCAGATGAGTCAGGCGATGAGCCTTATATGCTGCAGCGCCGTTGTCAGTGTCCGGTTGTTATTGATGCTGATAGGCGATCTGCAGCGGAGTATCTGCTCTCTCATTATGACTGTGATCTGATCATTAGCGATGATGGTTTGCAACATTATCGCTTGGCGCGAGATATTGAGATTGCTGTAGTTGATAGTGAGAGGGGGTTAGGCAATGGTCATTGCTTGCCTGCCGGTCCGTTGCGTGAAGAGCCTTTACGCTTAAAGAGCGTAAATTATGTGGTTAGCAATGGCGGAGAGTGTGCAGCTTTACCTAAAGGGGTTGTTGCGTATGATATGCAGTTGATGCCTTGCTTTTTTCATCCATGTGGCTGGAATAGTGCGTCGAGTCGTTCTTATCCGTTCAATGAGTTTCCATATAAAAAAATTAATGCGGTGGCGGGCATTGGTCATCCTCAGCGTTTTTTTAATACGTTAAAATCAATAGTGGGTGCAGAGGTCTTAGGCTACCCAAAACCAGATCATTATTCATTTAGCGAGAGTGATTTTAATTTCGCTGATGGTGTAACCGTTATGACGGAAAAGGATGCTGTGAAGGTATCCACACTAAATTTAAAGAATGCATGGTATCTTGAGGTTTCAGCTCAGCTACCAGATAGTTTTATGTCAGTATTAATCGAGCAACTTAAACATATTGCGAATAAGAAGGGTAATAAACGTAATGGATAAAAAATTGTTAGATATTTTGGTATGCCCTGTCGCGAAAACGCCTTTGGAATACAATGAAGAAACAAAAGAGCTTATTTCAAAAGCGAGTGGTTTGGCATATCCGGTCCGTGATGATATTCCTGTATTGCTTGAAACAGAAGCGCGAGAGTTAACTTTAGAAGAACGTGAAAGTAAGTAAGGTAATTACATGAGTTTTGCTGTCATCATACCTGCGCGCTTTGCGTCAACGCGCTTTCCCGGTAAACCCCTTGCTGATCTGCAAGGTAAACCAATGGTTCAACATGTTTATGAACGAGCCTGTGAAAGTGAAGCCAGTCGAGTACTCATTGCTACAGATAATCAACAGATTGCTGATGTGGCACGTGGGTTTGGTGCTGAAGTCTGTATGACATCAGCAGATCACCCCTCAGGAACTGACCGCTTACAACAAGTAGTATCTGATTTAGGGTTTTACGCGGATGATATTGTTGTGAATGTTCAGGGTGATGAGCCTCTTGTCCCAGCTCGAATTATCAATCAGGTTGCACACAACTTAAAAGCAGAGCCTGAGGCAAGTATTGCGACCTTGAGTGAACCTATTACTGATATTGAAAGTTTACTTAATCCTAATGTGGTCAAAGTGGTGTCTGACATAAGAGGTATAGCTCTCTATTTCAGTCGAGCTCCAATCCCTTGGCCACGTAATGAGTTTGCTGACGATCCATCAAGATCATCTATGCCGCTCAATTTTCCATGGCAACGTCATATAGGTATTTATGCTTATCGCGTTAAGCTGCTGAATGACTTTGTTAAATGGTCACCCGCAGCGGTCGAAGAAACTGAATGCCTTGAGCAGTTAAGGGCTATGTGGAACGGCGCACGAATACATGTCGCTGAAGCAGATGAGCAACCACCGGCAGGTGTTGATACTCCTGAAGATCTGGAGCGTCTTAGACGTTTACTTGAGCAAGGCCTGTAATAGATGAAGAAGGTTCTATTTGTTTGTCTTGGTAATATTTGTCGCTCACCTACAGCGGATGGCGTGTTTAAGAAGTTGGTTAGCACGCAGAGACTTCATAATAAAATTTATGTAGATTCAGCAGGTACTGCTGCATATCACATAGGTAATCCGCCGGACTCCAGATCCATCGCTGCAGCAAAGCAGCGTGGTTACGATTTGTCATCTCTGCGTGCACGTCAGGTGATAAGTGCTGATTTTGAAGAGTTTGATTATGTGCTGGCGATGGATAATGAAAACCTCTCTAATCTGAAGTCTATATGTCCTGAAAGCGCCAAGGCTTATGTGGGCTTGTTTCTGGACTTTACTGCGCTGCCTGTAGATGAAGTGCCTGACCCTTATTATGGCGGTGAGGGTGGCTTTGAGCATGTACTCGACCTTGTTGAATCTGCATCGGCTGGTTTGTTACAGCATATTCAAAAGGAGCTATGAGAGTGCAGTGGCAAAAAGATATTGATCTGACCCATAAAAATAGCTTTGGTTTTCCTGCTATAGCGGATCATTTTGCAGAAGTGGATCAAATTGAAGATTTAGAATCGGTATTAGACTCTGTTGAAAAAAATGGCTGGCCACTTCTTATTTTAGGGGGTGGAAGTAATTTGGTTTTGAGGGAAAAGATTCCTGGCGCGGTTCTTTCTGTTGCAACACAAGGTTTAAATATTCTTGCTGATAATGAACATACAGCCATTATTGAAGTAGGCGCCGGTGAGAACTGGCATGGATTTATTACCCAATTATTGCAAAAAGGACTGCACGGTCTTGAAAACTTAGCCTTGATTCCAGGGAGTGTTGGTGCGGCTCCCGTGCAGAATATAGGTGCGTATGGTGTCGAGATCGCTGATTGTTTTCATAGCTTGACGGCGTACGATCGAATTAACAAAGAGCTGGTGCAGTTAGGCAAAGATGAATGCCAATTTGGCTATAGGGATAGTCTTTTTAAATCAGACGCTAAAGGTCGGTATATTATTTGGACCGTTCGCTTTTCTTTAAGCACGGTTTTCACCCCTAAGATTGGATACAAAGGGATTTCAGATCATTTAGATGCTTTAGGCATTGTTGAGCCTAGTGCCTATCAAGTTTATCAAGCGGTATGTGATATCCGCATGGGCAAACTGCCACTCCCAACTGAATTAGGCAATGCTGGCAGCTTTTTTGAAAATCCGATTGTCACTGAATCGACGTATCAGCGCTTAAAAGCTCAGTTTCCAGATATTGTTGCTTATCCCGATAAAGCCGGTCATTTTAAGTTAGCTGCAGGATGGTTAATTGATCGAGCTGGCTGGAAAGGCTGTCGAGTGGGCGAGGTTGGTGTATACGACAAGCAGGCCTTAGTGTTAGTAAACTATGGGCAAGGGCTTGCTACCGATCTGCTTAAACTAGCTGAAGATATTTCCCTTTCGGTTAAAAATCAGTTTGATGTGAAGCTGAAAATAGAGCCTAGAATCTATCCTGAATAAACTTCAGATATATTCATCTATTTTTTAAAGCGCTGCTCCTTAGAGTGGCGCTTTTTTGTTTGCGGCCGCGAAAGTTAATCGTTTTATCATTCTTTCGTATAGTAGTGGTTTTCGTATATTGTCGACAATCTGTATTTCTGCTCCTGTGAAATGGGGCTTTGATAACCATTAGCAGTTTATAATTACTCCTTGCTGCAGTAGCAAATAAACCTTTTGTAGTAGATTAATCTACAATAAAGTCAGATAAAGTGTGCGTATAAATCAAAGTAAGTGTCTACAATAATTATAAGCTTGCTAAAAACAACCGATCGTTAACTTTATTATAAAGGGCCTTAGCACATGTCCTATCAGGCAGAATATTCAAAATCTATAAATACACCCGAAGCGTTCTGGGGTGAAAAAGCTCAGGATCTAGCATGGTATAAGCAACCAGAGAAAATTCTTTCCAAGGATGAGAATGGAATAGATCGCTGGTTTGCCGATGGCGAGCTTAACACCGCATATCTTGCTCTTGATTACCATGTTGAGAATGGTCGTGCCGATAATACGGCGATTATTTATGATTCACCGGTGTCTGGGCAGAAGCGTAAAATTTCATTTTTAGAACTGCGTGATGAAGTCGCTAAGTTTGCTGGCGTGCTTAAAGCTCAAGGTGTAGAGAAAGGCGATCGTGTTGTTATTTATATGCCAATGATGCCTGAAGCCTTAGTAGCGATGCTTGCTGTTGCTCGCTTGGGTGCTATTCACTCTGTCGTCTTTGGTGGTTTTGCCCCCCATGAATTAGCGGTACGAATTGATGATGCTGAGCCGAAAGTGATTGTTTCTGCTTCATGTGGCATTGAGATTTCAAAAGTTATTGAATATAAGCCCATGCTGGATGAGGCGATTGAAAAGTCTGCCTACAAGCCTTCTGCCTGTGTGATATTACAGCGCCCAGAAGCTAAAGCTACAATGATTGAAGGTCGAGATATCGATTGGAAAGAAGCAGTAGCAAATGCAGAGCCAGCGGATTGTGTGCCAGTTAAAGGTACCGACCCACTTTATATTTTGTATACATCAGGTACTACAGGTAAGCCTAAAGGAGTTGTACGTGATAACGGTGGCCATGCGGTTGCCATGAAATATTCTATGAAATCAATTTATAACGTTGAAGCGGGTGATGTTTTCTGGGCTGCTTCCGATGTAGGTTGGGTTGTAGGTCACTCTTATATTGTTTACGGCCCTCTCTTGGCTGGTTGTACGACAATTGTTTATGAAGGTAAGCCGGTACGGACACCTGATGCAGGTGCGTTTTGGCGTGTTTGTGAAGAGTATAAAGTTAAAGTGCTCTTTTCTGCGCCAACAGCTTTCCGTGCGATTAAGAAGGAAGACCCTGAAGGTAAGCTAATCGCAAATTACGATCTATCTAATCTCCACACAGTCTTTATGGCTGGCGAGCGTTTAGATCCACCAACTTATCATTGGACTATGGAAGTAACAGGCAAGCCTGTTATTGATCACTGGTGGCAGACCGAAACAGGTTGGGCGATCTGTGGCAATATGACCGGTATTGAAACGCTTCCACCAAAAGCAGGATCTGCGACTGTGCCTATCTCTGGTTTCAATGTTCAGATTCTTGATCCTGATGGGAATGAGCTTCCAGCGGGTGAGCAAGGCGCAATAGCTTTGAAATTACCGCTACCTCCTAGCTGTTTACCAACAGTGTGGGGTGATTATGAGCGTTTCCGTACGGGTTATTTGACTGACTACCCAGGCTACTACTGTTCCGGCGATGGCGGTTATAAAGATGAAGATGGCTATGTTTTCATTATGGGGCGTACCGATGATGTTATTAACGTAGCGGGTCATCGTTTATCTACAGGTGAAATGGAAGAGATTGTTGCAGATCATCCTGCTGTAGCTGAATGTGCTGTTATTGGTATTAATGATCCATTGAAAGGGCAGCAGCCTATAGGGTTTGTTTTGCTGAAGAATGGCGTTGATATTGATGGTCAGCAACTCGAATCAGAACTTGTTGCATTAGTGCGTAAAGAGATCGGTGCTGTTGCTTGTTTTAAGCGCGCAGTTATTGTTGATCGCTTGCCAAAAACGCGCTCAGGAAAAATCTTACGTAAATTGATGCGACAGATAGCAGATGGTCAAGATTACACTGTCCCTTCTACTATCGATGATCCTGTTAGTTTATCGGTCATTGAAGACGTTATGTCTGAAAATGGTTTAATAACTTCGTAAAGTTTTAACAGTGTATTACCCTTAGCTCTGTGCAGGCGATCTTCGGATCGCCTTTTTTATTTATTCTCGCTATTAGATATTTTGTTAAGCACCCAGTCTAAGCATCTTGTAGAAAGAGCTCTCCGCAGTATGGCGAATAACTTAGTAGGAAAAGTAACGTAATAGCGGGATTTTGGTCGATTGCTTTCTAAAGCATGCTTTAACGCCAGATAAACGGCGTCAGGGCCTAAGGTAAAAGCATCTTTTTTCTGGGTAGACTTTTCTTTCGCTAATCGTCTTTGTACTGCCGTATATATATCTTTATGTGCGCTTGTTTCTACATCAATATTGTTATTGAAAGCAATATGGGCATTTTTTCTAAAACTGCTCTCTATAGGGCCCGGTTCAATTAGGCTCACTTTTATATTGGTATCAGAAAGCTCCTGCCTCAACGTATCTGTTAATCCCTCTAGTGCAAATTTAGAGGCGTTATACGCACCGCGATATTTCATGGTAATAAGACCTAAAACCGAGCTGTTTTGAATGATTCGTCCATGCCCTTGTTTTCTCATCTGTTTGATAGCTTTGCAGGTAAGTTCATGCGTGCCGAATAGGTTGGTCTCGAACTGTTGGCGTAATGTGTCGCGTGATAAGTCTTCTACTGCACCTGGCTGACCATAGGCCCCATTATTGAAGAGGGCATCGAGTTGGTTAGTTTGCTGAAGAACCCAATCTAAGGCGTAGCTAATAGATTCGCTATCTTGGAGGTCTAGTTTTATGCTTTGAAAGCCTTCTCTTAATAGGCGATCCACATCGACCTGCTGGCGGGCAGTGGCAAAGACTTGATAGCCATCGGCTTGCAACGCCTTGGCACAATAATAACCTATACCTGAAGAGCAGCCAGTAATAAGAATAGTAGGCATTATTAATAGACCTTGTTGTTGAATTTAACGGGGCGGTCAATGCCGCTGATTATTGTTGCAGACTTTAGCATATTGATATAATTCATGTTCAGCGCTATAGTGAACTAATAGAACGGATGGCAGGACTCTCATTCAAACGAAATGAGGTGTTTTTTAATTCCAAAGTATCATATATGATATAGGTCAGCCTTCTTATTATGTTTATGGTATACACCTTTTAAATAACAAAAACAGAGGATAAGCATTATGTGGACTAAGCCAGCTTACACAGACCTTCGTATCGGTTTTGAAGTAACTATGTACTTCGCAAATCGTTAATAGAAAATTCTATTTTTGATTCTATAATTACCCCGGCCTTTGTCGGGGTAATTTATCTTGGAAGGACCCTAATCGCGTTCGCGATCTCTTAAATGCTATCCGCTCACTTTCCTGTTACGTTGCATCTTGTTAAACACAGGAATATGACAGTCATAAAGAAGAAAAATAATGAAAGTACAAGTATTAGGCTCAGCCGCTGGCGGCGGTTTTCCTCAGTGGAACTGTAACTGTCG
>NZ_LUTR01000017.1 GCF_001597725.1 Neptuniibacter marinus
AATGGGGTGGACAATGGGGCTCGAACCCACGACCGCCGGAATCACAATCCGGAGCTCTACCAACTGAGCTATGCCCACCACAAAAATATCTTACAAATGGTGCGGACGGAGAGACTCGAACTCTCACACCTTGCGGCACCAGAACCTAAATCTGGCGTGTCTACCAATTTCACCACGTCCGCTTACCTTTTAGAGAATGGGGTGGACAATGGGGCTCGAACCCACGACCGCCGGAATCACAATCCGGAGCTCTACCAACTGAGCTATGCCCACCATAATATTCTCTATACTGACAATGGTACGCCCACCAGGACTCGAACCTGGAACCTACGCCTTAGAAGGGCGTTGCTCTATCCAGTTGAGCTATAGGCGCCCGACTCATCGTCAGTCCTTAATAATTTAGCACTTTTAAAACAGTATTTGTTAGCTGTTTTTAAGTACCTCGTCTTAAGGAGGTGCGAATAATATACAGCTCTAATTTCAGCGTCAACCCTTTTTTTATCCAAGAAAATAAATGAGTTAGATTGCTCAACTTATGTGCAGATACGGTTGTTTTCCATACAAAAAACCACCCCACTCCCATCAGACTCCATCAACTACTTATTTCATAAGGAAGAAATCCGGTTTTTACAGTCTTACTTTCCTCCATCTAATTAGCAAAAGGCGCTTGGAGCTAAATCCTAACCATGAGAGAATTATCTCAGTTATATTTTTTCTAAAGGAACCTCCCTTTAATGAGCGCACAGATTATTGATGGCAAGAAAATTTCCGCCGAAGTACGTCAACGTGTTGCGGACGGTGTTCAACAACGCATAGATAACGGCAAAAAAGCTCCCTGTTTAGCCGTAATACTTGTTGGTATGGACCCAGCCTCACAAGTTTACGTACGACATAAAAAAAACGCCTGTAAAGAGGTCGGTTTTGAATCCCGATCATACGACCTACCTGTAGAGACCACACAACAGGCGTTACTTAAACTAGTCGATGAACTTAATGATGACTCAGAATGCAACGGCATCTTAGTTCAACTCCCTTTACCTGAACACTTAGATGCAAACGAGATACTTGAGCGCATACATCCTGAAAAAGATGTAGATGGTTTCCATGCCTTTAACTTAGGACGCTTAGCCCAACGCATGCCGGTTCTACGCCCATGTACACCTAAAGGTGTTATGACCCTGCTTGAGTCCACTCATCAAGATCTCCACGGCATGGAAGCAGTAATCGTAGGCGCATCCAACATTGTAGGTCGTCCAATGGGGCTTGAACTGCTTTTAGCAGGCTGCACTGTTACCACTACACATCGTTTCACACGCGACCTTGAAGCTCATGTTCGCCGTGCAGACTTAGTCATTGTCGGCGTTGGCATCCCTAACCTAGTAAAAGGCGAATGGATCAAAGAGGGTGCGACTGTTATTGATGTAGGCATCAATCGCTTAGATGATGGTCGTTTAGTGGGTGATGTTGGCTTTGAAGAAGCGGAAAAACGTGCAGGATTTATAACACCCGTACCAGGTGGTGTAGGCCCTATGACCGTAGCAACACTAATGGAAAACACTTTAGAAGCCGCTAACAAACAAGATAGTTAAGCGTATAAACACAAAAAAAGGCAGCCTTTAGCTGCCTTTTTTGTTGCATAAGAAAGCCTAAGCTTCACGAAACCATGTAGTTCCTTCCCGAGTATCTTTAAGAATCACGCCTTGAGCAGCCAGCTCATCACGGATTCGATCAGATTCAGCAAAGTTCTTGGCTTTCTTAGCTGCTGCCCGCTGCTGAATAAGCTCGTCGATCTCATCGCTACCCAACTCACCCTCTTTATCTTCGCCCTTCAAGAATCCAGCTGGGTCCTGCTGAAGCAAACCAAGAGTGCCTCCTAGGCGCTTCAACTGCGCAGCCAACATACCGGCTTCGGGAGCACCCTCACGGGAGGCTTTGTTTAGCTCGTTCACTAATTCAAAAAGCACCGACATAGCTTTAGGTGTATTAAAGTCATCATCCATCGCCTCAATAAAACGGGCATCAAAATCATTTTCAATAACCTCATCTCTAGGCTCAACACCTCTTAGTGCTTGATAGAAGCGTTCAAGCATAACTCGCGCTTCTTTTAAGCTATCTTCGCTGTAATCAATATAAGTACGGTAATGAACCCGTGCTAGGAAGAAGCGCACGACTTCCGCATTGTACTTGTCCAACACATCTCGAATGGTAAAAAAGTTACCTAATGACTTAGACATCTTTTCTGAGTTAACGCGCACAGGCCCTGCATGCATCCATGTGTTCACATAAGTACAACCATTAGCTGCTTCAGATTGAGCAATCTCGTTTTCATGATGAGGAAACGGAAGATCTGGCCCACCGCCATGAATATCGAAGGTATCGCCTAAACAGCACTTTGACATCGCGGAACATTCTATATGCCAACCTGGGCGACCATTTCCCCAAGGAGAGGGCCAGCTCACCTCACCCTCTTTTGCTGCTTTCCATAACACAAAATCAAGTGGGCTTTCTTTAGCGGTTTCAACTTCTACACGCGCACCGGAACGTAACTCATCAACATTTTTGTTAGTTAACTTTCCGTAACTTTCAAACTTTTCAACCCGGTAATACACATCACCATTAGAAGCCGGATAAGCAAACCCTTTTTCAATGAGCGTCGCGACAAGGGTAATAATGTCACCAATATGCGCAGTAGCACGAGGTTCTTGATCTGGGCGCAGTACTGACAGCTTATCTTCATCCTCATGCATCGCAGCAATCATTCGCTGCGTCAGCTGTTCTGGTGTTTCACCATTCTCGGCTGCTCGTTTGATAATTTTGTCATCTACATCGGTAATATTGCGCACATAATCTACATCCCAACCTTGGGAGCGCAGATAACGAGTAATTACATCAAATGCCACCATCACACGCGCATGACCAATATGACAAAAGTCATATACGGTAATACCACACACATACATTTTTATTTTCCCCTCCTGAAGAGGGATAAAAGTGGCTTTTTCTTTACTTAACGTATTGTAGATCTGCAGCATGATTCGTAACTTATTATTCAACGGCTGAAAAGGAGCAGTATTGTAGATGAAATCGCTTTCATCTGCGAGGTGATCATCCTTTATAAAAAGTCAGTAGCTATTTTTAACCGCCCTACGCTCTCGTCTAGCAATGGGCTTCTCTCACTCGTTAAAAGCAACTCGTTTTCTCCTTCCTCTTTATTCCATGCAACGGCTTCCCACTGCGCATAAGGATGCAATTTTATACGCTGAGCTTTATCCCATATAGGCAAGCTATCGACTGGCACAAGCCAGATAAACGACTGCCCAAAAATTAAATTTTTATCGTAGCCTAGCAATACCAAACGTCTAGACAATGGATCAAAATCAGCGCCTGTAATTAAGCCATCAACATTATATTCCTGCTCAGCGGCTACCGCCTGATTAGGTTTGCTTTTATCCAACCTATAGAGTTTAGTTTTTTCATTACCCCAGCCTTTAGTAAAAAGCCACAACTCATCATCAACGACAGTAAGTGCTTCACAATCGAAGTTGTGTTCCCTGCTCAGTTTTTCTTCAGGGAAATCTGCGTAACGAATATTCATTTTCTCTGCTGCCACACTTTCACCCGTAACTCCCTCTATTAGCGAAAGCCACAGGACTTTATAGATCTGAACAACAGAGCGGTTGCCACGATTATTTCCACAATCTGCGATATACAAAAACTCATCGTCTTGAGCTAATGACTCCCAATCGACATTTTTTGCTTCGCGGATATAAACCTTTTTCTCAATGTCATGATCATTATTAATGGCATATACAACAGGTTCGCCACCACTGTCATTAACCGTCCAGTTTAATTCGTTATGTAATGCAATTCCCGAAGTCTCCCTCACCTCTACAGGCCAGGAGGCACGCACTATATCGCCGACACCTGACGGAAAGACATTCACGGCATTCAAAGGAGCACACCCCGCGGTGATAACCACAAAAAAAACAACACAAGGTTTAGCGTACTTAAAAAGGTTCATATAGCACCGTTCTATCAAAAATAACTCATCACTACTTATTTTCATCTATTCGATTGACATAAGCACTAGACGTTTGTATTAAAAACTGCAAGGATTCGCTACTGGTAAATATAAAAACAACAGGGTTCTATAGGGAATGGGAAACGATATACATAACAACATCGATGAAGAAAGCACATTTTATCCCAAAATAGATGCACCATCGCCCCTTGTTGATAATAAAACTATACCCTCCCAGCAACTTACACTTTTGGAAGCACTTCCCTATCCTGCCTGGATAAAAAACAGACGTGCAGAATACCTTTATGCAAACAAAGCTTATGCTGATCTTATTGGCATGCCTGTTAACGCGATCAAAGGACGTACCGATCGACAATTGTTTCCTAAATTTCTTCAAGACCAATTAATCGATTCCGACGCTCTTGTTTTCCACAACAAAGCAACGATAGAGCTAGATAATATATATCTTCACTCAACGGCTACAGAGACCTATTGGCTTAGCAAGTCACCTCTTAAAAGCAGTTGTGGTCATGTTACAGGAATCATCGGCCTAATGAAGCTATCTCCGACCCTACAAGTAAGCGGGTCGACCTATAGCGAGCTAGCGACACATGCGATTAAACACAGCAATGAAGCTATCATTATTGCCGATACTGGCTTCAAAATAACATTAGTCAATCCTGCATTTATAAGAATTACTGGCTTTTCAGCCAATGATATAGTTGGCGCACCCGCCTCTACCATCAATGCTAACTGGCTCGCCCCCGAGTTTATGGAAAGCATTAAGCATCAACTTCATTATCACGGTTACTGGGAAGGAGAAACCTGGAATCGCAAAAAAGATGGCCAGCTCTATAATGAAAAAATAAAAATATCGGTTATACGTTCTGGTGATGGAAAAATATCTCACTATATGGGGCAATTCACTGACAATACGGAACAAAAACAGACCCAAGATAAACTAGAGTTTTTAGCCTTCCATGATGCCTTAACAGGCCTTGCCAATCGTGCTCTATTTCTTGATCGCGTCAGCCAATGCATCCAACAATCTAATCGCAATAACACGCGATGCGCCATTATTTATTTAGATTTAAATGACTTTAAACCCTTAAACGACACATACGGTCACCCTTTTGGGGATAAAGTGCTAATCCACGCGGCCAATACAATTAAAGAGGCCGTCCGCAAAGTAGATACGGTATCGCGCCAAGGCGGCGACGAGTTTGCCGTTTTACTTGAGGAAGTTGGATCCGTTGAAAGCGTTGTCGTTGTAACGCAAAAAATCATTACCTCACTAAGACACACCTTTGTCATTGACAATATTAAAGTTAATCTCGGCGCAAGCGCTGGCATTGCAGTTTACCCAGAGCATGGAGATGATGCGGATAAGCTAATCAGCAATTCTGATAAGGCAATGTATGCTGCAAAATCTCTAGGCGGCAACGGTTATTATTTATACAAATAAAACCCAAGCCCATCTAGGTTTAATGATACCTCATATACAAAAATAGCCCTCTACTCTCTTTAGATCTAACTTTAGAGAGATCATTTCAACAGCCCAAACTATCCGAAACACCCCGCCAACTAAATCTGAATTATTTCAATGAAATAATACTTTAAATTGAATAAAAATCAGTCAGTCAACCGAAAAGTGATCGATACTTAATCAACAGAAGTATTCAACCTTAGGAGGAAGTGATGACTGCAAATAACACCCAACCCACAAAAAACCCCAAACGCCACCCCCCTTCCTTTACAGACAATCGATCTAAACAAAACATCATTAAGCAAAAATCGAGATCTAGGCAGCAGATCCAGAAATCATATTTACAAACCTTGCTCTATCACTCAATTCTCAGTCATTTGAATGAAACCTTTGAACTCGAGCTGCCCACCACCCCACTGGATTTAAATTACGAAGCGAAAGATATAACAACATCTGAAATACTTGCAGAAGATATACTTTCAGCAGCCATAAATCTTTTTGCCTCCTTCACTGAGTTCCACACAGAATTAACTGAATCTTCAGCTCTCGAATGTTTTATTAATATGACTAAAGAAGCTTTTCGTAATGGAATTATAGAGACAAGAGAGCTTCTTGATAGCAAACAGCTACTCGAAGGGGAACTTGCTTGGCAAGTGGAGGAAATAGAAGAACAACTTTACGAAGAACTAAATAAATACTGCCAGAGCTTTGGTTACTACTGCGATGATGAAAGCAATCTAGATAGTGAATCAGAGTTAATGGGCGAATATGATGACATATGGGATGATGAGCTATTGAATAAACTAAGAATGTAAACGACTACTTAAGAGATTAGCAAAAATATAGTGCCGCTATATACGCGACACTATATAAATCAAGGCTTAATGCAATTCATCATACTTTTTACGGATAGCGACCAATTTTGGTTGTATATCAAGCGGGGCATAATTCATAGCTTGCTCAAAAAGATCTTTATTTTTCTCTGAAAGCCTTTCCTCTTCGCTCATTGCCGATAGCTTCTCCATCGCCTCTGTGAATTTAGGATGTACTTTGTCGGTAGCTGCCATGTGGAGCCCTCCTATGCTGATCCTGCACTAAAATATTCATACGTTAATGAAACCAAATCTCGGCTGCTTTTACATTTTAACAACAGCCATCTATTTGAACAGGCCTTTCTTGAACTTATCTATTTTGGCTTCAATGATCGCTGCTGCTTACGTTTTGGCTTATTAAATTTTTGGCTTTTAGGTTTTTTGCCATTAGCGGCTAAATCCGTTGAACGCTTACTTGCTGACGAAGCGTTTCTCTTCGTCCGTTTAGCTCCTCCTTTGCTCCGAGAAAGTACTTTTTTTGTATTTTCCTCCTCAGCAGGCACTAAGCTATTTTTACCATCCCCCACAAGATGAGCAAACCCCATCTCTGGAAGCTTCTGACGCAGTAATGGCCAATTCACAGGATCATGGTAACGCAGCAATGCTTTTTGTATTTTCCGTTGATCATCAGTCTTAGGTGTATAAAGCTTCTCGCTTTTATAGGTTACTTTTTTCAGCGGGTTTTTATCTGAGTGATACATCGCCGTTGCTAAAGACATCGGCGAGGGGTAAAACGTTTGCACCTGATCGACTTTAAATTCATTACGTTTAAGCCACTGAGCTAAGTTGACCATATCATCATCTTCACACCCAGGATGAGCGGCTATAAAATACGGGATAAGATATTGTTTTTTACCCGCTTCACGGGAAAAACGCTCAAACATCTTCTTAAACGCATCATAGGTCCCCATCCCTGGTTTCATCATCATTGATAGCGTGCCCTCTTCGCTATGTTCAGGGGCAATTTTAAGATACCCCCCAACATGATATGTCACCAGCTCTCGTACATATTCCGGATCCTCTACCGCTAAGTCATAACGCAAACCCGATGAGATAGATACTGTATGTACGCCCTTCACTTTACGTGCTTTTCTATAAAGCTGAGTCGTTGGGCTATGATCAGTATCTAAGTTCTTACAAATTACTGGATATACACAAGAAGGCTTACGACAAGAAGACTGTATCTCCGGATCATTACAGTTAAGGTGATACATATTAGAGGTAGGCCCCCCTAAATCGGAGATAGCACCCGTAAAACCTGGAACCTTATCTCTTATCTCCTCAATTTCAGTAATTACTGATTCATGGGAGCGGCTTTGGATAATCCGCCCTTCATGTTCGGTAATTGAGCAAAAAGTACAACCGCCAAAACAGCCCCTCATAATATTAATTGAGAATTTAATCATATCGTAGGCAGGAATTTTTTCCTGACCATAACGGGGATGAGGTATACGCTGATATGGCAGCCCAAAGACTTGGTCCATTTCGGAGGTAGTCAACGGAATAGGTGGAGGATTGACCCACAATTCACGATTACCGTGTTTTTGCACTAAGATTCGAGCGTTATGGGGGTTTGATTCTTGATGTAATACCCGCGAAGTATGGGCATAAAGCGCCGGATCTTTTGATACCTTTTCAAAGGAAGGTAAACGAATATAAGCTTCGTCAGGTAATCGCTCTTTACCTTTTAATGGTGCAGGAACAATACGTAAAGGTTGAACCGTATTATCAGCAGCATCCTTTTTATCGCAGGTTGCTACATCTTTATATTCATAAGGGTTTGGTAGATCTTCAATATATCCAGGCCAATCGATACGTGTAGAATCAACCTCAATATAATCAGCTGGAATAGCTGAGGAAAGAATTGTAGTACCACGTAGATCGTTAATAGCCTCAATAGCTTCGCCATTAGCTAAACGATGGGTTAATTCCACAATCGCTCTCTCGGCATTACCATAAAGCAGAATATCCGCTGTCGCATCCATCAATACAGAGCGACGAACCTTATCACTCCAATAATCGTATTGAGCTATCCTGCGAAGACTGGCTTCAATCCCCCCTAAAACAACAGGCGTTTCTCGGTAAGCCTCTTTACAACGCTGACTATAGACAATCACTGCTCGATCAGGACGTTTACCTCCCATTCCCCCAGCCGTATAAGCATCATCATGACGCATACGCTTATCCGCCGTATAACGGTTGATAAGGGAGTCCATATTCCCGGCAGTAATACCAAAATAGAGGTTAGGCTGACCTAATGATTTAAAGTCCTCAGCACTGGTCCAATCCGGCTGTGTAATAATGCCGACCCTAAAACCTTGAGCCTCCAACAGTCGCCCCATTACAGCCATACCAAAACTAGGATGATCTACATAAGCATCTCCTGAAATGATAATAACATCACAGCTATCCCAACCAAGCAGCTCCATCTCCTCTCGAGTTGTTGGCAAAAACGGGGCTGGGGCATAACATTCGGCCCAATACTTTGGATACGAAAATAGATCTCGGGCTTGGATTTGGCTCATATAGGAGACACAGACCAGAATAAGTGACTAAGAAAAGCTATTTTCTCAGAAACAAGGGACGACTCCCAGTGAAAACCGCTCACATATGAAAACTTTATTGAAGAATCATAGATTGTTGGGCTTCTTGATAAGTTAATGGGGTAAATTTAAGTGGCTTTTCACGCTCAGACAAGTAAATCGCTAGATTACCTTGTTCATCAATAGAGAAGTACTCCGCTGAAGTCAGTAGGGCTAAATAACGATTTTCATGATACATAATGGGGCTAGAGCAGCGCTGCCGTGTTAAGCGGGCTTTATCAATTTCAAGAAACACCGACAAAGAAGTATAGGCGCTTTGATATAAGTTACAGCCCGCATAGCCTGACAACCGGTTACTGCCATTAAAAATTAGAGTAGTATCGACCGATGGAGGAATACCCCGCCCAGAAACATCCTCTGCTCGCCAATAAGTATTCGCCAGAACATCTTCACTAAGGGCGTGTAAGGCAACAGGAGCGTCATCTATACTAGAGACTGTTTTTTCTCCCTCTAATACTCTTTCCGCACCAATACTCACCGCTACCTTGATTGTTTTGACGGATGGCTGTTTTCCCGCATCAACCGGCAGTTCATAGTGATAAGGTAAATAGCCGTTCTCTTCAATTACCTCAGACTTAACGCTGTTATCATTGTAAATTAATGCAACCTCAACTTTCGCAGACTCTGGCAGGTGCGATAACGGCTGCGCATCGATGATGAGAAAAGCGCCATCAGCTTTATACATAGAAGGATGTGATAGACACCCAGAAAGAATAAAAAGGGAAACTACAGACAGTAGCGTTACAGGTATAAAGCGCATTCTTCAATTCCGTTTGAAGTAAAAAAACAGGGTTAGAAAGGATATATAAAATCCCTAGATACACCAGATAGTAGCATACCGCTACTATCTGGCAAATAAACCGTTAACTATATATCGCTTACATCAAAGTCCACAAGCGGAGAGACATCAAGATCATAATTGATACCTTCAATGCCAAAGCCAAATAATTTCAGGAATTCATCTTTATAAAGCTGATAATCAGTCAAATCGAACAGATTTTCTGTGGTAACTTGTGGCCAGATTTCGCGGCAGGCATTTTGAACTTCATCCTTAAGCTCCCAATCATCCATGCGGAAACGGTTACTCTCATCCATCACAACCGATTCACCGTAAAGGCCCGTAGCAAACAAACGCTGAACCTGTTCCATACAGCCTTCATGCAAACCTTTCTCGCGCATCACTTTGAAGCACATAGCCAAATATAACGGCATAACAGGAATGGCTGAACTCGCTTGAGTAACGACCGATTTAAGAACACCAATATTCCCCTGTCCGCCGTTAACTTTGAGCTTAGCATCAATTGCAGACGCCGCCCGATCAAGATCTTGCTTAGCTTTACCTAAAGCACCATCCCAATAGATCGGCCATGTAATATCGGAGCCGATATAGGAATACGCAACAGACTTACAGCCCTCAGCCAAGACGTCGGCTTCTTCAAGTGCATTAATCCACAATTCCCAATCTTCACCACCCATAACAGTAACGGTCGCGTCGATCTCTTCCTGCGTGGCAGGTTCAACTTCAGCACTGATAATGGCATCTTTATTAGTATCAATGGCCGTGGACTGATAAGGCTTACCAATAGGTTTCAAACAGGAGCGAACAACCTCTCCTGTATCAGGCATTTTTCGCACTGGCGAAGCAAGAGAATAAATAACTAAGTCAACTTGCTTCATCTCCTCTTTAATCAATTCGATTGTTTTGGCTTTTGCTTCATGGGAAAAAGCATCACCATTCAAACTTTTTGAATATAAACCAGCCGCTTTCGCTTCTGCATCAAATGCCGCGGAGTTATACCAACCCGCTGTACCCGTCTTACGTTCTGTGCCAGGCTTTTCAAAGAAAACACCTATTGTCGCCGCATCTGAGCCAAACGCCGCAGCGATACGTGATGAAAGGCCATAGCCACTTGATGCACCAATAACGAGAACACGTTTAGGTCCGTTAACCATTTTACCTTTACTTTTGGTATAGGCAATTTGTTCACGAACATTGGCTGCACAGCCCTCGGGGTGTGTAGTAGTACAAATAAAACCGCGAATTTTTGGTTTGATAATCATGCGTAAACGGGTCTCAAATCCAGTAAATAAAGTTGATTCGTAAGATACATGAAATAGCGCAAAATTTACAGCGTCATATCAGGGCTCAAAAACCAACAAAAACACCTAGATTGTAATATTTAATGTTTATAACCATAGTCGGTCAGCAGATACGCCAATTCTATCGAATTGTTACCTCTGCTGTTTTCTATTAGCCATTCATCCGTAATATTCGTTATCATCACACTATTATTGACGCTTATTTAAGGAATTACCCGATGTCTGATTTACATGGTTATTACTTAGAAGACCTTGAAGTAGGAATGAACGCTTCATTTGCCAAAACTATCACCGACGCCGATGTTTGTCTGTTTGCAGGAATATCTGGCGATACAAATCCAGTACATATAAACGATGAATACGCAAAAACAACCATGTTTGGCAAACGCATTGTTCACGGTATGTTTAGCGCAGCGCTTATCTCTACTGTAGCGGGTACAAAATTACCAGGACCTGGCGCCATTTACATTGATCAACAGATCAAATTTAAAGCACCTGTTTTCATTGGTGATACAGCTAATGCTCTCCTCACCGTTGAAGAAATTGATATGCGCCGTAAACGAGTAAAATGCAAAACAGAAGTTTATGTAGGCGACAAAATAGTTGCGACCGGTAGCGCCACATTTATGGTTGATAAACGCGAAGCTTAAATTCACCTATACGATTAAGCACCACTTTCTTTATAAAATGGTGCTTATCGTTTTTTCTATTCTGAAACAGGCGCTCCCTCACTTCCCTTTTCTTCGCATCAAAAAACACTCCCTAAAGACAGTTTCATTTCTTAGTGCTAACTGACCTAAATCAAACCTGTAATTCATACTTTAGTTCATTGATAAGTTTTTACTGTTCCGTAAAATGTGCGAAAAAAAATAACAACAAGAAATACGGATATGAAACGAATACTAATTAGTGCCTGCATGCTCGGAGAAAAAGTTCGCTTCGATGGTGGCCATCACCTAATTAATCACCCGAATCTACAGCGCTGGCAAGAAGAGGGACGTTTAGTACCTATCTGCCCCGAAATATCAGGTGGATTAGCAACACCACGCCCTCCTGCTGAAACCCAGTGTAAATTCCCGATACTTATCACTACAAAAGAGGGGAAAGATGTTACGCCGCAGTATTTAAGTGGTGCGGAAAAAACCCTCGAGATAGCCAGACGTGAAGGCGTAGTTTGTGCCTTAATGAAGGCCAAAAGCCCCTCCTGTGGCAATAATCAAATCTATGATGGTAACTTCACAAACACTTTAACTGATGGTGCAGGTGTGGCAGCGGCTGAACTCTTAAGAAACGGCATTCCTGTTTTTAACGAAAAACAACTTGCAGAACTCTTTGCTTTTATCGAAGATTCAGAAAGAATCACCGCTTAATCATTTTTCCGCAGAGGCTAGTAATGGAGCAAGAACTTCAAAATGAGTTAGAAACAATTACCAAGCTTAGTAATATGGTTATCGAATTTTTCGTCAACTATAGCTTCCAAGTAATTGGCGCCATTATTATTTTCCTATTGGGCCTCATCGTTGCCCGCTGGATAGCAAAAATTGTCTTAAGACTATGTGAAAAGAAAAATGTTGATGTCACTTTAAGCCTCTTTATTTCTAGCTGCGTTAAGCTCTTTATTATCGCAATGGTGCTTATTGTTTGCTTAGGAAAATTTGGTATTAGTGTTGCCCCTTTCGTGGCCGCTATAGGTGCTATTTCATTAAGTTTAGGCTTAGCATTACAAGGGGTTTTCTCCAACTATGGCGCAGGCTTTACCATCATAATAACCCGCCCTTTTGTTGTTGGAAATACCATAAATATCAATAATATATCCGGCATAGTTAAAGAGATACGCTTAGCTTACACCATCCTTGACACAGAAGATGGAGAGATGATAACTATCCCCAACAAACATATTGTAGGTGAAGTTATCATTAATTCATTCCAATATAAAATTGTCGAGTCTAGCGTTGGCATCAGTTATCAGTGCAAACCTGAAGAAGCAATTAACGTAATTAATCACGCCCTTTCGCAATTTGTTGAGATTCCAACAACCCCAGCGCCTCAAGTAGGCGTCGAGGCTTTTGCCGACTCATCTATCAATATTGGTTATCGTTATTGGGTGCCTACTGAACGCTATTTTGAGGTTCAATACCAAGTTAACTTAGCCGTATACAATGCATTACAAGAAAGCAAAATAGTTATTCCATTCCCGCAACGAGAAGTCACTTTAACTCAAGCAGCTTCATAACTTTCATTTTTACTTGGCAGTTCAAGCACTGGCACCTACAATGTGCCTCGTTTTGTTAATGAATTCTTCGATTGAGTAATAATATGCGCACAAGCCAATATCTCATTTCCACGGTTAAGGAAACTCCATCTGACGCAGAAGTTGTTAGCCATCAGCTAATGTTACGCGCAGGCATGATTCGCAAAGCTGCTTCAGGCTTATACAGCTGGCTACCACTAGGTCTACGAGCCCTTCGTAAAGTAGAAAGGATCGTGCGAGAAGAGATGGATAAATCAGGTGCACTAGAAGTTTTAATGCCCGCGATCCAACCGGCTGAGCTTTGGCAGGAATCCGGTCGTTGGGAGATGTACGGCCCAGAACTGTTGCGGGTTAAAGATCGCCATAATCGCGAATTTTGCGTAGGCCCTACGCATGAAGAGGTAATTACAGACCTTATCCGCCGCGAAATTAAAAGTTATAAACAACTACCAGCTAACTTTTATCAGGTTCAAACGAAGTTCCGCGATGAAATACGCCCCCGTTTCGGCGTAATGCGCTCACGGGAATTTATTATGAAGGATGCCTATTCCTTTCATGTAGGTACTGAGTCGCTACAACAAACTTACGATTTGATGTATCAAACCTATAGCGCGATCTTCAACCGTTTAGGTTTAGACTTCCGCCCAGTATTAGCAGATACGGGCTCTATCGGCGGTGCAACCTCCCACGAGTTTCACGTTTTAGCAGAATCAGGCGAAGATGATATCGCCTTTTCAAACGTTAGTGACTATGCGGCCAATATTGAATTAGCCGAAGCGCTCTCTCCTGCAGGCGAGCTCGCAGCTCCGACCGTTGAAATGACAATAGTTGATACGCCTAACGCTAAAACCATTGATGAGCTAGTGACACAGTTTAATGTGCCTATCGAAAAAACAATCAAAACACTGTTTGTTGTGGCTTCGGATGCCTGTGAGGCCGATTTCGTCGCTCTTTTAGTTCGTGGTGATCACGAACTCAATGAGATCAAAGCAGAGAAATTACCTGAAGTTGCAGAGCCTCTAGAGTTTGCGGAAGAAGAGCAAATTCGCAATTTAATTGGTGCAGGCCCTGGCTCTCTTGGCCCAGTAGGTTTAGAGATTCCTGTGATAGCCGACCGTACAGTAGCCAAAACATCAGACTTCAGCGCTGGTGCTAATGCAGACGGCAAACACTATTTCGGTATCAACTGGAACCGCGATGTAGATCTTCCACAGGTCGCTGATATTCGTAACGTCGTCGAAGGTGACCCAAGCCCTTGCGGTGAAGGCTCCATTGAAATTAAGCGCGGTATTGAAGTCGGTCACATCTTCCAGCTTGGCCAAAAGTACTCTGAAGCTTTAGAAGCTAAAGTCCTCGACCAAAACGGTAAATCTGTCGTTATGGATATGGGCTGTTACGGCATAGGTGTATCACGTGTTATTGCTGCAACCATTGAGCAAAATCATGACGAGAGCGGCATTATCTGGCCAGAAAGCATTGCGCCTTTCCATATTGCACTCATTCCTCTTCAGTATGACAAATCTGATGAGGTCAAAGCATTGACCGATAAAATGTATAGAGACCTCCAACAAGCCGGTTATGACGTCATTCTGGATGACCGCGATAAAAAGACCAGCCCAGGCGTGAAATTTGCGGACATGGATCTGATGGGTATTCCCCACCGCGTTGTCATCTCACCACGAGGCTTAGAAACAGGGACATTGGAATATAAAGGCCGTCGTGATGCAGAAAAACAAGACGTGAAAGTCGACGATCTCATGTCTGTTTTAGCGGAACGCATCAACCTGTAATTCAGATACGATCTACTATGTAGAATAAAACGGGCCTAGTAGGCCCGTTTTTTTATATCTCGGATTTACCTTTATTATTAGGATACAAATCATGGTATTCATCAATACTTGATCCTACTTCGGTCAACCGCCACACCAATTCAAAATCAGTAATCTCCCCTCCCTGATGAAGGCTATGCAATTCAGCAAATCGATTGCCCAGAAATAACGCTATAGATTCAGGTAATTTCAAATCCCCTAGCTCCGCCCCCTGGCAGTCTAATATAGGCTGATACCAACGCACTGGCAGCCGCCAAAACTCACAGGCCTGACGCGTCAACGCATCAGAATAATCATTTAATAGATGACTAAACACTTGAGGGTGAGGCTCTATATTTTCATCGCTGTGTAACTCAACTAACTTCCTAAAGATCATCAACTTACCTATATCGTGAATCAAACCAACGAAATAAGATAAACTAGGATCAGCATTGATCTTTAGAGCAATTTTTCGGGCATTTTCCGCAACCTCAGAAGAATGCTCCCACAACGCTTTGCCGAAGGTCTCAAAATAATAGCTATTCACTTCAAATTTATCGGCTAACAACGACGACATAACTATACTTTTAAGCCGCTCTTCTCCCAATAAGCTAAGCGCATGACTGAGGTCTTTAATCTCCATGTCAGAGGCTACAAATAGCGGGGAATTAGCAATGGAGATTATTTTACCCGCTAAAGCAGGATCTTCCTGAATCGCCGTAATAATCTTACTTTGCACCCTTTCGGCACTCAGTAGGTCGGCCATAAGCGTTAATGCTGTTTTAGACAACTTAGGTATAGATTCATCACTTAAACCGATCAACTCCTCATCTAACGAGGCTCTTAGCAAACGTTCTTGCGCTTTCGATGCTTCAGAATCTAATACCCTAACCCCTAACAAGCTACTGATAAAAGTTAAACTAAGCTCTCTCGCATTACGTAAAGGCTTAATTCCATAATTTTCACTTTCCAAAGAGGGGCATTCACTATCCGTCTGTTGTACTTTTTGCGCTTCGGTCGTTGCATTTAGTGGCTCCGACTTAGCAACCGGAGTATTTTCTTGATGAGCTTTGTGACCAAAAAAAGCTTTTATCTGCTCAAACATACCATAACCCTGCTCACTCGGGTTCTCATTAACCCTACATATATAGCAAAGCCTACAATCTACTCAAAATCAACAATCACAAAAGGATAGGGTAGTTCCTGCAACGCTTTCTGCTTACTTTTAACTTCAGCCACTACCGCAAGCTCTGGACCTTGGCTAAGCCAAGCCTCAAGCTGCCTTACCGCCAGCTCATCGCCAGACACCATTAACTCGACACTTGAATCAGGCAGATTTCTAACCCAACCGCTCAAGCCTAATGACTCAGCTTGCTCTTGAGTTGATTTTCGAAACCAGACACCTTGCACTCGACCTATCACAATCGCATGGAGGCAAATTTCCACCATTCTAATCTCCGTAAAATATATTAAATGCCAAAACTAAGACGCTTTGCATTGTTTAAGCACTAACAAACAACTGCTCCATATAAATCGAAAACGTATCTTTTTCCGCAAGATGGACATCTTGCAAACGTTTCTCCAATTCTCGCTCCCAAGCCGCCGCAGCGCTAGCCTGCAAAGGTGCTGGTGTGGGCCAAGGCAACAAATCATTAAGCTCATAAAGCGATAAACTCGACATACTACGACTCAATAGGTATTCCCCTTGATCACTGCGTTTAATAATTCCCTCCTCAATCAACAGAGTTATATATGTATCCCAACGCCCTTGATCTAATGTATCCACTTCCTGCAACAAACACCGGTCAGTGACCGCTGCACCTTCATTTTGCGCTTTCCAAAGCCGGTATAAAACTGCAACCACGGTATACAGGTGCGGTATAGTTTTACCTTTATCTACTGGCCGATAAACCGTAATACAGCGGGTTAACTCTGCCCCCATCAGAATAATTACCCAACTGATAAAGATCCAAAGAAGAAACAAAGGAACTGCGGCAAACGCACCATATATCAACTCATAAGAGGGAAACTGAGTCACAAAGGCAGCAAAACCACGTTTTGCGGTTTCAAACAGCAAAGCCACGACAACACCACCAATCAAAGCACTTTTCAAAGGAACACGGCAGTTCGGAACGGCAACATAAATCAGCGTAAATGCAGCAGCAGAAAACAAAGTAGGTAACAAACTTAACAAACGACCTCTTCCTACAAGTTCTGTGGCAGAGGAAATAAAAGGTAAAGATGCAATATAAGAGGTAAGCAACAGACCTAAACCAATTAGAATAGGACCTAAACTTAAAATAGCCCAATAGAGTAAAAAGCTTGATAGCCCTTTGCGCGGCTCTGATACACGCCAAATACGATTGAACGCCGCCTCTATATTCTTCATCATCATGATCGACGTTACCGCTAATACAGCAATACCAACCGCCGTTAATTTACGCGCCTGAGATGAAAAATCGGTTAAATAATCCTGCACCACTGCACCGGTTGTTGGTACAAAATTTTGGAATACCCAGCCTTGTAGCTCCTGTCCAACCCCTTGAAAAGATGGCACCGCGGCCAACATCGCGTAGGAAACTGTCATTAAAGGCACTACCGCAAATAGCGTGGTATAAGTTAATGCCGCTGAATTCAAAATCCCTTGGTTATGACGAAACTGGGCAAAAAGGTACCTCAGAAACAGTAGATAGGGATGGTTAAACAATCTGCTCATAACACTCCTTTAAACAGCGTTCAAAAATACACTAAGTAATAGGTACCTAAAAAGGTGATTCACTCATGAAATCTATCTTATAGCCGTATACAATGATGCAAAATAACCTAACATGTTAAATCAATCATCCGTTTTACTTCGATTGATTAATAATTAATAAGTACGGTATAGCACAATGAATGAAGTAATTATCTACCACAATCCTCGCTGTTCCAAATCTCGCCAAACCTTAGCGTTGCTTGAAGAGAACGGTATTCAGCCTGATATCCGTAAATATTTGGATGATGCCCCCTCTGCGGATGAGCTTAAACTTGTGTTAAAACAACTAGGAATCTCAGCTCGCGAGCTTTTACGCACGAAAGAGCCTGAATTTAAAGAACAAGGTTTAGATGACACCGCTTTATCAGATGAGCAGATTATAAAAGTAATGACCGAGGTTCCCAAACTTATTGAGCGTCCAATCGTCATCAAAGGTGATAAAGCACGAATAGGACGTCCTCCTGAGTCCGTTTTGGACATTTTGTAACATGTCTCAGCCCTACGTGTTAGTTCTTTACTACAGTCGCCATGGAGCAACACGATCTATGGCACAGCATATTGCACGCGGGATTGAACAATCGGGCATGGAAGCTCGATTACGAACAGTGCCTGCCATCTCAACTATATGTGAAGCAACGGCATCCGATATACCCGATGAGGGCGCGCTATATTGCAGCGAACAGGATTTGGCTGAATGTTCAGGTCTTGCCCTCGGTAGCCCAACCCGCTTTGGCAATATGGCAGCGCCGTTAAAGTATTTTATTGATGGAACAAGTTCCCTATGGCTGTCTGGCGCTCTAATCGATAAACCCGCCGCCGTATTTAGTTCAAGCTCTAGCCTCCATGGCGGACAGGAAACGACTCTACTCTCGATGATGATCCCCCTGCTCCATCAGGGTATGGTGATCGCAGGCCTACCTTACAGCGAATCTACTTTGTTAAAGACAACAACCGGCGGAACGCCATACGGCCCAACCCATGTTGCAGGCCAAGATAACCGCCCACTTGATGACAATGAGTTGTCACTCTGTGTCGCACAAGGCAAACGCCTTGGCGAACTCGCACATAAGCTCCGCCATAAACTGTAAACCTAACAACATTGAGAACTCTCTTTTGAAAGCATACATACCAGACGACCATAATTACGCCGCTAAAGCCCTTTTTAGCAGACGAGTAACAGTTACCAGTTACACCGCTTTATTAGGCTGGTTTATCTTATGGCATATGTTTTTAATTCCAGTACCTACCGGTCATCCATGGGTGATCAGTTTACTTCATATGTTGCCACTACTCGCATTTATTCGTGTCATTATTACAGGGAATCCTCGCGGCCACGCTTGGCTATGCTTCGTATTATTACTGCCATTTATTCAGTCAGTTTTAGCTGCAACCAACCCCAATACGTTTATCTATGGGCTAGGTTACTCGCTGTTAGTCGGCACGCTGTTCACCAGCTCAATGATGTATGCACGCTGGCAGAGCCGCTACAACAAACAGTTAGCCCATTGGGATAATGAAAAGAAAGCAAACAGCAAAAACCCAGAAAGCTAAACGTCGCTCAACAACTTATTCGCTAGAGAGAGTCATGACGGCCTCAGATCAAGCAAAGAAACAAACCCTAGAACAGGTACGCAACCAGTTTCCTATTTTAGAACAGCAGGTTAATGGCAGCCCTCTTATCTATCTAGATAACGCCGCGACGACGCAAAAGCCAAGTGTTGTTATTGAGAGCGTAAATAATTACTACGCCACATTTAATGCCAATGTGCATAGGGCAAGCCATGCTTTAAGCACCGAGGCAACCGGTAAGTTTGAAGCCGCTCGCGACACCGTCGCCCATTTTTTAAACGCTAAAAGCAGTAAAGAGATCATCTGGACCCGCGGCACAACTGAAGCAATCAACCTAATTGCCAATAGCTGGGGAAGCTATTTAAAGCCTGAAGACGAAATTATACTCAGCCCTCTAGAGCATCACGCCAACATTGTTCCTTGGCAATTGCTCGCACAGAGAAGCGGCGCGATTATTAAAGTTATTCCACTGTTAGCGAGTGGCGATCTTGATATACAGGCCTATAAAACCTTACTTACCCATAAAACTCGCCTTGTTGCTATTACTCATGTATCTAATGCCATAGGTACGATTAATCCCGTTAAGCAGATCATATCTTTAGCTCACGATGCAGGCGCTTTAACCTTAATTGATGGAGCACAAGCGCTCCCTCATTTTCAAGTCGATGTAAACGACCTAGATGTAGATTTTTATGTTTTTTCAGCACATAAATTATACGCGCCAACAGGCATAGGGGTGCTTTATGGGAAACAACAATTATTAGAAGCCATGCCTCCATGGCAAGCGGGTGGAGAGATGATCTCTCAAGTGAGTTTCAGCGAAACCACCTTTAATGATTTACCTTTTAAATTTGAAGCGGGCACACCTAACATCTCTGGCGCTATAGGACTTGCCTCCGCTATTGAATGGCTACAAGCCCAAGATAGGCACCTACTTGAACAGCATGAAACTAGCTTATATAAAGCTGCACTTGATGGTTGTTCTCAAATTAAAGGATGGCAGCGGATCGCATCACCCCAAAAGTCTGTAAGCCTCATCTCTTTCACTTTAGCTCATCAACATCAACAAGATATTGGCTATCTGCTAGATCAACAAAGTATTGCTGTTCGCACTGGTCATCACTGTGCGATGCCCCTCATGCAAGCTCTTGGTTTATCAGGTACTACACGGGTATCTTTTGCTTTCTATAATACGCTTAATGAGGTAGAAAATTTCGTCACAGCATTAGATATGATTAGCCGTGATGAGTCAGCTTTAGTTACCTCTAATTCTAAAGGCACCCAGTCTACTCATACGATAGAGGAAGCAAAAAAAGGGTTGTTCGATAAATTACTCAGCTTACAGGATTGGAATGCCCGTTATCGTGAAATCATGCTACAAGGCAAACAACTGCAGAGCTTAGCTGAACATCTCAAAACAGATGCCAATAGAATAAAGGGCTGTGAAAGTAACACTTGGCTGCTTTATGAACTAGGGCAAGATCAGCGTATACAATTGAGAGCAGACTCAGACGCCCGTATTATTCGCGGTCTATTAGCCTTAATATTAGATCTATTTCATAATAAAACAGCACAACAGATCCAAGATATTGATATAGAATCCATTTTTAATCAGCTATCCTTAGAACGCCATTTAAGCCCCTCACGCGGCAATGGTATTCGCGCAGTAGTCGATAAAATTTATCAATTAGCCGCAAAGCAAACAGATAGCTCTTAAGATAATTAATATTTAAATATTCTGACTATTTTTAACAAGTAATGGAGTAAAGATGAGCAATTTCACTGATGTTTCCTATCTAAATACAGTTTTCGGAAACGAGAAAGGGGATATGCAAAACCCTAATTGGGAAAAGTCAGCCAAACAGCTACACCTTATCCAAGAAGAACTTGCAGAGCTTGTTGAAGGTATAGAAAAAAAAGACATGTCTGAAATACGTGATGCGGTCGCCGATATTCTGGTAGTGACTTACGGTATGGCACATATTATGGGCATTGATGCCGACAAAGATATGGCAGCGGTTCAAGCAAGCAACTTATCAAAGCTGTGTAAAACCCAAGCAGAGATCGACAAAACGCTCGCCTTCTACCGAAATGAAAAAGGCCTAGATGTTTATGCCGGCGGTGAACTTCCAGAAGCCTATGTAAAATCCACAAAAGACCAAACCGGCAGTGATGGTAAGTTCTACCCAGCTCACAAGTTCTTAAAAAACACTAACTGGCATGAACCTGTACTAGACTAACAACACTCGTTTGCAGATATTAAACCTACTATATTTGGATTAACCGATGCCGACATATGATTACCGCATTGAAGAAACCGGTGATATCATCGAAGTAACACATACTGTAGCGCTTACTCCAAAAAACTGGGAGGAGCTCTGCCTATTAGCAAATATTGATCCTCAAGGTATACCTGCGAAATCATTAGTAACTAAGTTATTAGCGGTTACAGGTATGGTAAAAACGAGCCCTAAAATAAAGGCTAAAGATTTGCCCTGCATGAGCGGAAAGGACTGCCCGAGTGGAGGTTGTAGTTAAAAACGATGCAATCCGATCTGCTTACAATTAATCAGGATCGTTGTAGGCAGTTCATTACACTTAAGCCTATAGCGTTTTCACTACGACTATCTATCGGCAGGAAGCCTGTTTTATGAATTCAAAGCGCCAACATATACTCCATTGGGCAGAGCAAGGCTACATCAGCCCAGATGACGTAGATACCGCCCTCTCACTCTCCCGTGCAAACCCAGATAATCAACAATGGTTTCAGTTTATAAAAAACCTCTTCCTATGGCTGGGTGTTATCTCTCTGGCGGCGGGGACTTTATTCTTCTTTGCATTTAACTGGGATGAGATGAGCAACCTCGTTAAATTCGCCTTAATGCAAACCTCTCTGGTGGTCAGTACCCTGATCTATACCAAGCTCAAACCGTTCACCCTACCAAGCACCGCCATCGCTTTCCTTATGGTAATGCTGATCGGCGCCCTGCTTGCGTTAAGTGGGCAGATTTACCAAACCGGAGCTGACCCTTGGCAGCTGTTTGCCTTTTGGGCCTTATTTATGACCCCTATCGCCGTCACCAACCGCGCAAGCACGTTGTGGCTCCTGTGGGTTCTCTTAATCAATTTATCCTGTTACCTCTACTATTATGATTTCCGCGGTGTCTTTGGCATCCTGCTGCACTATGACAATTTAGTAGGCCTTTTCCTGCTATTCAATACCTTACTTGCCATCGCCTTTGAAGTACTTCAACAGGGTAAAACACGATGCTTAGATAACCGTTTGGTCGTTCAAACCTGCTTATTAGCGTCCGGCATAGCCGCAACATGGTTGGCGATTTGGGCCATATTTGATGAGGCCGAACTACAATGGGGGCTCCCTTGTTACTTAGTTTGGATCCTCTGCACTTATCTCTACTACCGCTACCGCCTCTTCGATCTTTTCATTATTTCTGGCTGTGTAACCAGCGCTATTGTTATTGCGAGTAGCTTATTAATTTATATATTTAATGATGCATTAGAGAGCGACGCCTTCTTAATTATCGCAATATTTATTATCGGGCTATCTTCATCTGCGGGCATCTGGTTAAAAAAACTTAGTAAAGAACATGCAGCCGATCAGCCAATCACGAGCGATAAGGAGCATCAGGATGCGTAATTCTGGGAATGAGCTATGGCTTGAATTGCAGAGAAATAACCTGACCCGCACTGACTATCCGGAAAACGAATTAGATTTAAGCCCTTGGTATATAAAAACAATGCAGGGCTTTGCCGGTTGGATAGCCGCGCTGTTTTTACTCGCCTTTGTCGGCACCATTATTGGTAGCTTATTTATCTACGATAACCAAGTGCTACTGGCCCTCTGCGGCTTTATCTGTTGTACTGCCGCGTACTTTATCTTTCGTAATGATAAGACCCCTTTCTTAGAGCAGCTCGGTTTAGCTATCAGTTTGTGCGGCCAGTTTATGGTGGCTTGGGGAATTTTTACCGTTTTTTCGATTTCAGATTCCTCCGCATTTTTGATCTTAGCCTTATTTCAAGGGGCTTTAGCTTTGATTATGCCGAATTTCTTACATCGGGTTTTCAGTAGCTGGTTCGCCATGGTTGCGCTCTTTTGGGGCTTAAACCAACAGGGTATTTTTGGCTTAGATAGCGCACTCGCCGCAGCGCTTTTCACCTTGATTTGGATCCGAGAGAAACATTGGTATAAATACCGTTCACATCTACTGCCTATCAGCTTTGGCCTCGCGATATCACTTCTGCAATTTAGCGGGCATTTCCTCTTTCAACATGAATTTTCACACTACCTATTCAGAGCAGAGGTGGGCTTTTTACAACAATACAGCCCCTTGATTGGGAGCCTGATCCTAGCGGGCACATGTCTCTACCTTGTCTTTGCCATTCTGTCAGAACAGAACATCAAACTGGCCTCGCCATCCGGTTCTATCGCGGTTATCGCAACCCTCATGCTACTCGGGCTATCGTTTAATATTGCAGGTGTTAGCAGTGCTCTCTTAATTCTGTTGGTCGGCTTCTTTAGACAACGCCTTATCTTAATGGCGTTAGGCATCCTTGCCTTAATCAGCTTTATATCTTGGTACTACTACAGCCTATCGGAAACACTGCTGGTTAAATCGATCTATTTACTCTCCATCGGCGCTGTCTGCCTTACAATTGTCGGAACGCTGCATTACTTCAGCAAGGCTCAACCTACCTTAGACCCAGCTAACAGCGCACCAGTGAATGGAAAAAAATGGATCTCCTTAGCCACCATCTTAATCGTATTAGCCGCTATCAATATAAATATTTATCAAAAGGAATCGTTAATTCGCGAAGGGCAAAGCGTATTACTCGAACTAGCGCCTGTTGATCCACGTTCACTGATGCAGGGTGATTATATGCGACTTCGCTATAGAATGAGTCAAACGATTCAGTACGCGATCGGTGACAAAGAATCCGTAGATGGGTTTGCCATTGTGCAGCTCGATCAACACAGTGTCGCTCAGTTTATTACACTCAATCCTGATGCTGAGCTATCGCCTCAACAGCACAAACTGCACTATCGGATCCGTGATGGTGTCTTAAAATTTGCCACTAACGCGTTCTTCTTCCAAGAAGGCAGTGCCAAAATCTATGAAAAAGCTAAATACGGTGAATTTAAAGTTAGCGGTAACGGGGAAATGCTTCTAGTGGGACTTCGTGACAAGCAATATGTTTTATTAGGTACAAATAGACCCTAATGGGACAGTAAATGTAAAAACGGAAAAAGAAAAACCGGGGGAACAGAATAGAAACGGTTCCTCCGGCAGAGTACGCTTATTCTACTTTAAAGTTTTCAGGTAGCGTGATGCCTTTTTCATCGGCGCGCTGCTTAATTAAAGTACGGAACTCTGTACGAATCGTCTCACGCTCTTCAGCAGTCGCAGCATTTTTCAACTCTGTACGGTGGGCTGCACGCTCTTGGACTGAAACAAGCTTTCTAACCTGAACACGATCGGACGAGGCTTCACCAGCATGAACGGCTAACGCCGGAGAAAGAACTAATATTGCTGCAAGCGTTGTTGTAATCAATTGCTTTTTCATAACGAATGACTCCTTGATAAGTAGAAGCGCTAAAAGCGCAAACAGAACGGTTGAACGACACGGCCTGACTACAGCCGGTAAATCCAGCTCAGGTATACTACTTTTCTATCAACAGACAGCTTTACTGATAATTATTCAGTGGCAGCATATTAACCATTCAATCTTGAATATGCGAGATAAAATGTACAAACTTCATACAACAAATTTCAAGCCACGCATTATGTTAAGCTCTTTAGTTGTTTCAATAAGAGCTAATTTGGCTGTTCTATAAAAACAAAACACAATAAAAAAGGTTTAAGCAATCAATAAATTGCCCTAAACTCTAACAAGGAAATTTAAGGGGAAAGGAATATGAACCGTAGATTAAATTTGATTATCGCAAGTGCAGGGTTATCTGTATTCTCATTATTAGCTACAGCCGTTCAAGCAGAAGCTACCCACTACCAGTGTACATATACCCATGCGGTATTCACGGCCCCTTTTATGAAAACCCCAGGTACACGTGATTGCCCAGAAGAACACTGTAAATACACTATAACAATTGATGGCTCATCGGGCACTATTAATGGTGTCAGCGGGTTTAATGTTGAACAAGATAGCAATATGCTCAAACTAAGTAGAACAGCTAAAGATCCTATTATGGGTGGTATGGATACAACTACTCTGACGATCAACAAAACGGATATGACATTCGAAGCAGTTAAAACAACAACACCTTCAGTTACATTAACAACTAAAGGTCGCTGCTCTTAGGTCCATCAAAAAGTTGGTTGCTTTACTTGCCTCCCCTTTTCTGACTGATTTTAAAAATTACTATGAACCTAAATGATGTACGGCTATTTATACGCGTAATTGAGCATAACAGTTTTACTGCGGCTGCCGATAAACTAGGGATACAAAAATCAACAATCAGTAGACGAATTGCCCAGCTTGAAGATGAGCTAGGTGTGAGGCTTTTACAACGAACAACACGTAAACTTAGCCTAACCTCTGAAGGGCAAGACCTTTTTCAACGCTGCCAGCCTCTACTCGATGAGATGGAAGCCGTTGAAGATCGCGTAGTATCCAAGCAAGCGGTTCCAAAGGGACGTTTACGCATTACCATGCCTCCAGAAATGGGCATCTTTATCATGAACGATGTGATTGCAGGTTTCATGAAGATGTACCCCCTGATTCAAATTGATATTGAGCTTAGCCCCCGTTTAGTAGACTTAGTAGAGGACGGCATTGATCTCGCATTAAGAGTGGGTGAATTAACCGATTCCAGCCTTATAGGCAGAAAAATTGCTGATGTAAATATCAAGCTTTATGCTGGGGTTAACTATTTAGAAAAACATGGTGAGCCTAAGACACCTGATGATCTAATTAATCACCAGTGTCTAGGCGGGGCCTTATCTGACCCTGGCTGGATATTTGAAAACTGGAACGATGGAAAACCGGTGCCCGCAAACTTTAAAGTTCGCGCAAACAGTATTAGCTTCTGCCGTGAAATGCTAAGAAAGGACTTAGGCATAGCACGCCTGCCAATCCAGTTCTGTATGGATGATATTGAATCAGGGCTTATTAAAGAAGTACTCTCTGATTACCAAGCCCCCGATGTGAGCATAAATGCCCTCTACCCAAGTAGAAGACATTTAAACCCTAAAGTAAGACTCTTTATAGATTTCATGATCGAAAGCCTTGAAGAGCACCAGCACCCATGGCTAAATAAGCCCTAATTTTTTACGATTGATCGGCAGCACTCGTGTCTACTTGCTGCCATTGTAGTTTTTTCTCTATAGCTCGAACCATCATTTTCGCAATATCTTTACCTGTGGCACCTTCGATTCCCTCTAATCCTGGGGAAGAATTAACCTCAAGCAACAGCGGCCCTTTAGCTGAGCGAATAATATCAACACCTGCTACGCTTAAGTTCATACACTTAGCAGCCTTAATAGCGATGCGTTTTTCATCCGTCGTAGGACGAATAACACTGGCTGTGCCACCTTGATGAATATTTGCTCTAAACTCTCCAGGTTCTGCCTCGCGCTGGATAGCCGAGACAACCTTACCATCAACAACAAAACAACGGATATCTTTGCCTTGAGCTTCTTTAATAAACTCTTGAACTAATATATCAGCGTTTAAGCTTTTAAAAGCATTAATAACACTGTCAGCCGCTTTATTGGTTTCAGCTAGGACAACACCTTTACCTTGCGTACCTTCTAATAACTTCACAATAAGTGGAGCACCACCAACCATGCTAATCAGATCATCTGTTTCTAATGGCGAGTTAGCAAAACCCGTAATAGGAATATCAATATTATTTTCAAACAACAGCTGCAAAGAATGTAACTTATCCCGTGATTGTGTAATTGCCGCGGCTGTATTCAAGCAGTAAACACCCATAGAGGCGAATTGACGTGTTAATGCACAGCCATAAAAAGTCATACTCGGCCTGATACGTGGAATGACTGCATCTAAATCATCAAGTACTCGTCCACCACGATAGTGCACTTCTGGCTCTTCAGCATCCATCTTCATATAACAGTGTTTAATATTTAAAAACACCATTTCATGACCAAGCTGCTCGCCCGCCTCAATAATACGACGGTTACTGTACAAATTCGGATTACTGGCGAGCAAACCTATTTTGAGTCCACCCACTGAAGGTTTTTTAGTTTGATACAGCGTTTTCAACTCAGCATCCGATATTCCCCCTAAAAGCATACAGCCTTCAGGATCCACGAGAATTCGGCCTGACATCGCTTCACGCCCCAACAGCATGCGATACCCCATAGCATCGCGGTTTGTTAAAGTGACCTCAACCTCCCAACTAGAATCAGCAATACCTAAAGTTGTCTTAATTACATAGCGCGTTTCTGATGTACCACTTGAGCTTTTAACTTTGCGACGATCGTGAACGGGAGCCTCACAGGACACCATGGTTTTCCGATTATCTTGTATCGGGCAGATATTAAAACGAACCCAAGGCACTCCACTCCGTTTAAACGGCTGAATGTTAAATGCATGTAATGAAGATGTTTTCGCACCAGAGTCCACACGCGCCTTAACTGCCGGCAACGCCAAGTCGGGAAAACGACACCACTCTTCAGCACCAACTAATAGTTTACTAAGTCCCATACCAATACCCGAAAAGTACCATAAAAAAATTTGCGCCATTGAAGCTTGAACAAGCTGAAGGTGCAAGCAATAAATGCAATATTAGGCAGCTGACTCCCATTCAGGTAGATCATCTTTAAATAAACCTAACAATGTTTGAATCCCCGCCATTTGCGCTGCATCTTTATGTGTCACCAATAACGTCGGCACTTGGCTATATTCAGGTGCTAAAATCTCCATATTTAGATCATTAGCGTACCTAGATTCCTCAGCCACTTTACGCGGGACTAACGTAAAACCTAAACCAACGGCCACGCAGCCTAAAATACCCTCTTGCGTCCCCATACTCATAACTTCAGTGTCTAGACGGCCATGCTTTTTTAACCAACTTATTGCCTTTTCACGGTAAGCACAGCCCTCACGAAAAAGAATCAATGAATCGGAGACATCTACATTTTTCGCCGACACTAATACTAAATCTTCAATCAACACTTGCTTACAGGTTAGGTGTTGATGCTCAATAGGACCACCCACAAATGCACAATCCAAGCGATAATTGAGAATATCTTGAACAAGCTCGCTACTGGTTTCTGTTTTAACCCTAGGCATTAACTTAGGATGAGCTTTGCGAAGCGCCTGAAGAAGCCCTGGCATTCTGGTCGCAGCGAAAGACTCCATTGAACCAATACGGATCTCACCCACCGATTCTCCCACCTGTTTTACCGCCATGCAGGCTTGCTGCTCAAGGTGAAGTAATTTATTAGCATATTCAAGTAGCGTATGGCCTGCAGGTGTTAGTTCTAGCCCTCGCCCTTTACGATAAAAAAGTTCAGAGCCAAGCTCTTCTTCAAGGCGTTTGATTCTTGCTGTAATATTCGATTGAACAGTATGTAGTAGACGTGAAGCTGCTAATACTCCACCCTGTTCTGCGACAGTTTTAAATGTATTTAATGAGACCAACTCCATTCTAGCTTCACCCTTCTCTAATATAGAATAAAAGATTCTTATTTATTCATTTGTAGTGATAGTTTAAGCGAGTTAACCTCTCTGACACCAGTTATTTATGAACCCAAATTATGACGACTCAATTACAAAAGTATAAAGTCCTTATTGCCGGTATTTTTAGCTTAATGCTCATGCTAGGCGTTGCACGATTTTCTTACACACCGATGCTTCCTCTTATGCAGGCTCAAGCAGGCATGAGCGATGCTATCGGAGGCTGGCTAGCCACATTTAATTATATGGGATATATGGCAGGGGCATTTGTTGCCGCCTCAATCAGCGACTTGACCTTAAAAGATAAGCTTTATAGATGGGGACTCATTGTTGCCATTCTAACAACCGCAGGTATGGCTGTTACTGATAATGTCATCATCTGGGGAGTTATGCGCTTTTTTGCAGGACTGACAAGTGCCGCGGGTCTATTAATCGGTTCAGGGTTAATCTTAAACTGGCTGATTAGGCATAACTTTCGTAGTGAACTGGGTATTCATTTTTCAGGCTTGGGATTAGGCATCATTTTCTGCTCAGCTGTTGTTGCATTGATGGATATAAAACTCAACTGGCAAGAGCTTTGGTGGTTATTCGCAGGTCTAGGCGTACTCTTAGCAATCCCTGCATGGGCTTGGCTACCACGTCCAGACACCTCAGGCACGACTATATCGGGTGCTCAAATGGTGGACAACCCACCCAGTAAGCGCTTTCTCTTCCTTATGCTATCCGCCTACTTTTGCGCAGGGTACGGCTACGTTATCAGCGCCACGTTTATTGTTGCTATTGTTGATAGGCAGGAAGCTCTACAAGGGTTAGGCCCCATTGTTTTTCTGATCGTTGGGGTAGCTGCAGCACCGGCCTGTATTATCTGGGATTTAATCGCTCGACAGTTAGGTGTGTTAACCGCTCTTTTAATCGCCTATATCATACAAATATTAGGGATTATTCTTCCCGCCCTTACCGATTCAGCCGTAGCCGTTATTATAAGCGCTGTACTTTTTGGCGGCACATTTATCGGGATTGTAAGTTTAGTATTAACGATGGCTGGCCGCTTTTATCCGACTAAACCAGCCAAACTCATGGGTAAAATGACCTTAACCTATGGTGTCGCCCAAATCATCGCACCCGCCATTACAGGCAATCTTGCTGAACGATTGGGTGACTACAATTTAGGCTTATGGATAGCAGCCGGTATGGTTTTATTAGGGGCGGTTATCTCAACAATTTTGATGATCTCTGAGCGAGATGCCCTGTAAACCCGTTGTCTAGATAGTGTTGAAATATCACCCGTCACGTTTAATCGCTTGGAGCTGGATCGTACCTTTAGGTTCGACTCAGCCCAAGATCCATAATACTTCCCTTGTGCTAAATCTTCGTTTTTTGCCCTCATAGATACCGCTCATTGATTTGATCCCCTATTAATCCATATTAAACGTGGTATTTCTTGAACAACCCCAATTTAGCACTATATACTGGCGCGATTATCCACTCCATATGCTCTAACACGCTATATAAAACACTCATCCTTAATAACTGTAAGAAGATACTCACCCAATGATTAACCATAAGCACTTTATAGTACTGGGCAATATTTTATTATTTACGCTAATGATGGCGTACCTTCCCTTTGAGGAGCCCATAGTTAAAGGCCTAAGCATTTTGTTATTTATTGCAATTCTTTGGCTTACAGAAGCTCTGCACGTCAGTATTACCGCTTTACTCGTACCTATTTTGGCGGTAGCTCTTGACATATTTAACGCCAAAGACGCCCTGAGTAATTTTGCTAACCCTATTATATTCTTGTTTTTAGGTGGTTTTGCGCTGGCCGCAGCACTTAACTCACAAGGCTTAGATAAAGCAATTGCCAGCAAGGTACTTCACGTTGCTAACAGCCGTTTAAGCGTCGCAGTTCTACTTATTTTTATTGTCACCGCTCTGTTATCTATGTGGATCAGTAATACCGCAACCACCGCAATGATGTTGCCTTTAGTATTGGGTATACTTCGCCAATTAGACCCCATTAAAGAACGTAACACTTATGTATTTATGCTACTCGGTGTTGCCTATTGTGCCAGCATTGGTGGTATAGCAACACTAGTCGGTAGTCCACCCAATGCGATTGCAGCAGCACAAACAGGGCTTAACTTTATAGGCTGGATGAAGCTCGCCGCTCCCTTGACTGTGATATTACTGCCTTTAGCGATCGTTATTTTGTACTTTGCTTTACGTCCTAACCTTAAACACCAATTTAGTGTTAAGCATGAACCTCTAGAACTCACACCTTCCCGCATTATAACGATGGGTATATTCCTATTGACTGTCTTATGCTGGATCTTTAGTGGACCACTTAATGCTTTTTTAGGTGGTCTATCTAGTTTTGATAGCCTTATCGCTATATCCGCTATTATCTTGTTGGCTTTTTGTCGTGTGGTCGAATGGAAGCAGATTGAAAAAACAACAGATTGGAGTGTCTTACTATTGTTTGGCGGTGGCTTATGTTTAAGTGCCGTACTTAAAGCCACAGGAACAAGTGTATTTCTTGCGCATACAATCGGTGATTTTTTACAATCTTCCAGTGCAGTAATCGCGTTATTAAGCGTTGTTGCTTTTGTCGTAATATTAACTGAATTCGCCAGTAATACGGCAAGTGCAGCCTTACTTATACCCGTCTTTGCTGCTATTGCAGAAAGCTTGGGAATGTCACCTATTATCCTATCAACGGTTATCGCTATTTCAGCCTCTTGTGCCTTTATGCTGCCGGTTGCGACGCCGCCCAATGCAATTGTATTTGGCTCTGGTTTTATCAAACAAAGTGATATGATGCGTATAGGCATTTGGATCAATCTAGGGTGTATCGCCGTGATCACTTTATACGCTAGAATTTTCTGGTAAAGACACCCACTATTCAGCGAACAACAACAGCTGATCTTACAGCCCGCATCTTGGTTTTATATTTAAACCTTGCCGCGGGCTTTTGTTTTATATCATTAAACATTTAACAGGCTTAAAACTCAAAGAGCGACCTAAGTTAAGCATAAAAATATCAATTGACGTAAAACATCGGTAACAAAGGAAAGTTATGACTTAGGCCTAGCTTTAGCCGTTCTAGATCTTGGCTTACTTTTACCCGTACTTCTACGTTTACGCTTAAAGTTAGTTGCTTCAACGGGAGGTAGATGACGTAAAGGTTCAGGTACCCCCCCCGTTTTTATCTGAGCCACAATTGTTTTAATTCTATGCTCTAACTCATCCATAAAGGGCTGATAGGCTTGATTCCTTTCCGCCATCGCCTGTAATTGATGCTCCCATTGAGCAGTCATATCGGGATATGTATATTCACGGGGCAAAGCATGTATCAAACCTCGTGCTGCAGCGGTGCTAAGGATCGACTTGCCGTTTCTTACCAATAGTTTTCTTTTGAACAGCGTTTCCATAATGCCTGCTCGCGTCGCTTCAGTACCTAGCCCATCGGTTTCTTTTAAAATTTTCTTTAACTCTTTATCCGCTACAAATCGAGCGATCCCCGTCATAGCTTGTAGTAAACTGGCTTCGGTAAAATGCTTAGGCGGTTCGGTTTTTTTATCTTTTATCTGACCTTCACGACAAATTAACTCCGTATTTTTATCCAGCACAGGAACTATATTTCCTTCCTCCTCCTTACTGTCCTTACCTATTAATGCTTTCCAGCCCGCATCAATAAGAACACGCCCTTTCGCAATAAAACATCCACCGGCTATATCAAATACCAACTTAGAATCCGCATAGAGCGCAGCGGGATAAAACTGCATAATATATTGTCGTGCTATCTGCTGATAAATATTCCGCTCATAACTTGATAAACTACTTAGCGATTGTTTTTTAGGTGTCGGAATAATCGCATGATGGGCATCTACTTTTTTGTCATTCCACGCCTTAGATTTAAGGTGTCGATCAGCCTTATTGATAGCGGTACTCAATGTTTGTTCATTAGCCGCTATGGCATCCAGAACAGCGCCGGACTGTTTGTAATGATCATTAGGTAAATAACGGCTATCAGAGCGAGGGTAGGTAATTAGCTTGTGTTTTTCATACAGCGACTGACAAGTATCTAAGACCTGTTGAGCACTCATACCAAAACGTTTTGATGCATCGATCTGCAGTGCCGATAAAGAGTAAGGTAATGGCGGCGCTTGTTTGCTTTGCTTTTGCTCTGAAGTAACAACCTGCGCCGGTTGACCCACAATACGTGAAGCAACATTCTCCACAAGCTTTCGGTTTATAACTCTTCCTTCTTCATCTTGCCAAGGCTGACAAGCCTCACTCGGCTGCCAACGTGCATAAATTTCCAGCAAAGGATTTTGCTGATAAGGGATAATGGCATCCAGTGTATAAAAATCTTTAGGGATAAAGTTTTCTATTTCTTCATCACGGCGCACAACCAAACCCACCAGAGGCGACTGAACACGGCCAACAGACAACACCCCTTTATAACCCGCTTTTTGTCCAAGTAGTGTATAGCCTCTAGACATATTCATTCCATACAACCAATCAGCTCTTGAACGTGCTAAGGCTGAAACCGATAGAGGAATAAACTCTTTGTTACTTCGCATTTGATGTAAAGCGGTTTTCACTGCGGGTAGATTCAAATCATTGATTAATAATCGTTGGATACGTTCTTTTTTAGTTTTACTGACTTTGCAGTAATCAATAACTTCATCCACTAATAACTGCCCCTCACGATCAGGGTCACCGGCATGTACTATAGAATCAAACTCTTTCAGCAGCTTGCGTATAACAGACAGTTGTTTTCCAGCGGATTTACGGGGCTTCAGTCGCCATTGTTGAGGGATAATCGGTAGATCTTCTAGTGACCAGCGTTTATATTTTTCATCATATGCATCAGGTTCAACCTGCTCAAGCAGATGACCTATACACCAAGTGACAGTATCGCCATTGGCTGCCCGAATACACCCCTCCTCTTTTTTATGGGGTTTTGGCAGTGCATCAGCGATCGCTCGCCCTAAACTGGGTTTTTCGGCTATATATAAAATCATGGAAATAAACTGTATATAAAAACAGTACTTAACGGTATAGGAATTTAAGCCTGTAATCCAGAAAAAACCAACACTAAATCATTTTTAAAGGCGCTTGATCAAGAATGGCCATCTGCTCTCTTAACTCTAAAATATGCTCGCCCCAATAGCGGCTAGTATTAAACCAGTTAAAGCTATGTGGAAATGCGGGATCTTCCCAGCGCTTAGCTAACCAAGCGCTATAGTGCATAATTCTCAAACTCCGTAAGACCTCAATTAAACGAAGCTCTGTAGTTCTAAAATCATTAAATTCATTATACCCATCAACGATTTCGGAGAGTTGTGCCGTTTGCTCATGGCGGTCCCCTGATAACAGCATCCAAATATCCTGCATGGCCGGAGCCATACGCGCGTCATCGAAATCAACAAAATGAGGGGCATCATCTCGCCACAACATATTGCCAGAGTGACAGTCGCCGTGAACACGAATCTTCTTTATCTCGCCACACTGTTGAGTGATCTCATCAATCGCTTGTAACAGGTCAGCAGAGACCGATGTATAAGCCGCTTTAAGATCCAAGGGAATAAAGTGCTCTGAGACAAACGCTACACTCTCATAACCAAAATTTTGCGTAGTAATTTCGGGGCGGTGAGTAAAAGGTTTAACCTCACCAACACGGTGCATTCGGCCCAGCAATCGACCTAATACAAACAGGTTATCCATATTATCAAGTTCAGGCGCATGTCCACCCTTTCGAGGAAAAAGTGAAAACATAAACCCTTGATAATCAAACAGTGTATTACCTTCCTCATTTTTTAAAGGGGTAACAATTGGGAGTTCATGTTCGGCCAATTCAAACGAAAATTCGTGCTCTTCCAAAATCTGCTCTCGGCTCCAACGGTTGGGCCGATAAAACTTCGCAATCAGCGGCTCTTTATCTTCAATACCTACCTGATAAACACGATTTTCATAGCTATTTAATGGAAAGGTCCGACCATCACACCAAAACCCTTGCGTCTCAACAGCATCCATCAAAAATGAGGGTGTTAAGCGTTCAAAGGGATGGGTCTTATCATGCTCAGGCATTTTATCTTCAGACATTCTATTCCTAGCTATAAATTACAGTATGGCTGGAGATTACGTTTAAGCGTTAGCCGCTGCAAGCCATTAAAGGGCTATTTTTTAATACAATTTACAACATTAAAAACGATTAAATGCAGGCGCTATGATCAGTTTTTGATATAGTTTCGCAACATCTATATTTTGTATTAAGAGATTGTTATGGCAGGTTCACTGAAAGATCAATTACTAAACATCGGCCTCGTTGATCAGAAGAAAGCGAAAAAAGCCGATTCAGACAAGAAGAAACAGAAAAAACAGGCTAATAAAGCGCGGAAATCCGGCCAAGCAGTCATCGACGAACAAGCGATTAAACAACAAGCACTCGAGCAGCAGCGTAAAGAGAAACAAGAGCGTGACCGCCTACTCAATCTACAGCGCGATGAGGAGCGCCAGAACCGAGAGATTGAAGCGCAATGCCGACAAATGATCATGCAGCAGCAGATCAATATTCCAGACAATGCTGAGCTCACATACAACTTTGTCTACGATAAAAAAGTTAAAACAATGTACGTTACCAGCGACTTACAGACACAGTTGATACGTGGCCAAGTAGCCATTGCTACACTCGATGAAAAGTTTTACTTAATCCCCGATAAGTTCGCAGAAAAGATTGAACAACGTATACCTGATTACGTTATTCGCGTTCAACCTGAAGAAGAACCGGATGAAGATGACCCTTACGCCGATTATAAGATCCCTGATGACCTTATGTGGTAGTCGAACTAGGAATTGAAAGACCTTTCGCACGGGCGCTGGCTATAGATATAAGTAGCGCCCTACTGAATAGCGATTAAACTCAGGTCAAAGCTTAATCCCTAACAGAACATGAAAGAAATTCTTTACCTTGTCCGTAATCAAATCATTTTATACGGCCTAACAACTAAATGAATAAGGTAAAAACTGTTTTATTATCTGGCCAATAGCTGAAAGTGGGTATAACCATCCCATTGACTAAAGCCAATAAGAACCCTTTTATCTGATGAAAGAATTTCATACATTAGTGTTTACATTAAAGCAAAGTGCATATCTGTCGATAACCCATTTATCGCTATAATATGGAAATACAAAATCGGGATCATAAGGGTCCTTTTTTGTCTGTGGAGGAATTACCCGTGCAAGTTTTATTAAGCAGCCAAGCAGCCTATTCTCAGGTTCGCCAAGAAACATTGGTAACCGGTGGGTTTGCAGATGGTAAAGACAGCAGTGGTCGTTCTGCATCTGCGGCAGATAAGTTAGTCGCCAAACTAGCAGAAAATATTCCTGGAATGAGCTTATCTGAGATGAAAGGTCTCGATGCAAATGATTACTCTCCAGAAAAAGTAGCTTCTCGGATTTCCGATTTTGTTGCCCAAGGGTTAGAGCAAGCTCGTTCTCGCGGCGCTTCTGACGCTGATCTCGATCGCATGTACCAAGCAGCTGTATCGGGTGTTGAGAAAGGCTTTAAAGAAGCCACGGAGATACTAGAAAAGCTGAATATGCTCACCGAAGATACATCCGCCACTATAGATCAAACTAAAGACCTCACCTTTGACGCACTAGCCGCAATTGCACCAACAGCAAGCACTGAAGACGTGGCAGCAACAAGCAGCCAAACATCTATCTCTGCCGCTGAGCGTTATTCCAAAGCAGAATCCTTCTCTATGGAAGTGATGACCCAAGAAGGCGACAAGGTCTCAATCTACTTTGATAGTGAAGCCAGCATTACAGCGTCCCTTGGTGCATATACTGATGGTGAAACCAGTGCCGTCTCTTATGGTATTGACCGTAACGCCAGCAGTAACTTTAGCTTTAGTGTAGAAGGCGATCTTAATGAAGAAGAGTTAGACGCCCTCACCTCCTTAATTCAAGACATTAATCTGATTGCAGAAGATTTCTACAGCGGTGATGTTCAGGATGCTTTTAATCAAGCGGCCGAATTAGAAATGGACAAATCCCAATTAATGAACTTGAATGTAACTATGACTCAGTCAACGAGTTACTCTGCAGTAGCCGCTTATGAGCAAGTTCAGCAGTATGATAATCCGCTCGGCGATAACGGGCGTCACTTAGGTGGCATGATGCAAAACATGGAGAACTTCATGAATAATCCAGCACTTGGATTCTTAGAAGATAGCTCTTTATTTGGCGCCAGCTTATTAGAAAATTTGATCCAAGAAGATATACGTTACAAAGATGCGGATGAAGAATCCCAGAGTAAACTAGATAATAACGTTGGTTTATTGCAAAGCATTATGGCTCAGTTTTCTCAGGAAAATGCAGACGATTAACCCCCTTCTTAATCGCTGCAATATACGTAAAACCGGCCTTTTAATGGCCGGTTTTTTTTATGCCGCTCAATCGCTCCCATATAAAGACAAGGGCTGATATGATCAGCCCTATAATTCATCATCATTTGATCATGTATCCATGAGCTCTCCCTTTACACTGCGCCCTTATCAACAAGATGCTGTAGACGCCACTCTACAACACTTCCGTAAAACGGAGGATGCAGCCGTCATTGTGCTGCCCACTGGCGCAGGAAAGAGCTTAGTCATAGCAGAGCTGGCCAAACTCGCAAAACGAAAAATATTGGTCTTAGCCCATGTAAAAGAACTAGTTGAGCAAAACCACGCTAAGTATGAAAGCTACGGGCTCAAAGGCGGAATATTCTCCGCAGGTTTAAAGCGCAAACAAAATGATTTTCAAGTTACCTTTGCCAGTATCCAGTCCGTATCAGCTAATCTTGACCGTTTCTCAGCAGAATACTCACTGCTGATTATTGATGAATGCCACCGCCTAAATGATGATGACGACAGCCAATACGGCAAGATTATCAGCCAACTCCGTTCACTCAACCCACAGCTAAAAGTACTCGGGCTAACCGCTACACCTTACCGGCTAGGCATGGGATGGATCTATCAATACCATCACCGTGGTTTTGCTCGTAGTAGCGATCCAAAACCCTTTAAATACTGTATTTACGAACTTCCCTTAAGTTATATGGTTCGTAACGGCTATCTAACTGAGCCTAAATGTATTGATGCCAGCATTACCCAATATGACTTCTCCGCATTAAAGCAAAACCGTTTTGGCGAATATGCAGAAGCAGAAGTAAACCAATTACTAGGCAAACATCCCCGCGTAACACAAACGATTATTGAACAAGTCAAAGCATTGTCTCAAACCCGTCAAGGTGTCATGGTATTCGCTGCTACCGTAAAACATGCACAAGAGATCTGCGGCTACCTCCCAGTAGATCAAACCGCCTTAATTACTGGTGCGACTGACAACAAAGAGCGCGATCAACTCATACAAAGCTTTAAGCAGAAAAAACTGAAATTTCTGGTTAATGTCTCTGTACTTACGACAGGTTTTGATGCGCCCCACGTAGACTTTATTGCCATCCTACGCCCAACCCAATCGGTAAGTTTGTATCAGCAAATTGTTGGCCGTGGTCTTCGCCTTGCAGAGGGGAAAACTGACTGCCTGGTCATTGACTATGCCGGCAACCACTTTAACCTGCATCACCCTGAAGTGGGGGAAAAGAAACCCAACCCTGATACTGATCCAGTACAAGTCTTTTGCCCTAGCTGTGGCTTTGCCAATATATTCTGGGGGAAAACGGATGATGAAGGGAACGTGATCGAACATTACGGTCGTCGCTGTCAAGGTTTACTAGATTTCGACCCTACAGATAAGCAAGAGCTAAAACAGCAACCACAACAGTGTGATTACCGTTTTAGATTTAAGGAATGCCCTCACTGTAACGCCGAAAACGACATCGCTGCACGCAACTGCCATAAATGCAAAATGGCGATTATCGATCCCGATGACCAGTTAAAAAACGCCTTAAAACTAAAAGATGCAATGGTTATTCGCTGTTCAGGCATGGAACTCAGCAGCGTACAAGATCGCTTAAAAGTCACCTACTATGGAGAGGATGGCGAAGAACTGAGCGAATCTTTTGATTTTTCTAAACACAGCCAGACAGCTGTATTTAACAATCTATTTGGCAAACGCATCGCTAATGCGCAAGCCCCTAAAACCCTGAACAACATTTCCGAAGTACTCGCCATCAAGTCACTTCTTACGGCCCCAGACTTCGTCATCGCCCGTAAGCAAAAACACTACTGGCGCGTTCAAGAACGGATCTTCGATTACGAAGGTAAATACCGTAAAGCCAATCAACTTTAAGTAGAAGGCCCACCTCCGAAATTTTTCCTACTTCAACCGTTCCAAGATTAATCATTTACATCGAACTGAATATCATTACAACAGCGCAGGCATCCGTTCGACTCTGATATCCATACGCAGTAGATCCACTGGATCACCAAATTGGCTATATATCGCCACATCAGCAGCATCTCGACCGTAGGCGATCGCAACACGTCCACCATATCGGCTATTCTGAGTCGGATCGAATGCATACCAGCGCCCTCCGACATAAGCCTCAAACCAAGCATGAAGATCCATAGGTTCAAGCCCTTCAAGATAACCAACAACCATTCGAGCAGGGATCGACAGAGAACGACAACAGGCTATACCTAGATGGGCCATATCCCGGCAAACCGCCTCTGATTTTTCATTAACTTCACAGGCACTAATGATCTGCTGACCACTTCCAGGAGAGTAGCGCAGTGTTTGGCGAATATAATCAATAATTGCTGTGCACTGATCATATCCAGGCGCGACACCAACAACGAGTGATTGTGCTAATTGAGTGAAACGATCAGACTCACAAAAACGGCTCGGTAACAGAAATGGAAGTGTATCTTCAGGTAAATTTTGCACTTCAATAAACGGTGCCCCCGGCGCTACATCAAAGGCATCTGCACATTCGATATTAACCGATGTGTAAACTGAAAAAGGTCCAGCAGGTGCCACCACCCGTTGACATAAATTACCAAATGGATCGGTGAACTCGACCGCCATAACGCTAGGTGAAAACTCATACTGCTCACGGGCTACCCACTGCTGCTGCCCACTACGAGGGCGAAGCATTAATAAAAATGGCGTAGCTACAGGGATATTGAAGTCAAGAACACAAGAAGCATGTAGCCACATAAGAACATCCTAATTAATTTAAGCCAAAGGAATTCTATACTCTAAACTACTCACAACGGCACAACCCTATTAGGCATCGTCCTTCGTTCTTTACGTACTCAGTTAATCTAGCACGTCACCTCCACTGCCGCTAGCACTATGAGTTAGAAGTATGATTAAGCTTAGAATAGATTATATATAAGCAAATAGAGCAGCTGACTATAGAGGGATGAGCAAGTGTTAGTTTAAGCCGAGAATAAACTCCCCTCTTTATTCTGCTCTTACAGTGTAAAACCTATATAGAAAAGTAAGGCTCCCATATAGATTGAGAGTGCGGAAACGCCATCTTGGGAGAGATCCCTTGAGACTATATCACCCGTCCCTTTTACTATACCGATAATCACAAGTCCGATCCCGCCCGTAAAGCGATAATTATTTAAATTCACATGGCCTTGCTCATCCGTTATAAAACGTAAGTAACTAAATAACAGTAAAGCACTTCCCACTATAAATATAATTACTCGAAAGTTTTCCATCGCTAATCCTGCATCAAAAAAATCATACTCTGCCCTCAATAGTCATCATAGCGATAACAAACTGGATCTATTTACTTCACTTACTCCTCAGGTCAGTAGCACCAGCATGTTGCTTATCGTACGCCCACTCTCTTTACCAATGGCTATCAAAAACCGATCCAATCTATCCTGTGCCAAGCTGATTAAGGCGCATTTCGCTGAGAGGGGTCAATTTTTAAGGGCATCACTATTTTGTGTGGATCGACTACCGCTTTATGCTCACGGGTAGCCTGAGCCCACCAAATAAGTTGATTGAAGGTACGGCTAAAATATTCAAACCAAGACGCCTGATTCTGGCCTGCCTGCACGCTCCCATCTTCGGCAAAGACCTCTTGTGCTTTAGGTACATGAATCATCGCAGAAACAGGTAAACAACCAAGCTCTGAAAGAAACGTCCGCATGCCTACAGCTGCACGCATACCACCCCACTGCCCCGCAGAATAGGTAACAATGGCACTCGGCTTGTAAGAGAATAGAGAGCTACCAAAATGGTTTAACATATCAGCCAACGCAGGACTCATCGAGTGATTATATTCAGGGCTAACCATAATATAGCCATCAGCTGACTCTATCTTGTCTGCCAGCTCATTCAGTTCTGGGGGAACCGTGCGCTGAGAGTACGCAAAATGTGGTTTAAAAACAGGTCCCAAAGGGTAATCTAAAGGATCAATCAGCTCCACTTCATGCTCAGTATAGTGACTCAATAAACATTCAATGCAAGCTTTTGAAACGCGCAAACCAAGACGAGCGGGGCTAGGTGGTGTGCTATCACGAACAGTGCCTAAAAAAACTAAAAACTTCATATTAAAACTCGATATAAGTTAGAAAAAGCCTGCGAGGAAACTAATGAAATAGAGAGCGACTGGAACTCCTTTGCTCTTTTTGAGCGATTTCTTATACCTAAAAGCACAAAGCGTTCACTGCTTCATTCATCTATGCCAAAGATCGGTCTCTCTTTTATCTTTAGGTTGTAACTTATCACTCCCTTAAACTCAACAGTACCGAGCTAGCTCCTTATCGCCCACTAAATCTTAACTATCGGCTTATAAATTTTAGACTATACTTTGTATATACAAATTACAATTAAGGTGATTTGATGGTTAATTATTACAAAGTTTTACCGTTGATTTTACTGAGCGTCCTATCTCATAAACTATGGGCCGGAGAGCTAAAGGTGGGGAAGGTATGCCCTGTTACTTATCAAAAGGAATCCATTGGACGGCTTATTTTCTCTAAGCCTTGGTACCATAGCAGTCGCTCTAATGCGAAGTATATCCCTGGGGATAATGCTACGGGAATAGGTTTAGAGATCCACCTGAAAAACAACTTTAATGGTAAAACGGATGGCCTGAACTTAGCAGACTGTGATCGTTATCGCTTATTACAGATTCGAAAAACTAATGCTAAACTCCACCAAGGCGAACGAGGTATACAGATTGATATCCCTAACGAAGCCGAAAACCCTTTCTATGATAATGCCCCACTTGAACATGGTCGCGGGCTGCACAAAACCCCTAAAGATGATGCTGACAAGCCTTGGCAGGGAAGATTCTTCCGCGATGCGTCCGTATCTATCTATGACACGCCTTACGTCTCCGATTCTTATGGTGTGGAAGGGAAAGATCTAGAGGTTGATTTTGAGACCTGCGCAATTTGTGAACGGGATCAGCATTACGACTTAGTGCTGTCATGTGGTACTTGGGGCTATAAACGTGAGTATATGGGAGGTATGACTGGCTGGGCAGAACCTGAATTTAAAGGAGTTCAATGCTCATCATCAGCAAGCCAACTATTTCAAACTACAATCAACAACTCTAATCGCGTTGAATACAGTTATTGGATTCATTGGCGCTAATCATTACTCAGGCAGCCAAACCACTTGATTGCGCCCTTTAGATTTAGCTTTATATAACGCTCTATCTGGCAACTTCTCAAATATTTACTTAACAGCGCTCTTTTAAAAAGCATCTGCTTGATACTAGCTTACCTCTGCGCAAGGTGCTGAAAAACAGCATGAATAGACTAAGGTACTTTTCCATCATTTTAGACAACCCTAGAACTAATTCTTTTCTAATCAAAATATAGGGTTATTTGAAAGAGGCGAGTACAGCCCATAAATAAATGTATTATAAATATATGTTATTGACGGATATCAATTTTAAACTTTTGTTCTCCACATAAGATAGACACTCATGTTCTTTTGGAGCACAAGATAATGACGCATGCTGATACAAAGTTGATTCCTCAGGTCACAGTAGAGTTTATGAATAATGACCATGAGGAAGCAGTCGAAATACTAGATACCATACTCGCTGCTATAGAGAACAGTACTGTAGACGAGGTTACCTCACGGCTCGAAGCGTTCTTCGCTCATAACCAAGTCCACTTTTCCCGTGAAGAGGAACAGATGAGACGCGTTAATTTCCCCCCTTATTCTTGCCATAAAGGGGAGCATGACCGCGTTCTGTTTGAATTAGCTGAAGCAATAGAGCAGTGGAAAGAGAGAAACGACCGAGAGTATATTGCGCACTACCTTAACTGCACTTTGTGGAACTGGTTTATCAACCATATTAAAACAATGGATACAGTCACAGCCATGTTTATCAACCAGCATGCCCACTGAAAACACTTCACTCTAAAAGAAAGTGATCTCAGACTCATCTAGGCTTATGCATTCAGGTATAAGCCTAAACCTCCCCCTGTTTACTTGGTTTTAGTCTTATTTTTATAGTGCGTTCTAGCTTAGGGCCCTATAAAAAAAATCACCAAGATAACGGTATAAACTTGCATAAAAAAACCATATTTGAAATATGTTTGCGCAGAACCCATTTAAGGAGAGATTATGCTTATCTATATGAGAGTGATAAAAACGAGGAGGAAATAGACACCCAATCCATTAACGTTTGAGATCAATTAAAACGTTGGAAAAAGCTAAAAGGATATAAAGGCTTAGATACTCGCGGTACCTAGTCAGATCTAAAGCTAACCTATAGAGAATAAGAGCTCTAATAAAAAAGAGCCCCAATCAAAGCGATTAACCACAATAACGGATTTAAGTACTCTGTTTCTGTTTACGCTTTTTAAGAGCCTTATCTAGCTCCAAAGGCGATACCACTAACCCATCTCGGCCCTCAGTCGGACAAACAACAACAGCAAACTCGTCATCCTCCAAACCGGGTGTCCAACGACTATGCCATTTAGACAGAGAGATTGCCTCTGCTTTACAGGCCTCCCACTCGCCCGTAGCCCAAGCTTCAGCCAACTTTTTATATGGCCAAACAGGCACGCAGTCTTCATCTTCTGTATTGAGCATTACGCTGCCATATTGATCGGTTAGAATCCAAATTTCATCTGATGAGACTGCTTCGCTAACAAAAAGAGCATAGAGCTGCTCATCATTTAATTTTTCGATTGCAGCCAAATCATAGCTGTTATCTTGAGCTGACATAAACCTGTATCCGAACTTAGAAAAGGATAGGATAAAGCAATTTGATGATAGATTCTTGAACTATTAGCATTCGATTATCAGGCTTATGAAAAAACCACTTTTCTGCTATTCTTCAAGCCAGTTAACAATCTATATCCGCACGGGCAGATCTATAAGCGATTTCCAAACGTGCGCGCCACTACGGATCATATAATGAGCAAATATTGGAGTGATGCAATTAAGCGTCTAACCCCTTATGTCCCCGGCGAACAGCCTAAAGAATCAGGGATCACTAAACTCAACACCAACGAGAACCCTTACCCACCTTCACCTCTTGCTGAAGCGGTTATTAAGGATTTCGATACAAATCGTCTACGTCTCTATTCAGATCCAGATTGCACACTATTAAAAGATGCAATTGCCGATCACTTTTCCGTTGAACGTAAGCATGTATTTGTGGGTAACGGTTCAGACGAGGTACTTGCTCATACCTTCGCCGCATTTTTTCAACAGGATAAACCGCTGTTAATGCCGGAGTTCACTTATAGCTTTTATCCTGTGTACTGTAACCTTTACGATATCAACTACGAGCAAATCCCCCTACGTGACGAATTTGTGCTTAACGTAGATGATTTTGATCAGCCTAATGGCGGTATTATCTTTGCAAATCCAAATGCCCCCACAAGCCGAGCAATTGAGCTAGGCGAGATTGAATCATTAGCAAAACGCAACACTGAATCCGTTATTGTTGTCGATGAAGCTTACGTGGATTTTGGTGCAAGCTCGGCTGTTGAGCTTACCCAGAGTTACAACAACATTTTAGTGATACAAACCTTCTCGAAGTCACGCTCTCTTGCAGGAATGCGTGTCGGTTTTGCCATTGGGCATGAAGACCTTATTGACGGTCTTGAGCGGGTAAAAAATAGTTTTAACTCATACCCACTGGATATGTTAGCAATCGAAGCATCCGCTGCAGCGATAAAAGACCAAACTTATTTTGAGGAGACGACTCAAAAAATTATTGCTACTCGGACTTGGACAATTGAGCGTTTAGCTGAATTAGGCTTTGTTAGCCTACCCTCAAAAACCAACTTCCTTTTTACTCGCCACCGCATCTTAGAAGCAGCCGAGTTGATGGGCTACCTTCGTACTAAAAAAATATTGGTCCGCTATTTTAGTAAACCCGGTATAGATAACTACCTGCGTATTAGTATCGGTACGCAAGAAGAGATGCAGCTTTTAGTGGATACACTAGAACAACACCCTGATCTTTTTAAGCTATAACTAAAGCTTTAGTAAACATAGATTAATCAATACAACAGCTCTAATTTATTAGGGCTGTTTTTTTATATTAGAACTCAATTCTTGTACCTGTATCACTAAAATACTGACCTGGCGGTTTACCTAGGGATTTTCTAAACATCGCTACAAAAGCACTCGGGCTGCGATAACCTAGAGCTAATGCCACATCAATCACCGCATCCCCTTTTCCTATTCTATCCACCGCTTCTTGCAGCACTAGCTGCTTGCGCCATTGTTGAAACGTCATCCCTGTCTCTTTGCTGAATAGCCGAGCAACCGTTCGCTCACTGGCACCAACTTTGGCAGCCAACTCATTTAGACTTGTTTCAGCATTGGGTGACTTAATCATTGTTTTCATCACCCTTTGCAAACGTCGATCTGTTGCGCCTGGCAGATGAAGTAAAGAGGGTTTCAGTGCTTGAAGCTCATCTAAAATAACCGCACATATCCGACTCGCGGGACTATTTGGCAAGTACTCTGTACCAAAATCCGCTACTTTCATAATCAGTTCCCGCAGTAGAGGGGAAACTTCGACCACACTACATTGATCAGATAAGCTATGTAGATACGCTGGATCGACAAACAGATGACGCAATTCAGCACACACCTCAGCATTCGTTCTATGCACTATATTTCCCGGTATCCAAACGGCTTGGGTTGGAGGAACAACCCAACTGCCTGCATCTGTGTATACACGGATAATCCCTTCGCTAGCATATGCAAGCTGGCCCCGTGGATGCTGGTGTGGATCCATATCTACGTTAGCTGCTAAATGCCCCCGTAAACCAACAATAGGTCGCTGCGAATCGATTCTCTGACCAATAGATGAAGGTTGCCGTTTAGAAGTAGAATTTTCCATAGCTTTGTCACTTATGCGATATTTATTGTCATATTATCGACTAAATCACTTTTAATTCCCTGTCACAATAAGCCCATGAGATAATTAATAATGGTGTTGCAATGATCAATCTTCAATTAAGCCGTTCACAATTAATCGCTCTGATACTTATTCCTAGTATATTTTTTGTTGCCTTTTTGAGCCCTCTATCTTTGCCGCTCGATAACAAACAACTTTTATCTGCCTGTTTAATTTTATCGGCTCTAGTACTCTTAGCCACCAGCGCAATCTCTGAACACCTCAGTATGCTGATTTTTATGACCGCCGCTATGTTGCTAGCCATAGCACCTGCCGAGGTTGTATTTTCTGGTTTTAGTTCAACAGCTTGCTGGCTTATCTTTTCCGGTTTAATTATTGGTATCGCGGTTAATGAAACGGGGCTAGCAAAACGTATAGGCAACACTTTTACTGGCCGATTAGATAAAAGCTACACCCATCTTATTAGCGGCATTGTTTTACTCTCTATTTTGCTTGGTTTTCTTATGCCCTCCTCTATAGGTAGGGCTGTACTTTTAATCCCTATTGCAATGGCGATGGGGACAAGTTGCGGTTTTAAAGAGGGCAGTAATGGTCAAATTGGTGTTGCGCTTGCTGCAGCCTTTGGTTGTCATGTACCCACCTTTGCAGTGCTACCCGCAAACGTACCTAATATGGTACTGATCGGCGCCGCTGAAACTATGCATAACTGGACACCTATGTATGCAGAATACTTACTACTGCATTTCCCGGTTTTAGGTTTTATCAAAGCTTTACTTATTATTGCTGTCATTGTCTGGTTATTTCCCGACACACCTACGCGCTCTAACCGATCGGTAGCTAAAGAACCTGTATCCAAACAGGAATATAAATTGATGGTTATTATGATGGTCACTCTCGGTTTCTGGTTAACCGATTCTCTCCATCATATCTCAGCAGCTTGGATAGGTTTGGCAGCGGTTTGTATACTGTTAATGCCTAGGATTGGCGTGGTAAGCCAGCAAAGTTTCCAGAAGAAATTTAATATTAGCTCGCTGGTATTTGTTGTTGGTGTACTAGGTGTTGGTGCTTTAATTAACTATAGCGGTATAGGTGATGTAGTTGGCGAGCAGCTTAATACGTGGTTACCACTTTCAAGCGAACACCCGTTACTGAGCTATCTTTCTCTCTCCCTTACTGCTTTTACTACCGGTATGGTTGCAACACTTCCCGGTGTGCCCGCCATACTAACCCCTTTCGCTGAGCAGATGAGTGATAAAAGTGGTTTTACATTGGAGGCCGTTCTGATGACTCAAGTATTGGGCTTCTCTACTATTCTTTTTCCTTTCCAATCAGCCCCCTTAATGGTGGGAATGCAATTGGCTGGGGTATCGATTAGACATGCTGCTAAACTTTGCTTTGTCTTAACCCCTATTACAATTTTAGTCCTATTTCCCTTAGATTACCTCTGGTGGAAAATACTTGGCTGGTTATAAACCCTACCATAATAACCATACTTTTTATAATAGAACTAAGAGATGATGTTAGTTAAGCGCAAGAAAAACTACTATCGTTGTTCACTCAAGCTTTTCTTCTTTTTACCTTGAGTCATTGAATGCTCACGCATTCTAATCTTATCCTTTGCAAGATATTGTGGCGTACTTAGGTACGCCTTTTTTTTCTACAATACCCCCTTCTATAGCGTGAACAAATCTCACTATCGTTTCACTGAAATAAGCTATAATTGAGAGGATTGTAAGGGAGATATTCTAATGGCTATTACTGTGACAGGCGCTTCGGCTGGCTCACTTAATCAATTTAATCAGATTCAAACCCGTGTTAATCAATATGATCAACAACTTGCCTCTGGCAAACGTATTAATGAATCTGCGATTGATCCTGCTGGTCTCCAAGTTTTTCTTCAGCTACAAGGGCAAGAATTAGGTAATAATACCGCCATTAAAAATAGCTTAGATGGTATATCAGCCCTGCAAATTGCCGAGGGTAGCGTCAACCAAGTCAATGATTCCTTACAACAGATCAGAGAATTATCCGTCCAAGCTCAAAACGGAACACTCAATAGCAATGATAAAGCATCATTACAGAAACAAGCCGACGCTTTACTTGAAGGTATTAAAGACGCGATTTCTAAATCCTCATTTAATGGCCAATCCCTTCTTTCCCAAGACGGCGAGTTAAAACTTCAGACGGGGCCTGGTTCTGAAAACTCTCAAAACATTACGACATACAATCTAACCGACTCTTTAGAAGAATTAGGTTTATTTTCAATTGATATTACTGAGAGTGCAGCGCTTGATCAGCTAGATAACGCACAAAACTTTTTAACAACCGTATCTAGCGAAATTGGTGCTAACCAAAATAGGCTCGACAGCACAATCAATCAACTGTCTGAGACCAGTCTAAATAGCGCGGAGGCTGTCTCTAGGATTGGAGACACCGATTATGCGAAAACACTCTCCGAGCGCTCTGCGGCACTGGTTCAACAAGAGGTCGGAGTTGCAATGCAAGCACAAGCTAATGCTAACCGAGGTTTAGTCCTTAACTTATTGGCCAGCTAAATACCTCCCTCTTCAACGATAGTTACAGTCCCTATTTTCGAGTTATTTATGACCTTAGAAAGCGCATTATCATTTTTTGTGGCAGTGTTTATTTTTAGTATTACTCCCGGCCCAGGTATCTTTGCCATTTTAGCCCGCGCTCTAACTAAAGGTGCACCTGCTTGTCTTATGCTAGCGTTAGGGATGACCATGAGTGATATTTTATACCTAGTTGCTGCCTGTTATGGTTTGGCCGTTATTGCCACCCATTGGAGTGAGCTATTTACCTTTATTCGAATCTTAGGGGCTTGCTACCTTATCTACTTAGGCTGGAAAATGTGGAATGCACCGTTAGATTTAACGGAGGCTAATGGTGAGAAACAATCCGAAGGCATAATGGGATTTATTCAAGGCTTTCTCATCTCTGCCTCAAACCCTAAAGTGATTCTGTTTTATATCGCTTTTTTACCTACATTTATGGATCTAACTGCACTCGATAATATGGATATAGCACTCGCCTCTTTTCTAACATTAGTTAGCTTGATGAGTGGTTTAATGCTGATCGCACTTTTTGCGAGTAAAGCACGTCGCTGGTTTAAATCAGAGAAAGCGGTTAACCGTCTGAATAAAAGTGCAGGTTCCATTATGGCCGGAGCAGGCTTATTTCTGATTACTCGGCATTGATATTCGAGAATCAAAAAAAGGGTATAAATCAGTGATCTATACCCTTTTTAATTCTTGATTATCTCAGGTTCATTTCAAATACTTGGCATGAAATCTAAGATGATCTTCAATAAAGCTAGCCATAAAATAATAGCTATGATCATAACCATTGTGATAACGCAGCTCTAACGGAAAGCCCATATCAACAGCCACTTGGGAAAGCGCTTCTGGCTTCAGTTGCTCCTTCAAGAAATCATCCGATGTTCCTTGATCAACTAACATAGGTAGGGTCGATGTTGCTTGTTTAATAAGCTCACAACTATCGTATGCTTTCCATGTTTCAGTGTTACGACCTAAATAAGCAGTAAACGCCTTTTGCCCCCAAGGACACTTCATTGGGTTAGTGATGGGGCTAAACGCCGATACTGACTGATACTTGTCAATATTTTTTAGCGCAATAGTTAAGGCGCCGTGTCCACCCATTGAATGACCGGTAATTGAACGTTTATCCGTCACCGGAAACATCTCTTCGATCAGTGCAGGTAGCTCTTTAGTGATGTAATCATACATCTGATAATGCTGCTTCCAAGGTTCTTCTGTAGCATTAAGATAGAAACCCGCACCTTGGCCTAAATCATAGTTATCATCATCAGCAACAGCTTCACCCCGAGGGCTAGTATCGGGTGCAACAATCGCAACCCCAAGCTCAGCCGCAACTCTTTGCGCACCAGCTTTTTGAGTGAAGTTTTCATCAGTACAGGTCAAACCAGATAACCAGTAGATAACAGGCACTTTAGCCCCATCATTCACTTGAGGTGGTAAAAAGATGCTAAATCGCATCGTACAATTTAAGACAGATGATTGATGATTATATTGCTTTAACCAACCATCAAAACATTTGTTTTGACTCAGGTTTTCAATACTCATAGGAACTCCTTAACGAAGACACCGAAAAGAGGCTTTGAAATAAAGCCTCTTGATGATGGAGCCTTATTTATCGAAATGAATAACGCTACGAATACTCTTACCTTCGTGCATTAAATCAAACGCCTCGTTAATCGACTCTAGACCCATTGTATGCGTAATAAAGTCATCAAGCTTAAACTCACCTGACATATAACGTTCAACGATCTCAGGCAGCTCTGAGCGGCCTTTTACACCGCCAAACGCACTACCACGCCATACACGTCCAGTTACTAATTGGAAAGGTCTGGTGGAGATCTCCTGCCCTGCGCCAGCCACACCAATAATAACCGACTCGCCCCAACCTTTATGACAGCACTCCAAAGCCGAACGCATAATATCCACATTACCTATACATTCAAATGAGTAATCAACGCCGCCATCCGTTAGTTCAACAATGACCTCTTGGATTGGCTTATCGTAGTCTTTAGGGTTAATACAATCCGTCGCCCCAAGCTTCTTAGCCAATTCAAACTTACTTTCATTAATATCAATCGCGATAATACGGCTCGCTTTAGCCATAGTCGCACCGATAACCGCAGATAGACCAATGCCGCCCATACCAAAGATGGCAACCGTAGCACCCTCTTCAACTTTGGCGGTGTTCATTACTGCGCCCATACCTGTAGTTACACCACAACCAAGTAAGCAGACTTCCTCTAATGGCGCATCTTTATTGACTTTAGCTAAAGAGATTTCAGGAAGAACGGTAAATTCAGAGAAAGTTGAACAACCCATATAATGATAGATCGGCTGGCCATCTTTATAGAAACGTGTAGTTCCATCGGGCATTAAACCTTTACCTTGAGTCTCACGGATCTTCTGGCATAAGTTTGTTTTACCGGACGTACAAAATTTACACTCACCGCACTCGGGTGTGTAAAGAGGAATAACATGATCGCCTACCGCAACGCTTGTTACGCCTTCGCCAATAGCTTCAACAACACCGCCCCCTTCATGGCCTAAAATCGCAGGAAATATACCTTCAGGGTCATCACCCGATAAGGTAAAAGCATCGGTATGACAAACACCGGAAGCGATAATACGGACTAAAACCTCGCCCTTTTGCGGCGGCATCACATCCACTTCTTCAATAGATAGCGGTTGATTTGGACCCCAAGCAATGGCCGCTTTCGATTTGATCATCTTCTCACTCATACCCACCTCTAGCATTCTTGAATAATTACAATAGATCTATTGTAGTTAATTACTCCAAGGTTATAATCCATAATTTTAATAAATATCTTTTACCATACAGTAATAATATTGGTAGTAACGCTAGCAATAAAGACCGATAGAGGATCATAATTATGTATAGCTGGGAGGGTATTGCTGAATTTGTTGCAGTCGCGGAGACAGAGAGCTTTACCACAGCTTCTCGACAACTAGGTATATCCACAGCCCAAGTTAGCCGCCAGATAAGTGCACTCGAAAAGCGCTTATCAACCAAACTGTTCTACAGAACCACCCGAAAGGTCTCTATCACTGAAGCCGGTGGTATCTATTACCAACACTGTCGCCAATTATTAGATGGGCTTGGTGAAGCTGAGCGGGTTCTTACACAATTACAAAACACACCAAAAGGACGGCTGCGCTTAACCGCTCCCACATCCTTTGGTGAGAGTAAGATAGCGCCTATGCTAAATGACTTCTCCCTCCTCTACCCTGAATTAGAGATTGAATGCCTATTTACCAATCAAAAAATAGATCTGGTTGATTCCGGCTTTGATCTAGCCATTAGGCTCGGCAAGCTGGACGACTCAAGTATGATGGCAAAACGGCTAGCCTCAAGACGGTTGTTTGTCTGTGCCTCTCCCACCTATCTATCTAACCATGGAGAGCCACACCTACTTACAGAGCTGGAACAACATAACTGTTTACAAGGAACACTTCAGTTTTGGCGATTTCAGGAAAACGGACAGGAACATAATATTAAGATACATGGGAGCTTAAATTTTAATAGTGGCCCCGCCCTCGTTGATGCGGCGCTTAAAGGCTTAGGCCTTGTTCAACTACCTGATTACTATGTACAGGAACACCTTGATAGCCACCAATTAATCCCCTTGCTCAAGAACTATCAACCTGACGATGAAGGTATCTGGGCGTTATATCCACAGAACAGATATGTATCACCTAAAGTCCGGATGCTTATCGATTATATGTCTACCCACTTGGCAATGTAGACCTATCCCTTTGTCAGTAAACGGCTTGGGTATTTAGAAAGCTGCTGGTCATGCCATTTAGATAAAAGCAGTAAACAACTGATCGCGCCCAATAGTGCACAGCCCATATCTGACTGAGTATCCCAGATATAACCTTGTGTACCTAAGAACGCATCTGCATCTTGACCTATAGCTAAAGCAACCCACCATTCCAGCAATTCATAAAAAGCACTCACCGCTAGGCAGATCGAGATAATAAAAAAATTCAGCCACGTAGCACCGTTGACGACTGCCTTTCTAAGCAATATCTCTCTAGTTAACAGAGCAGGCACAAAACCTTGAGCAAAATGCCCTACTTTATCGTAGTTATTACGTTCACCACCTAAGCCATCTCTGAGCCAATCAAATAGAGGAACCTCAGCGTAGGTATAGTGACCTCCCACCATTAAAATAATGCAATGTATTAAGATAAACAGATACAAGAGAGGCGTTAATCTAAAGCGATTATAGGTCACTATTAATAAGCCAACGCCAAGCAGCGCAGGTAATACCTCTAAAAACCACGTCATCTGCTCTTTCGGATGAATACCTGACCAGACCAGTACTGTAACGAAAACAGCTATCCAGATATATTTTAATACCGTCTCCACTGACACTAACCTCAATGTTGCCATGTACTTAAAAGGATTACTCAATATAACCAAAAGCGCCCTAAAAAGCTTAGATAGATCCATTAAATAACTTGGCACCTCCTTTGCTTTTACCTATATGAAACTAAATAAATCAATGTAAATAACTGGCTGTAGTTAGATATCGAAGAACTCAAGCACCAATATTGTGCAATTTACTACCTAACACTTCGATGTTCGCCCTTATATACACCAGATTCTCAGTACGCCGTTATTTACGATAGTGAGGAGATTTGAATGGACAAGTTAGCAATGACTGATGCGATAGTCACAGCCAAAATAGAGAAGAAACTAAGCTGGGAAAAAATAGGGACTGATCTCGGCATGTCTCCTGTATGGCTTACATCTGCCTGCCTTGGCATGAACAGCGCCTCCCCAGAGGCCGCTAAGAAAATCACTAATTATTTAGGCCTAGGGCCAGAAGTCACAACTGCTTTAGAAGCTTATCCAACAAAAGTTTGGGATCAGCAAGTGCCAACAGATCCACTTATCTACCGATTATATGAGGTAGTTGGAGTCTATGGAGAAACACTGAAAGAAGTGATCCAAGAAAAATTTGGGGATGGCATTATGAGTGCAATCGACTTCTCCATGGAGGTCGATAAAATTGAAGACCCTAAAGGTGACCGCGTATTACTCACGCTAAATGGTAAATTCCTACCTTATAAAAGCTGGTAAATATAGCTAAGTAATGTGCAGTTTTTAAACATAGAAAACTGCACCTCACTCCACAGAAGCAAAATTAGGGATAAGGGATAAGGGATAAGAGTTAGCTGTAATAAATTTTGAGCTTATCAGCAACGCGATCTAAATCCACCTGAATAGGTTTATCCGATTCCCGCCTGCCTGCGGGGTTTAAACGGTTAGAAAACAGCTGCTGGTCTATATCTTTACGTTGATTTTTATCTTGTCGGCGATCAATCAGAGAGTAACGTCTTTCTGGCCCATCAAACAGTGAGAACAGGTAATTTGTCCACCACTCCTCTGCAAGCGGTAGGCTAGGAATATCGGGACTCAGCTTTTGTTCGTCTTTATCTATCCAAAAATAAACAATGCCCGATGAACTTAGATCTTTAACCAATCTCAATGAACCGTCCAACTTATCCATAAGAAACGACAATACTGCTTATGCCATATTGAATTAAACACTAGTAATCTAACAAGCGTTTTAAATACTACCATAAAATATAGTACTTCTGATCAATAAGTCAACAAATTAAGCGCTGCGCAGTTTATTCAGTTTCTTTTTAGACAGATCAAAATCGACTTCTACGTTAAGGTCTGAGCGACGTCGCCCCTTCGTTAATCCCTTTCGTTTAGAGAAGAAAATCTGTACACCCCGCAAATTTATCTTCTGAGATTCAGAACGTCGATCCAGCATCCGGCGACGACGTTCTCGCCCTGAGTAAGTTTCAAAATGATAGTGAATTAACCATTCTGTCGCATACTGTTTTGTTGGAAGGCTTGGACTAACCTTTTTTCGTTGGTTATCGATCCAATAATAAACAAACTGGTAATTATGAAAGTCTTTAACAAGTTTCAGCATAGCAAATCGCCACCTTGCGCACATGCTGCTCCATAGCAACCGAAGTATCGACTATGGATTAAAAAATGAAACGGTGAATTTAGTGTAGACGTCTAAATTGAAAAGCTGAATGAGAATTTTTCATACATAAGGGATTAGAAAATGGAGAGATGGTACTAGAAATAGAGATTGGGGGTGACCCCGCCAGCCACATTCCGGCACATGAATCCATCGCTGTGGCTGCTCCCTTCCGGGCCTGACCAGGTTCACGATTTATCATTGCGGAAGGACCAACAGGGCCACCATCGCGTGGCCTGTAAGCCTTGCCTTAAGGGCGTTTCCGTAAGACAGGCGCGCAGTATACCAGTGAAAAAACAAGATGCAAATGCAATATGCTTAACTTATTGTTTTTTAGTCTTTCTATGTTTCAAAACCACCTAAATAGCTCAACAGAAGTGCTTAATCATCCCCGTAGTGCTTTAGTAACTTTCTGACATACCACCATATAACCCCTGCCATAATCGGTACAGAACAACTGAGCATCATTAAGACCTGGTCCCGAAGAATATCCGCTGAAACCGTCGTTGTAATTAACGTCCTGCTTGGAACGTTTTCAACGTGGTATTATGCACAACCATAGTGACGGTCAAGCATACACATCTTAGGTAATCTTATTAGGTAACGGATAGTTTTGAATGGGATAACTCTCATAGATCTTCTTTACACATATACTAAAGTCCTATGACTAAAACTTATAGCTTTTCTAAAAAGAATTAACTTTAAATAATAAAACCGGATATGAACGAAGATTCCCAAAAGATAGGGCTATACTGAGACGAGAAAGATCGTAATTTACTGATATTGATCTAATTTTTTTCTGTTTTATATGGATCAATTATTGCGGCAATATTTATAGGCCCATACACTAACTTAAGTATATGCGTCTTGGGATAATCAAAGGTAAAGCAACATGGATGAACACTTTAATCAATTAGGCCTTTCACGTCAGCCAATCTTCGATCGTAACCTTAACGTTGTTGCTTACGAACTACTCTATCATTCCGAAAACGGCAATGAGGTAGCAAAATTTTTAAACGGCGATCAGGAAGCCTGCAATGTGCTGATTAATAACTTCACCAGCATCTATGATTCAGGCACTTTAAAATCACTACCCGCTTTTCTCAATGTTACTGAGAGTTTTATCAAAACAGAGAGTTTACCAAGCTTATCCCGCCATAATTTAGTCATTGAGATCCAAATAGATCAGGAGATCACACCAAAGCTCCTTAATTCACTTAAAGGTTATGTCGAAGCTGGATACCGTCTAGTCATCGATGACTTTACCTATTCTGAAAAATACAATCCCCTACTTGAGCTTGCCCATGTAGTTAGGGTTGATATCATCAAACATAGTCAGTCTGATATATCGGCCCATTTAAAACAGATTCAACGTTTTAAAGTCACAGCCTTGGCAGAAAATGTTGGAAGTTACGAGGAGTATGAAACCTGCTATAAATTGGGGTTTCGACTATTCCAAGGTAACTTTTTATCGCAACCCACAAAAATCCAAGGAAAGAAATTAACCTCTAACCAAGCGATTGTGATTCATCTACTAGCGGCCCTTCAAGATGAGGATGTAACCGCAGCGACCCTCTCGGACATTATCTGTCGGGACCCTCAGCTCACTTTTAAGCTTTTACGTATAGTTAACTCAGCACAGTACAATTTACCAAATCAAATAGAAAATTTAACCCAGGCGATTATTGCTCTAGGTTTAAATGAAATAAACAAATGGGCCACTCTTTTAGCACTATCGAGCAATAATGATAAGCCAAATGAGCTGATACGGCAGATACTGATCACCGCACGTATGTGTGAATTTATAGCCCAAGCAACTGATGGAATTGACCCTGAATTAGCTTTTATCACAGGGGTGCTATCCATCTTAGACGCACTACTTGGAGTAGAACAAAGTACGCTTCTCGGCCAATTATCTGTATCAGAAGATATTGTGAGAGCTATTTCCGGTTATGAAGGTAAAGCAGGAAAACTATTACAAACAGTTAATCTCTATATAATTGGCCAATCTAGTTTCACTCTCCCTGAGGAACTGCGTAAGCTATATGCAGAAGCTTATTTTGAATCACTACGCTGGAGCAATGAAGCTATGCAGATGATGGAGGGAAGTCACCTATAAGAGGAAAAACTTATTTAAAAAATACTGACCTTAGACTGAGCTATTTTCTAATAATTGCTCTAATTCCGAGCGTACCCAAGAACACATAGGATCATGTTGAAAACGCTCATGCCAATAAAAATAAAACGTCACATTCGGCAGATCAACCTCTTTTGGCAGTGGTCGAATAACTAAGTCGTCATTGAACATTAAGTGTTTACCCATAATCTCAGGCAATGTAAAAACAAGATCAGAGCCGCTACAAAAAGCTGAAACAGACATAAAATTAGCTAAACGAAGCATAATTTTTCGCTTATAGCCCATCTCCGTTAATACTTCATCCATGACTCCCGGCCCTTTGCCAGTAATAGAAACGAGCCCATGGGAAGCGGCAACATATTGCTCTAGTGTCATCCCTTTAGCTAAAGGGTTATTTTTATCCATCACACAAACATGGTTCGTCTTAACTACCTCCATCCTTCGATATTGATCCTGCACGGTTTTTGGCTGTAAACCTGTTGCTAAAAAATGCACCTCCCCTTGCTCTAAAAGATCAAAGTGTTCACTCCGCTGTGGCACAATTTCAACACGTAAATTAGGCGCCTTAAGACGTAACATCTTGACAACTGTAGGCATTAACAAAACAAGCTCTAAATCTAAACCCGTTAATTTCAATACACCTTCAGCTTTACTTGGATCAAAATGTTCTGGCTGCATAATGCCTTCTACATCCAACAAAACCTGCTTAAGCTGCTGACGAATAGTAACTGCACGAGCGCTCAGATCGTAACCATTGAGCGTTCTAACTAAAATAGGATCATCGAGTGTCTGCCGTAAGCGCTGTAAAGCTCGGCTTACTGCTGGCTGGCTCATTTGCAATTTTTTTGCTGCTTTAGAAACATGCTGCTCATCGAGAAGCACTTGAAGCACCACAAGTAAATTAAGATCGACTGAACGTAAATTCATTTAAGGCATAACCATGATATAAAATATGCATTGGACGCATTAATGATCGGTCTTTATATTACAAAAAGCAATTAATCGTAGCCAACGGGATAAGTTGATAATGGTTTTTAATCATAAACTCACTAACGATGAAAAAAATTATGGCTGGGGACCTGTCTTCATGCACTGGCTGATGGCATTTGCCATTATTGGGCTCTACCCCCTCGGGTGGTATATAGAGACCTTAGATTATTACGACCCAGCCTATAAGACTGTGCCTGTCTGGCATAAAAGCATTGGTATTCTTGTCGCAATGACTCTGCTTCTACGTATTGTTTGGCGTATTTTTAATAAACCACCTGCTGCGCTGCCGCAACCGGCACCTCTCTTATTCGTTGCAAAAATGGCTCATGGTTTATTGTATTTATTAGTACTGTTCACTGTTATCTCCGGTTATTTAATCTCTACTGCAGATGGCCGAGCAATTGAGTTTTTTAACCTGTTTAGTATTCCAGCACTCCCAATTGGAATAGGAAACCAAGAAGATATTGCCGGCAAGATTCATTTTATCGTAGCAACATCACTTATTTTACTAGCGGGGCTACATGCCGCTGCAGCGTTAAAACACCACTTTATCGATAAAGATTCAACTTTAAAGCGCATGCTTGCGCTACGCGAGGAAACAGAATGAAAGGAAAACTTATTAAAGGGCTAACACTAGCCTCACTGATATCAACCACACCTTTGTATGCAGCAGATTATGTCATTGATACAAAAGGCGCTCATGCATCTATTGGGTTTCGCATTAGTCATTTAGGCATTAGTTGGCTAACTGGTCGTTTTAGTACTTTTAAGGGCGACTTTTCTTATGATGCAAAATCACCTGCTGACGCATCAATCAATGTGGAGGTCGATGTTGCCTCATTCGACTCAAACCACGCCGAACGTAATAAACATATTCGTGGTGACGAGTATTTAAATGTAGAAGAACACCCAACCGCATCATTTAAAAGTACATCCTTTGCTCCGAATGCTGATGGCGGTGGTGTAATGAAAGGCATGCTGACGCTTTACGGAACCACTAAAGAGGTTTCTATTGATGTGAACAAAGTTGGCGAAGGTGAAGACCCTTGGGGCGGTTACCGAGTTGGTTTTTCTGGTACTCTTGAGCTCACACCTAAAGAGTTTGGTATGAACTATGAGCTAGGCCCAGCCGCAGAAACCGTTTATATGGATCTTAATATCGAAGGTATCCGTAAATAAGCTGTATAGACTAAAACTAGCAGAATAAATCAAACAGATGAATTAATCTTAATTCGTCTGTTTGATATTAGCCTCTAATAAGAGCTCAATGGAATTTACGCTCCATCTATTGGATATCTTTTATTCAAACTCCATTGCTTCAAAAATCCGACCTGCGTTTTTAGCGGCCAAGGCATCAAATGTTTCTAAGTGGGCATAAGGACTTTGGTCAATTTTATAGGCATCTTCAAGCATGCCCCCCTCTTCTATAAGTTCACCCACTTTACCGCGAATATATTCGAGATAACCCCGCGTCCATTGATCTACTGTTTTAAAATCAGTCGCCTCACCATGGCCTGGGATAATAATTTTATCCGCCGCATAAGGTGCAAATTTAGTCTGCCATGTCGCTAACCATTCGGCAGTATCTGTGTCAGGAAAAACGGGCAATAAGCGTTGATGAAAAGCCATATCCCCCGCAATTAATACATTACTGGATGGAATAAAAACAGAAATATCACCCGCAGAGTGAGCAGGGCCAAAATGGATTAATTCGACCTGCAATCCACCTAAATCAAGTGACATTGTTTCTTTAAATGTCTGATCAATCTCAACTAAGGATGTATTTTCAAAGCGCTCTTTAAGAATAAGTTTAAGGCTTTCCAAACCATCCAAGCCTTTTTCCTCAATCTCTTCTAGGGCATCCTCATGAGCAATTATCGTCGCACCCTGCTCCTTCCAATAACTATTACCGAGTGTTGCATGGGATTGACCATTTTCATCAACCACGTACTTTACTGGAAGCGTTGTCTGTTTTTTAATCTCATCATGTAAGGCTTTAGCAAGTTGATAAGAAGCGCCACCATTAACAACTAATACCGCTTCCTCTCCAATCACAAAAGATAAATTATTATTATGCCCACCATTTTCATAACTGTAATACTGAGTGGCTCCAATAGCAGACCACACATGCTCTGCAATTTTGACAGGATGGCTATAAAGCATTGATTCTGGATATTTATCTGCAGGACTCGCAGCATAAATAGAAGAAGATAGAAGTAAACAGGAAAGGCTCAAGCCTTTAAATCGATGAGTAAAGTTCATAAGCGCCATCTTTATTTTATTTGTATTGTTGATAGTCCCTTACAAATATAAGCTATTGCTTATTTAGCAGCAAGTTGATTATAAAATTTCAAACTCAACTCGCCCATTCGACCCCGTTTTATCTTGAACATAAAGCTTATATTGCTGGCGTGTTTTTAATTGGAGGGTTAATTTTGTACTACGGGAATCCTGTAGTTTGCCATTGAGATACCAATACAGCTCTCCTGCAGCACCTTCCACTTCAGCACTAAGCGTGACCATCTGATGATCTAAAACATAGTAAACTTGCCCCTGATTTATGCCAGTAATACGTAGAGGAGCGCTCTCTTGCGGGATCACGTTGCAGCGAGAATCAAACCGAGGCAGTTGATAAAACATTCTCTGTGAGGGTTTCACCCAAGGCTCTAACGCATTAGGCCAAAGATAAGCGGTTTGCGCGATTGCATCGTTATCACACTCACGTGTAACACGCTGTAAGCTGTCGTGATTAACTAAATAATTCAATTCAGGTGTAAAAAACTGAGGGGACTTCTCTCCCCACTGATAGCCAAATGCTAAAGTCCGTGGAGTAGAATCATTAATGACATAAGCCATACGTTTTATATGGCAGTTTTCAGGATCAACAAACGTCTCTTTCCTCCCATCAGGCCAGCACACTTTTTGCTCTGAAACCGATGCGGGCTGTTCAATCTCCTCTCCTCTGGTATTTAATTGATTGAACAAACTAAATAGCAAAGGACCTGCCAATACGCTACCCATAGTCTTTTCCATAGGTTTGCCATCAGGCCTACCCAACCACACCCCTAAGGTATATTCCTTTGACACCCCGACTGCCCAAACATCACGATAATTCCAGCTAGTACCCGTTTTCCAACCGATTGCTGGCAAATTCTGACGTGATACACCGTAACGTAGATTGCGTGGCAACTTAACTCCGTTCAAAACCTTCCATGTAATCCAAGCCGCCTCGGGGGTCATTAATTGACGACTCTTTTCCTCAGCCGTAGCTGGCGTATACCTAAGTGGATAAACACTCCCCTTATTAGCCAATGCACTATAGATCGTCACTAATTTCTCCAAAGTAAATCCAGTGCCACCTAAGATAATAGCGGGGTTTGCATCATCATCTGGGATCGTTAACTCTGTGCCTACATGATGTAATTTATTAACAAAATTTTGTGCTCCATAAGCTTCAATAAGCTGTACGAATGGGAGATTTAAGGAACGGGTCAATGCTTCAGAAGCCGACACCGGCCCCGAGAACCCTTGACTAAAATTTCCAGGCCGATAATTATTCGCCACTCTAGGCACATCCGCCAACAAAGATTCACTATGAATTAGGTTTTCATCTAAAGCTAAGGCAAATAGAAAAGGTTTAAGTGTTGAGCCTGGTGAGCGTACAGCGGTTGTCATATCAACATGACCCGCTCGCTTATTATCAAAGAAATCAGCAGAACCTACATAGGCTAATACTTGATGTGAACGGTTATCCACTAACAGAGCCGCAGCGGATAGTTCCCCCTGTAAGGGTGAGACGTAACTTTTGACTCTATCTGCAAACTGCTGCTGTAAACTTAGATCTACTGTACTACTAATCACTCGCTCTGCGGCATACTGTCGATGTAATCGACGACTTAACAAAGGCGCATCAACCGGTGTTGCTAATGGCCACACCGCTACATGCTCTTGTTTAGCCGACGTTACAACAGCGTCTCTCCAAAGCCGTTGACTGAGCATACGCTCCAGCACTTTATTCCGCGCCCGCTCTGCTCGCTGTGGATGTCTATCAGGTCTCAAGCGCGATGGCGCTTGAGGCAATACCGCTAACAAGGCGGCCTCAGAATATCTCAATGAAGAAGCAGGCTTATGTAAATATTGTAAACTGGCGGCTTGCACGCCCTCTAAAGTTCCACCAAAAGGGGCGTAGTTTAGATAAAGCTCCAGTATCTCCTGTTTACTAAGGTGCCACTCTAGCTGTAATGCCCGCAGTAATTGCTGACATTTCCCAGCAAAGGTTCTCGGATGAGGATATAAGATACGGGCCACTTGCATTGTAAGCGTTGAGCCGCCCGAAATAATCTTACCCTCTTTTAGATACTGCCAACCGGCCCGCACCAAACTGAAAGGGTTTATGCCCCAATGGGAATAGAAATACCGGTCTTCATAACCTATCAGCGCTTCAAGATAATAAGGGGATACATCCGCTAAGCTGACTTCGTAGCGCCATACCCCCTTACTGTCTGCAAATGAACGTAGAGGCTCCCCTTGCCTGTCCAATACGATACTGGCAAAGTTTTGATCATGTTGCGGCTGCTTTAAGGGATAAAAAATATCTGCTAGCAGTAGTCCACTTAAAACAAAGCAAACCACCACCAGCAAACCTAAAGCATATTTAAACCGACCCATCACAAGTTATGGCATCACCGAAATCGACTTAATACTATTGCTAATACCTCGTATCGATGGTTTATACATCGATTCAACCATCGCAGGCGGCACAGCATAAGAGCCTGGAGTTACCGCTCTTGATAAGAAATACAAAGTTTGTTCTCGCTTAGCAGGAAGATTAACAGCAGCCACATAGCGATCATCTTTATAAGCCTGATAAACAATGTTTGCTTCCTGCTGAATAGCCTTACCGTAAAGCTGAATACTATCTAGTTTTAATGCATTCTGTAGATTCTGATTTTCTAGCTCCACACCGGCAGGAATTAAGTTCACAAGTAGCCCATCAGGTACAGGTTTCTCACTGTATAAACGAACCCGTGTTAATACAACTTCACCTATTTTAAGCACCTGATCTTTCTTAAGTTCGACAGCCTTTTCATTAACCACTTTGAAGTGATCAACTCGAACACGCACCCCTTCATCCAATGAAGATGGCATCTCTATAGGTAGTCCTGTCCAGCTAAAACTAGCAAATACAGGCTTATCTCCTTTATTGATAAAGTGTGTCTCATGTAGAGATTCCTTATCAATATTTTTACCTAACGCCCCTGATGCTGAAACCAGTTCAGCAATTTGGCCTTGTACCAGATCACCGGTCCAGTTCCCATCTTTATCCAACTGATATAGTTCAGACGCTAAACGTAACAAAGCGGCTTTTTCCTGAGTACTCAGCCATCGTTGCTGTTTCAACTCCACAAGGAGCTCGGGTAACTGTTGCAGTGCCTGCAGAGTCAATCCCTCAGATGCAGATTTAGCAGCGATAATAGTATACATCGCCATCGATTGATCACGGACAACCGAACCATAATCGCCTAAATATCCCTCTGCTCTTTTTACAGAAAGTGCATCAGAGACTAATTTCTCACCCTCTTCAACACTACCTGTTTCGATCATCGCTAATCCTAAATGAACCCCTGGCAACACGCCCCGTGCATCATCTAGTTGTTTTTCTGCCATCTCTCGTAAAGGACCTAATGTGACGCGCCCCTCTTGAGCTAAAAGGTAAGCAGCATAAGCTCTGTATGAGATCTCATAATGGGATGGAATGTCTGTCCACACTTTTACAGTCTGAGCGGTACGTTTATGCACATAAGTGTTTAAACGATTTCGAGCATTATTTAACAGTGGCTCAGGTACCGAAACGCCTGACTGTTTAAGTTGCAACAAAAAGTCAGTTGCATACGCTGTCAACCAATGTTCCTCTGGTGAAAACTTATCCCACAAACCAAATGAACCATTCGCTTTTTGTAATTCAGTGTAACGAGCCAACGCGTTATTAATCCGTTGTTCAATCTCTCTATTACTCACTTCTTGAGCAAATTCGGGTAGCTCCTCATGTTCGAAAAGCACCGCAATAGGTTGGGACTTACTCGTGGTTTGCTCTAAGCAAGCATAGGGATAACGCATCAAACTTTTAAAGTGATTAGCGGAACCTAAATCGGGTGTATCTGCCACTCTTAACTGAGCTTTAAGCGTATCACCGGCGAGCGTTTGCAAGGCATCCGCAGGGAAGCTAATTTTCTCGCCCTTCTTCAAGTACTCACTGATCTGGCCGTAAGTTGCAGGATAAGCAGCACGCACACCTATAGACCACTCACGGTAAAGTTTAATAACCTTACCCTTGTCATCCGTTAGTGTAATTTCAGCAGTGATATCACCTTCGCCTATAGCACTTGCTTTAACAGGTAGGTGAATGATCTGCTTTTGCCCATCATCCAGCTGAACACGATGCTGTTTAGCATCAAACACAACCGAACCTTGAACATCAATAGAGACCTCAACGTCTTGAGTTAAGCCGCTTACATTAGCTAGATCCAACGCTAAAACCGCTTCATCCCCTATAGCTAAAAACCTTGGCATAGAGAGTTGCGCCACCACCGGTGAAGCAACCTTAGTTGTCTCCATTTTAGTGCCAAACTGATCACTACCCATAGCGACTGCATTTAAGGTTAACTCACCATCAAAAGCAGGAAGCTCTAGCGGGATAGAAGCCTCACCCTGCTCCACTTTCACGATAGAGCTAAATAAACTAACAATCTGCACATCACTGGGTGGAGCCTCACCTCCTCGTTCTAGCTCGCCATCACCACCCCAACGTACTTCCGCCTGATCACTCAAGACCGGTTCAGCTAAGTCATCATACATATCGGTAATCGATGCATTGTAACGACGTTGACCGTAGAAGAACTGAAACGGATCGGGCTGTTTATAACCGGTTACACTCAAAACACCACTATCGACTGCACTTAACGTGATATAAACATCACCTGTAACGGGGTTACCGTTTTTATCATTAACCTGTACTTTAATATCTGCACGGCTTTCAGGCAGCAATTTGTCAGCCACATCAATTTTGACATCCAGCTCGCGCCCTGAACGATCTAAAGGAAGGTGAGCTATACCAAAGCTACGCTTACTCACTTTCTCTTTCTGATCTGTAGGTGCAATAACAAAAGCAGAAATATAAGCATCATGCCGAGCAAGAAGTTGCGGCAGTTGAATCTCAACTTCCGCCTCGCGGTTATCTAATTTCACCTCAACGGTACTTAGCACTTGGTCTGTTTCAAGCAGAACTAAAGCCCTACCTTCAGTTGGTGAAGCCAATCGAACTTTAACTTTATCGCCCGCTTTATAAGCAGCCTTATCCAGCGCCACTGTAACTTTATCTGGGCGAATTTGCTCCGATACACTATTCCAACGGTTGTACCAGCCTTCCCCTGCTTGGAATCTATAAACAGTCTTACTTTTACCCTCATAGTCATCAAGTTCTAATCGGTAGCGTCCCCACTCAACAGGTACCTTGAGTGACGGACGAGTATTATCCGCGAAATTGATCACATCATTAGCGACAGGGTATTCATTCTTCTCAATCTGGTAATGCCAACCTCGCTCGGGGGTATGGCTCCAAAAATATTTCTCTTCAATACGATAGAGGGTTGCTTTAGCTTCACCTTTTGCCTGCAGATTACCCTGCCCATCCGCTCGAACAAGATCAAATTCAACATCCTGCTCTGTCTCAGATATATTATTTTTAAACCTTGGTTTGACGCCAATGAAGCTACTACGAGGCCAAAGCAGTACTGATTGAGTACGGTTAATTGCCCGACCACCACTTTCAAATAGGCTATAACTTAAACGTAGACGTGTAGGTGTAGAGATACGGTTCCAATCAAACTGATTTTTATTCAGCTCGGTTATCGTTTCGCCCTGACTATTAAGCTCAACCGAATCTAAACTAAATTGATTACGAGCAACGCTCTCAGCCTCTCCAAATCTAAAATCTTTTAATTCATCGAAAGGGGATGCCCATCCGCTGATGATGGCTAGAGTATCTAAACGGTTTCCTGCCGCTGGCGCGCCATATAGATACTCACCCACAACCGGTACAGAAATAAGATCATTTTGATTAAAGCTCAGAAGCTTTTGCTGATTAAAAACAAGACGTAGGCGTTCAGGTAAAAACTCTTCTACTTTAAACTTAAAACGTACTTTAGGTTTCGGCTGCGCTGAGCTAAATACATGTGCCTGCCACTCGCCAAGCGGTGCAGAATCGGAAATTGCATGTCGAAATTCATAATAACCAGGCGTTGAGGCACCTACCCGCCACTTTCCTGCACTCTGGCCATCAGGCTTAATCAACTCAATATAAATGGGGCCCCCGATTAACTGGCCATCCATATCACGAGTCAATGTGCTTAAAATCAGTTCTTCACCTGGACGATAAATATCCCGAGGCGAGTACACAAAATGCTCAACCTCCCTTACAGCTCGGCCAGATAGGTCAAAACTAGAAAGGTCAAAGTCAGGGGTATGATAGGCTAATACAGAAACTTGATTACCTTTGGTTGCCATAATCAAGCGAGGGGATTTTTTTTGCCAAGCATTACTAAGATCCCAAGCACCCTCTTTATCACTGGTACCTGAGCTAATAACTTTATTATTGTAATCTAAGATTTCTAAATCAACACCTTCGAGTAAAGCACCACTCTTAGCATCTTGGGTAATAAAACGGGTATGCTTACCGTAATCACGTGCTTGAATACCTATAGATGAAACCGTAAACCAAGTTGCTTGGAAATCAAAACCACCTGGCGCTCTTACCGTCGCAAGGTATAAACCACCATCATCAATATTGGGTACTAAATTAATCGGAAAACTAGCACGGTTACGTTGATTCTTTTTCTCACTAATTTTCACTCTTGTGCTATACAGGTGATCCACAGTATTAGCTAAACGCGTTTCATCATTATACCAACGGTCCCCTGTTGACAGTGAAGCATATTCATTAAAGAAAGAGACCAATTGATCCGGTTTAACCTTATAAATAGTGACGTCAGCTTCAGGTACATTGATCGCCAATAGGGCAAGTGAATCAACCTTGCCGGGGATCATAACAACCCCATCGGTCTCAAAAGAAACTAAACTAGAAAGTGCTCGGGTTTTAACTGTTGTTGATAATCCTTTGCTAATTTGGGTTCCATTTTCAGCCACTAAGCCAGAAGCAACATGGATATCATATTCAGTAACGGGAGAGATACCGGTAAAGTGGAGAGTTCTTCCATCTTTACTTAACACAGGCTTCCCTAATTCAGGCTCGGTTTTGATAAAAGATGTGAAGGCCTGATCCGGCTTTATCGGTGTATTAAACAGAAGCGATATTGCATTTACATCACCAAACTCTCGTTCCGATATATCTAACACCGTTAATGTTTGAGTATTATTTTGGACAGAAATGGATTCTGGAGCAGAAGCGCTTTCAGCTACCCCTTTACTATCATTTGGATCTTCAGAGCAGCCTGCCAAAAATAGCGCCATTAACACCCCAAAACCCAATACTTTGTAACTCAACATTCAGAAACTCCCTGACCGAATTGATATCTGCACAGCTTAATCTATACAGACTTAGATAAAAATGGCCTTATAGGTTTATCCCACTATTTCGTTATAAATCTGGCTTGCAAAATATCGAGTAGCAAGCGAGACTCAGCTCCGGCATATATCAGAAATAGACAATAGTATAGAGGTTTTTTCGTGGATACAGAGCAGTCTGATTACACTTGGGATAAAGCGTTTTTCGAGAAGAGATCTACCCTATTCAGTAATTTCCAAATGGGTTTCATTGGCGCGGCGTTAATGCTGATGATGATGGATCTTTCTAAAATCTATCTATTAGCGCCCTTAGTCGTGGGATTGATTCTATCTAGTTGGTACAAACACAACCTAGATAACATTAAAGATGAAATGAAAGGATGCACTTTGACATTTTCACCTAAATCGATCTTTATCTCCTTTCCTCAGCTAGAAACAGAATCCCGTATAACGTTTAGAGAGATAGATGAAGTAGAGGCTCACAAAGAAAACTTTGTGCACATCATCAGCCTATATCTAAAACAAGATGATAAGAAGGTTCAACTTAAAGGAATGAAAGACACTGAGCAGCTTATCCAACAACTCAAAACTGCGATAAAAACGGTTAATGAACAACAAGAGTAACTTAACAGGAAGCACCGTTAATCTTGAGTCAGAGGATATCTTTCCTTAAATGAATTAGCTCAGACTAGATCTGACACATCATCTTGAAAAAGAGAGAGTTACCCGTTTTGATAAAGGTGTCGAATCT